>NZ_JBVISF010000005.1:142861-544643 GCF_055575675.1 Streptomyces sp. NPDC034043
TGTGCCCGCACCCGGGCTGTGCCCGGATCCCCGGGCTGTGCCCGCACCCGGGCTGTGCCCGGGTTCCCGGGCTGTGCCCGCACCCGGGCTGTGCCCGGATCCCCGGGCTGTGCCCGCACCCGGGCTGTGCCCGGGTTCCCGGGCTGTGCCCGCACCCGGGCTGTGCCCGGGTTCCCGGGGGGTGCCCGGATCCCCGGGGGGTGCCCGAACTCGGGGGGTGCCCGAACTCTCGGGCTGTCCTCGGATTCCCGGGGGGCGCCCGGATGCCCGGGCTGTGCCCGGATCCCCGGGGGGGGTGCCCGCTCTCCCGGGGGGGGTGCCCGGACTCTCGGGCTGTGCCCGGATCCCCCGGGCCGGTGCCCCGGATCCCGGTGGCTCGGTCCCGGCCCGGGGACCGCCCCCGGGGGGGCACCGCCCCTGGGGGCACGCCCCCAGGGGCGGTGCCCCCCCGGCGGCACCGCCTTCCCCGCGCGCCCCCAGCCCCCCACCGTTTGACCCCGGCCGCCGTATGGGCGTAAACCGGGAGGGCTTGGGCGTGGGGTGGGATGTGGGTCGCGCGGGCGTGGCAGGGTGCGGGAGGGCCGGGGTGATTGTCGCCTCGTCCGATCATCGTTCCGTCCGGCGAGCAGCGAAGGTCTGCCATGAGACTGCGCAACGCCCTTGCCCTCACAGCCCTCCTCCTGGCCCTCAACTCCGCGACCGCCGCTGCCGACATCGGCAACGGCGGCGGTGCCCGCCCCGCCCCCGCGCTGCCCTCCCGCGCGCACGCCACCTGCGGCGACGGCAAGGCCACCGCGTTCCCCATCGGGGCGCGGATCCGGGGTGGGCCTGTGGTCTACCGGGCCGGTGCCGGGCCGCAGACCTGGCTGCTCGACCTGACCAACACCACCAGCGGCACCTGTACGGCCATCCACCCCGTGGTCGTCTTCACCGATGCCGCCCGGGCGCTGCGCCCCGCCCACCTCCGGATGGAGTTCGAGGCCCCCGGCGGCCCCTTCCCCGTCACCCTGGAGCGCTCCGACCGTGACGAGATCATCGCCGTGTTCGACGGCGGCCCCGGCAGCGGAAACGGCGGCGGGAACGGTGCGAACGGGGGGAACGGGGACAGCCGGTTCGCCGGGTTCTCCGTGCCGGCCGGCGGTTCCGCCACCGTCAAGGTGCGGCTGGCCTTCGCCGCCGATGCCCCCCTGGGCGAGGTCGTCGCCGACGCGGCGCTGGTCCAGCGCAAGGCCGGCGACGGGGAGTGGGTCGGGGAGGCGGGCGGGTACCGCTTCTCCGTGGAGGGGCCGCAGGACCCGGCCGAGGCGGGTTCGCTCGCGCACACCGGGCCCCGCGAGTGGGCCTACGGGTCCGCCGCCGTCGCCGCCGTCGCAGCCGGGGGCGGGCTGCTGCTCGGGGCCCGACGGCTCCGGGCCTCCGCCTAGCGGCTCGCCCCGCGCACGCCCCCCCCGCACCTCCCCCGCCCCTCCGCCTCCTCGGTGCGACCGACCGCGCCGACCCGCTCGCCGGCCCGTCACCGCCGTCGCCGCCGGCCCGCCCACGCGCAGGCGTCACGCCGCCGCACCGGGCGGCGTACCGCTGAACACCCCGACGGCGAGGCCGCCCCCGCCCCGCCCTGCTCCGCCCTGTCCGGGCCGTGGACGCCCTCCCCTTCCGCAGCCCCGCACCGCTAGGGTGGTTCAGACCAGAGGCCCCCCGAGGTCAGAGGCCCCGCAGAGCGGAGAGACGTCCCGTGGCAGAGCGCAAGCCGATCGAATCCTGGCTGACCGACATGGACGGAGTCCTCATCCACGAGGGCACCCCGATCCCTGGCGCGGATGCCTTCATCAAGCGGCTGCGCGAGTCCGGCAAGCCCTTCCTGGTGCTGACCAACAACTCCATCTACACCCCGCGCGACCTCCAGGCCCGGCTCAGCCGGATGGGTCTGGACGTGCCCGTCGAGAACATCTGGACGTCGGCGCTCGCCACCGCGAAGTTCCTCGACGACCAGCGCCCGGGCGGCACCGCGTACGTCATCGGCGAGGCCGGCCTGACCACGGCCCTGCACGACATCGGCTACATCCTGACCGACCACGAGCCCGATTACGTGGTCCTGGGCGAGACGCGCACCTACAGCTTCGAGGCCATGACCAAGGCCGTCCGGCTGATCAACGGCGGAGCCCGCTTCATCTGCACCAACCCCGACGAGACGGGTCCTTCCACCGAGGGTCCGCTTCCGGCCACGGGTGCGGTCGCCGCGCTGATCACCAAGGCGACCGGCAAGAAGCCGTACTTCGCCGGCAAGCCCAACCCGCTGATGATGCGCACGGGTCTCAACGCCATCGGCGCCCACTCCGAGTCGAGCGCCATGATCGGCGACCGTATGGACACCGACGTGCTGGCCGGGCTGGAGGCGGGCATGCAGACCTTCCTCGTGCTGACCGGTCTCACCACGGTCGAGGACACCGAGAAGTTCCCGTACCGGCCGACCAAGACGGTCGATTCCATCGCCGACCTCGTCGGCCTGGTGTAGTCGCGCAGGAACGCGTACGGCTGACACGTACGGGCCAAGAGAGCGCCGCTCCGGATGCGGAGCGGCGCGCCGCGCGTGAGGCTCCTTGTTGAGGAGGTTCACCATGCGCTGTTCTCTGATCGCTCTGCGTGTCGCAGGGGCCGCCGTCGCCCTGACGGCATTCACCGCCGTGACCGCCCCCGCAGCCCTCGCGAACGAGTGGGACCGCGGTGGCGTCTCGGCGGAACCGAACCCGGCCGCACCGGGAGCGCACGTCAAGATCCGCGTGCGGGGCTGTCACGGTGACTGGGGGGTGGCCCGTTCCCCCGTCTTCGTGTCGGACGTGCGCCTCTCCTCGCGCCACGGGGACGGCCGGACCCTCTGGGGCGAGGCCACCGTCCGCTCCCACGCCGATCCGGGCTGGCACGAGATCCGCGTCAAGTGCGAGGGCGCCGACGGCCTGCGCGGCTCCATCGACATCCGCCACCGCGACCACCACCGCCCCGACCCGCACCGTTCGCCGGTCTGGCCGGTCCACGCGGGGGGCGGCGGGATGTCCGCCGAGGTCGCCGGGGCGACCCGGCCGGCGACGGCCGCGGAGAAGGGCCACGACGGCGACGGCCCCGGGCTGCCCCACACCGTGATCGGCGCCGTTCTCGCCGCCGCGGCCACCCTGGCGGTCGCGGGCCGGGCCATCACCCTGCGACGCCGCCGCAACGGCGGATGAGCGGGCCCAAGGCCTCCGCGGGCGGCCGGCTGCTGACCTTCGCCGCCTGGACGGTGCTGGTCATGGGCCTGTGGCTGTGGGGCAAGGAGATCACCGGGGTGCCGCCCGTTCCGGCCGCCGACCAGGCCGGCGGGCAGCCGGGGCCGGCCCTCCCGGCCGCGCGGCCCCCGTTGCCGGGGGTGATGCCCGCGCGGGTCGACGTACCGGCTCTGGGCGTCCGGGCGCCGGTGATCGCCCGGGGCCTGGACGCGCAGGGGGCGATCGATCCGCCGCCGTACGAGCTCCCGGGCACGGTGGGCTGGTGGGGTGCGGGCCCGGCGCCCGGTGCGGTGGGGGCCGCGCTGATGGTGGGGCACGTGGACACGCGGTCCAAGCCGGCGGTCTTCTACGGCCTGAGCTCCCTCAAGCCGGGCCAGAAGATCCGCGTGGAGCGGGCGGACGCCACGGTCGCCGAGTTCACCGTGGAGGACGTACGCGTCTTCGAGCGCGCGGGCTTCGACCCCCACAAGGCGTACGGGCCCCGGGTCGGGGGCCGCGCCGAACTGCGGCTCGTCACCTGCGGCGGGAACTACGACAAGGCGGCCGGGCAGTACGCGGCGAACGTGGTGGTCTCGGCGTACCTCACGGGCGCGGGGGCGAAGCCGGCCACGGCGTCGGTCTAGCCCGTCCGGGTCAGCCGGGCCCCCGGCCCCCGAGGCCCTGCCCGGCCGGGCCCACGCAGAACGAAGAAGACCCCCGTGGCTTTCGCCACGGGGGTCTTCTTCTCGTCTGTGCGCCGCCAGGGACTCGAACCCCGGACCCGCTGATTAAGAGTCAGCTGCTCTAACCAACTGAGCTAGCGGCGCTTGCTGACAGGCAAAACTCTACCCCACCGGGAGAGACGCTCGTGACCAGCCGCGCCCGTTCTGTCCGATTAACCCATGTTTAAGAGGTTTGTCGTGCACGATATGTCTGGTCGAGCCGAATCTGATGCCCCGACAGATGCGTGCCCGGCCGACTAGTGGACGAGCAGGGGAGTGGACGGAACCGCATGACGATGCAGCCTCCGGTGCATGTGCAGATGCCGACGCCGATGACGTTGCCGGTCTTCGAGGAGTACGAGCCCGCCGGCGACTGCGTGTGCCTCGGGTGCGCGCAGCGGCGCCGCACCCTCGCGCGCGGGCGGGCCATAGCGCTGCGGGACGGCGGGCACCCGGCCGCGCGCGGGGCCCGCCGGGCGCTGGTACTGGCGACCGCGGCCGGTGTGGTGCTGGGCGGCGGCGGGTCGGCGGCACTGGCCGCCGCCAGGCCGGTGCCGGGCCCGGGCCCGGTTGCCCTGGACGACCGGGACGGTGCGGACGGTCCGGGCACCCCCCAGGGCGACCGGGCCCCGCTGCACGGACGCCCGACCCCCGGGCCGCGCCCCACGTCCCCGTCGGTGGGGCGGCCGGGCGCGCCGCCCGCCGCGCGCGCCATCGACCGGGCCACGATCATCAACCGCGCGAAGACCTGGCTGGACGCCCAGGTCCCCTACAGCATGACCTCGTACTGGTCGGACGGCTACCGGCAGGACTGCTCGGGGTACGTCTCCATGGCCTGGAACCTGGGGACGAACGAGTGGACCGGCAGCCTCGACTCCTTCGCCACGAAGATCACGAAGGAGCAGCTGCTGCCGGGGGACATGCTGCTCTTCCACAACCCGGCGGATCCCAGCAACGGGTCGCACGTCGTCCTCTTCGGCGGCTGGGTCGACGAGACGCGCACGCACTACGTCGCGTACGAGCAGACCCGCCCGGCGACGCGGAAGCAGGCCACGCCGTACGGGTACTGGAAGAACTCCGAGAAGTACCTGCCGTACCGGTACAACGGCGTGACCACCGGGGTCCTCCCGGACACCCCGGTACCGGACACCCCGGTACCGGACACCCCGGTACCGGACACCGCGGTGCCGGGCACGCAGGTGCCGGGCACGCAGGTACCGGACGCGCCGGTGCCGGGCTCCCCGGTGCCGGGCGCCCCGCCGGCGGGCACGGCCGCTTTCCCCGGCGCGGCCAAGTTCGGCCCGGGCGCGGACAACGAGTACGTTGCCGAGCTCGGCAAGATGCTGATCGGGCGCGGTGCCCTGCGCTTCTACCCCAAGGGGCCGAGCACGAAGTGGAGCGACGCCGACCGGCAGGCCACGCGGGCCTTCCAGGAGGCGCAGGGCTGGACGGGCGCCGACGCCGACGGCATCCCCGGCGAGCACACCTGGCGGCTGCTGGTCCAGCGCAAGGGCAAGGACATCCCGCCGACGGGACGGACGACGGGACCCGGTGCGGTGAAGCCGGCCGCGGCCCTGCCAGGTCCGACCGGGGTGCCCGCCTATCCGGGGCCGGGCGTCTTCCGCCCGGGGCAGTCCCATCCGGCCGTCCTCGCCCTCGCCCGCCGGCTGGCGGCGAAGGGCTTCGGCAAGTACTACACGTCCGGCCCGGGCCCGCGCTGGAGCGAGGCCGACCGCCGCAACGTCGAGGCCTTCCAGCGCGCCCAGGGCTGGCGCGGGGCCTCGGCCAACGGCTATCCGGGCCCGGAAACCTGGCGCCGGCTGTTCGCATGACGGAGGCAACGATGTACCCCACCCACACCACGTTCACCACGGGCACCTTCCGCATCCCCCCGCTGCCCGCAGCCCCCGCCGGCGCCACCGCCCACGCCTCGGGTCCCGCCGGCCCGCTGCCGTCCCGGGCACCGGCCGTGGACCCGGACCAGGCCGCCGGGACCCGCCCCGCCGAGCCGGTCGCCGTGTACCGCGGGTCATGGACACCGCAGCCCCCCACGGCGGGCCCCGCCCCCGTCCCGGGCCCCGCCCCGGCTGTCACCCCGGCGCCAAGCCCCGCCCCGACGCCCGCCGCGCACCCCACCCCCGCCCCGGCGTGGCCGTCCGCGCAGCCGGCGCCCGCCGCCGCGCACCCGGCCGGGCCGGGGCCCCAGGCGCCGCCCCCGGTGGGGGAGTCCGCCGCCCGCGACCCGCATCCGTGGGCGGCGGCTCCCGCTGCCCCCGCCCGGGCGGCCGTTCCGCAGCCGGGCGGCTACCGGGACCGCCCCGCCGGGCAGCCGGACCACGGGCCGACGGCACGGGCCGAGCGCCCCGACGGCCCCGCCCCCGAACGGGCCGTCCAGCCGTTCGGAGCCACCCGGTTCGCGTCGGGCGTCGCCGCGCTCCGCCCGGCCGGTCCGGAGCCCGTGACGGTGGTCCCGGCGGCGGAACCCACCTCCGCGACCGGGGGTACGGGATTCCCCGAGGCCGCCGCGACCTGCACTCCGGCCCCCCGCGCCGCGGAACCCGCCGCCGCGACGGCCCCCCGCGCCGCGGAACCCGCCGCCGCGACGGCCCCCCGCGCCGCCGAGCCGGACCCGCTTCCGGCCGGGCACGCGCACCCCGAACCGGCCCCGTTGGCCCTGGCGGCGTCCCCGGCCGCCGCACCCGAACCGGCTCCGGGGGCCTTCCCCGGCCCCGCCCAGGGCCGCGCCCCCGAACCGGAACCCGCCCGGCCAGGGCCCTCGCACCCCGCCGACGCCGACCCCGACGCGTTCCGCGCGGCCGCCGACGCCCCGGAGCCCGGCAGCGAGCCCGCCCGGCCGGGGCCGCCGCGGGGTGACGTACCCGCCGCCCGGAGCCAGGCCGGGGCGGACGTCGCCCCCGGCATCCCGCACCCCGCGCCCGAGCCCCCGCACGGCGTGCCCGGCCCCGGACCCGCGGAAATCGCCGCGCGGGCCGTCGCGCGCGGGATGCGCACCGAGGACCCCGCCCCGCGCGGCCGCCCGCACCCCTCGCGCGGCACCGCGGTCACGGAGGTCCCGCTGCACCTCCCGTTCCGCCCGCAGCCGCAGCCGCCCAGGTCCCCGGCCGCCGCTCCCGCCGCCCGCACCGCGCGGAAGCCCGCCGGCGGCCGTCGCGTCCCCCGGGGCGACGACCGGCTCCGCGAGCACCGGGGGCCCGTACTGCCCGGCTGGATCGCGGTGGCCGTCGGCGGCCTGGCCCTCCTCGGCTGCGCGGCGGTGCTGTGGCGGGCCGGGGTGGTCCCCGCCACCGTGGTCGCCGCCTTCGGCGCCCCTCCCCGCCCCTACCGGGGGCTGCGCGCCACGCACTGGCCCCCGCTCGCCTTCCTCGGCATCGTCACCCTCCTCGCACTCGGCGGCCTCGGCCGGGCCAAGGCGGGTCACGCCTGGGTGCTCACCCTCTTCGGGCGCTACCGGGGCACGGTCCGGCGTACCGGCCTGACCTGGATCAGCCCGCTCCTGCTGCGCCAGAGGGTCGACGTCCGGCTGCGGCACTGGCGCAGCGAGCCGATGCCCGCCGTGGACTCGGGCGGGCTCGCCCTCCAGGTCGTCGTGCAGGTCGTCTGGCAGGTCAAGGACACCGCCCGGGCCACCCTCGCCGTCGAGGACCACACCGACTACCTGGCCGAGCAGGTCGAGTCGGCGATGGCCCGGGTGCTGTCCCAGCTGCCCGCCGACGCCTTCCACGAGGACGCCCCGACCCTGCGCGACGCGGAGGCCGTCGGTGACGCGCTGACCCGGATGGTGGCGGCCGAAACCGAGGCGGTCGGGATCGAGGTGTTCTCGGCCCAGCCCACCCGGATCGAGTACGCCCCCGAGGTCGCGGAGGCGATGCGCCGGCGCCGGGTGGCCGCGATCGACGCCAAGCACCGGGACACGGTGCTGACGTCGGTGGTCGACGCAGTGGACGACACCGTCCACCGGCTGACCTCGCGCGGGATCGTGGAGCTCGACGACTACGAGCGCAAGGCCCTGGTGAAGGACCTCACCGTCGCCTTCTACACCGGGCGGTCCGACCAGTAACAGCCGTCACGGAGGTTCCGCGAGCGAACGGGTGGCCGGTAATGACCGGACCACCCGTTCTCTCATTGGTATAGACATGGCCAACTCCCGTCCATACCCTGGAACTTGGTCTAGACCTAGAGCGGCCGGCCGGCTCCCCCCGCCCGGCCCCAGCACCCCCATCAGCCTCACCCACCCCACCCGCCCCACCAGCTCAAACCAGCTCCACCAGCCCCGATCGGTCCCACCGAGCTCACCAACCCAACCCAACCCGGCCCCCACCACTCCGGTCGACCCCACCGACCGCCGGACCCCAGCTCCCCCGCCGGCCCGCCAGGGCCGATCCCATGCGCACACCCCTCACCGGATGCCGGATTTCCCCCCCCACGCCCAAGGAGCACCATGCGTTCCTTCCGCATGCCCTCATGGCCCGCACGCCCCATAGGCCCCGTGCACTCCTCCCACCCCTCCCGCCCCGCGCGGACGGCCGCCGCCGCCACGCTCGGTCTCGGCCTGCTCGCCGGAATCGCCCTGCTCGGCGCCCCCAGCGCCAGCGGCCACGGCTACACCGACACCCCCATCAGCCGCCAGAAGCTCTGCGCCAACAGGACGGTCTCCGACTGCGGCCCCATCCAGTGGGAGCCGCAGAGCGTCGAGGGGTACAAGGGATTCCCGGCGGCCGGTCCGGCCGACGGGAAGATATGCGCCGGCGGGCACGGCGAGTTCGCCCAGCTCGACGACCCGCGCGGCGGCAACTGGCCCGCGACCCGGGTGAACTCGGGCCAGCCCTTCGACTTCCGCTGGCAGTTCACCGCCAACCACTCCACCACCGACTTCCGGTACTACGTCACCCGGAACGGATGGGACCCGGCCAAGCCCCTCACCCGGGCCGCCCTCGACCCCCAGCCCTTCCTCGTCGTCCCGTACAACGGCGGCCGCCCGGACATGACGACCATCCACCGCGGCTCCATGCCGGCCGGCAAGACGGGGCGGCACATGATCCTGGCCGTCTGGACGGTCAACGACACCCCGATGGCCTTCTACGCCTGCTCCGACGTTCAGTTCTGACGTCACGTCAGCTAACCTCCGGCGGCATGCGGACCACGACAGCACCCGGCGCCGGCGAGACCGTCGCGGAACTCGTCGCGCGCCAGTGGGGCGACCACCGGCCCGGGCTGATGTACGGGGCCGGCGCGGCCGGCAGCGCCGGGCCCGCCGTCCTCAGCCGCCACCGGACCGCCCGGGAGGCCGCCGCCCGGGCGGCGCTCCTCGCCGACCTGCTGCCGCCGGGGGCTGAACCGCACGTGGGGGTGCTGCTCGACAACACCCCCGAGTTCCCCTTCTGGCTCGGCGCGGCGGCCCTCGCGGGAGCCGCCGTCGCCGGGATCAATCCCACCCGGCGCGGCCCCGAGCTGGCCCGGGACATCCTGCACACCGACTGCCGGATCCTCGTCACCGAGCCCGCCCACCTCCCGCTGCTGCGCGGCCTGGACCTGCCCGGCGTGCGACTGCTGGTCACGGGGACCGAGGAGTACGAGGCCCTGCTCGCCCCGTACGCCGCCGCGAAGCCCGGCGAGTCGACGGTGCGTGCCGGAGCGCCCGGCCCCGGGACCCGGCTGCTGCTCTACTTCACCTCCGGCTCCACCGGCGCCCCTAAGGCCGCCGTCTGCGGCCAGGGCCGTCTCGCCGCCGCGGGCGGAGCGCTGGCCCGGCGCTTCTCGGTCACCGCGGACGACGTCCACTACATCTGCATGCCGCTCTTCCACGGCAACGCCGTCATCGCCGACTGGCTGCCCGCCCTCGCCGCCGGCGCCCCGGTGGCGCTGCGCCGCCGCTTCTCGGCCTCCGCGTTCCTGGACGACGTACGGGCCTACGGGGCGACGTACTTCACCTACGTCGGCCGGGCCGTCCAGTACCTGCTGGCCACCGAGCCCCGCCCGGACGACCGGGAGCACCGGCTGCGTCTGGGTTTCGGCACCGAGGCGGGGGCGGTGGACGCGGCCCGCTTCGCCGACCGGTTCGGGGTCCGGCTGGTGGAGGGGTACGGGGCCACCGAGGGCGGCGCCTCGGTCCAGCGGGTCCCCGGCACCCCGGCGGGCGCGCTGGGCCTGGCGGCCCCGGGGGACGACCTGGCCGTGGTGGACCCGGAGACGGGCCGCGAGTGCCCGCCCGCGGTCCTGGACGGGCGGGGCCGGCTGGTCAACGGGGACGAGGCCATCGGCGAGCTCGTCAACCGGGGCGGCGGCCTCTTCGAGGGTTACTGGCGCAACCCCGGCGCCGAGGCGGCCCGCACCCGGCACGGCTGGTACTGGACCGGTGACCTGTTCTTCCGGGACCCCGAGGGGTTCCTCTACTTCGCGGGCCGCACCGACGACCGGCTGCGGGTCGACAGCGAGAACCTGGCCGCGGCGGTGATCGAGAACATCCTGGCCCGCTGGGAGGCGGCGGCCGGTGTCGCCGTGTACGCGGTCCCGGACGAGGTCGCGGGGGACCAGGTGATGGCCGCCCTGGCCCTGCGCGAGGGCGCGGCCTTCGATCCGGAGGCCTTCGGTGCCTTCCTGGCCGCGCAGCCGGACCTCGGTACGAAGATGGCCCCGCGCTACGTGCGCATCCTCGACGCGCTGCCCGTCACCGCCACGAACAAGATCCACCGGGTCGCCCTGCGCCGGGCCGGCTTCCTCGGCCCCGGCCCGGTCTGGCACCGGTCCGGCGGCGCGTACCGCCCGCTCGACGGGGAGGGGCTGGCCGCGCTGCTGGCGGCGTACGAGGCGCAGGGCCGCCGGGAGCTGCTGGACCGCTGAGGGGCTCGCCGTGCGGGCCTGCGGTTACTGGTTTGGAGCACCCCTGGGGACCAGGTAGTATTTTCTCTGTCAGCAGGCGCCGCTAGCTCAGTTGGTTAGAGCAGCTGACTCTTAATCAGCGGGTCCGGGGTTCGAGTCCCTGGCGGCGCACCTGATCTTCGGGCGGTTTCCGGTTCACCGGGAACCGCCCGAAGTGTTTTCCGGGTCGCCGCAGTGCTTTTTCCGGGGGCGCAGGGTGTCCGGGGCCGGGGCCGCGCTCGGCCTTCTTGCGGGGGTCCTCAGAGGGTGAGCGACAGCAGCAGCGGTGCGGCCTTGCGGTTCAGGGTGTCGGCCGCGGCGCGCAGCCGGTGGGCGTGTTCGACCGGCATGGACAGGGCCAGGCAGCCCACCGCGGCACCGGCCGTGATCGGGACCGCCGCGCAGACCGTGCCCACCGCGTACTCCTGGAGGTCCAGGACGGGGACGGTGGCGGGCTGGGAGTCCAGCTTCGAGAACAGGATCCGCTCGTTCACGATCGTCTTCGAGGTGAGCCGGGCGATCTTGTGGCGGGACAGGTGGTCGCGCCGCCCGTTCTGGTCGAGCTGGGTCAGCAGGCACTTGCCGACCGCGCTGGCGTGCGCCGCCGAGCGGAAGTCGACCCACTCGTGCACCTTGGGCGTGCGCGGGCTGTCCGCGAACTGGGTGATGCGGACCTCGCCGTCCACGTAGCGGCTGATGTAGACGGCCGCGCCGACCGAGTCCCGCAGCTTGTCGAGGGTGTCCTGGAGCTTTTCCTGGAGGGCCTGCTGCCGGCCGAGGCCGGAGCCGAGCAGGACGAGGGAGTCACCTATGGCGTAGGCGCCGTCGGAGACCTGGAGGACGTACCCCTCGCGGCGGAGCATGAGGAGCATCGGGGCGAGATGGACCGCGGGCAGGCCGGTCTCACGCGCGATCTGCACGTCGGTCACACCGCCGGTGTGCCGCGAGATCGTTTCGAGTACGCGCAGGGCGTACTGCACCGAGTGGAACGGCGCGGTCGGCTCGGGCTTCAGCGCCACGGTTTCCCCCTACCAGGTTGTTACCGCTTGCTCTACCACGATAGCCATCAAGGGGCCCACGTGGGGCGTGTGTTGAGGAGATTGATGGCTTAATCAAGTCGCCCGGCCTGGAACTACTCGTTTGGCATATGCCAGAGGCATGGGCATGCCCCGGTCTGCCGGGAATGCCCGGCGAGCACTTCCCGTTCGAGTTCTTCGTACGAACGCCGTACGAGGCGTACGGGGCGCCGCGGGCGCACGAGCGGGACGGGACGGGAGCGACGATGAGCGACACCGGGGACGCGGGCCGGGGCACGGGCGGGTCGGCGGAAGGCAGCCCTCCGCAGGCGGACCGGGCCACCGCCCAGGACCCGGCGGCGGCAGCGGCGCCCACGGCACCGGCGGCCACGGCTCCGGCCGCGGACCCGGGCCGGTACCGGGCCCAGGACCGCCCGCAGGACCCCGGCCGGGACCCGGCCGGCGACCCGGCCCAGGACCGTCCCCGCGACCCCGTCCGCGGGACCGCCCGGGGCGGGGCGCCGGTGCCGCTGTCGGTGCTCGACCTGGTCACCGTGGGCAGCGGGTCCACCGCCCACGAGTCCCTTCGCACCAGCGTGCGGATCGCCCGGCAGGCCGAGGCCCGGGGCTACCACCGCCACTGGGTCGCCGAGCACCACTCCATGCCCGGGGTCGCCAGCTCCTCCCCGGCCGTGATCCTGGCCCACCTCGCCGCGCACACCTCGCGGATCCGCCTCGGCTCGGGCGGGGTCATGCTGCCCAATCACGCTCCGCTCGCCGTGGCCGAGCAGTTCGGCACCCTGGAGGCCTTCGCCCCGGGGCGGATCGACCTCGGGCTCGGCCGGGCGCCGGGCACCGACCCCCGTACGGCGGCCGCGCTGCGGGGGCCCGGACGGCTGGACGAGGCGGCGGACGAGTTCCCCCGGCGGCTCGCGGAGCTGACCCGCTTCCTGGACGACGACTTCCCCGACGGGCACCCGTACGCCCGCGTGCACGCCGTGCCCGGCCCGGTGCAGGGGCCCGCCGGGCGTCCCCCGGTCTGGCTGCTGGGCTCCTCCGGCTTCAGCGCCCGGCTCGCGGGGGAGCTGGGCCTGCCCTTCGCGTACGCCCACCACTTCTCCGCGGCCGGCACCCTGCCCGCGCTGGAGCTGTACCGCGACAGCTTCCGCCCCTCGGCGGTGCTGGACGCCCCGTACGCCCTCATCGGCGTCTCGGCGCTGGCCGCCGACACCGCTGCCGAGGCGCGTGCGCAGGTGCTGACCGGAGCGCTGTCGATGCTCCGCCTGCGCGGCGGGCGGCCCGGGCTGGTCCCGACGCCCGAGGAGGCGGCCGCGTACGGCTTCTCGCCGCTGGAGCGGGAGTTCGTCGACGGCTGGCTCTCCAACGTCGTCCACGGCACCGCCGACGAGGTCCGGGCCGGGCTCGACGCGCTGGTGGCGCGGACGGGCGCGGACGAGCTGATGCTGACCGCCAACGCCCATGGCGGAGAGGCCCGGCTGCGCTCGTACGGACTCGTCGCAGATGCGTACGGGATGCCCGCCGAGCCCTCGACGCGGGCCTGAGCGGGGCTGGATCCGGGAGAACGGCATGTGGCTGGTTTGTTGCCGAAGGCTTGCCGGAGCATGACCTAAGGGAGCCTTAAACCGCTCGTCACCCGGGGTGGCGGGCGGTTCTTGCCGTGCGCTCAGGTCTCTGACGAGGGGATTTGACCGTTGAGTGGTCTAGTCCTTCTTTGGTCCAAACCATTGACTGGGGCGTCGGGTGATCGCTATCACTTCTCTCACCTACCGCTGATTTCCTCACCTCCCACCCCCACGGAGGCAGTTCATGCACATGCGTAAACCCCTCATCGCGGCCGCCGCCACGGCCGCGCTGGCGGCCGGTGCGCTGGCCGGCTTCGCGGGACTCGGCACCGCACAGGCCGCCGGCGCCTCCACCACCGCCACGGCCGGCGGTGTGCGGATCGCCTACTACGACCAGTGGAGCGTGTACGGCAACGCCTTCTACCCCAAGCACCTCGACACCCGGGGCATAGCGGGGAAGCTGGACGTCATCAACTACTCGTTCGGCAACATCCACCCCACAGAGCTCACCTGTTTCGAGGCGAACAAGGCGGCGGGCGACGACAACAACCCCAACGCCGGTGACGGCGCGGGCGACTCGTACGCCGACTACCAGAAGTCCTTCAGCGCGGCCGACAGCGTCAGCGGCGTCGCGGACAAGTGGGACCAGCCGATCGTGGGCGTCTTCAACCAGTTCAAGCAGCTGAAGGCCAAGTACCCCCACCTGAAGATCAACATCTCGCTCGGCGGCTGGACGTACTCGAAGTACTTCAGCGACGCGGCGAAGACCGACGCCTCCCGCAAGAAGCTGGTCTCCTCCTGCATCGACCAGTACATCAAGGGCAACCTGCCCAAGGCCGACGGCTTCGGCGGCCCCGGCACCGCGGCCGGGATCTTCGACGGCATCGACATCGACTGGGAGTACCCCGGTTCGCCCGACGGCCACCTCGGCAACCACTACGCCCCCGAGGACAAGCAGAACTTCACCCTCCTGCTCAAGGAGTTCCGCGAGCAGCTCGACGCCTACGGCCAGGCCAACGGCGGCAAGAAGTTCATGCTGACGGCGGCCCTCCCGGCCGGCCAGGACAAGATCAAGCACATCGAGACGGACAAGATCGGCGCGTACCTCGACTACGCGAACATCATGACGTACGACATGCACGGCGCCTGGGACGGCGACGGGCCGACGTACCACCAGTCCCCGCTGTACTCCCCGGCCGGCGACCCGACCGACGTGATCGCCCCGGGCACCCAGAAGTACAGCATCGACAACGCCATCGACTCCTGGATCGACGGCAACCCGGCCTACGGCATCGCCGGCGGGTTCCCCGCCGGCAAGCTGACCCTGGGCTACGAGTTCTACTACCGCGGCTGGAAGGGCGTCCCCGCGGGGGCGGCGGGAGGCCTCGCGCAGCCCGCCACCGGCGCCTCCAGTGCCCGTCCCACCAGCCAGCAGGCCGGCATCGCCAACTACAAGGAGCTCGGCGGGATCGTCGACAACCCGGCGACCACCTACTGGGACGACCAGGCCAAGGCCTCGTACTTCTACAAGGACGGCGAGTTCTTCACCGGCCTGAACCAGAAGTCGATCCAGGCCCGCGTCGACTACGGCAAGCAGCGCGGCCTGGCCGGCGCGATGATGTACTCCCTGCTCGGCCTGGACAACAACACCACGCTGCTGAACCAGATCTCGGACGCCCTCGGCGCTGCCACCCAGCCGCCGACCACCCCGCCGACCACGCCCCCCACCACCCCGCCGACCACGCCGCCGACGACCCCGCCGACGACGCCCCCGGCCACCGGCTGCGGCAGCGTCCCGGCCTACGTCGCGGGCACCGTCTACACCGCCGGCAACGAGGTCTCGCACAACGGCCGCAAGTACCGGGCCCAGTGGTGGACGCAGAACGAGGCGCCCGGCACCACCGGTGAATGGGGTGTCTGGAAGGACCTCGGCGCCTGCTGATCTCCCCCCACCCCGCGCCGAGCGCCGGCCCGCCCCGCCCCCCTTCCCGGGGGCGGGGCGGTTCCGGTTCCGGGAAGGGGGGCGTGCCTCAGGCCTGCGGCGTCCCCGAGGCGAACCGGGCCCCCGGCGGCGGCGCGATCATCTCGGCGATCCGCTCCGGCGCGACCGCGCGGGAGTACAGCCAGCCCTGCCCGGTGTCGCAGCCGACGCGGCGCAGCCTGGCCGCCTGGCCGGCGGTCTCCACGCACTCGGCGGTGACCGTCAGCCCCAGCCGGTGCGCGAGCTGGACGAGGGCCTCCACGATGGTCTCGTCGGCCGGGTTCGGGTGGGTGCCCTCCTCGTAGCGGAAGCCGCGGACGAAGGAGCCGTCCAGCTTCAGCACGGACACCGGGAGCCGGCTCAGGTAGGCGAGGTTCGAGTAGCCGGTCCCGAAGTCGTCGATGGCGATCCGCACGCCCATGTCGCTGAGTGCCTGGAGCGCCTGGAGGGGGCGGCCCGCCGACCCCATCACCGCGGACTCCGTCAGCTCCAGCTGGAGCAGCTGGGGGGCCAGGCCGGTCTCGGCGAGGATCTCCGCGACGTCCCCCACCAGGTCCGAGTCCCAGACCTGGCGCACCGCCACGTTCACCGAAACGAACACCGGCGAGTCGCTGGGCTGTTCGATCTGCCAGCGCCGCGCCTGGCGGCACGCCGTGCGCAGCACCCACCGGCCCAGCTGCACGATCGAGCCGTCCTCCTCTGCGATCCCGATGAACCGATTCGGCGTCAGCATCCCGAACTGCGGGTGCCGCCAGCGGACCAGGGCCTCCACCCCGCGCACCACCCCGCTCTCCAGGTCGACCAGCGGCTGGTACTCCAGCTCGAACTCCCCGCGCTCCACGGCCGGGCGCAGGCTGGAGGAGAGCGCCTGCCGGGTCATCCGGTGCGCGTTGCGCTCGGGGTCGAAGAGGGTCCAGCGGGCCTTGCCGTCCGCCTTCGCCCAGTACAGGGTCGTGTCCGCCGCCTGCATCAGCCCCGTCGCCGAGGTGCCGGCCGCGTCCCGCTCGACCACGCCGATCGACGCGGACACCGACAGCCGCTGCCCGGCCAGGTCGAAGGGCTCCTGTACGGCGGCCAGTACGCTGCGCGCCAGGTCGGCGAGCTGCTCGGTGCCGGTGGAGTCCTCCACCAGCAGGGCGAACTCGTCACCGCCGAGCCGGGCGACCAGGTGCCCGCCCGAGCGGCCGTAACCGGACTGGTCGGCGCACTGGCTGAGCCGGGCCGCCACGGCGGTCAGCAGCCGGTCGCCGACCCGGTGGCCCAGGGTGTCGTTGACCGCCTTGAAGCCGTCGAGGTCCAGGTAGCACAGGCCGATCCGGCCGGTGCCGCCCGTGCCGTAGGCGGAGGCCTCCAGGGCGGCCGAGAGGCGCTCGAAGAAGAGTGCCCGGTTGGGCAGCCGCGTCACCGGGTCGTGCATCTGGAGGTGCCGCAGCCGGGCCTGGAGGTCGCGCCGGTCGCTGATGTCGGCGACGGACAGCAGGACGTCCGGGGTGCCGGTCACCGGGCCCAGGGTGACCTCGGCCCACAGCGAGTGCCCGTCGGGGTGCTTGAGGCGGCGCGTGCACCGCAGCCGGGCCTGCCGGCCGCGCAGCACCTCCTGGTAGGCCTGCCAGGTACGGGCCTCCGCCGCCAGGTCCACGAGGTCGGCGGCGCACTGCCCGGCGAGGGCGCGCGGTTCGGCTCCCAGGAGGGAGGCCAGGGCCCGGTTGGCGGCGATCACCTCGCCGCCGCGGCCGATGACGGCCATGGCGAGGTGCGCCGCGTCGAAGGCGGCGCGGTAGTCGCGCGGTTCGGGCACGGCAGACACTGGTTGGTGACGCTCCGTAAGGGTCGGTCGGGTGCTCTCGGCCGCCGAACCGGTCTCCTCTGAGGTTCCGCTCACCGTTCGCTCCCGCTGTGTTCGTGAGTGTCCGCGCAGGAAAGTGTGCCGATCATAGAGGCTGCCGGGAGCCCCTATCCAGCGGCGTCGCCGTGCGGGGACGGGTCCGTCGCCATGCTGACGCCTTTCGGGGGGCCTCCTGACGGGGTGTCGGACAGGGGCCGGGTGACCGTTTACGCGCATCTGTGAGCATCGGGCGGCGCGAGTCGATCTGATGTGATCGATCGTGACGTTCTGTAGCGTCCGCCGTGAACTCCGGGGGTCACCGGCTTGCCGCAGCGGTCACTCATGTGGGGCACCGGAACAGGACATTAGTCAGACAATCACCCCAAGGTGGATGGGACGGGACGAATCCACCAGCGGGAGGTCGACGTGCGGCGAGAGCAGACACCCGGGGGAGTGGACCGCTCCCGCATGCGAAGTACGGCCGCGGCCCTCACCTCCATGACGGCGCTCGCCGCCATGTCGCTCGTCGCGGGTCCGGCCGTCGCCGACACCACCGCCGCGGGGCCCTGCGCGCTGACGCGGACGGCCGCCCACCACTCCCTCGGCGTGGACACCTGGAACGGCTCCTACCCCAAGCCGGAGCGCACGCTCCACGCGGTCATGGTCTTCCTCTCCTTCCCCGGCCACCGCACCGCCCTCACCCCCGCCGAGCTGACGGCCGACTACTTCCCGGCGACCAGCGAGTTCTTCGAGCGCGCCTCCTACGGCCGGTTCCGGCTGGCCCCGCACCCGCAGAAGCAGTGGATCCGGATGCCCCGGCCGGCGACCGCGTACGGGATACAGCGCGACTGGGCCCCCGGGGACCGGGCGGCCTACCTGCGGGACGCGGTCGCGGCCGCCGATCCGCGCGTGGACTTCAGCGCGTACGACGTCGTGTACTTCATCGCAGACCCGAGCGCCCCTGGCGTGGACTCCGACGCCACCAAGGTCGTCAACTTCGACCGCCCGATCGTGGCGGACGGCTCGGAGCTGCGGCGGATCGTCACCGTCTTCGAGCAGCACCCGCCGGACCGCAACGTGCTGGCGCACGAGACCGGGCACGTCTTCGACCTGCCCGACCTCTACCACCGGCCGGCGGACGGCAAGGGCGACTGGGACACGTACGTCGGCGACTGGGACGTCATGGGCAGCCAGTTCGGCATGGCCCCGGACCTGTTCGCCTGGCACAAGTGGAAGCTGGGCTGGCTGGACCCCGCCCAGGTGGACTGCGTACGGTCCGGCACCTCGCTGCACACCCTCCAGCCGCTGTCGGAGGCCCCGCCGCCGGGCGGCACGGGCGGCACCCGGCTCGCGGTGATCCGTACGGGCCCCGGCAGCGCGATCGCGATCGAGGCGCGCGGCTCCGCCGGGAACGACGGGGATACCTGTACGGAGGGGGTCCTGGTCTACCGGGTCCGCAACGAGGCCTCCTCGGGCGGCGGGCCGATCGAGGTGCTGGACGGGCACCCCCGCACGGAGGCCTGCTGGGACCGCTCGGTGTACCCGCCGCTGGCGGACGCGCCGCTGGAGGTCGGTGAGACCTTCACGGTGCCGGGGGAGCGCATCACCATCGAGGTGGCGGACCGGACCCAGTCGGGCGCCTACACCGTGAAGATCACGACCTGAGGGAGCCGTTCCCGCCGCCGCGCGCACACGAAGAAGGCCCCCGCTCCGAAGAGCGGGGGCCTTCTCCCGTCTGTGCGCCGCCAGGGACTCGAACCCCGGACCCGCTGATTAAGAGTCAGCTGCTCTAACCAACTGAGCTAGCGGCGCCTGCTGACGTCGTAGACATTAGCAGGCGTTTCGGCCGAACCAAAAATCGATACCGGACCCCGGGCCGCGTGCAGGAACGCCCAGAGCAGGGCGTCCGGACCGGGGAGCCAGGGCAGCCGGGCGTCCGGGGCCACCAGCCAGCGCGACGGGCCCGGGGCGGCGGACAGCGGGGGCACCGTGACGGCGTCCCCGTGGCCGTGGCATAGCGGGGCCGGGGCGGCCGGACCCCACTCCTCCCACGCGAGCAGCGCCGGGAGTCGCTGGGCGGTGCCGGGGGAGGCGAAGAGCAGCATCCGCCCGCGGTGGACGGCGGCCGGCCCCGAGCCGGGGCCCCGCTCCCAGAGCAGGTCGAGCATCCGGCGGCCGAGCACGAGCGGAACGTTGACGACGTCGAACGCGGTCCCGCAGGGCAGCACGGCGGGCGCGGTGGGCCGCGCCTCCCAGACGGCGAGCGTCTCGTGCGGGTACGCGGAAGCGGAGGCCAGCCAGGCGGCACCCTGTGCGGTGACCTGCGTGGCGGGCGCGGTGCGTGCGTCGGGGCCGTCGAGGGCGGGGCAGCCGGCGGCCGTCGTCAAGGTCGTCATATGCCAGGTGTACCCGCCGTAGCGCAGCGGTTCCGCGGAGTTACCGAAAACCGGGACAGGGCGGGCGGTCCTGGGGTATGTTGCGCCGCGCATATGCCGCGCGCCGCGGGGTCCCCGGGACCGGCCGCCCTGTTTCCGTGTGACCCGGCCGGACCGTGCCGAGGCCGTGCCCAGTCCCGTGCCTAGACGGTGCCGGGGGTGGTGCCGCGCTGGAGGTCCTCGCCGAACTCGATCATCTTGCGGGCGTAGTCCTCGGTCCACTCCGCGATCGCCGCGATGGCCTCCGGCGGGAGCCGGTCGAAGCGCCGGGGGTCCGCCAGCTGGGCCGCCGCCAGGGCCTGGAACTCGACGGCCCGGTCCTGCGCGGCCCGGAAGGCCAGCGTCAGCTCGGTGGCCCGGGTCAGCAGCTCGCGCGGGTCCTCGATCGACTCCAGGTCGAAGAAGTGCTCCGGGTCCGTGACGGCCTCCGAGGGCTCGAAGAGCAGCGGTGCCGGCCGTTGCCTCCGCTCGGTCCGCTCGGGCTCTGCCATGCGTGTCCTCCTGCTGCGCTGCGAACTCCTGGGCCACCCTCCATTGTCCAGCGTCGCGCAAGGGCGCCGTGCGTCAGGCGGCGGCGGGCTCCTTCGCCAGCGCCGCGATGTCGTCCAGCACGCCCGCGACCTCGCCGGCCAGGCCCTCCGGCGCCCCGAAGCCCTCGGCCCCGATCAGCGCGTTGATGCCGGCGACGGCCACGGAGCGCTCGGCGGGCCGCATGCCGAGCTGGGTGAGCACCGGCAGCAGCATCCGGGCGGCCGGGGCGCCGCCGGAGCCGCCCGCGCTGTAGCTGACCAGGCCGACCGGCTTGCCCTGCCACTCGCGGTAGAGGAAGTCCACGGCGTTCTTGAACGGGGCGGTGAACCCGCCGTTGTACATCGGCAGGACGAACACGAACGCGTCGGCGGAGTCGACGAGCGCGCTCCACTCCCGCGTGTGCCGGTGGGCGTAGTTGCCGCTGGAGGCGTACTCCGGCTCGTCCAGGAAGGGCAGGGCGAGCTCCGCGAGGTCCACCGGGACGACCTCGAAGGCGCCGTGCTCGCGGGCCTGGCGGGCGACCCACTCGGCGAGCGGCCGTCCGGAGGAGGTGGGGCGGGTGGCGGCGGAAAGGACGAGGAGGCGGGTCATGGCTGAACTCCCTTGGTCTGGAGGGGCGGTGCTGATCGCAGTCTGGTTGTTGATGTGTCACCCAGGAAAGCCGCCGATGCGTGATATGTCAACTAGGTAGTTGATGTGTCACCAGACTCGTTAGGCTGTGCCCATGACCGACACGCCCGAGCCGGCCCACCCCCGCTGGCTCACCGAGTCCGAACAGCACGCCTGGTACGCGTGGCGCCGGATGTTCCCCCTGGTCGACGCCCAGATCGCGCGTGACCTCAACCTGGACAGCGCCCTGTCCGAAGCCGACTACGACGTCCTCTCGGTGCTCGGCTCCACGGAGGGCCACCGCATGCGGATCAGCTCCCTCGCGGTGCTGATGCAGTGGTCGCGCAGCCGCCTCTCCCACCAGATCAGCCGGATGCAGCGGCGCGGCCTCGTCCGCCGCGAGGAGGTGGCCACCGACGGCCGGGGCGCCGAGGTGGTGCTCACCGCCGAAGGGCTGGACACCATCAACGCGGCGGCCCCGCTGCACGTCGAGTCCGTACGGCGGCACCTGATCGACGTCCTCACCCCGGAACAGCTGCACGCCCTCGCCGACGCCGGCGAAACCCTCCGCCGCCACTTCGGCATCGCCCGCAAGGACCACGACCAGTAGCTCCGGCGGCCGACCGTAGGATCGCCGCATGCACCGCCCCGCCCCCGCGCGACCGCCGTTGACCGATGACGAGGTGGGCGACGCCGAGCGCGAGCTCGGGGTCCGCTTCCCGGACGAGTACCGCGCCCACCTGCGCGACCCGGCGGCCGCCGGGTCCGGGTTCGCCGTGGAGCGCACCGAGAGCGGCTGGCGGTGGCCCGGGGACGACTGGCTGCGCCCCGACCTGCTGCCCACGCCCTTCCCGCACCCCGACTCCTACGCGGAGGCCGACATCGCGCTGTGCGCGCGCGAACCGGAGTGGGCGGACCACCCCGATCCCGCCTCGTTCACCGAGGCCTGGGACGCCTGGGACGCCGAATGCGAGGAGTTCGAGGCCCGCCGGACGGCCGGCGCGCTACGCCTCCAGGAGCACGGCTGCGGCTTCTCCACCCTGCTGGCGGTGTCCGGGCCGCTGGCCGGCACGGTGTGGTGGGACGGGCGCGCCAGCTGCGGCCTCATCGTTCCGCTCTCCCTCGACCACGCGGCCGGCGCCCGGCCGGCGACCTTCGGCGAATGGCTCGGCCGCGACTCCTGGGACCTGCTGCCGCCGGACTGGCGCGCCGGATAACCGGTGGTCCGGCGAGCGCCGGCGGTGCTTGGATGGCCCGATGGACGGCTACGAGATCTCCACCGACCCGGACCGGCTCGACAACGCGCTGGTCCACCGCTGGTTGTCGCAGGACGCCTACTGGGCCCTCGGCCGCAGCCGCGAGGCCCACGACCGGGCCGTCGGGTCATCCCTGAACTTCGGCGTGTACGACAGCGTTTCGGGCGCCCAGCTCGGCTACGCGCGGATCGTCACCGACCGGGCCACGTTCGCCTGGCTCTGCGACGTGTACGTGGACCCCGGCGCGCGCGGCAAGGGCCTCGGCGGCGCCCTCGTCGAAGCCGTCAAGGCCCACCTGGCCCCGTACGGCCTGCGCCGGATCATGCTGGCCACCGCCGACGCGCACGAGGTCTACGCCCGCGCGGGCTTCGAGCCGCTGGCCACCCCGGAGAAGTGGATGGCGTTCGGGGAGCAGTAGCCCCCTGCCGGCCTAGCCGTCCCACGCCGCCACGAGCTCGCGGTAGCCCGCGAAGCGGGGGCCGGGGACCGTCTCGTCGGCCGGCCGGCCGTTCAGCCAGCACAGGCGGGAGCTGTCGCCCTCGGTGTCGAGCACGCAGCACACCCCGCCCGCGGCGGCGGTGAGGCCGGTGAACACGGCTCTGACGCTCGCAGACCGCTCGAACAGCCGGCTCATCTCCGAAGTCGCCGCGGTGAACTCCATCGAGGCGTAACGCGGGTGCAGCGCGGGCGTGAACCGCACGGTGAGGTAGACGTACCCGATCCCGACCCGCCCGAGCGCGTCGGGTCCGGTGCCGTGGCCGCGGGCGTACGCGCTCACCGCCTCGTCGGCGCCGCACAGGAGCGAGGTGTCGAGTTCGAGGGTCCCGCCCGTGGAGCAGTCGACCGGCTCGCTCTTGAAGCCGGAGGTGAAGGGGACGACGACCCGCTCACCGCCGGGCAGGGTGAGCGCGAGCGGCGGCACCCGGTCGGTCCGAGGCGCCAGCGCGGCGAGTTCGCGCAGTGCCCGGGGGACGTTCCGGGCGGGCAGGAAGACCTCGTAGCCGTAGCGGAGTCCCATGCGTTCCCCCTTCCGTACCGGTCGTGCGGGGGCGGTCTACGGGCGCCATCGGACGCGGTGGTCGGACCAGGAGTCCCACGTGGTCATCATCGCCTCCCACCCGTCCGGGAACTTCACCGTCACGCCCAGCTGGACCGGTTCCGTCGACGGGTGCTCGTCCAGCAGCTCCGCCACTCCCGCCCGGGCCACCACCACGCACGCGTGCCGGTGCCGGGAGGCCAGGACGCACAGGCGGCCCGTCTCCAGGTGGAAGGCCGTCGCGTCGGGGCGGCCGGACAGGGGGTGCAGGACCACCGTGAGGTCGTACTCGCGGCCCTGGAGCCGGTTCGCGGTGTCGACCGTGACGCCCGCGACGCCCAGGGCCGCCAGGGCCGTGCGCACCGCCGCGGCCTGGTCGCGGTGGGCCGTGCCGACGGCGATGCGGGCCGGCGTCAGCGGGGAGGGGGCGGGGGACCGCTCGTCCGAGGTCACCGCGCCGCGGTCCAGGGCGCGCCGCACCACCAGGGCCACCGCCCGCACCGCCTCCGGGTCCGTGCGCGGGGTGTGCCGCGCGGGCAGCTCCAGCAGCCCCCAGCCCGACGCGGCGGCCTCGTCCAGGACGCGGTCCGGGCCCGAGCCGTCGCCCGCGACCCCGTACGCGAGACGGCGCTCGCCGGGTCCGGTGCCGCTGCGGAACTGCGAGTACGGGTAGAAGGCGCGCGAGACCAGCGGCGCGGCCGTCGCCGGGAGCCGCCACGACACCGGCAGCCGGTGCTGCGGCAGTTGCGGGTTGTGGGCGAGGAGGGTGGAGACGGCGCTCGCCGAAGGGTCGTACGACAGGCCGGCCCACTGCTCCGCGCCGACCACGCTGAACGGGTCCAGCTGCCCGGGGTCTCCCACGAACAGCGCCCGCTCGAAGAGTCCGGCCACGGCCAGCAACGCGTCGGAGCGCATCTGGTAGGCCTCGTCGACGATGGCGTGCTCCCACGGCTCGGCGTCCTTGACGTACGCCCACTTGGCGGCCGTGGAGATCGTGATCGGCAGCTCGGCCAGCTCCGCCGGCTTCGCGGAGAGGGTTACGGACGGCAGGTCCCGCAGCGCCGGGTCGTAGGCGTCGGCGTCGCTGCTGTGCAGCCGGCCCACCTTCAGCTCAGGGTCCTTCTCGGCGAGCCGCAGCACCAAGTCGTCCACCTGGGCGTTGGTCTGCGCGACCACCATCAGCCGGCGCCCGGCGGCGGCCAGCTCCCGGGCGGCCCGCACCACGAGCGTCGACTTGCCGGCCCCGGGCGGGGAGTCGACGACGACACCCCGCTCGGTGCCGTGCAGGGTGTCGTGGAGGATGGCGGCGGTGGCCCGGTCGGCGGCCGCGCCCGGGTCGAAGGCGGTGGTCACAGCAGGTCCTCGTCGGTCACGGCGTCCAGGGCGGGAGCGGTCCGGGAGCCCGGCGGGCCGCCGTGCGTCCAGGGGGTGTTCTCCGGGTCGGGCAGCTTCGGGCCGCCGCGCGCGTCGTGCTCGAAGAGCGTCCAGCAGTCCCGGTCGCCCTTCTGCGGCACCGAGCCCGCCACCGGCTCCCGGCCGGCGCCCATCTTGTCGAGCACGCGCAGCACCAGCTGCCCGTCGTCCTCGTACCGCACGAACTCGAAGGCCTGCTGGCGGCCGTCCAGGGACCGGAACACCTTGCCGCCGCCCTCGTCCGCCAGCTGCGGCCGGTCCTCGGTGGCCACCGTCACCAGCGGGCGCGGCCGGGGCCGCTTGCCCTCCGTCCACTCCATCAGCACCTCGGTGACCTCACCGGCGAAGGCCTCGCCCGCGAACCGCCGGCCCGCCATGACGAGCGGGTCGTCCAGCGCCTCCTGCGCGTCGAGCCGTACCTGCTCGGTCTCCCGCGTGGCCAGCTTCTGGGCCGCCGTCACCGCGTCGTCGCGGCGCGGCTGCGGCGGCTCGCCGGCCCGGACCCGGTCGCGGTGGCCCGTGAACGACCAGCGGTCGCGGGTCCAGCGCTCCTCGGTACGCTCGCCCGGCGGCAGGGTGCGCAGCAGCTCGATCGCCTCCCAGGTCTGCGACCAGGCGGGCCGCATCTGGTCCACGACCAGCTGCCGGACCGCCCCCTCGGCCGACCGCACCGCATCGTCGTCGCGGGCTCCGCCCGCCGCCCGGGCCGCGTCGAACCGCGCGATCGCCGGCGCGAGCAGCTTGTTGTCGAAGGCCGGGTCGGTGGCCGGCCCGGACGGCGGCACCAGCAGCTGCCCGTCACCGTCCCGCGCGAGCTCCACGCGCAGCGCCTGCTCGGCCCCGGAGACGCCCTCCGGCGGGTCGATCCAGGCGAGGAGCGCCCCCAGGTGCTGGTCCTCCAGGCTGCTCTGGCCGGTGGCCCAGTGCCGGCCCAGCAGCTCCGTGGCGGACAGCAGCATCGAGGAGCCGGGGACCCGGGAACGCTCGGCGAGGTGCGTGAACCAGCGGCCCAGCAGCGGCACCTGAGTGGGCGCCGGGTACGGGTTGTCCGGGTCCTCCTCGGCGGTGCGCCGGAACCGCATCGACCGGCCCAGCAGGCGCACGTACTCGATGCCGGCCCGGCTCGGTACGACGATCTGCGGCGCGTCCACGCACAGTTCGGCCTCGACCTTGACCTTCCTGCCGCTCTCCGGGTCGGTCTCGGTGCGCTCGGCCGGCTCGACGACGTCCGCGTACGCGTCCACGTACGCCATCACCTCGGCGGCCAGGGCGGCCAGGAACTCCCAGCGCAGGTCCCGGTCGCGCGGCTGGGGTATGACGAAGATCCGCGGGTCCTGCGGGTCGGTGCCCAGCATCGCGCCGAGCGGGGCCCCCGCCTCACCGGCGGTGGTCAGCGGTACGAAGACCAGCGGCCGCCCGCTCAGGTGGCGGTGCCGTACGGTCGCCAGCGGCCGGGCGCGGCCCGCGCGGACCGCCTCCAGCCGGGCCAGGGTGCTCAGCAGGGGCATTCGGGGGTCTCCGGGGCCTGGTACGGGGGTCGGGCGGCGGCCAGTTCCAGCGCCTCGGCGCGCAGCCGGGCGGCCTGGCGCAGCGCCTGGGCGGTGGCATCGCCCTCGGGGCCCGCTCCGGCGGCCGCCGCGAGGGCCGCCTCGACGGTGGCGAGGCCGCCCAGCTCCCCGCGGACGGAACGGCCGAGCGCGGCCGGCTCCCCGGCGGCGCGGGCCCGCTCCCGGCAGTGGAAGGCCAGTTCGCAGGCGGCGAGGCACTCGGGGGCGTAGGAGGCGGAGACCGCCGAGACGGCCTCGGTCAGCTCGGCGGCGGGCCGCGCGGGGTCGAAGCACAGCCCCGGCGGCAGCCCCTCGGCCAGCTCCTCCACCCGGGTCAGCCGCTCCAGCTGGCGGCGGGTGACCGACCGCTCCCGGCGGACGTCCACGGGCGCGGCGGTGGGCAGGTTGGAGAAGTCCTTCGGGCAGACGAGCAGGACCTGGTGGCCGACCTCGGCCCCCTCCAGCTTCCCGGCGGTCTGCTCCAGGGCCAGCACGTACACGGCGGCCTGCCGCGCGGCGGCCCCCACCTTCGCGGCGTCGGCGGCCCCGTCGATCATCGGGAACGACTTGATCTCCACTACGGTCCAGCGGCCGTCGGGGTGCACCACGACGGCGTCGGGCTCCAGGTACGCGGGGGTGCCCGCCACCTCCAGGGCCAGCATCGGATGGTCCAGCAGCGTCCACGCCCGCGCGGCGGTGGCCTCCCGCAGGGCCAGCGCCGTCCGCGCGGCACGTCCCTCGGGTCCGGCGGCGGTGAGGTCCGGCACCCGGGCGTGCGGCCCGGGCGGCTCGGCACCGCCGCCGAGGCGGGCGTGCGTCAGCCGCAGCAGTTCCGCTCCGCCGTCGGCCTTGACCTTGGCCTCGAAGGAGTTGCCGCGCACGATCGCGAACTGCGACTGCCCGAAGGCGGCGGGGGAGCCCAGCGCGGCCGCGAGCGCGGTCTTGTCGATGCCGGCGCCGTCGAGGAGGGCCCGTCTGCCGCAGCCGGGGTTGGCGGCGAGCGCGGCGAGCGCCCGTGCGTCGAGCGGTCGGGGCGGCACGGCGGGGCCGCGCAGGTCGGCGAGCCGTTGCCGCAGTGTCGTCTGGGGCGGGCCGTCGGGCGGGTAGGAGCTCACGGGCGGAAGTGTCCCATCCGCCACTGACAATCGTGGTCATACGGCCGAAACGAGCCGGTCGCCCTCCCGGCGTCCGCCGCCCGGCCCGCCTCCCGGACGCCCCTGCCCGCCCCTCCCGCCCTCCCGCCGACCGGCCCGGACGTCTCCCTATTCCCGTCGGGGATGATGGACGGACGACCCCATCGCCCCTGGAGGGGTGAACCCCCTAGGACCGGGAGAAACACAGATGGCCCCCCGCATCCTGCTGGCCCGCCACGGGCAGACGGCATGGTCCCGGCTCGGCAAGCACACCGGACGCACGGACGTGCCGCTGCTGGAGGAGGGCAGGCTGGGGGCGAAGCGGCTGGGCGAGCGCCTGGCCCGGGAGCCCTGGGCGGACCTGCGCGGCCTGGAGGTGCGCACCAGCCCGCTGGTCCGCGCCAGCGAGAGCTGCGACCTGGCCGGTTACGCGGCCCAGGCCGACCCCTGGGACGCCCTCATGGAATGGGACTACGGCGACTACGAGGGCATGACCCCGGCCGAGATCCAGGCGGTCCGGCCCGGCTGGCTGATCTGGCGCGACGGGGTCCCCGGCGGCGAGTCCGTCGCAGACGTCGCGGCCCGCGCCGACGAGGTCGTGGCCTGGGCCCGCTCGGCGGAGCGCGACGTCCTCGTCTTCGCCCACGGCCACATCCTGCGCACCCTCGCCGCCCGCTGGCTCGGCTTCGAGGCCTCCTTCGGCGCCCGCATCCGGCTGGAGCCCACCTCCCTGTCGGTCCTGGGCTGGGCCTACGGCGCCCCGGCGCTGGAGCGCTGGAACGACACAGGGCACCTGGAGGGCTGACCCCCAACTCCCGTCCGGCGGGGCCGCTTGGGGATGATCCCGGTATGACGATCAGCTCCGTGGTGCTGCGCCGGCGCGTCGCCGACCTGGACGCCGCCGTCGCCGGGGCCCGCGGGGCCGGTGCCGAGGTGGTCGCCGCTCCCGCCGAGACCCCGAACGGGCGCCGGGCCGTACCGCGCCACCCCGACGGCGGGGTCTTCGAGTACGTCGGCGCCTGACGGGGAGGCCGGCTCAGGCCTGGGCGTGCCGGGCCAGGAAGGCGCCGACGCGCGGGGAGCGCTGGTGCGGGACGAGGGTGCGGGCCGTGCCCGCCAGCATCGACCGGATCCGGGTCGAGCGGACCTCGGCCAGCAGGTCCAGTACCCGTCCGCCCGCCCAGGCCGCCTCGTCCGGTGCGCCCGCCCGGGCCAGGTCGTCGGCGAGCTCCGCCGTGTAGAGGGCCACGTTCCGGGCGAAGTGCGGGTCCTGGAGGTCGGCCGCTCGCCGGGCGTGCCGGGCCGCGCGGGCGTGCTCCCCGAGCGCGGCCCAGCAGCGGGACTCCAGGGATTCCAGCTCCGCCTCGCCGAAGAAGGACATCCACTCCGGGTCGGCGGGCGACGCGCCCCGCGCGAATTCCGCGTGCGCCCGGGCCAGGGACTCCTCGCACGCCCTGCGGTCGCCGAGCCCCGCCCAGCCGCCCGCCTCGCGCAGCGCCAGCAGCGCGAGCAGCCGGGGCGAGCCCAGCGAGCGGGCCGCGTGCCGGCCCGCCTGGGCGGCCCGCACCGACTCGCGGGGGCGGCCGCGGTCCCGGGCCAGGAAGGCCATGTTGCTGAAGGCGTGCGCCTCCAGGGCGGCGTCGCCCGAGACCCGGGCGGTGGCCAGGGCCTCGGCGTAGTGCGAGCGGGCGTCCTCGAAGCGGCCCGAGTCGTGCGCCAGCCAGCCCACCGAGACGGCCAGTTCCCCGGCCCCGGCGTGCAGCCGGTCCTCGGTGGACTGCCGGGCGGCCCCCGCGTCGAGCAGGGCGTAGGCGGTCTTCAGGGGCTGTGCCGCCCGCCGGTAGAGGGTGTCGGCGCCGTGCCGGTCGTCCAGGAGCCGGATCTGGCGTACCGCGTCCTCGACGGCGGCGGCCTCGGCCTCACCGGCGCGGGAGGGGATCCGGCGGCTGTCGCCGAGCAGGGTGAGGCTGAGGGTGGCGGCCGCCACGGTGGCGGAACCGCCGGTCATGAACGCGCGGCGCAGCACGTCGCTCTCCTTGGAACGGCGGACGAGGTGGGTGAGGGCCTGGGGCACGGGCCTCGCGCGCTGCGCGGAGCGGCCGCGCACGGTCTCGCGGGGGGAGAAACCGAGGTCGGCCAGGGTGTGGCCGGGGAACATGTGGAGGAAGACGCGTTCGTAGGCGTAGTTGGGGCAGCGGATCTCGCCGGACTCGACCCGGCCGATGTAACGGGCGTCGCAGGAAACCGTTTCGCCGATCTCCCGGGCCGCGCGCCGGACGAGGGCCGCGAATTCGGCCGGGGAGCGCTGCCCGCGGAGCCTGCGGAAGGAGGAGTTGGGTGAGTGGGGGGACGCCGCCATGGACGTGTGCCTCTCTGGACGATCCCAAGGGGCCCCGCAGGACCCCCTTCGATCCGTGTCGGTCTCGCCCCGGAGTCAGGGCTCCGGCGCGCACGAACGTACCGCCGCCGACGGGTGCTTGATGTGGTGTTTGGCTACAAAACGGATATCTCACCCGCGATCCGCCATGAACTGCCATCCTTTGCGGCGTCTTGCCGCCGCACCCGTTGACGCTTCCGTGCGTTGAACCCATGCGGATACGGATCGAGGAGGGGTTCCCCTTGGCGGAGGCCGGCATGGACAGCATCGGAACGAACACCGCGGCCGCGCCCGGCGCGGCCTCCCCGGCGCCGAGCCCGGTCCCGGGTCCCGTCCATCCGCCCGTCCATCCGACCCTCGCGCCGCCCCTCCTGCCGCAGGCCTTCCCCGCGGCCCCGGACCTGGTGACCGTGCCCACCCGCCAGGGGCTGGAGGCGGTCGACATCATCCGCCGCGGGGCCGGCCTGACGGCCCCCGGCGTCGGCCCGGTGCTCCACGACGGCTCCGGCGACACCCTCGGCTTCCTCGTCCCGCCCGGCACCGCCGACGCCTGGGACCTGCCCGGCAGTGCCTGTACGCAGACCAACGGGCGCGGCATGCGCTTCGGCGACGCCGTCTCGCCCGCCTCCGGCAGCAGCGGCTGGCTGCTGCCCCCCGAGGCCGTGGGGCCGGTCACCGACCCGGAGGTGCTGCGCGCCGCGCTCGGCGAGGCGGCCCGGCTGATCGAGGCGGCCGACAACTGCCGCTGAGGCGCTGACCAGCCATAATGGGGGAGTGGCAGGCAAGGGCAAGGGCGGCAAGGGTGGCCGGGGCGGCGCGATACCGGACGCCGGACCGGTCGCCGGGCAGGTGGGCGGCGGGCTCGCCGAGCTGGCACCGGACCGCGAGCGTCCCCGTGCCTGGACCCTGCTGATCGACGGGGCCCCGCAGTCCCATGTGGACCTGGACGACCCCGCCTGGCTGGACTTCGCCTATCAGCGCCGGATCGGCCACCTGATCGACCTCGCCGCGCCCGCCCGGCAGCCCCTGAACGTGGTGCACCTGGGCGGCGGCGCCTTCACCCTGGCCCGCTACACGGCCGCCTCCCGCCCCCGCTCCACGCAGCAGGTGGTGGAGATCGACGCGGCCCTGGTGGCGTTCGTACGGGAACACCTGCCGCTGGACCCCCAGGCGCGGATCCGCGTACGGGCCGTGGACGCGCGGGCGGGGCTCGCGAAGGTGCCGGACGGCTGGGCGGACCTGGTGATCGCGGACGTGTTCAGCGGGGCGCGCACGCCGGCCCACCTGACCAGCGTGGAATTCCTGGACGACGTACGCCGGGTCCTCGCGCCCGCCGGGTGGTACGTGGCCAACCTCGCGGACGGTCCGCCGCTGGCGCACCTGCGGGGCCAGGTCGCCACCGCCGCCTCGCGGTTCGCCCGGCTGGCGCTGGCGGCGGATCCCGTGGTCTGGCGGGGGAAACGTTTCGGCAATGCGGTGCTCGTGGCCTCCGACCAGGAGCTGCCCGTCGCGGAGTTCACCCGCCGCGTGGCGAGCGACCCGCACCCCGGCCGGGTCGAGCACGGCCGCGCCCTGGCCGACTTCACCGGCGGTGCGGCCCCGGTCGCCGACGCCTCGGCGGTGGCCTCCCCGCAGCCGCCGCCCTCGGTCTTCCGCTGACCCGCCCTACGGGTCGACGATCTCCACCGCCGGCGGATGGTCGTGCCAGGTGCAGAACACCGACACCTCGCGGCTGCCCTGGGTGAAGGTGACCCGGATCCAGAAGTCCTGCTTCCACACCTGCATCCGCCAGCCCGCCTCCGGGGTCGCCGAGACCAGCCCGGCAGAGGAGGTCCCGAGGTCGAAGACGACCCGGCCGCCCGACACCGAGTAGTTCTTCACCGTGCCCGGCCCGCCGCCCTGGCCGCCCTCCGGGTACGGGCGCCGGGCGGACGGCGGCGCCTGCTGCGGCTTCGCCGGCGAGGGCGCGCCCGCACCGGCCGACGGTGGCGGGGCCGCCGACGGGGACGCGGAGGGCGGGGCGGAAACGGAACCCGAAGGGCCCGGCGACGGCGTCGGGTCCGGCCCCCGCGTGGCCGAGGACAGCGCCGGACCGCCGGGCCCCCCGGCCGTCAGCGGCACCGCGCGCGGGGGATCGTAGGCGGTCCCGGCCAGCACGGTGTGCACGCCCCACCACGACAGGGTCGCCGCGGCGGCGGTCGCCAGCACCCAGGCCATGGCATGTACAGGTCCTCGTCGCATCAGGGCACATACTGCACCACCCGTCACGGACCCGGCCCGGCACCTCCCCGCGTCCCCCGGATGGACTACCGTGCGCCCATGGCTAGTGTGCTCGTGGTCGAGGACGACCAGTTCGTACGTTCCGCCCTCATCCGGCACCTGACCGAGGCCTCGCACACCGTCCGGAGCGTCGGCACGGCCCTGGAGGCCCTGCGCGAAGTCGCCCACAACCCCTTCGACGTGGTCATCCTCGACCTCGGACTGCCCGACCTCGACGGCTCCGAGGCCCTGAAGATGCTGCGCGGCATCACCGACGTGCCGGTCATCATCGCCACCGCCCGCGACGACGAGGCCGAGATCGTCCGGCTGCTCAACGACGGCGCCGACGACTACCTGACCAAACCCTTCTCCGTCGAGCACCTCTCCGCCCGGATGGCCGCCGTCCTGCGCCGCGCCCGCGCCGCCGCCGGGGCCGAGCCGCCCTCGCGCGTGCTGCGCGTCGGCGGGCTCGCCATCGACCCGCTGCGCCGCCAGGCCGAGCTCGACGGCGCGGTCCTCGACCTCACCCGGCGGGAGTTCGACCTGCTGGCCTTCCTCGCCGGACGCCCCGGGGTGGTCGTGGCCCGGCGCGAGCTGCTCGCCGAGGTCTGGCAGCAGTCGTACGGGGACGACCAGACCATCGACGTGCACCTGTCCTGGCTGCGCCGCAAACTCGGCGAGACCGCCGCCCGGCCCCGCTACCTGCACACCCTGCGCGGCGTCGGCGTGAAGCTGGAGCCGCCGCTGTGAGACGCACCGCGGAGAGCCGGGCGCCCGTCAGGCGGACGCCGTGAGGTGGGCGCTGGTCAAGGTGTGCCTCGCCGTCACGACCATGGTGGTCCTGGCCTTCGCGGCGCCGCTCGCGATGGTGGTGCGGGAGATGGCCAGCGACCGGGCCTTCTCCAACGCCGAACGGCAGGCCGCCACCATGGGGCCGACCCTGTCCATCACCACCGACCCGGCTCAGCTGCGCCGGGCCGTGGAGTCCACCGAGATGGGCGCCGCCGGGCGGATGGCCGTCCACGTGCCGGCGATCGGCGGCGCCGCCCCCGTGGACATCGGTGACGGCCGCGCCGGAGCCCACGCGGTGGCCGAGACCCGGTCCCTGGGACGGGCGACCACCGCCGGCGTCCCGGGCGGGGGTTCGGCGCTGCTCCAGCCCATCGCCCTCGGCTCCGGCGACATCGCGGTGATCGAGATCTACGTGCCGGAGAGCGAGGTCAGCAACGGGGTCACCACCGCCTGGCTCATCCTCGGCGGGGTCGGGCTCGCCCTCGTCATCGGCTCGGTGGCCGTCGCGGACCGGCTCGGCGCCCGCCTGGTGCGCCCCGCCGAACGGCTCGCGGACGCCGCGCACCAGCTGGGTGAGGGCAGGCTCGGCGCACGGGTTCCCGAGGACGGGCCCAAGGAACTCCGCTCGGCGGCCGTCGCGTTCAACTCCATGGCCGACCAGGTCGTCGAACTCCTCGCCAACGAGCGGGAGCTCGCCGCCGACCTTTCCCACCGGCTGCGCACCCCCCTGACCGTGCTGCGGCTCAACGCCGCCTCCCTCGGGGACGGCCCGGCCGCCGAGCACACCCGGGCGGCGGTGGAGCAGCTGGAACGGGAGGTCGACACGATCATCCGTACCGCACGCGAACAGCGCCCGCCCGCCGCCGCGGCCACCGCCGGCTGCGACGCCTCCGAGGTGATACGCGACCGGATGGCCTTCTGGTCGGCGCTCGCGGAGGACGAGGGCCGCGAGGTCCGGCTCGCCGGCGTGGACCGCACCGTACGCGTCCCCGTGGCCCGCCCCGAGCTGGCGGCGGCCCTCGACGCCATGCTCGGCAACGTCTTCCGGCACACCCCGGAGGCCACCCCCTTCGCCGTGGACGTGCACGACGCCGGGGACGCCGTCATCGTCCTCGTCTCGGACGGCGGCCCCGGGATCGCCGACCCGGCCGCCGCCCTGCGGCGCGGCAACGACGGAGCCCGCGACGGCTCCACGGGGCTCGGCCTGGACATCGTGCGGCGGGTCGCCGAGTCCACGGGCGGCGACGTACGGCTGGGGCGCTCGGTGCTCGGGGGGACCGAGGTGCGGGTGTGGATCGCGCTGGACGACCGGGCCCGGGGCGGCGAGCGCGGGGCGCGCGGCCGGCGGGGCCGCCGCAGGCGCCGGGGCGGCTGACCCGGGACACCGGGCCCGGCGGGGCAACCGGCTTACCCGGGGGCGCGCCTCGCGGGGCGGAAGTCCGCAGGTCGGTACGGTCCGCCCCATGGACACCCTCATCTTCGCCGGGATCCTCGCCACCCTCGTCGCCATGTGCCGGGACACCTCCCGGAACGTGGTGCTCGGCGCCTGGTGGGCCATGCTGGCCGCCGTCCTCCTGCTGATGGCGCACCACATCACCAGCGGCCTCGCCCTCGACCTGAGCTACTGACCCGTGGCCACGATGAGCAGCCTCCTGCCGGAGGCGCCACTGGAGAGCGGCCTGCTGGCGCGGGCCCAGTACTGGTTCGCCTGCTTCTTCACCGCCGGCTGGACGGCGGTCGTCTGCGGCGGCCTCTTCTACCAGTTCGGTCTGTGGGAGTACCCCTGCCCGCTCTGCGTCGTGCAGCGGATGTTCATGCTGCTGGCGGCGGTCGGGGCCGGGTACATCGTCCGCACCGCCCTCACCGTCGGCGTGGTGACCGGCCGGGACTACATGACGGGCTGGGGCATGGCCCTCGTCGCGGTGATGGGCGGCTCCTTCACCGCGTGGCGGCAGACGATGCTGCACGTCCTCCCCGGGGACAAGGGCTACGGCAGCACGGCGCTCGGTCTGCACCTGTACGTGTGGGCGTGGATCCTCTTCTCCGCCTCGGTCGTCGCGATCGGCGTCGTCCTCGCCCTGGCCCACGCCACGGCCGGGCGGACCGTCCCGACCGCCGCCCCCGGCCCGCACCGGACGGCGGGGATCCTCGTACTGGGCTTCCTGGGCCTGGTCCTCGCCGTCAACGTCGTGGCGGTGTTCCTGGAAGAGGGCTTCCACTGGTTCCTGCCGGACGACCCCGTCCGGTACCAGTTCTTCTACGACGTCGGGATCCTGGACTGAGACCGCCCGCCGGACCGCGGCACAGACCGCACGCGGCACCGCTCCGCATCGGCGCGGACGGCCCCTGCGCCCGGACGGGGGCGCACATGTTGCGGCGCCCCCGTGCCGCGCCGAGGGTGGCCGTGACGGAAGGAGCCACGCATGAGAGTCATGCTCAGGGCCCACATGGACACGGCCGCCACCAACGAGGGCATCAAGACCGGATCCCTGCCCAGGGCCGTGAAGGACCTGATGGAGAGGGTCCAGCCGGAGGCGGCCTACTTCGGCCTCCACGAGGGCGTGCGCTCCTGCTGGATGGTCTTCGACCTCCAGGACAGCGCGCAGCTGCCGCCGATCCTCGAGGACCTCTTCCTCCAGTTCAACGCCGAGCTGGAGGTCAGCCCCGTCATGAACGCCGAAGACATGGCGAAGGGCCTGGCCGCGATGCGGACGTCACCGTAGGGCTCGCGCACCGGACCCGGCCCGCCGACGGAGCCGATCGCCCACGGGCCGGCGCAGGGACGCACCCGCGGTCCGGGGAAGGCGGTCCGGGGAACGCAGAAGGCCCCGGTCCGCTCTCGCGAACCGGGGCCTTCCCGCAGGGTGAGTGACGGGACTTGAACCCGCGGCCACCTGGACCACAACCAGGTGCTCTACCAGCTGAGCTACACCCACCATGTCCGGTCGCAGAACGACCGGCCGAAGAAAAGGGTACAGGGTCCGGGAGGGTGCTCGCTCCACCTTTCCCCCGCGCCCCCCTCCGGGGGACTACTCGTCCGTGACCACGTGCTTGGCGGCGATGGCCCGGGCGGTGTCCGAGTCGGGTCCGGGCTGCGGCACGAAGACCGCTTCCCGGTAGTAGCGGAGCTCGGCGATGGACTCCTTGATGTCCGCGAGCGCCCGGTGGTTCCCGTTCTTCGGCGGACTGTTGAAGTACGCCCGCGGGTACCAGCGGCGCGCCAGCTCCTTGACCGAGGACACGTCCACGATCCGGTAGTGCAGGTGGCCCTCCAGCGCGGGCATGTCGCGCGAGAGGAATCCGCGGTCGGTGCCGACGGAGTTCCCGCACAGCGGGGCCTTGCGCGGCTCCTTCACGTGCTCCCGTACGTACGCCAGGACCTGCGCCTCGGCGTCGGCCAGGGTCGTGCCGGCGGCCAGCTCGTCGAGCAGCCCGGAAGCGGTGTGCATCTCGCGCACCACGTCCGGCATGGTCTCCAGGGCCGCGTCCGGCGGGCGGATCACGATGTCCACGCCTTCGCCGAGCACGTTGAGCTCCGAGTCGGTGACCAGTGCGGCCACCTCGATAAGTGCGTCGTCCGTCAACGAGAGCCCGGTCATCTCGCAGTCGATCCACACCATGCGATCGTTCATGCGCCCCACCTTATGCCGAAGGGCCCCCGCACCGGTGCTCGGCCGGTGCGGGGGCCCTCTTCGCTCGTGCGCGGACGGCTACGCGTGCTCGCGCAGCACCCGGCTCGGGGCGTACAGCTCGGTCACGCTCGGGCCGGAGGCGGCCAGGGCCGCCGCGGCCCGCTGGGGCTGCGGAGTGCGCTGGTGCGGCAGCGAGGAGCCCTGCATCTCCGACACCGGGGACACCTCGGCCTGCGGCCGGCGTGCGCGGTAGGCGGAGCGGTAGGCGGCCGGGGAGGACCCCAGCTGCCGCCGGAAGTGACCGCGCAGGGCGACCGGCGACCGGAAGCCGCAGCGTCCGGCGACCTCGTCGACCGAGTAGTCGGAGGTCTCCAGCAGCCGCTGCGCCTGGAGCACCCGCTGCGTGATCAGCCACTGGAGCGGAGCGCTGCCGGTGAGCGAGCGGAACCGCCGGTCGAAGGTGCGCCTGCTCATGTAGGCGCGGGCGGCCAGCGTCTCCACGTCGAACTGCTCGTGGAGGTGTTCCAGTGCCCAGGCGACGACCTCGGCGAGCGGGTCGGCGCCGATCTCCTCGGGCAGCGACCGGTCGAGGTAGCGCTCCTGGCCGCCGGTGCGGCGCGGCGGGACGACGAGCCGGCGGGCCAGTGCCCCGGCCGCCTCGCTGCCGTGGTCCGTGCGGACGATGTGCAGGCACAGGTCGATTCCGGCCGCGGTGCCCGCGGACGTCAGCACGTCGCCGTCGTCGACGAACAGCTCGCGCGGGTCGACGTGGACGGACGGGTAGCGCTTGGCGAGCGTCGGCGCGTACATCCAGTGCGTCGTCGCGGGCCGGCCGTCCAGCAGCCCGGCGGCGGCGAGCACGAAGGCTCCCGTGCACAGGCCGACGATCCGGGCCCCCTCCTCGTGCGCCAGGCGCAGCGCGTCGAGCGCTTCCGGCGGCGGGGGCGAGGTGATGGAGCGCCAGGCCGGAACGACGACCGTGCCTGCCCGGGCGATCGCCTCCAGCCCGTACGGCGCGGTCAGTTCGAGTCCGCCGGTGGTCCGCAGGGGACCGTCCTCCCCGGCGCACACGAGCAGTCGGTAGCGTGGAACTCCCGCGTCCTGTCGGTCGATCCCGAAAACGGACAGCGGAATGGAACTCTCGAAGATCGGTCCGCCGCTGAACAGCAGCACCGCGACGATCTCCCTGCGGCGACGCCCCGCGAGCTTCCGGCCCGCGTCGGCGACGACGGCGGCGGTGGAATCCTGGCTCATGGCGCTAAGCCCCCCTTGGGTGTCGCGACTCCTTGGTCTGGTCGCACCTGCACGTTTCCCCTCGGCCTTGCACGTGGATCCCCCGCCGTAAATACATGATCGAATCTACTGCGTCCCGTGGTGTCGGCGTGACAAGTTCAGCACGCAGCGCTATGTCGACTTGGCAACTTGGCGAAAAGCATTCGATCAGGAAGCGTTCCACTCCGCTACCCGACCGGATAGCGCGCGATCCGGCCGTGGCCAGTACTCACGGGGTCAATTCGTCCCCTCTCGCCCGTAGTCGCTGGTGGTGGTGGGGTCGGTGGAACATTCCGGCAAGGGAAGCGCCGGGTCCGGAAGTTGGCCGAAAACAACCGGGTGTGTACGTACGAACCGGTCAGTCGTGAGGGGACAGGCCACCGGAACCGTGGCAGCCGCGGTGCGAACCCGCCCCGGTGCGGGAGTGCCGGCCCCGGTGGCCGGACGGAAGCGGATTCTCCGAACGCACGCGCGCGGCGGCCCGTTCCGTCTTCTCCGAGTACCGCAGCAGGACCCGGCAGGCGGCGGTGACGGCGGCCAGCCCCAGGGTCGCCACGGCGGCCCCGCCGTACGAGGTCCCGTAGACCACCAGGACCACGGGCACGAGCAGGCAGCTGAAGGCGGCCCAGCGCACCACGTCACCCGCGGGGTCGTCGTGAGCGCGTCCGGCGGACCGCACGGACGGGTGAAGCGAGGCGCGCGCGGGCGACGGCGCGGAGCGGGCGGACCGGGCGGACCGCGTCATCGGAGCGGGCTGGACGGGCTGGACGGGGTGAACCGGATGACCGGGCACGGCGTACTCCCTGCGGGCTCTTCCCTGGACGGTCGGACGCCTGTCCAACGCCCTGGCCGGGCCTCGGTCACTGCGCGCACGGGTGGCGCGAAGGTCTCTCGTCACTGGCTGTAGGGGGCAGCTGCCATTGCCAAGGCGCTCGCGCTCCGGCATGCTCCCTGGGACGCTCTCCAAGGGCGGCATGCCCTGTGCAGGACAGGAGTGTCGCCGTACCCTGGGGGGTAAGGGCTTGGGAAGATGCTTCCAGGACAGAACCCGGTCACGCTGCGTCGTCAAAAGCGTTCGTGATCCAGGCCCCCGTCGTCAGAAAGTCCGAGTCGCCGAAACCGCCCCTGTCGCTTCCCCCGAGGACTCTTCGCCGAGACACCCATGGCCGGTCACGAATTCTCCGAACCCGCGGACCGCAAGCGCAAACCCTTCGCCGATTCCGTATCGAGCGACCTGCGCGCGGTGGAACAGACACGTCACCCCTGCGACCCGGCCTTCCGGCACGGCGTGGTGGTGGGCTTCGACGGCTCCACGTCCAGTGAGCGGGCCCTGGCCTATGCGATCGGCATGGCCCGGCGTTCCGCTTCCGGTCTGATCATCGTCCATGTGGCGAACCGGCTGCCCACCACGGTGTGGGCCGGCTGCGAGCCGCCCGTCTTCGTGGACGTGCCCGACCACCGCACCGAGGTGCTCGGTCTGGAGCTGGCCTGCGCGGACTACCTGACCGAGGTGCCGTGGATCCTCGTCGAGCGCGGGGGTGACATTTGCCACGAGCTGGAGGAGGTCGGCCGGGAGTACTCGGCGGACGCCATCGTGGTCGGTTCCACTCACGGGATCGTCGGGCGGATCTTCGGCTCGGTCGCGGGGCGGCTGGCGAAGCGGGCGCAGCGACCCGTTGTTGTCATTCCGTAACCCGCTGTGCGTCGCTCGTGCGGTTGTGAACCCCTTTGTAAAGGGTAGATAAATGCTGCTGGGACGCAGCAGACAACTGCAGATCGAAGGGAGCCCGCCGTGGACAATGGTGTCTCTGCGGGAAGCACGGCCTCGACCTCGACCCTGGGGAACATCGCCCTGGGTCTCACCCTTCTCGCATTCGGTATCGGCCACACGGGGATCCTCTCCGGTGTGACCGCCGCCCACTCCGTGTCGCTCGCGATGTACGTCGGCGGCGCGGCCCTCTTCCTCCTCGGCCTCCTCGAATACCGCGGCGGCAACGGCTTCAACGGCACCGCCTTCGCGGGCCTCGGCATCTTCTGGTTCACCTGGGCCAAGGGCGCGGGAGCCACGGTCTCCGACGAGGCGGCCGGAACGTTTCTGGTGCTCTTCGCGATGCTCGCGCTGACCCTCACGCTCGCCGCGTCGAGCGGGCTGTTCGGCCAGGGCGTGTACGCCCTGCTGACCCTCTCCCTCCTGCTGCTGGCCGTCGCCGCCTTCGCGGACAGCGGCGGTCTGGCCAAGGCGGGCGGCTGGGTCGCGGCCGTGTCGGGGCTGCTGGCCTGGTACGGGGCCACCGCCGCGCTGGCCAACTGGCCGATGGCGATGGGCAGGACCTCGGGGCGCGCGGTCGCCGCGGGCTGACGGGCCGGTACCGCGGGAGAACGGGCAGGGGTGCCACCGGAGTTCCGGCGGCACCCCTGTCGCGTCGCCCCGGGGAGGTCGCCCCTCCCCGGGGCCGCCGCGCGTGCGCGGTGGTGACTGCTCGACGGTGCCTGCCCGACCGTGACTACTCGACGGTGACGGACTTCGCCAGGTTGCGCGGCTTGTCGATGTCCCGGCCCAGGGCCAGGGCGGTGTGGTACGCCAGCAGCTGGAGCGGGATGCCCATCAGGATGGGGTCCAGCTCGTCCTCGTTCTTGGGCACGAGGATGGTGTGGTCGGCCTTCTCCTGCTCCCGGTGGGCGACGGCCAGGATGCGGCCGCTGCGGGCCTTGATCTCCTCCAGCGCCGCGCGGTTCTTCTCCAGCAGGTCGTCGTCCGGGACGATCGCGACCGTCGGCATCGCCGGCTCGATGAGGGCGAGCGGGCCGTGCTTCAGCTCGGAGGCCGGGTAGGCCTCGGCGTGGATGTAGGAGATCTCCTTCAGCTTGAGGGAGGCCTCCAGGGCCACTGGGTAACCGCGGACCCGGCCGATGAACATCATCGACTTGGCGTCGGCGTACTCGGCCGCGAGGCGCTTGATGTCCTCCTCGCCCTTCAGGATCTCCTCGATCTGCGCGGGCAGCCGGCGCAGGCCGTCGATGATCCGCTTGCCGTCGGTGACCGAGAGGTCCCGGATCCGGCCCAGGTGCACGGCGAGCAGCGCGAAGGCCACCACCGTGTTGGTGAAGCACTTGGTGGATACGACACAGACCTCCGGGCCGGCGTGCACGTACACGCCGCCGTCGGCCTCGCGCGCGATCGCCGAGCCGACCACGTTGACCACGCCGAGGACGCGGGCGCCCTTGCGCTTGAGCTCCTGGACGGCCGCGAGGACGTCGTACGTCTCACCGGACTGGGAGACGGCGATGTAGAGGGTGTCGGGGTCCACCACCGGGTTGCGGTAGCGGAACTCGGAGGCCGGCTCGGCGTCCGCGGGGATGCGGGCCAGGCTCTCGATGAGGCCGGCGCCGATCAGGCCCGCGTGGTACGAGGTGCCGCAGCCCAGGATCTTGACCCGGCGGATGCCGCGGGCCTCGCGGGGGTCCAGGTTCAGGCCGCCCAGGTGGACGGTGTTGAACCGGTCGTCGATCCGGCCGCGCAGCACGCGGTCGACCGCGTCGGGCTGCTCGGAGATCTCCTTGTGCATGTAGGTGTCGTGGCCGCCCATGTCGTAGGACGCGGCCTCCCACTCCACGGTCTCCGGGGTGGCGGTGGTCGTCGTGCCGCTGGTGGTGTAGGTGCGGAAGTCGTCGGCCTTGAGGGTGGCCATCTCGCCGTCGTTGAGGGTCACGACCTGGCGGGTGTGCGCGATCAGGGCGGCCACGTCGGAGGCGACGAGCATCTCCTTCTCGCCGATGCCGAGGATGACCGGGGAGCCGTTGCGGGCGACGACGATGCGGTCGGCGAAGTCGGCGTGCATCACGGCGATGCCGTAGGTGCCCTCGATGACCTTGAGCGCCTCGCGGACCTTCTCCTCCAGGCTGTCGGCCTGGGAGCGGGCGATCAGGTGGGTGATCACCTCGGTGTCGGTCTCCGAGGCGAAGACGACGCCCTCGGCCTCCAGCTTGGCGCGCAGCTCGGCGGCGTTGTCGACGATGCCGTTGTGGACGACGGCGACCTTGTTCTCGGGGTCGAGGTGCGGGTGCGAGTTGAGGTCGCTCGGGGCACCGTGGGTGGCCCAGCGGGTGTGGGCGATGCCGGTGGTGCCGGCGAAGCGCTTGGGGACGCGGGCCTCCAGGTCGCGGACGCGGCCCTTGGCCTTGACCATCTTCAGGGCGGCGGCCTTCGGGCTGTTGACGACGATGCCCGCGGAGTCGTACCCGCGGTACTCCAGCCGTGCCAGGCCCTCCAGCAGCAGTGGTGCGACGTCACGCTTGCCGATGTAACCGACGATTCCACACATACGGTCTTGCCCCTCCTGAAGTTCGGTGTCCTGCTCGTCCGCGCGCGGCCGTCCGGGCCGCCCCGGCCCTGTCAGCCGTAGACGATGCGGCGCAGCTGCCGGAGCGAGAGCTCCGGTGGCGCCACGGCGCGGTGCGGCAGCTCGGCCGCGATCCGCTCGAAGATCTCCGCGTTGACCGCCCCGCCCGACTGCAGCTCGCGGTGGCGGCGGCGGACGAACTCCTCGGTCGTCTCGTTGAAGTACGCGAGCACGTCGAGCACCACCCGGGCGGCCTCGCCGCGCCGCAGCGCGGTGCTGCGCACCAGGTGGTCGACGAGGTCGTCATGTGACGGGCGGCGGTCGAGCACCAGTAGATATTGACTGTCCGAGGGGTGAAACGCAAAGATCCTGCCCGACATCGGGCAGGATCTCGCTGGTCTGGACCAGGGAATGGGAGATTCCGGTACGGCGTGGTCAGAAACGACCCAAAATCGCTGCCTTCGCCGCCGAGAACTCATCGGCGGTGAGGACGCCCGACCGGTGCAGCTCGCCCACCTCGCGCAGCCGCCGCAGCAGGGTGTCGTGGTCCGCGGCCTCGCCCGCCAGCGCCGGGGCCGACTCCGCGAGTGGCAGCGGCACGGCCGGCTCGGGCGCGGGAGCCGCCGGATGGGGCATCCGCACCGCCACGGCCGCGGCGACCAGCGCCATCAGCGGGTCCTTCTTGAAGCCGAAGAGCTCCACCGCGCAACGGTCGTACTTGGGCGCGGGGGCCGGAGGGGCGCCGTCCAGGGTGAACCGCAGCCAGCCGTGGTCCAGGCCCTTCGAGGGGTACCAGTCCACCGCCCGCACGTCCGCGACCCGGAACTCGCGCGGACCCCCGGAACGCTTGGCCTCCTCCGCGGTCCAGTTCCACTCCAGGACCACCCGGTCGCCGTCGAAGGAGGCCGTGGCGTCACCCGCGCCGAACGAGACGGGCACCGCCGGCCCCGGCAGCAGGTACGCGTCGCAGGGGCCGGGATCCACCCGGTCCAGCAGCAGGGCGTTGCGCACCTCGTCCACGAAGTACTCCGCCACCCCCGACCGGTCCGACTCCACGGCCAGCCGGTACGGGTCGGAGGCCTCCGGCAGCCGCCCGCCCGTCACCTGCAGCAGCGGGTCCGCCCCGTCGCGCGGCCTGAGCCGCAGCCGGCCCGCCTTGCGCCCCGGCTCGTAGCTGATCCCCGCGATCGCGCGCAGCGGCACGACCACCTCGCCCAAGTGCTGCCGGAGCAGCCCCACCCCCTTGTCGCGGCCCGGCACGATGCGCACCGCGTCCCCGTCGAAGGTCCACGTACCGTCCTTCTGGATGATTTCCGCCATCCGGTGATTCTCCCACCGGTATGTGGGGCCCGAAGGGGGGCCGTCTGGCCTATACCTGGGCACATGAGAGTCCTGCGACGCGCGCTCGGCACCCTCCTCGTCCTCGGCGCCCTCGGCGGCGCCGTCTCCCGCACCGAGGCCCGCGGAGACGAAGCCAGACCCGGCTCCGGGCGTCCCGCCGCCCTCACCCCCTACGAACGGCTCCTGCCGGCGCCGGCCTCCGCCCGGGCCGCGGGCGCCGGGTACGGCTTCGGCGCGGGCACGGTGATCCGTACCGGGCCGGGCTCGCCGCAGGAGGTGCGGCGGGTCGGCGAGCTCCTGGCGGACCAGCTGCGCGGGCCGAGCGGGCTGCCGCTGCCGGTGGTCGACGGGGAGGAGGGGGACGGGATCCGGCTGCGGCTGGACGACCGGGCCCGGGAGCTGGGTGCCGAGGGCTACCGCCTGCGGACCACCCCCTCCGGGATCACCCTGACCGCGCACACCCCGGCGGGCCTCTTCCGTGCCGGGCAGACGCTGCGGCAGCTGCTGCCGGTGCGGGGCACGGGCGAGGTCCCGGGCGGCGAGATCACCGACGTCCCGCGCTTCGCGTACCGGGGGGCGATGGTGGACATCGCCCGCCATTACTTTCCGGTGGAGCAGGTCAAGCGGTACGTCGACCAGCTCGCCCAGTACAAGATCAATACCCTGCACCTGCACCTCAGCGACGACCAGGGCTGGCGGATCGCCATCGACTCCTGGCCGCGCCTGGCCTCGTACGGCGGAGCGAGCGAGGTCGGCGGCGGGCCCGGCGGCCACTGGAGCAAGGCCGAGTACCGCGACCTGGTCGCCTACGCGGCGGAGCGCTACGTCGACGTGGTGCCCGAGATCGACATGCCCGGCCACGTCAACGCCGCCCTGGCCTCCTACGCGGAGCTGAACTGCGACGGCAAGGCTCCCGAGCGCTACACCGGGACCAAGGTCGGCTTCAGCTCGCTGTGCGTGGGCAAGGAGCGCACGTACGAGTTCGTCGACGACGTCCTCGGCGAGCTGGCCGCCCTCACCCCCGGCCGCTACCTCCACATCGGCGGCGACGAGGCCCACTCCACCCCGGCGGCGGACTACGCGGCCTTCATGGACCGCGCCCAGGCGGTGGTGGCGAAGCACGGCAAGACGGTGGTGGCCTGGCACCAGCTCGCGAACGCCCGCCCCGCGCGGGGGGCGGTCCTCCAGTACTGGGGCCACGACCGGACGGCGGCAGCGGAGAAATCCGCGGTCGCGGCGGCGGCCAGGGCGGGCCACCCCCTGATCCTCTCCCCGGCGGACCGCGCCTACCTGGACATGAAGTACGACAAGGCGACGAAGCCGGGCCTGGCCTGGGCCGGCTACGTCCCGGTGCGGCGCTCCTACTCCTGGAACCCGGGCGCCTACCTCCCGGACGTCCCCGAATCCGCCGTCCTGGGCGTGGAGGCCCCCCTCTGGACGGAGACCATCGCGACCCGCGCCGACTGGGAACTGATGGCCTTCCCCCGCCTCCTGGGCCTCGCGGAACTCGGCTGGTCCCCGGCCGCGTCACTCGGCTGGGACGCCTACCGCCCCCGCCTCGCCGCCCAGGCCCCCCGCCTGGACGCCCAGGGCACCGCGTACTACCGGTCACCGGAGGTGCCGTGGGAGTAGCCCGGCGCCATGGGCGCGGGCGGTAGCGGGTGGCGGGCGGGCTTCCGAGGGACCGTGTCGGGAGCCCGCCCGCCACCCGGGCCGTCAGCGCCGGGCGAAGGGCGCGACGGGGTTCTTGAGGGTGCCGATCAGCTGGAGGGCCGCCGACGGGTCCGCGAGGTCGACCATCTGCTTGTTGTCGCGCAGCTGGAGGCGGTTCAGGCAGGACAGCTGGAACTCCGGGGTGAAGAGGTCGTACTGCGCGAAGCGGTCCGCCAGGGCGGGGGCCGAGGCCTGGTAGTCGTGGGCGCAGTCCGCCACCGCCTTCCAGAACACCTCCTCCGTGCAGATGCCCTCCTCGGCCAGGATCGCGTTCAGGAAGCGGAAGAAGCAGTCGAAGACGTCCGTGAAGACCGACAGGAGCTTCATGTCCTCCGGGACGTCGGCCCTGATCCGCTCGACCGCCGGGGGCAGGACCGCGTCCGGGTCCATGACCACGATCTCCTCGGCGATGTCCTTGAAGATCGCCCGCTGCACCACCCCGTCCTTGATCACCAGGATCGTGTTCTCGCCGTGCGGCATGTACGCGAGGTCGTACTGGTAGAAGCAGTGCAGGAGCGGCAGCAGGTACGCGCGGAGGTACGGCTTGAGCCATTCCGCCGGGGTGAGGCCCGATTCGGCGATCAGGGCGCCGACGAAGGACCGGCCCTCCGCGTCGACGTGGAGGAGCGAGGCCATGGTGGCCAGGCGTTCGCCCTCGCGGAGGGAGTTCACCGGGGACTCGCGCCACAGGGCGGCCAGCATCTTGCGGTACGGCGAGTAGCGGTCCGTCGCACGCTCGTACTGGCGGTGGTGGTAGCCGATCGCCGCGCGCTCGCGGATGATCGAGAAGTCGACGGACCGGAGGACCTCGTCCGACTCGATCAGCTGGTGGAGCCAGTCGTTGATGGCCGGGGTGGCCTCCATGTAGGCGGCGGAGAGGCCGCGCATGAAGCCCATGTTGAGGACCGAGATGGCCGTCTTGACGTAGTGCTTGGTGGGGGTGGTGGTGTTGAAGAAGGTGCGGATCGACTGCTGCGGGAGGTAGGCGTCCTCGCCCTCGCCCAGCAGGACCAGGCGGCGGTTGGCGATCTCCGCCGCGAAGGTGACGGTGGTCTTGTTCCACCACTGCCAGGGGTGGACGGGGAGGAAGTGGTAGTCCTCCGGGTCGAGGTCCAGGGCGGTGAGCTTGGCCCTGAAGCCGGCTATCGCGGCTTCGCCCAGTTCCTCGCGCATGAACGCGTCGTGGTCCAGGCCCGTGCCCGCCGTGAAGGTGGAGACGTCCTTGTGGGCCGCCGCCCACACCAGGTGGACCGGGCTCGCCGTCTCCGGTGCGTACGAGAGGTACTCGTGCACGCCGAAGCCCAGGCGGCCGTTGTTGGCGACGAAGCAGGGGTGGCCCTCGGTCATGCCCGTCTCGATCTCCTGGAAGCCGGACTTGGCGAGGGTGGCGGAGGACGGCTGCGGCTTCGTGTACTTGAAGCCCGTGCCCGCCAGGGTGGAGGAGATCTCCTCCAGGTAGACGGGGAGGACCTCCGCGCTCAGGCCCAGGGTCCGCCGGAACTCGATGTGGAAGTCCAGGGCGTCCAGTTCCAGGGTCCCGCCGTCGTGGTGGCGGGTGATGGACCGCTCGTCCACCGACCAGTGGTCCAGGGCGAGCCGGGCCGAGCGGAAGCGGTACTCGACGGCTCCGTCGTCGCTGCGGACCGAGTAGAGGTCATCGCCCAGCGGCTCCGGGGTCAGCAGGCGTTCGTGGGAGAACTCCGCGAGGGCCTTGCGGACCAGGGCGCGGTTGGCGCGGGCCCACAGCTCGGGGGAGAGGTGGGAGACGGCGTCGGCGAGGCTCACATCGACTCCCGCTGGGTGGCCTCGAACTGCTCGCGGGTGCAGAAGCTGAGCAGGGCGACCTTCTCGGGCTTGCGGACCTCGCGCTCGGGGACGAAGCCGACGGCCTCGTTCAGGGCGTGGACCGCCTCGTTGCGGACGTCCGGCTCGACGACGACGCGCCGGGTGGAGGGGTCCGCGAACAGGGCGGCCATCACCGTCGTGATCACCGCGCGGGTGAAGCCGCTGACAGGGGTCTCGGTGGGAGCGACGAGGAAGTGCATGCCGACGTCGCCGGGCTGGGCCTCGTACAGGCCGACGAGCTCCAGGCGCGAAGGGTCGTAGCTCTCCATCAGGAAGGCCGGGCGGCCCTCGTGGAGGCCGATGAAGGCGTGGTGGTGCTCGTGCGCGGTGATGCGGACGTACTCGCGCTCGACGTCGGTGAGGGTGGCGTCCTGCATCATCCAGAAGGCGGCCTTCGGGTGCGTGACCCAGCCGTGCAGGAGTTCCGCGTCCGAGAAGGGGTCCAGGGGGCGCAGGGAGAAGGTCCCGAGGGCCGTGTCGGTGCGGGCGAAGAGGAGCTCTGGGGTGGTGCTCATGCGTGGATGCCTTCCGGGGCCGCGAACTGCTGGAACGCGATGGACTTCTCGACCTTGTAGTACTCACGGCCGAGCAGCTCACTGACGATGTACGCGTTGCGGTACGCGGCCATGCCCAGGTCGGGCGAGGTGAGGGAGTGGTTGTGGGTCGTGCCGTTCTGCAGGTACACCCCGCGCCCGGTCACGTCGACGCTGTAGTTGCGGGCGGCGTCGAGGCGGCCGTGGCCGTCGAAGTTCAGCCGGTCGCGGACGGGGGCCAGGAAGTCCGGGATCCGGTACTTGTAGCCCGTGGCGAGGACCAGGCCCTCCGTGGTGAGGGAGAAGTCCCGTTCCTGCTCCTCCTGGCGCAGGCCCAGGGTGTACGTGCCGGTGGTGGTGTCGTACGCCGTGCTGTTCAGGGAGGTGTTGGTGAGCAGCGTCGTGGGGACCGCGCCCGGCATGGTGATCTTCTTCTGGTAGAGCAGGTCGAAGATGGCGTTGACGAGGTCGCCGTCGATGCCCTTGAAGAGGTTCTTCTGCTGGCTCTCCAGCCGGTAGCGGGTGTCCTCGGGGAGGGCGTGGAAGTAGTCCACGTACTCCGGCGAGGTCATCTCCAGCGTGAGCTTGGTGTACTCCAGGGGGAAGAAGCGCGGCGAACGGGTGATCCAGTCGAGCCGGTAGCCGTGGACGTCGATCTCGGCGAGCAGGTCGTAGTAGATCTCGGCCGCGCTCTGGCCCGAGCCGATCAGGGTGATCGACTTCTTCCGCTGGAGCTGCTCCTTGTGCTGCATGTACGTGGAGTTGTGCAGGAAGTCCCCGCCGAGGCCCTCGCAGGCCGCCGGGACGTGCGGCGGGGTGCCGGTGCCGAGGACGAGACGGCGGGCGCGGTGGGTCTCGCCGCGGTCGGTGTGGACCTCGTACAGGCCGGCGGTCCCGTCGTAGGTGACCTCGGTGACGGAGGTGGAGTACAGGACGTTGTCGAGCCGGTCGGCGGCCCAGCGGCAGTAGTCGTTGTACTCGGCGCGCAGCGGGTAGAAGTTCTCCCGGATGTAGAAGGAGTACAGCCGGTCCTTGTCCTTCAGGTAGTTCAGGAAGGAGAAGGGCGATGTCGGGTCGGCGAGGGTGACCAGGTCCGACATGAACGGGGTCTGCAGGTGGGCGCCGTCCAGGAACATTCCGGCGTGCCACTCGAAGTGCGGCTTCGACTCGATGAACAGGCCGTCGAGCTCGTCGACGGGCGCGGTCAGGCAGGCGAGTCCCAGGTTGAAGGGACCCAGGCCGATGCCGATGAAGTCGTGGGGCTCAGTGGTGGACGGCAAGGGATTCTCCCAGGAACTGCTCGGCGTGTGCGGCGAGGAGGTCGAGGACGGCCGCGATGTCGGCCGTCGTGGTCTGCGGGTTGAGGAGGGTGAACTTCAGGTACTGCTTCCCGTCCACCTTCGTGCCGGCGACGACGGCCTCGCCGGAGGCGAACAGGGCTTTGCGGGCGTGCAGCTGTGCCTCGTCGACGAGGTCGGGGCGCAGCTCGCCCGCGGGGAGGTAGCGGAAGACCAGGGTGGAGATCTGCGGTTCGACGACGACCTCGAAGCGCGGGTCGGCGGCGATGACCTCGTAGCCGGCGGCGGCCAGGTCGATGACCTGGTCGAAGAGGGAGCCGATGCCGTCGGCGCCCATGACGCGCAGGGTCATCCAGAGCTTGAGGGCGTCGAAGCGGCGCGTGGTCTGGATGGACTTGTCGACCTGGTTGGGGATCCGCTCCTCGGCCATCCGGCGCGGGTTGAGGTAGTCCGCGTGGTACGTGGCGTGCCGCAGGGTGTGGCGGTCGCGGACCAGCATCGCGCTGGAACTCACGGGCTGGAAGAACGACTTGTGGTAGTCGACGGTGACCGAGTCGGCCTTCTCGATGCCGTCGAGGAGGTGCCGGCGGGTCGGGGAGACCAGCAGTCCGCATCCGTAGGCGGCGTCCACGTGCATCCACGCGGAGTGCTCCTCGGCCAGGCGGGCGATCTCGGGGAGCGGGTCGATGGACCCGAAGTCGGTGGTGCCGGCGGTGGCGACGACGGCCATGGGGAAGAGGCCTTCGCCGGCGCAGCTCTCCAGCTCCAGGGCCAGTACGGCGGTGTCCATGCGGCGGTTGCGGTCGACGGGCACGCAGATGACGGCCTCGTACCCCAGGCCCAGCATGGCGGCGGACTTCTGGACGCTGAAGTGGCTGGCCTCGGAGGTGAAGATGCGCAGCTTCGGCAGCACCTCGGCCTTGGTGATCTCGGTCCCCGCCTCGTGGGCGCGCTGCATGACGGTCCGGCAGGCCTCGTCACGGGCGAGGAGCAGGGCGTGGAAGTTCGACTGGCTGCCGCCGGAGGTGAAGACGCCGTCCGCGCCCTCGCCGAGCCCGATGCGCCGGGCGGTCCAGTCGATCAGGCGGCGCTCGATCAGCGTGCCTCCGATGGACTGGTCCCAGGTGTCGAGGGAGGAGTTGACGGCCGACAGGACCGCTTCGCCGACCACCGCGGGGATGACCACGGGGCAGTTGAGGTGGCCCAGGTAGCGCGGGTGGTGGAAGTAGACGGCGTCGCGGAGGTAGACGTCCTCCAGCTCGGCGAGGGCGGCGGCGGTGTCGGCCAGTGGCGCGTCGAGGTCGATCCCGTTGATGACCGGAGCGAGTTCGTCGACGGATACGCCGGTGTGGGGCCGCCGGGTGGTGGAGAGCCTGGCCGCGACGCGGTCGACGCCCTCGGTGACGGATCGCCGGTAGAGGTCCGCGGTCGTCTCGTTCAGCAGATGCGTGCGCATCAACTTTTCCTCCGGGCATGGGGAAGCGGGGGGCGGGGGAGGGGTGGGGTGCGTGAGTTAGGTTAGCCTAACCTAAGTTGTAGTACAAATGGAGGAGGGCCCCGGCTTCCGCCGGGGCCCTCCTCCATCAAATTCCCTGCTCCGCGCAGGAGTCGGCTACAGCTCGGACGCCGGGTCCTCGCTCGGGGCCCGGCCCGCGTACGCCTCGGCGAGCAGCTGTTCCTCGCTCGCCCCGAGCCTCCAGTACCCGGTGAAACGCACCGCGCGCCGGTCGACGGAACGTTCCCCCACCAGGTGGCGGCGTACGGCGCGCACCGTGCCCGCCTCGCCCGCGAGCCAGGCGTACGGGGCCTCGGCGGCGGGCGGTTCCGCCGCCCGGACCGCGTCCACCACGCGGGCCGTCCGCTCGGGGCCGGACGCGCCCTTCTCGCGCACGATCCAGGTGATGTCCGCGTCGGCGAGGGTGTGCGGGGCGAGCCGGTCGTCCGGGTGCGGGACCTCGAACCAGGCCTTGACCCTGGTCCCGGCGGGGAGCCGGTCCAGGATGGCGCAGGCGGCGGGCAGGGCGGTCTCGTCGGCGTACATCAGGTACGCGTCCGTGGCCGCCGGGGGCTGGAAGCGGACGGACTTGTTCTGCGCGACCGCCGGCCCGATCGCCATGATCCGGCGGCCGGAGACGGCCCTGCCCGCCCAGCGGGAAGCCGGGGAGGTGTCCCCGTGGAGGACGAAGTCGATGTCGACCTCCGTCGCGCCGTCGTCCGTACGCCGCTGCTCGCGCACCGTGTACGAGCGCATCACCGGGCGTTCCGCGTCCGGCATCCCGCGCCAGGCCCCGAACCAGGTGTCCTCGTCGGTGGAGGGCAGCTCGGTGTGCTCCGCGTGCGGGGGCGGCAGGAAGAGCGAGAGGCTCTGGTCGTAGCCGCCGGATCTGAAGTCCGCCAGGGACTCCCCGCCGAAGGTCACGCGCAGGAACGAGTGGCCGAGGCGGCGCGTGCGCAGCACCTCCATCGTGAAGAAGCGGAAGTGCGCCGCGGCCTGTCCGGCCTCGGATGCGGTGGCGGTCATGCGCGAGTCCCCCCTGGGATTCGAAGGTGGCGCCGGCGGCGGGTGTGGTGCCGGGCGGTCGGTGCCGGGTGGTCAGTGCCGGACGCCGGGCCCCCGGCGGTGGCCGGGAGCCCGGCGTCAGGACCGGCGGAAGGGGTGCGGGGCCCCGGGCCGTGTCGTCGAAGCAGGGCCGATCGGGGCTTCGACGACACGGCCCAGGAGGATCAGGAGACCTTCTTGGCGTTCTGGATGGCCTTGGCGAGGTCCTCGAGGATCTGCGCGCACTTCTCGTACGAGTAGATCGGCTCGGTCACGCGCGGGGCGATCTGGCCGGCCTTGACGGCGGGCATCTCGTTCCAGGTCGGCTTGGCCTTCAGGGCCTCGGCCTGGAGGGCCTGGGTGCGGTTGTCGAGCAGGACGAGGTCGGCCTTGTACTTGCCGGCGTTCTCCCAGCTGAGGCTCTCGTAGAAGCCCTGCGGGTCCAGCTTGTCCTGCTCGGGGGCGACGAACTCGACGCCCAGGGACTCGAAGTACTTGAGGTCGGCCGAGGTCTTCGGCGTGGAGACGTAGAAGAGCTGGTCGGCGGCGGAGCCGACGAGCACCTTGATGCCCGGGTTGGCCTTGACGGCCTCGCGGACCTTGGCCGAGGCGGCGTCGAAGCGGGCCTTGGCGTCGGCGGCCTTCTTGGAGTTCAGGTCGGCGCCGAGGGACTTGGCGAGCTCCGCCGTGCGCTCCAGGGCCTTGTCCATCGTGGCCTTGTCGCCCACGCCGATCGCGGCGGCCGGGGCCAGCTTCAGGATCTTGTCCTTGGAGGCCTCGGGGACGTACCAGTACGAGCCGTCCCAGGTGTTGGTGGCGAGCAGCTCGGGCTTCAGGGAGGCGTACTTCTCGACGTTGAACTCGTCGTAGACGTTTCCGAGGATCTCGACCTTGGAGATGTCCATCGAGCCGGCCATCGGGTCGGGCTTGCCGTCCGCGAGCTTGGTCGGGCCGAAGACGCCCTTGACCTGCACGCCGTAGTCGTACAGCGCGGCGGCGGTGCCGGTGTAGGCCACGATGTTCTTCGGCGTGGACTTCGCGGTGGCGTCCTTGCCCAGGTCGTCCTTGAAGGTCCAGGGGCCCGAGGCGGCGGCCGTGCCGCCCTTGCCGCCGTCAGCGTCCTTCGCCTTGTCGCTGCCACCGCACGCGGTGAGCGCGGCGACGAGTCCGAGGGCGCCGCCGGCCGCGATGAGGCCGCGGCGGGAGAGGAACGTGGGGCTGGGCTTGGGCATGGCGAAGTCCGCTTTCGTACGTGCAGGGGGCGGCCGGGGAACCCGAGGCCGTTCGGAGGGAAGGTTAGCCTAACCTTGGCTGAAAACGGTAAGGGGACCCTAATTTTTTTTAGGGTCCCCTCGTCCTTCCCCGCACGCCGCGGGGTCACCGGTCAGCCGGCGAAGCCCAGCTCACGGGCGATCAGCATGCGCTGGACCTCGCTCGTGCCCTCGCCGATCTCCAGGATCTTGGAGTCCCGCCACATACGGGCCACCGGGTACTCGTTCATGAAGCCGTAGCCGCCGTGGATCTGCGTGGCGTCCCGGGCGTTGTCGACGGCGACCGTCGAGGAGTACAGCTTCGCGATCGCCGCCTCCTTCTTGAACGGCTCGCCGCGGACCAGCCGGGAGGCCGCGTCGCGCCAGCCGATGCGGGCCATGTGGGCGCGCGTCTCCATGTCGGCCAGCTTGAACTGGATGGCCTGGTTGTCGCCGATCGCCCGGCCGAAGGCCTGCCGCTCCTTGGCGTACTTCACCGACTCGTCCACACAGCCCTGCGCCAGACCCGTGGCCAGGGCCGCGATGGCGATCCGGCCCTCGTCGAGGATCCGCAGGAACTGGGCGTAGCCGCGGCCCTCCTGGCCCACCAGGTTGGCGAGCGGCACCCGTACGCCGTCGAAGGACAGCTCACGGGTGTCGGAGGAGTTCCAGCCGACCTTGGAGTAGGGCGCGGCCACCGTGAAGCCCGGGGTGCCGGACGGGACGATGATCGAGGAGATCTCCGGGCGGCCGTCCTCCTTGCGGCCGGTGACGGCGGTGACCGTGACCAGACCGGTGATGTCCGTACCGGAGTTGGTGATGAAGCACTTCGAGCCGTTGATCACCCACTCGTCGCCGTCGCGCACGGCGGTGGTGCGGGTACCGCCCGCGTCACTGCCCGCGCCGGGCTCGGTCAGGCCGAAGGCGCCGAGCACCTCGCCCGAGCACAGCTTCGGCAGCCACTGCCGCTTCTGCTCCTCCGAGCCGAACAGGTACAGGGGCATGGCGCCCAGGGAGACGCCCGCCTCCAGGGTGATCGCGACCGAGGAGTCGACGCGGGCCAGCTCCTCCAGGGCGATGCCGAGGGCGAGGTAGTCGCCGCCCATGCCGCCGTACTCCTCCGGGAAGGGCAGGCCGAACAGGCCCATGCGGCCCATCTCGCGGACGATCTCGTACGGGAACTCGTGGCGCTCGTACAGGTCGCCGATCTTCGGCGCGACCACGTCGTGCGCGAACGCCTCGACGGTGCGGCGGAGTTCCTCGTGCTCGGGGGTGAGCCGGTGGTCGAGGGACATGGTGTGACTACTCCTTGTGGGAGAGGGCGCGGACGGTACGGGAGGGGCTGGGGCGGCCCAGCCGTTCGGCCATCCACACGCTCGTGGCGGTGAGGGCGGCCAGATCGACCCCGGTCTCGATGCCGAGGCCGTCGAGCATCCACACCAGGTCCTCGGTGGCGAGGTTGCCGGTGGCGCTCTTCGCGTACGGGCATCCGCCGAGGCCGCCGGCGGAGGAGTCGACCGTGGTCACGCCGTGCTGGAGCGCGGCGAGGGTGTTGGAGAGGGCCTGGCCGTAGGTGTCGTGGAAGTGCACGCCGATCCGGTCGGTCCCCACGCCCCTCTCGTTCAGGGCGGAGAGCAGGACCTGGACGTGGCCGGGCGTGGCGACGCCGATGGTGTCACCCAGGCTCAGCTCGTCACAGCCGAGGTCGAGCAGGGCCCTGGCGACGGAGACCACCTGGCCGACCGGGACCGGCCCCTCCCAGGGATCCCCGAAGCACATCGAGAGGTACCCGCGCACGTGCGCCCCGTCCGCCTTGGCGCGGGCCACCACGGGCTCGAACATGGCGAGGGACTCGGCGACGGTGCGGTTCAGGTTGCGGGCGGCGAAGGTCTCGGTGGCCGAGCCGAACACCGCGATACGGGTCGCCCCGAGGGCGAGCGCCCGGTCCAGGCCCCTTTCGTTGGGGACCAGGACCGGGAGGTGCGCCCCGACGTCCGAGAGCAGGGGGAAGAGCTGCTCGGCGTCCGCCAGCTGGGGGACCCACTTGGGGTGGACGAAGCTGGTGGCCTCGATGGTGGTGAGGCCGGCCGCGGCGAGCCGGTGGATGAACTCGGCCTTCACGTCCGTGGGAACGGCCGACTTCTCGTTCTGCAGCCCGTCGCGCGCGCCCACCTCGTGGATGCGTACGCGCGGCGGGAGCCCGGCGGGGGCCGGGAAGGTCATGGGCAGCCCGTTCACGCGGCCTCCTCCTCCGCGTCGGGGGTCACCACGGCCAGGACCTGGTCCATGGCCACCGTGGTGCCCGGGGTGACGTCGAGCTCGGTGACGGTGCCGGCGTGCGGGGCGGAGATGACGTGCTCCATCTTCATCGCCTCGACCACCAGCAGGCTCTGACCGGCCGCCACCCGGTCCCCGACGGCCACCTTGACGACGGTGACGGTGCCGGGCATCGGGGCGGCGAGGGTGTCGGCCCCGGCCCTTCCGCCGCCGCCGAGGGAAGCGGCCACCGGGTCGTGGTGCTGGAGGTGCCAGCTGTCACCGTCGCGGCCGAGCCAGATCCCCTCCGGGGAAGCGGCGACGCTGAAGCGGTGGGTGACGCCGTCCAGTTCCACGGTGACGGTAGCGGGAGTGCGGTCGACGACGCGGCCGCGGACCGGCGCGCCGGGGTCCTGCCCGGCCGCCGATTCGCCCGCGCCGACGAGCAGTTCGGTGCCGGAGTCCGACCGGCGGGTGCGGATCTCCACCGGGTCCTGGCCCGGGAGGCGGAAGTGGTGCACCGTCCACGCGGGAGTGCCGCCCAGGCGCCAGCCGTCGGCGGCGCCGAACGGGTCCACCCAGCCGCCCGCCTCCGCCGCGGCGGGCCGCGCCAGCAGCGCCGCCGCCGCGTACACCTCGGCCGGGACGCCCTCCGGCAGGAGGGACGGCAGGTCCCGCTCGACCAGGCCGGTGTCCAGGTCGCCCGAGACCACGTCCGGGTGCGCGAGCAGCCGCCGCAGGAAGCCCGCGTTGGTCTGGACGCCCAGGATCACCGTGTCGGACAGGGCCCCGCGCAGCACCCGCAGGGCACTGGCGCGGTCCGGCCCGTACGCGATGACCTTGGACAACATCGGGTCGTACGTGGAACCGACGGGGACGCCCGCCGTCAGACCGGAGTCGGTGCGCACCGCCCCGCCGTCCGGCTCCGACAGCGCCAGCACCGTGCCGCCGGACGGCAGGAACCCGCGCGCCGGGTCCTCCGCGCAGACGCGGGCCTCGATCGCGTGCCCGGTCAGCCGGACGTCGTCCTGCCCGAACCCGAGGGGGGAGCCGGCCGCGACGCGCAGCTGCTGCTCCACCAGGTCCAGGCCGGTGACCAGCTCGGTGACCGGGTGTTCCACCTGGAGGCGGGTGTTCATCTCCATGAAGTAGTAGGAGGACGGGTCCCCGCCCGGGACGATGAACTCCACCGTGCCGGCGCCGACGTACCCGCAGGAGCGCGCCGCCTCCACGGCCGCCGCGCCCATCGCCGCGCGGGTCTTCTCGTCCAGCAGGACCGAGGGGGCCTCCTCGATGACCTTCTGGTGGCGCCGCTGGAGGGAGCACTCGCGCTCGCCCAGGTGCACCACGTTCCCGTGGGCGTCCGCCAGTACCTGGATCTCGATGTGCCGGGGCCGGTCGACCCACCGCTCCACGAGCAGGGTGTCGTCGCCGAAGGAGGACTTCGCCTCGCGGCGGGCCGCCGCGATCTCCTCGGCCAGCACCGCCTCGTCCCGCACCAGGCGCATGCCCTTGCCGCCGCCGCCCGCCGAGGGCTTCAGCAGCACCGGCATGCCGATCTCGGACGCGGCCGCGACCAGTTCGGCGTCGGTCAGACCGCTGCCGGAGGAGCCCGGGACCACCGGGACGCCGGCCGCCCGGACCGTCTCCTTGGCCGTGATCTTGTCGCCCATCAGGGAGATGGCGGAGGCGGGCGGCCCGATGAAGGCCAGGCCGGCGTCCGCGCAGGCCCGTGCGAAGGCCGCGTTCTCCGCGAGGAAGCCGTAGCCCGGGTGGACGGCCTCGGCGCCCGTGCGCTTCGCGGCGTCCAGGAGCCGCTCCACCGACAGGTAGCTCTCGGAGGCGGCCGCCGGACCGATCCGGACGGCGGTGTCGGCCTCCCGTACGTGCCGCGCGTCGGCGTCCGCGTCGCTGAAGACGGCCACGGAGCGGATACCGAGCTCCCGCAGGGTGCGGATGACCCGGACCGCGATCTCGCCGCGGTTGGCGACCAGAACAGTGCTGAACATCAGTGAGGTCCTCACGTCACACGTCACATACGGAAGATGCCGAAGCCGGAGTCGCCCAGGGGGGCGTTCGCGCACGCGGTCAGGGCCAGTCCCAGCACCTGCCGGGTCTCCATCGGGTCGATGACCCCGTCGTCCCACAGCCGCGCGGTGGCGTAGTAGGCGTTGCCCTGCTCCTCGTACTGCGCGCGGACCGGGGCCTTGAAGGCCTCCTCGTCCTCGGCGGGCCACTCCTGGCCCGCGCCCTCGATCTGGTCCCGCTTGACGGTCGCCAGCACCGAGGCGGCCTGCTCGCCGCCCATCACCGAGATCTTGGCGTTGGGCCACATCCACAGGAAGCGCGGCGAGTAGGCCCGCCCGCACATCGAGTAGTTGCCCGCGCCGTACGAACCGCCGACGACCACGGTCAGCTTCGGGACCCGGGTGCAGGCCACCGCCGTGACCATCTTCGCGCCGTGCTTGGCGATGCCGCCGGCCTCGTAGTCGCGGCCGACCATGAAGCCGGAGATGTTCTGGAGGAAGAGGAGCGGGATGCCGCGCTGGTCGCACAGCTCGATGAAGTGGGCGCCCTTCTGCGCGGACTCGGAGAAGAGGATGCCGTTGTTGGCGACGATGCCGACCGGGTGGCCGTGGATCCGGGCGAAGCCGGTGACCAGGGTCTGCCCGAACTCCGCCTTGAACTCCTGGAACCGGGACCCGTCCACGATCCGGGCGATGATCTCGCGGGCGTCGTAGGGCGTGCGGGAGTCGACGGGGACCGCGCCGTACAGGCCGTACGGGTCCACCTTGGGCTCCTCGGGAGCCTCGACCGACCAGGGCAGCGCCCCGCGCTCGGGCAGCGTCGCCACGATGTTCCGTACGATCCGCAGCGCGTGCGCGTCGTCCTCCGCGAGGTGGTCGGTGACCCCGGAGGTGCGGGAGTGCACCTCGCCGCCGCCCAGCTCCTCGGCCGTGACCACCTCGCCGGTCGCGGCCTTCACCAGCGGCGGGCCGCCGAGGAAGATCGTGCCCTGGCCGCGCACGATGACGGCCTCGTCGCTCATCGCCGGTACGTACGCCCCGCCCGCGGTGCAGGAGCCGAGGACGGCGGCGATCTGCGGGATCCCGGCCCCCGACATGCGGGCCTGGTTGTAGAAGATCCGGCCGAAGTGCTCCCGGTCGGGGAAGACCTCGTCCTGCATGGGGAGGAAGGCGCCGCCGGAGTCCACCAGGTAGAGGCAGGGGAGACGGTTCTCCAGGGCCACTTCCTGGGCCCGCAGGTGCTTCTTGACGGTCATCGGGTAGTACGTGCCGCCCTTGACGGTGGCGTCGTTGGCGACGATCACGCACTCGCGCCCGCTGACCCGGCCGATGCCCGCGATGACCCCGGCGGCGGGGGCGGCGCCCCCGTACATCCCCTCGGCGGCCAGCGGGGCCAGCTCCAGGAAGGGCGAACCGGGGTCGAGGAGGGTGTCCACCCGGTCGCGGGGGAGCAGCTTCCCGCGCGCGGTGTGGCGGGCCCGGGCCTTCTCGCCGCCGCCGAGACGGGCCGCGTCGAGCCGGGCGCGCAGGCCCTCGGCGAGTTCGCGGTGGGCGGCCTCATTGGTCCGCCAGGCCTCGGACGCCGGGTCCGCGGCGCTCGTCAGCACTGGTGCCTGCTGCATCGGTCGAGCTCCCTTGCTCGTGCACGCTTTGTTAATGACCGTTAACGCGTTCGGGTCTCAGGTTAACGAGCGCTAACCGCCCTGTCTAGAATGGATTTCCATGAGCACCAGAGCGGCCACCCCGACCCGTCGCGAGCAGATCCTCAGTGAGGCCGCTCGTCTCTTCGCGGAGCGCGGCTTCCACGGCGTCGGCGTGGACGAGATAGGGGCGGCGGTCGGCATCAGCGGCCCCGGTCTGTACCGGCACTTCGCCGGCAAGGACGCCATGCTCGCCGAGCTGCTCGTCGGGATCAGTGAGCGGCTGCTGACGGGCGGCCGGCGCCGGGCCGAGGAGGCGGCCGGGGACCCGGAGGCGCTCCTGGCCTCCCTCGTCGAGGGCCACATCGACTTCGCCCTCGACGACCGCGCCCTGATCATCCTGCACGACCGCGAACTGGACCGGCTGCGCGAGGCCGACCGCAAGCTCGTGCGCCAGCTCCAGCGCCAGTACGTGGAGCTGTGGGTGGAGGTCGTACGGGAACTGCACCCCCAGGTGGGGGAGGCGGAGGTACGGGTGGCCGTGCACGCCGTCTTCGGGCTGCTGAACTCCACCCCGCACCTGGCCGCGCCCGGCCGGGAGGCGACCGAGTCGCTGCTGCGCAGGCTGGCGAACGGGGCCTTCGGGGCGTTGTCGGGGTGAGGCGCGGCTCGAGCGGCGCTTGGTGGAACGGACGGCTCCGGGCGGGCGGCGGCAGAATGGGCCGCATGCCGAAGCCGATAGAGACGCCCGTACCCAGCCGCGCCGAACTCGTCGACCACCTGGTCCGTACGCGCATCGCGGGCCAGGTGGCCACTCCGCGGGAGAACAACCTCTCCCACTACCGCAAACTCGCCAATGGCGACCGGCACTACTGGCTCGGCCTGGAACTGGGCGACCGCTGGGCCGACGAGCAGGACGTACTGGCCGTGATGGCCGAGCGCGTGGGCGTCATCGACGACCCGGCCCACCGGGCCGGACAGGACACCATCGACCCGGAACTGACCGTCGCGGGCCTGGACCGGATGGCGGCCCGGCTGCACAAGGCCGCCCTGGACCGGCAGAGCGTGCTGCTGGCCACCGGCCACCCGGGCGGCCTGCTCGACGTCCACCGCGCCACGGCCGACGCGCTGCGCGCCGCGGGCTGCGAGATCGTCCGCATCCCGGCCGGCCTGATCGCCGACGAGGGCTCGGTGTGGCAGTTCGCCGACGTGGCCGTGCTGGAGCGGGGCGCGACCCTGTGGCACACCCACTCCCCGGCCCCGATGGCCGCGATCCTGGACGGTCTCGCGGCGGAGGGCCGCCCGCAGCCGGACCTGGTCGTCGCCGACCACGGCTGGGCGGGCTGCGCGGCGCAGCGCGGGCTCGACGCGGTGGGGTACGCGGACTGCAACGACCCGGCGCTGTTCGTCGGCGAGGCGGAGGGCACCCTCCAGGTGGCGGTCCCGCTGGACGACCACGTCCGCGACCCGCGCTTCTACGACCCGATGGTGGCGTACCTGCTCTCGGCGGCGGGCCTGCTGTAGACCCGGCCGCGCGGTGGGCGCGGACCGGGCGGGTACCGCTACGGGGTCCGGGGGCCGTTCCTGACCGGCCGGGTGTGGATCTTCGCCACGCAGGCCGGCAGGGCCGCGTCCTCCTCGTGGCCGCGGGCCCGGTACGCGCTCGGGGTCTCGCCCACCAGCTCCGTGAACCGGGAGCTGAACGACCCCAGCGAGGTGCAGCCCACCGCGAAGCAGACCTCCGTCACCGACTGGTCGCCCCGCCGCAGCAGCGCCTTGGCCCGCTCGATCCGGCGCGTCATCAGGTAGCCGTACGGGGTCTCCCCGTAGGCGGCGCGGAAGCTGCGCGAGAAGTGGCCCGCCGACATCAGGGCGGTCCGCGCCAGCGCGGCGACGTCCAGCGGCTCCGCGTAGTCGCGGTCCATCAGGTCACGGGCCCGGCGCAGCCGGGCGAGGTCCTCCAGGTTCACCCCTCCAGCCTCGCACGGCCCCCGGCGGTACCGCAGGTTCCGTCGGGGAGGGGGTCGGGTCCAGGTACACCCGGCGGATCGCCGGCCACCGCTCCCGCAGCTGGTCCTCGGCGTCCTCGCAGGCCGCCTCCACCTGCCGGGCCGAGGCCAGGTCGTGGAAGTCCACCTTCGCCGCGATCAGCACCTCGTCCGGCCCCTGCACCAGGGTGGTCAGCTCCAGCACCCCCTCGATGTGCGGGACCGACAGCAGCTCCTCGCGGACCTCCGCCCGCATCGGGGCGGGCAGCGGCCGCCCGATCAGGTACTGGGCGTTGGAGCGCCCCAGCTCCCACGCCACCGCCACCAGCAGCAGCCCGATCAGCAGCGAGGCCACCCCGTCGTAGACCCCCGAGCCCGTCAGCTGGGCCCCCAGCAGTCCGCCCGCGGCCAGCGCGAGGCCGATCAGCGCGGCGGCGTTCTCCAGCAGGACCGCCTTCACCGCCGTGTCCGGGGTGTGCTTCACGTACAGCCCCAGCGGCGCCCGCATCCGGGCCGCCTCCCCCGTCACCTGCCGCCAGGCCACCAGCAGCGAGTACCCCTCCAGGACGAAGGCGACCGCGAGGACGGCGTACGGGAGGGCCGGGTCACCGGGCTCCTCCCCGTGGACCAGCGTGTGGATCCCGTCGTAGACGGCGAAGACCGCGCCGCCCGCGAAGGTGGCGATCGAGGCGAGCAGCGCCCAGACGTACCGCTCGGGCCCGTACCCCAGCGGGTGCGCCTCGTCGGCGGGGCGGGCGCTGCGCTTCAGGGACGTCAGCAGCAGTACCTCGGTGACCGTGTCGGCCACCGAGTGAGCGGCCTCGGACAGCATGGCGCTGGACCCGCCGACGATCCCGGCGACGGCCTTCGCCGCGGCGAGGGCCAGGTTGGTGACCACGGCGACGACCACCGTGGCGACGCTCTCGGATTCCGCCCCTTCGGCTGCGACCGGCATGGGGTGACGGTATGTCCGGTCAGCCGCGCGGGACGCGTACGACACCCTCCTGGATGACGGTGACCGCCAGGCGGCCGTCCCGGGTCCAGATGCGGGCCTGGCCCAGGCCCCGGCCGGCGGACGCCGAGGGGGACTCCTGGTCGTACAGCAGCCACTCGTCGGCACGGAAGGGCCGGTGGAACCACATGGCGTGGTCCAGCGAGGCGCCGACCACGTCGCCGACCGCCCAGCCGCCCCGGCCGTGCGCGAGCAGCACCGAGTCCAGCAGGGTCATGTCGGAGACGTACGTGGCCAGGCAGATGTGCAGCAGCGGGTCGTCCGCGAGCTTGCCCTGGGTGCGGAACCAGACCTGGGAGCGCGGCTCCCTCGGTTCGCCGACGGAGCCCCACGGCGGGGTGGTCGCGTACCGCAGGTCCACGGCCCCGCGGGACTCCAGCAGCCGCTCGACGGTGCCCGCGTCACGGAAGGTCCCGCGGTACGCGGGCAGCGCCTCGGCGGCCGTCGGCAGGGTCTCGGGGTCGGGCGCGGCCGGCATCGGGGCCTGGTGCTCCATCCCCTCCTCGTACGTCTGGAAGGACGCGGAGAGGTGGAAGATCGGCTGCCCGTGCTGGACGGCGACCACGCGCCGGGTGGTGAAGGAGCGTCCGTCGCGGATCCGGTCCACGGAGTACACGATCGGCGCGCCGGAGTCGCCGGTGCGCAGGAAGTACGAGTGCAGCGAGTGCGGCAGACGGTCGGCGGGCACCGTGCGGCCGGCCGCGACCAGGGCCTGGGCCGCGACCTGGCCGCCGAACACGCGCGGCACCAGGGAGGTGCGGCTCGTGCCCCGGAAGATGTCCTCCTCGATCTGCTCCAGGTCGAGCAGATCGAGGAGGTCCGCCAGTGCGTCGTTCAAGTGGGTTACAGGCCCATCGACTTGGCGATGATCGACTTCATGATCTCGCTGGTGCCGCCGTAGATGCGGTTGACGCGGTTGTCGGCGTACAGGCGGGCGATCGGGTACTCGTTCATGTAGCCGTAGCCGCCGTGCAGCTGGAGGCAGCGGTCGATGACGCGGTGCGCGACCTCGGTGCAGAACAGCTTCGCGGAGGCGGCCTCGGCCGGGGTCAGCTCGCCCGCGTCCAGGGCCTCCAGGGCGCGGTCGGCGACGGCCTGGGCGGCGTCCACCTCGGCCTGGCAGGCGGCCAGCTCGAACTTGGTGTTCTGGAAGTGCGCGACCGGCTTGCCGAAGACGGTGCGGTCGGTGACGTACTGCTGGGCGAACCGGACGGCCGCGGCGGCCTGGGCGTAGGCGCCGAAGGCGATGCCCCAGCGCTCGGAGGCCAGGTTGTGGCCGAGGTAGTAGAAGCCCTTGCCCTCCTCGCCGAGCAGGTCCTCGACGGGGACCTTGACGTCGACGAACGCCAGCTCGGCGGTGTCGGAGGTCTTCAGGCCCAGCTTGTCGAGCTTGCGGCCGATCGAGTAGCCCTCGGACTTGGTGTCCACGGCGAAGAGGGAGATGCCGAAGCGGCGGTCCTCGGCCGACGGGGCGGAGGTGCGGGCGCAGACGATCACGCGGTCGGCGTGCACGCCGCCGGTGATGAAGGTCTTGGCGCCGTTGAGGACGTAGTGGGTGCCGTCCTCGGAGAGCTTGGCGGTGGTCTTCATGCCCGCGACGTCGGAGCCGGTGCCCGGCTCGGTCATCGCCAGCGCCCACATCTCCTCGCCGGAGACGAACTTCGGCAGGAAGCGCTTCTTCTGCTCGTCGGTCGAGAGCATCTTGATGTAGGGCAGGGCGAGCAGCACGTGCACGCCGGAGCCGCCGAAGTTGACGCCCGCGCGGGAGGTCTCTTCGTAGAGGACGGCCTCGAACTTGTGGGTGTCCAGGCCCGCGCCGCCGAACTCCTCGGGCACGTTGATGCCGAAGATGCCCAGCTCGCCGAGCTTGTAGTAGAAGTCGCGCGGCGCCTGGCCGGCCTGGAACCACTCGTCGTAGACGGGGACGACCTCGGCCTCGATGAAGGCGCGGAGGGTCTCGCGGAACGCCTCGTGGTCCTCGTTGAATACGGTACGGCGCACGAGCCGCCTCCTCGATCCCTAGTTCGGCCAGACTATGTCTAAGCGCTTGCTCATAGCTAAGTTACCCGGCGGTCACTCCGGCTGTCCAGGGAGTGTGACGCGGTCCCGGAACCTTTCTGCGGCCTGCTGCCTCCGGGCCTGCTGCCTTCAGGTCGGGGTCGGCGGGCTGGCGGGTCGGCGGGCCTACGGCAGCACGCGCAGCGCGAACCACAGCTCCATCCGGACGTCCGGGTCGTCGAGGTCCCGGTCGAGCAGCGCCGCGCAGCGGGCGATGCGCTGGCGGACCGTGTTGCGGTGGACGCCCAGCGCCGCCGCGGCGCGGTCCCAGCTGCCGTGGTGGGCCAGCCAGCCGCGCAGGGTGTCCCGCAGGGCGGGGGAGAGCGGCCCGAGCAGCGCCTCGGCGTGGGCCCGCGCCTCCGCCTCGCCGACCAGCCCCGCGAAGCCGGGGTCCGTGTGCCGGGCCAGCGGCGTACGGGCCGCCTCGGCCCGGACCAGGGCGCGCCGGGCCTGCGCTCCGGCGGTGGCCAGGGCGCCGGGCGCGGCCGGGGCGCTGACCCCGAGCCGCCACCCGGGCTGCGGGCCGGGCTCGCGGTCGGTGAGGAGGCGTACGCCCCCGTCCCCGCGCGGGTCCAGCAGTACGGTGCCCAGCGCGGCCGCCAGGGCCTGCGGGTCGCCGCCGCCCCGGGCGTGGACCGCGTACCAGGGGCCGGGGGCGAGGGCCCCGGCCGGGTCCCCGTCCAGCAGCAGCCGGGTCAGGGCCGCCGCCTCGTCCCCGGCCGGGCGCTCCGCGGTGACCAGGCTCAGCAGTACGGCGGCGATGGAGGCGATGGTGTGGTCGCCGGGGGTCCGCCCCGGGGTGGCCAGGGCCAGGACCCGCCCGCCGCCCACGGCGTACGCGGCCAGGCTCGTCGCGCCGAGCGAGTCGGTGGCGGTGGCCGCGGCCCCCGGCGCCACCCGGCGCGCCAGCGCGGCCACGGCGTCGAGCACCCCGGCGCCGGGCACGGCCCCGGCGGCCGCCCCGGCGCCGGGGGCTGAGCCGGTCCCGGCCGCCCCGGCGGTCCCGGCCGGGCCGGTCCCGACGGTGGCCGCGTCGAGCAGCGCGGCCCAGCCGCCCAGGCTCGCCGTCAGGCGGGACAGCACCGCCGGGACCGGGTCCGGGCGGGCCGCGGCCGCCGCCAGGGCCTGCTGCGCCTCCGCGACCCGGCGCAGCTCCCGCGTGCGCGCCTCCGCCATCAGCCGCCCGACGCTGCGGGCGACCGCCGTGAACGGGGTCCCGGGCGGGACCTCCACCAGCGGCAGCCCGTACCGCTCGCACGCCTCGGCCAGGCCGGGCGGCACCACCTCGTGCACCGGGGTCACGCCGAAGCCGAGGGCGGCGGCCCCGGCACGGGCCAGCCTGCCGACGTAGGCGGCGGCGCCGGCCTCCGTCAGCTCGGCCCCCGCCGTCAGCAGGAGCTCGCCGCCCAGCAGGTACGGCGAGGGGTCCGCCATCTCGGAAGCGTGCACCCCGTGCACCTCCGCCACCGCGGGACCCGCGAGGTGCCGCAGCCCGAGCCCCCGCTCGCCGAGCAGTCCGGCCAGTTCCACGGGCGGCGTCATCGGCTCACCGGCGGGCGCCCCGGCCCGCCCGCCGCCGGGGCTCGGGGTGACCGGGACCTCGGACATGGATGCTCCGTACATTTCAGTGCTGCCAGATGGATGAAACGTACCCTCCCCACCCCCGCGCGGCACGCTTACGCTCGAAGGACCGCACCAGCAGGACCACCAGAAGGGCACCCCCCATGAGCACGCAGCCGCGCGGCCCCGTCGACTCCTCCCGCATCCCGCGCTACGCGGGCCCGGCGACCTTCGCCCGCCTGCCCCGCCTCGACGAGGTCGGCTCCGCCGACGTCGCCGTCGTCGGCGTGCCCTTCGACTCCGGTGTCTCCTACCGCCCCGGCGCGCGCTTCGGCGGCAACGCCATCCGCGAGGCCTCCCGTCTGCTGCGCCCGTACAACCCGGCCCAGGACGCCTCCCCCTTCGCCCTCGCGCAGGTCGCGGACGCCGGTGACATCGCGGTGAACCCCTTCAACATCAACGAGGCCGTCGAGACGGTCGAGGCCGCCGCCGACGAGCTCCTCGGCAACGGCTCGCGCCTGATGACCCTCGGCGGCGACCACACCATCGCCCTGCCGCTGCTGCGTTCCGTCGCGAAGAAGCACGGCCCGGTCGCGCTGCTGCACTTTGACGCCCACCTGGACACCTGGGACACCTACTTCGGCGCCGAGTACACCCACGGCACCCCGTTCCGCCGCGCCGTCGAGGAGGGCATCCTCGACACCGAGGCGCTCTCCCACGTCGGCACCCGCGGCCCGCTGTACGGCAAGCAGGACCTCGACGACGACGCCAAGATGGGCTTCGGCATCGTGACCTCGGCGGACGTCTACCGCCGCGGCGCCGACGAGGTCGCCGACCAGCTGCGCCAGCGCATCGGCGACCGCCCGCTGTACATCTCCATCGACATCGACGTGCTCGACCCGGCCCACGCGCCCGGCACCGGCACGCCGGAGGCCGGCGGCATGACCTCCCGCGAGCTGCTGGAGATCATCCGCGGCCTGTCGTCCTGCAACCTGGTTTCGGCCGACGTCGTCGAGGTCGCCCCGGCGTACGATCACGCGGAGATCACCTCGGTCGCGGCCTCGCACACCGCGTACGAGCTGACCACGATCATGAGCCGTCAGATCGCCGCCTCCCGCCAGGGCTGACCAGCCCGGCCCGGCGGCGCCGGGAGCGGAACGACCGCAGCACGAAGGGCACGTACGCGCGTGACGCACGACCACGACCTGGTACTCCGTCCCACCGAGGCCCAGACGGCGGCCGCCCTGGCCCCGCCGCCGGGCCGCACGGGCGGGGACCTGGTCGTGGAGACGCTGCGCGGCCTCGGCGCGACCACCGTCTTCGGCCTGCCGGGCCAGCACGCGCTGGGCCTCTTCGACGCGGTCGGCCGCTCCGACCTGCGCCTGGTCGCCCTGCGCACGGAGAACAACGCGGGCTTCGCCGCCGACGCGTACGGCCGGCTCACGGGCGAGGCGGTGCCGCTGCTGCTGTCCACCGGGCCCGGCGCGCTGATGTCCCTGCCGGCCCTCGCGGAGGCGGCGGCCGCCTCCGCGCCGGTCCTCGCGATCTCCTCACAGGTCCCCACCGCCGGCCTGGGCGGGGGCCGCCGGGGCCACCTGCACGAGCTGCGGGACCAGTCGGCCTCCTTCCGCGACGTGGTGAAGTCGGTCCACACCGCCCGCACCCCGTCCCAGATCCCCTCCGTGATCGCCGGGGCCTGGGAGTCCGCGCTGACCGCCCCGCACGGCCCGGTCTGGGTGGAGATCCCCGAGGACGTCCTGCGGGCGGAGACGCTGATCCCGCAGGTCACCGGCATGGACGCGACCCCGCACGAGCTGGCCCCGCGGCCGGAGCTCACCGCGCTGGCCGCGCACTGGCTGTCGAACGCCGCCCGCCCGGTGATCATCGCGGGCGGCGGGGTGATCCGCGCCGACGCCGCCGGCAAGCTCAGGCAGCTCGCGGAGCGGCTGAACGCCCCCGTGGTCACCACCTTCGGCGGCAAGGGCGCCTTCCCCTGGACCCACCCGCTCTCCCTCCGGTCCTGGCTGGAGGACCGCCACACGACGGACTTCCTGGAGGACGCGGACGTCCTGCTGGTGGTCGGCTCCGGCCTCGGCGAGCTGTCCTCGAACTACCACACGTTCTTCCCCGCCGGCCGGGTCGTCCAGATCGAGGCGGACCTCGGCAAGCTGGAGTCCAACCACCCGGCACTGGGCATCCACGCCGACGCCCGCCTCGCCCTCCAGGCCCTCCTGGAAACGGTGGAACCCCGCCCGGACGAGGAGGCCCCCGAACGGGTCCGCGCCCTCCTCGCCGCGGTCGAGGAACGCCTCGCCCCTCAGGACGTCGCCCTCGAACGCGGTCTCCTGACCGCCATCCGGCAGGCCCTCCCGGCCCGCTCCCCGTCCTTCTGGGACATGACGATCCTGTCCTACTGGGCCTGGTCCGCCTTCGACGCGAAGCACCCGAACACCATGCACTCCGCCCAGGGCGCGGGCGGCCTCGGCTACGCCTTCCCGGCGGCGCTCGGCGCGGCCGTCGCCGAGCCCGGCACCCCGGTCCTGGCGGTCTCCGGCGACGGCGGCGCGATGTACTCCCTCGCCGAGCTCGCCACCGCCAGGGAACACGGGCTGGACGTCACCTGGCTGATCGTCGACGACGGCGGCTACGGCATCCTGCGCGAGTACATGGCGGCCGCCTTCGACGGCCGTACGACCGCCACGGAACTGACCCGGCCCGACTTCACCGCCCTGGCCGCCTCCTTCGGCGTCCCGGCGTCCACCACCACCCCGGACACCCTCCGCGAAGACCTGGCGCGGGCCCTGAAGACCCCGGGCCCCTCGGTCCTGGTCCTCCCCGTCACCCTGAAGACGTTCGCCCCGACCCACGTCTGAGCCGCGCCGGCGCGGGCCGGCCCGGGGACCTGCCCCGGCCGGCGCCGTCAGTCGGCCCTGAGGCGGGCGCTGGTCCATTCCAGAGCCGGGGGGATCTCCCGGTTCCAGGTGTTGAAGTTGTGGCCGCCGCGTTCGAGGGTGATCGAGGAGACGTGGGCCGGGGCCTTCACGGCCTGGACGAACTGCCGGGTCGCCCGCAGGTTGCCCTCGCCCCGCAGTGAGGTGGTGACCAGGAAGGACGCGTTCGGCTGCGGCCGGTTCGCCAGGTGCCACAGCAGGTCGGACCGCTTCTCCTCGTCCTTGTCGCCGTGGAAGAGGTCCCCGGAGTCCGAGTCGATCTCCGGCTTGTAGTCCGCGGAGAGGCCGACCCCGGCCGCATAGGTCTCCGGATGCTGGAGGGTCATCTTCAGGGCGCAGTAGCCGCCCGTCGAGTCGCCGATGATCGCCCAGTTCCGGGCGGCCGTGCCGACCCGGTAGTGGCTCGCGACGGTCCGGGGGACGTCCGTACCGAAGAAGGTCTCGCTCCGCGGGCCGCCGCCGGGGACGTCCACGCACTGACTGTTGGCCGGGTCCACCACGGGCCGCATCATCACCAGGATCATCGGCTGCGTCTTCTTCTGCTTGGCCTGCGTCCAGGCCGTCTTCGGGTACCGCAGCCCCTTCAGCAGGTTCTCCGCCGTGCCCGGGTAGCCCGTCAGGACCACGGCGGCAGGGAACCTCCGCTGCTCGGCGCCCTTCTGGAAGTACTCCGGCGGCAGGTACACGTACGCCTGGGCCGCCACCCCCGACCGCTCGCCGTGCAGCGTCACGTGCTCTATGACCCCGCCCGTCCGGGGATCGCGCCCGCCCGGCACGTCCGGCGCCTGCCGCCCCAGCACCCGGACCGCCGCCCCGCCGGGCACGGCCTCCCGGCGGGGCGGCCCGGCGGTCAGGTCCTCCCACGAGCCGTAGATCAGGAAGCTGCGGTTCGCCGCCAGCGCGACCGAGGCGAACAGGCAGACCTGGACCAGGACCAGCAGTCCGGCACGTCCCACCACCCGCCCCGCGCCGCCCCGCGCCAGCCGCGGCCACCGCCACACCGTCACCGTGAACACCAGCACCGTGCACAGCACGGCGCCCGCCAGGAGCGTGCCACTCGTCAGACCCATGAACCGGCGAATCCTTCCAAGATGCCCACAGCACCGCCAACCGGTGCGCACCCGGCTAGAGCGCCCCCGTGGCGGGACGGTTCCCCGCGCCGCCCCCTGGACGGACGAAGCCCCCGAGCGCCCCCGCGCACACCGGTGCGATCGTTGCGGTGGGATGAAATCCGCCGGTGGGGGCGTTGGGGGAGCGGCAGGACAGGACCGACGGGGAGGCACCACGTGACGGCGGCGCAGACGCAGGCCGGGGAGAAGGCGGCCGAAGAGCAGCGGAGCTGGGGCAGGCGGCTGGCCGCCTACACCTGGCGGTACAAGGCCAACGTGCTCCTCGCGCTCGGGTCCTCGCTGGCCGGCATGGCCGTCATGGCGCTGGTGCCGCTGGTCACCAAGGTCATCATCGACGACGTCATCGGCGACGAGAGCAAGCCCATGGGCCTTTGGGCCGGCCTGCTCATAGGCGCCGCCGTGCTGGTCTACGCACTGACCTACATACGCAGGTACTACGGCGGGCGCCTCGCCCTCGACGTGCAGCACGACCTGCGCACCGACATGTACGACACCATCGCCCGCCTCGACGGGCGCCGGCAGGACGAGCTGTCCACCGGACAGGTCGTCGGCCGGGCCACGAGCGACCTCCAGCTGATCCAGGGGCTGCTCTTCATGCTGCCCATGACCATAGGGAACTTCCTCCTCTTCGGGATATCCCTGGGGATCATGCTGTGGCTGTCCCCGCTGCTGACCCTCGTCGCCCTGCTGATGGCCCCCGCCCTCTGGTTCATCGCCAAGCGCAGCCGCAAGAAGCTCTTCCCCGCCACCTGGTACGCCCAGGGCCAGGCCGCCGCCGTCGCCTCCGTCGTCGACGGCGCGGTGACCGGCGTACGGGTCGTCAAGGGCTTCGGGCAGGAGGAGCAGGAGACCGGCAAGCTCCGCGAGGCCGGCCGCCGGCTCTTCGGCGGCCGGATGCGCGCCATCCGGCTGAACTCCCGCTACACCCCCGCCCTCCAGGCCGTCCCCGCCCTCGCGCAGGTCGCCATGCTGGCCCTCGGCGGCTGGATGGCCACCCGGGGACAGGTCACCCTCGGCACCTTCGTGGCCTTCTCCACCTACCTCGCCCAGCTCGTCGGCCCCGTCCGCATGCTCGCCATGGTGCTCACCGTCGGCCAGCAGGCCCGCGCCGGCGTGGAGCGCGTCTTCGAGCTCATCGACACCGAGCCCGAGATCCGCGAGGGGACCGAGGAACTCCCCGCCGACGCGCCCGCCACAGTCGAGTTCGAGGACGTCCGCTTCGGGTACGAGCCCGGGCGTCCCGTCCTCGACGGCTTCTCCCTCGCCCTGGCCGAGGGCGAGACCGTCGCGCTCGTGGGTGCCTCCGGCAGCGGCAAGTCCACCGTCTCCCTGCTCCTGCCGCGCTTCTACGACGCCGACCACGGCACGGTCCGCGTCGGCGGCCACGACGTGCGCGAGCTGACCTACGACTCCTTGCGCGGCGCCATCGGACTGGTACCGGAGGATTCCTTCCTCTTCTCCGACACCATCCGCGCGAACATCGCCTACGGGCGCCCCGACGCCGGCGAGGAGGAGATCCGCGCCGCCGCCCGCGCCGCCCAGGCGGAAGGGTTCATCGAGGCCCTCCCCGCCGGCTACGACACCAAGGTCGGCGAGCAGGGCCTGACCCTCTCCGGCGGCCAGCGCCAGCGCGTCGCGCTCGCCCGCGCCATCCTCACCGACCCCCGCCTGCTGCTGCTGGACGACGCCACCTCCGCCGTCGACGCCCGCGTCGAGCACGAGATCCACGAGGCGCTGCGGGCCGTCATGGCGGGCCGCACCACCCTGCTGATCGCCCACCGCCGCTCCACCCTCGCGCTCGCCGACCGGATCGCCGTACTCGAACACGGGCGGCTCGCCGACATCGGCACCCACGAGGAGCTGGAGCGCCGCTCCGCGCTGTACCGGCGGCTGCTCACCGACCCCGACGCCCTCGGGGCGCACTCGCCGCGGACCCCCGACGCGCCGTCCATGGCGGAGTTCGAGCGGGACCTGGAGAAGGACATCGAGCTCGAGGCCGAGATCGATTCCGAGCCGGTGAGCGCCAAGCGGCGCGTGGCCGACGGGGTCACCCCCGAGCTGTGGCGGCGGGAGGAGAAGGACGGCGGCGCCGCGGCGGTCCCCGGAATGCCGGGTGCCACCCCCGAGCTGCTCGCGCAGGTGGCCGCGCTGCCGCCCGCCGACGACGAACCCCGGGTGGACGAGGCGCGGGCCTCGTCCGCCGAGGAGAGCTACGGCCTGCGCCGGCTGCTGGGCGGCTTCTGGGCCCCGCTCGCCGTCAGCCTCGGCCTGGTCGCCCTCGACGCGAGCGCCGGGCTGCTGCTGCCCGTCATGATCCGGCACGGCATCGACCAGGGCGTGGAGAAGGCCGCCCTGGGGGCGGTGTGGGCCGCGTCCCTGCTCGCCCTCGCCGTGGTGGCCGCGCAGTGGGCCGCGCAGTTCGCCGAGATCCGGATGACCGGGCGCACCGGCGAGCGCGTGCTCTACTCGCTGCGCGTCAAGATCTTCGCCCAGCTCCAGCGCCTCGGCCTGGACTACTACGAGCGCGAGCTCACCGGCAAGATCATGACCCGGATGACCACCGACGTCGACTCCCTGTCCAGCTTCCTGCAGACCGGGCTCGTCACCGCCGTCGTCTCCGTCCTCACCTTCTTCGGCATCCTGATCGCCCTGCTGGTCCTCGACGCCGAGCTGGCGCTGATCGTCTTCGCCACCCTGCCCGTGCTCGTCCTCGGCACGATCGTGTTCCGCCGCAAGTCGGTGGCCGCCTACGAGCTGGCGCGCGACCGGGTCAGCCTGGTCAACGCCGACCTCCAGGAGTCCGTGGCCGGGCTCCGGCTGGTGCAGGCCTTCCGCCGCCAGGACACGGGCCGGGCGCGGTTCGCCGAGCGCAGCGCCGCGTACCGGGAGGCCCGGGTGCGCGGCCAGTGGCTGATCTCCGTCTACTTCCCCTTCGTGCAGCTGCTGTCCTCGGGCGCGGCGGCGGCCGTGCTGATCGTCGGCGCGGGCCGGGTCGAGGCGGGCACCCTCACGACGGGCGCGCTGGTGGCGTACCTGCTCTACATCGACCTGTTCTTCGCACCGGTCCAGCAGCTCTCCCAGGTCTTCGACGGGTACCAGCAGGCCACCGTCTCCCTGGGCCGGATCCAGGACCTGCTGCGCGAGCCCACCACCACCCCGCGCCCGGCCGAGCCCCGCGAGGTCACGGCGCTGCGCGGCGAGATCGCCTTCGAGGACGTGCGCTTCCAGTACGGCACCGCCGAGGAGCGCGGGGAGAAGGGCGACGCCCTGGCCGGAATCAGCCTGCGGATACCCGCCGGGCAGACCGTCGCCTTCGTCGGCGAGACCGGAGCGGGCAAGTCCACGCTGGTCAAGATGGTGGCCCGGTTCTACGACCCGACCTCCGGCCGGGTCACCGCCGACGGCACCGACCTGCGGGAGCTGGACCTGACGGCGTACCGCCACCGGCTGGGGGTCGTCCCCCAGGAGCCGTACCTCTTCCCGGGGACGGTCCGCGACGCCATCGCCTACGGCCGGCCCGGCGCGAGCGACGCCGAGGTGGAGGCCGCGGCCCGCGCGGTCGGCGCGCACGACATGATCGCCACCCTGGAAGGCGGCTACCTGCACGCCGTCACCGAGCGCGGCCGCAACCTCTCCGCGGGCCAGCGCCAGCTGATCGCGCTGGCCCGCGCCGAGCTGGTCGACCCGGACGTGCTGCTGCTCGACGAGGCCACCGCGGCCCTGGACCTGGCCACCGAGGCGCAGGTCAACCGGGCCACCGAGCGGCTCGTGGGCAAGCGCACCACCCTCGTGGTGGCCCACCGGCTGACCACCGCCGCCCGGGCCGACCGGGTGGTGGTGATGGACCGGGGCCGGGTCGTCGAGGACGGCAGCCACGCCGAACTGCTGGCCCGCGGCGGACGGTACGCGGTGCTGTGGCGGACCTTCGCCGGCGAGGACGAGGCGGCCGCGGCCGCGTAGCGGGCTCCGCGGGCGCCCCGGGTATCAGAGCTCGCCGAAGAGCAGGTTGCCCGGGGCGTCCTCGTCGTCACCGGTGTAGTACTCGCGTACCGAGTCGAGGAGTTCGTCCACCGACAGGTAGCCGTCGTGGTTCTTGTCGATCTTCGCGAACAGGGCCTCCGCGTCGGCGGGCTCCAGCCGGGTGTCGAAGGCCAGCTGGGCCTTGTGGAACTCCTCGGGGCTGATCCGCCCGTCGCCGTTGGTGTCCACGACGGTGAGGATCGCCTTCACCATCGGCCGGAAGGACCGGTCGTAGGCCTCGCCGCCGTCCTTGTAGAGGCGGGTCATGCCCCGGGAGTACTCCTCGGGGGTGACCTTGCCGTCCCGGTCCATGTCCAGTTCGGTGAAGAGCTCCTGCCAGAAGTCGACCAGCCCGCCCATCACCGCGGTCGCCTTCGGGGAGTTCGCCGGCTCGTCGAGGGCCGACAGCAGCCGGGAGCCCAGCGCGATGATGTCGTGCTCGTCGATCACGCCGCTGCCGTCGGCGTCCAGGTGCGTGAAGGCACGTTCCAGCTTGCGGTCGAGCAGGTCGTTCGTCATGTCATTGCCTTCCACGGCTACGATGAGCGGTCGATCGGTCGCCTAGCGTAGTGTCCGGTCCGATCGTGCAATCCCGTTCCGCCGCTGGGAAGTTGTGGATGCACTCGTACGAGGTAGGAGCCGCCCGGCGCCCGGCGGGCCGCCCCGCGTGGCGGCCCCGGCCGACCCGGGTGCCCCGTGCAACCTTCCGGTGGGCCGGGGCGTCGTTACGTACGCGCGTGCGTGTTACGTACGACTGATCGGGGGGCGCGGCATGGTGCGGGGCGCGGGAACGCGGGCGAAGAGGGGGCGCGGCCGGGAGCGGACCGTGTCCCTCGGGGTGTTCGGGGCGGCGCTGTGGCTGGCCGTGGGCGGGGTGTTCGCGACGGCGCCCGAGGCGCGGGCGGCCGCCGGCGGGTGTCCGGGGCAGCTGGTCCGGACGCTGCCGCTGCCCGGGGCCGAGGTGCGCGTGTACAAGAGCCGGACCCAGGTGTGCGCGGTGAACGTGGCCCTGGCCCCAGGGGAGCGCCGCTTCATGGAGGTGAGCGTTCAGCCGCGTGGCGGGGTGCCCGTGGGCGATGCGGGGCAATTCACCCGGTACGCGGGCCCCGTCACCGTCGGAGCTATCAGCCGATGTGTGTATGTAAAGGGGAGTGTGGCGGCCGGATCGGTGGAGTCCGGCTGGATCCTCTGCTGAATCGGCGGCCCAACTGGGACTGTTCACGGGCACGTTGACCCCGCTAGGTTCACGGCGACCACCAGTGAACCGAATATGGGGAGAGTGCATGCGCAAGACGCTTGGCCGGCTGCTGCCGCTCACGGTGCTGATCGGCACCGTCGGCACGGCCGGTTTCACGGCTCAGACGGCCACCGCCGCAGAGCCGGCCGCGGCCGCGCAGGCCACCGCCGGACAGAGCTCCGCGGCGGACATCAAGGACCAGATCCTCGCGATCCCGGGCATGAGCCTGATCGAGGAGAAGCCGTACCCCGGCTACCGCTTCTTCGTGCTGAACTACGAGCAGCCGGTCGACCACCGGCAGCCGGGGAAGGGCACCTTCAAGCAGCGCGTCACCCTGCTGCACAAGGACGTCTCCCGGCCCACGGTCTTCTTCACCTCCGGCTACAACGTCAACACCAACCCGCGCCGCGCGGAGCCGACGACCATAGTCGACGGCAACCAGTTGTCCATGGAGTATCGATTCTTCAACCCGTCCCGCCCCGACCCGGCGGACTGGTCGAAGCTGGACATCTGGCAGGCCGCCAGCGACCAGCACCGCCTGTTCACCGCCTTCAAGAAGCTCTACCCCAAGAACTGGCTCGCCACGGGCGCCAGCAAGGGCGGCATGACGGCGACGTACTACGAGCGCTTCTACCCACGTGACATGGACGGGATCGTCGCCTACGTGGCGCCCAACGACGTCGTCAACAAGGAGGACTCGGCCTACGACCGGTTCTTCAACAAGGTCGGCACCAAGGAATGCCGCGACAGACTGAGCGCGGTCCAGCGCGAGGCCCTGATCCGCCGCGAGCCGCTGGAGGCCAAGTACAAGGCCGCCGCCGCCGAGAACGGCTGGACCTTCAACACCGTCGGCAGCCTCGACAAGGCCTTCGAGGCCGTCGTGCTCGACTACACCTGGGCCTTCTGGCAGTACAGCCTGCTCGCCGACTGCGCGGCCATCCCCGACGCGAAGACCGCCACCGACCAGCAGATCTGGGACACGGTCGACTCGATCTCCGGCTTCTCGGCCTACGCCGACCAGGGCCTGGAGACGTACACGCCGTACTACTACCAGGCCGGTACGCAGCTCGGCTCGCCCGACATCAAGCAGCCGCACCTCAAGGACCTGAGCCGGTACGGCTACCAGCCGCCGCGCGACTTCGTACCGCGCGACATCCCGATGACCTTCCAGCCGGGAGCCATGGCGGACATCGACAACTGGGTCCGCAACAACGCCCACCAGATGCTGTTCGTGTACGGACAGAACGACCCGTGGGGCGCCGAACCCTTCCGCCTCGGGTACGGGGTGCGCGACAGCCACGTGATGACCGCGCCGGGCGCCAACCACGGGGCCAACGTGTCCAAGCTCATGGACGGCGAGAAGGCCCTCGCGACCGCCCGGATCCTCCAGTGGGCCGGAGTGGCCCCGGCCGCGAACGTGTTCAGCACGGAGAAGGCGGCCCCCCAGGCGGCGCCGCTCGCCGCGCCGGACCCGCAGCTCGACCAGAGCGACCTGCGCCGCGAGTCGCTGCGCCGGTAAGGGCCTCAGCGGGCCGCGGGCTGGTACGACAGCCCGTGGCCCAGCGGGTAGCGGCCCGGCACCGGAACGGGGAGACGGCCCACGGGCCGGCTCGCTCCCGTCAGCACCCGGGCCGCCGCCCGCAGCTCCACGTCCGTCCACGTGTACGTGGCCACCTCGGCCGCGCACTCGGGCAGCCGCGCCGGATCGTACGGATTGCGGACCGCCACCAGCACCACCGGGACGCCCGTCGCCACCAGCTCCGTCACCAGCGTGCGCTGCGGGCTCTCCCCCTCCGGGACGTTGTACGTGCACACCAGCACCGCCGCGTGCCCCGGGGCGGCCGCCACCGCCCGCTCCGGCGGGAGCGCCCCGGCCCGGCAGCCCAGAGCGGTCAGCTCCCGCGCCAGGACCGTCGTCGGAGGACCCGTCGTACCCGAGGGGGAGGCCGGGTCGGTCCCGGTCACCAGCAGCCGCGGCCCGGCCGACGCGTCCAGGGGCAGCAGCCCGCGGGGATTGGCCAGCAGGGTGGTCGTACCGGCGGCGACCGCGTCGGCGGCCGCCAGGTGCTCGGCCGTCCCCACCGCCTCGTCCACCCGCGCGTCGGAGGTGTACGGGTCCTCGAACAGGCCCCGGCGGGCCTTCAGCTCCAGGATCCGCAGCACCGACTCCTCGATCCGCCCGCGCGTCAGCTCGCCCGACTCCACCGCCGCCAGCACGCTGCGGTACGCCAGCCCCAGGTCGGGCGCGTTCAGCAGCTGGTCGCAGCCCGCCTTCAGGGCCAGTACGGGCACCCGGTCGTCCCCGTACTTCTGCCGGACACCGGCCATGTCGAGGGCGTCGGTGACCACCACCCCGCCGAAGCCGAGGTGTTCGCGCAGGACGCCGGTCACGATGGGCCGCGACAGGGTCGCGGGGTCCCCCGAGGGGTCGAGCGCGGGGAACACGATGTGCGCCGTCATGATCACGTCCACGCCCGCGCGCACCGCCGCCCGGAACGGCGGCGCGTCCAGCTCCTCCCACTGCGCGCGGGTGTGCCGCATCACCGGCAGCCCGACGTGGCTGTCCGTCTCGGTGTCCCCGTGGCCCGGGAAGTGCTTCGCCGCGGCCGCCACCCCCGCCCCCTGGTAGCCGCGCACCTGTGCGGCGGCCAGCTCCGCGACGGCGTCCGGGTCGGAGCCGAAGGAGCGCACGCCGATCACCGGGTTGGCCGGGTTCACGTTCACGTCGGCCACCGGCGCCCAGTCCTGCCGGATGCCGAGCGCCGCCAGCTCGGTCCCGGCCACCCGCGCCGCCCGGCGCGCCCCCTCGGCGGAGCCCGCCGCACCCAGCGCCATCGCCCCGGGCATCAGGGTCGCGGGCCGGCCGATCCGGGCGACGGCCCCGTGCTCCTGGTCCACCGACAGCACCAGCGGGATCCCCGCCCCCGAGTCCGCGGCGGCCCGCTGGAGGCCGTTGGACAGGGCGGCGATCTGGTGCGGGGAGCGGGTGTTGTGGGCCCACGCGAAGTACACGACCCCGCCCAGGTGGTAGCGGGCCACCAGCTCGGCGGCGGTGCGCACCCCGAAGTGCCGCAGGTTCAGGTCGGCGTCCGCCGGGTCGGGGTCCGTCGCCGAATGCCCGTAGGCCCGGGACACGAAGAGCTGCCCCACCAGCTCGGGCAGGCCCAGCCCGGACACCAGGGTCCGCAGCCGGTCCCGGCCCGGCCGGCGGCCCGGCGGCCCGGCGGGGGCGCGGGAGTCATCCGGGATCCGGGAGGCGGCGGTGGAGGCGGTGGAGGCGGTGGAAGCCGCTCCGGCGGCTCCGGCGGCCGTGACGGCGGCCATGGCGGCGGCGGCGAGCAGAGCCCGGCGGGAGGCGTGGTTCGGCACCCCCCGGACCCTACTGCGGTACTACGCGCCAGGGCTGACGGACACTCGGGAATGGCCCGTAAGTGCCGTGCCGTGCCCGGGGGCCGGGCGTCGGGGGCGGGGCGTCGCGCGCCGAGGGGGCCTTCGGCGGCACGCCTCAGGGCCTCCAGTGCTCCTGGAGGGTGCGTACGGCCTCGGTGATCGCGGGCCGGCGGGCCGCCCCCGTCCGCCACAGGGCGTACAGCCTGCGTACGGGCCCGGGCTCCAGCGGTACGGCCACCGCGCCCGGCGGCAGGGCGCCCGTGCCCAGCCGGGGCACCACCGCGATCCCGAGGCCGGCCGCGACCAGGGCGACGATGGTGTGGTTCTCCTCGGCCGTGTGCGCGATGTCCGGCTCGAACCCGGCCGCCCGCACGGTCCGCACCAGCCAGTCGTGGCAGACCCGCCCCGGCGGCTGGCACACCCACCGCTGGCCCCCCAGGTCCGCCCGCCGCACCACCCGCCGGGCGGTGAAGGGGTGCCCGGCCGGGACCACCAGATCGCAGCGGTCGTCGCCGATGACCGCCTGCTCCACGCCCTCGGGGGCGGGCAGCGGGGCGATGTCCCAGTCGTGGGCCACCGCCAGATCGGTGATGCCCCGGGCCACCAGGTCCACCGAGAGGTGGGGGTCGACCTCCGTCAGGCGTACGTCCAGCGCCGGATGACGGCCCGCCAGGTCCGCCAGTACGCCCGGCAGCAGTCCGCGCGCCGCCGAGGCGAAGGCGGCGACCGTCAGCAGTCCGCTCGGCCGCCCGCGCCGCTCCTCCAGCGTGGTCTCGGCCCGCTCCACGATCGCCAGCAGCTCCCGCGCGGTGTCGGCCAGGTGCCGGGCCTCCTCGGTGAGCGCGACCCCGCGCCCGCGCCGCTCCAGCAGCGTGGTGCGGGTCTCCCGCTCCAGCTTGGCGATCTGCTGCGAGACCGCGGAGGGGGTGTAGCCGAGGGCGGCGGCCGCGCCCGCGACCGAACCGTGGACGGAGACGGCGTGCAGGGCGCGCAGCCGGGAGAGGTCGAGCATCCGCCCATCGTAAGCAGCGCTTCATCCAACCCGGTAGTGATCAGCGCTGGTGCTACATGGTCCGGGGCGCCGATCCTCGGAGCATGCGTCCCGCTCACACCGCACTCGCCGTACTCGTCGCCGCCGTCTGGGGGTTCAACTTCGTCGTCATCGAGATCGGCCTCGGCCACTTCCCGCCGCTGCTCCTGTCCGCCCTGCGCTTCCTCGTCGCCGCACTGCCCGCCGTGTTCTTCGTCGGGCGGCCCAAGGTCGCCTGGAAGTGGGTCCTCGGGGTCGGCGCGGCCCTCGGGATCGCCAAGTTCGGGCTGCTGTTCACCGGCATGGCCGCCGGGATGCCGGCCGGGCTGTCGTCCCTGGTGCTCCAGATCCAGGCCGTCTTCACCGCGGTGCTGGCGGCGGCCGTCCTGCGCGAGCGCCCGGGCCGGGTGCGGCTGCTGGGCATGGCCGTGGCGCTGGCCGGGATCGCGGTGGCCGCCGTGGACCGGGGCCTCTCCGGGTCCGTCACCGGCTTCGTCCTGGTCGTCGCGGCCGCCGCCTGCTGGGGCGTGTCCAACGTGCTCACCCGCAGGGCCGCCCCGCCCGACGCCCTGAACTTCATGGTCTGGGTGTGCACCGTCCCGGTGGTCCCGCTGTTCGCGCTCTCGCTGCTGCTGGAGGGGCCCGGGCGGGACCTGGCCGCGCTGCGCGCCCTGGACTGGTCGGGGGCGGCCGTCATCGGCTACGTCGCCTGGGTGTCCACCGTGTTCGGCTTCGGCGCCTGGGGCTACCTGCTGCGCCGCTACCCCGCGTCCGCCGTGGCGCCGTTCTCCCTGCTGGTGCCGGTGTTCGGGATGTCCTCGGCCGCCCTGGTGCTCGGCGAGGGGATCTCGGGGCCGCGCTGGCTGGCGGCGGTGCTCCTGGTCGGCGGCGTCGGCCTGACCTCGCTGGCCCCGGCGCGCGCGGGGACCCGTACGGGCGCCGCCGCCGCGGGCGGCCCCCGCACGGCGGCCGCCGGCTGCGCCCCCTGAGGGAGGTCCGCGCGGCGCCGGCGTGGGGGAGCGGTACGGGGAACCGTCCCCGTACCGCTCCGTACGCGCTGCCGGGCGGCCTACTTCCTGCCGCCGCCCAGGATCTGGCCCAGCAGGTCGCCCAGGCCGCCGCCCCGCGCGCCGCCCGCGCCCGCGCCGCCGGCAGCCCCGCCCGGGCCCTTGCCGGCGGCCATGCGCTTGGCGAAGACGGCCATCACGACCGGGATCAGCATCTCGACGACCCGCATGACGGTCGGGGCGGGGATGCCGGTCCTCTTCGCCACGGCATCTGCCACCGGCTTGCCGACCTTGGCGAGCACCCCGGCCATCATCCCGCCGCCGAGCAGCCCGCCGAGGCCGCCGCCGAGCGTGGCCACGCCCTGGAGGGGGGCCTCGGACGCCCCGGAGCCCCCGGGCGGGCCGGACGCCTCGGCCAGGGCCTGGCGGACCTCGTCGTCCCCGGCGTCGGCCTTCTCCTGGAGGCCCCCGGTCATCGCCCCGACGGTCTGGGCGACCGTCTCGCGGGCGCCGTCGGTGTCGGTGCCGAGCAGGCCGGCGATCTCGCCCAGCCCGTCGTCGCCGAGTTCACGCATCACGTCGTCCTGGAAGGAAGATTCGCTCATGCCGGAAACGCTACTTGTGCGGTGATTCGTCAGCACCTCGGAGTGTCGTCCGCGTGGCGCTAGGTAACGGAAAGGTAAAGCTGTGATTCCGGATGCAACCCTCGGGCCGAGTGGCGAGTCGTATGTTGCGTCGGGACTTCCGGGTGGGGATCCGGGGGGATCGGGAAGTCCGACGAGGGAGGGGTAACCGTGAGGGGGTCCGGCCGCGAGGCCGGACCCCCTTTCGTTCGTCCACAGGCCCAGTGCGCTGTCGGCGGCGGACGGTAGCTTCGTGCCATGGTGAACAACGGGGCGGCGGTGCAACTGGCGGTGGTCGAGGGGGTGCTGGAGCGCATCACCTACGCCAACGAGGAGAGCGGTTATACGGTCGCCCGGGTGGACACGGGCCGGGGTGCCGCAGACCTGCTGACGGTCGTCGGCTCGCTCCTCGGCGCCCAGCCCGGCGAGTCCCTGCGCATGGAGGGCCGCTGGGGCTCGCACCCGCAGTACGGCCGGCAGTTCAGCGTCGAGAACTACTCGACCATCCTGCCCGCCACCATCCAGGGCATCCGCCGCTACCTCGGCTCCGGCCTCATCAAGGGCATCGGCCCGCGCATCGCCGACCGCATCGTCGAGCACTTCGGCCTCGACACCCTCGACGTCATCGAGGCCGAGCCGAAGCGGCTGATCGAGGTCCCCGGCCTCGGCCCCAAGCGGACCAAGCTCATCGGCGCGGCCTGGGAGGAACAGAAGGCCATCAAGGAGGTCATGGTCTTCCTCCAGGGCGTCGGCGTCTCCACCTCCATCGCGGTGCGCATCTACAAGAAGTACGGGGACGCCTCCATCTCCGTGGTGAAGAACCAGCCGTACCGGCTCGCCGCCGACGTCTGGGGCATCGGCTTCCTCACCGCCGACCGCATCGCCCAGGCCGTCGGGATCCCGCACGACAGCCCCGAGCGGGTCAAGGCCGGCCTCCAGTACGCCCTGTCGCAGTCCACCGACCAGGGGCACTGCTTCCTCCCCGAGGAGCGGCTCATCGCCGACGGGGTCAAGCTGCTCCAGGTCGACACGGGGCTGGTCATCGAGTGCCTCGCCGAGCTCGCCGCGGATCCGGAAGGGGTCGTACGGGAATCCGTGCCCGACCCCCAGGGCGGCCCGGACCCCCTCACGGCGGTGTACCTGGTCCCCTTCCACCGGGCGGAGCTGTCGCTGGTCGGCCAGGTCCGCCGGCTGCTGAACGCCGAGGAGGACCGGATGCCCGGCTTCGGTGACGTGGACTGGGACAAGGCCCTCGGCTGGCTCGCCGGGCGCACCGGGGCCAGTCTCGCCCCCGAGCAGCGGGACGCGGTCAAGCTGGCCCTCACCCGCAGGGTGGCCGTGCTCACCGGCGGCCCCGGCTGCGGGAAGTCCTTCACCGTGCGCTCCATCGTCGAGCTGGCCCGGGCCAAGAAGGCCAAGGTGGTGCTCGCCGCCCCCACCGGCCGCGCGGCGAAGCGGCTGTCCGAGCTGACCGGGGCCGACGCCTCCACCGTGCACCGGCTGCTGGAGCTCAAGCCCGGCGGGGACGCGGCGTACGACCGGGACCGCCCGCTGGACGCCGACCTCGTCGTGGTCGACGAGGCCTCCATGCTGGACCTGCTGCTCGCGAACAAGCTGGTCAAGGCGGTGGCACCGGGCGCGCACCTGTTGCTGGTCGGCGATGTGGACCAGCTCCCCTCGGTGGGCGCCGGCGAGGTGCTGCGGGACCTGCTGGCCGAGGGCGGCCCGGTGCCCGCCGTCCGGCTGACCCGGATCTTCCGCCAGGCCCAGCAGTCGGGCGTGGTAACCAACGCGCACCGCATCAACACCGGGGTCCCGCCCATCACCGACGGCCTGCCGGACTTCTTCCTCTTCCCGGAGGAGGACACGGAGGCGGCCGGGATCCTCGCCGTGGACGTGGCCGCCCGCCGGATCCCGGCCCGGTTCGGCCTGGACCCGCGCCGCGACGTCCAGGTGCTCGCCCCGATGCACCGGGGTCCGGCCGGCGCCGGGAACCTGAACGGCCTGCTCCAGCAGGCGATCACACCCGCCCGGCCGAACCTGCCCGAGAAGCGGTTCGGCGGCCGGGTCTTCCGGGTGGGCGACAAGGTGACCCAGATCCGCAACAACTACGAGAAGGGCGCCAACGGCGTCTTCAACGGCACGGTCGGGGTCGTCACCGCCCTGGACGTGGACGAGCAGCGCTTGACGGTCCGTACAGAGGAGGACGAGGAGGTGGGGTACGAGTTCGCCGAGCTGGACGAGCTGGCGCACGCGTACGCCGTCACCATCCACCGCTCCCAGGGGAGTGAATATCCGGCCGTCGTGATCCCGGTCACCACGGGGGCTTGGATGATGCTCCAGCGGAACCTGCTGTACACGGCCGTGACCAGGGCGAAGAAACTGGTCGTCCTGGTCGGGTCACGCAAGGCCCTCGGGCAGGCCGTGCGTACCGTTTCCGCAGGCAGGAGGTACACCGCGGTCGCTTCCCGGCTCGCCGGGCGCGTCTCGGTGGGAAACATCACCTAGATGATCGATCATTTGGGGTTCCGACAACCGGTGGGGAGGGGGCAGGATGAACAGGTTGAAGGCACTCAGTGCCGTCAGACGGACCAAAGGCCGACCCCGAGTGCACTCTCCTGCGCCAAATGGGGGAAGGTAGAGGCAGTCAGGGCACCTCGAAGAAGAGGCACTACGTCGGTGAGGGATGACGTGAGCGACAACTCTGTAGTACTCCGGTACGCGGACGGTGAATACACCTACCCGGTGGTCGAAAGCACCGTCGGTGACCAGGGCTTCGACATCTCGAAGCTGAGGGCCCAGACCGGGCTCGTCACCTTGGACAGCGGCTACGGCAACACCGCCGCGTACAAGTCCGCCATCACCTACCTCGACGGTGAGCAGGGCATCCTGCGCTACCGCGGCTACCCGATCGAGCAGCTGGCGGAGCGCTCGACCTTCATCGAGGTCGCCTACCTGCTGATCAACGGTGAGCTCCCGACCGTCGACCAGCTCGCGTCCTTCCGCAACGAGATCACCCAGCACACCCTGCTGCACGAGGACGTCAAGCGGTTCTACGACGGCTTCCCGCGCGACGCCCACCCGATGGCGATGCTGTCGTCCGTGGTCAGCGCGCTGTCGACGTTCTACCAGGACAGCCACAACCCGTTCGACGAGAAGCAGCGCCACCTCTCGACGATCCGCCTGCTGGCCAAGCTGCCGACGATCGCCGCGTACGCCTACAAGAAGTCGGTCGGCCACCCGGTGGTCTACCCGCGCAACGACCTCGGCTACGTCGAGAACTTCCTGCGCATGACCTTCTCCGTGCCGGCCCAGGAGTACGACCTGGACCCGGTCGTGGTCTCCGCGCTCGACAAGCTGCTGATCCTGCACGCGGACCACGAGCAGAACTGCTCCACCTCCACCGTGCGCCTGGTCGGTTCCTCGCAGGCGAACATGTTCGCCTCGATCTCCGCCGGCATCTCGGCCCTGTGGGGCCCGCTGCACGGTGGCGCCAACCAGTCCGTCCTCGAGATGCTGGAAGGCATCAAGAACGACGGCGGCGACGTCGACGCCTTCATCCGCAAGGTGAAGAACAAGGAGGACGGCGTCCGCCTGATGGGCTTCGGGCACCGCGTCTACAAGAGCTTCGACCCCCGGGCGAAGATCATCAAGGCGGCGGCGCACGACGTCCTCTCGGCGCTCGGCAAGAGCGACGAGCTGCTGGACATCGCGCTCAAGCTGGAGGAGCACGCGCTGGCCGACGAGTACTTCGTCGCCCGCAACCTCTACCCGAACGTGGACTTCTACACCGGTCTGATCTACCGGGCCATGGGCTTCCCGACCGAGATGTTCACCGTGCTGTTCGCGCTCGGCCGCCTTCCCGGCTGGATCGCCCAGTGGCACGAGATGATCAAGGAGCCCGGCTCCCGCATCGGCCGCCCGCGCCAGATCTACACCGGCGAGGTCCTGCGCGACTTCGTCCCGGTCGAGGCTCGCTGAGGCCTTCCCGGCGGCACCGGTCATACGGAAAGCGCCCCGCCGTCGATCCCCCCACGGGTCGACGGTCGGGGCGCTTCCCTTTCCCCGGCGGCGGATTCCCCCCACGGGACCCGCGCCGGGGCGTCGGTGTGTGCCGGGACCCGTTCGGGTCGGGAGGGCCGCTCAAGCTTCCCGAGGGCACGCGTCCCGGCCGGCGGATGCCCGGACGTCCCCCCAAGGACCTCCGTGAAACGTCCCCCAAGACGTTTTCGGCATCGCCCCATTAGACCCGTGCCGACCCCGGATGGTTACGTCGGCATCACTGTGATCTGCGTCTCCAGTGAAGGATGTGTGGAGGGAACGCGGAGGAGACCCCCCGCATTCCGCCCCGGGGCCCCTACCGGAACGAGCGCAGGCGCAGGCTGTTCGTCACGACGAAGACCGACGAGAAGGCCATCGCGGCTCCCGCGATCATCGGGTTGAGCAGGCCGGCGGCGGCCAGCGGCAGCGCCGCCACGTTGTAGCCGAAGGCCCAGAACAGGTTCCCCTTGATGGTGGCCAGGGTCCGCCGGGAGAGCCGGATCGCGTCCGCGGCCACCCGCAGGTCACCCCGTACCAGGGTCAGATCGCCGGCCTCGATGGCCGCGTCGGTGCCGGTGCCCATGGCCAGGCCCAGGTCGGCCTGGGCGAGGGCGGCCGCGTCGTTGACCCCGTCGCCCACCATGGCGACCGTACGGCCCTCGGCCTGGAGCCGGCGGACCACGTCCACCTTGTCCTGCGGAAGCACCTCGGCGATCACCTCGGCGATGCCCACCTCACGGGCCACCGTCTCGGCCGCGGCCCTGTTGTCACCGGTCAGCAGGACCGGGGCGAGGCCCAGCGCCCGCAGCCGGCTCACGGCCTCGGCGCTGGTCGACTTGACCGCGTCGGCCACGGTCAGGACACCGCGGGCCGTGCCGTCCCAGGCGACCAGGACCGCGGTGGCGCCCGCGGCCTCGGCGGCGGCCTTCGCCCCGGCGAGAGCGGCGGGCAGGGCGACCGCCCGGTCCGCGAGCAGCCGCTCCCGTCCCACCAGGACCTCGCGCCCCTCGACCACGCCCCGCACGCCGAGCCCGGCCACGTTCTCGAAGGAGGTGGGCGCGGGCAGCTCCCCGGCCGCCCCGGCCGCCCCGGCGGCGATCGCCCGCGCGACCGGATGCTCCGAGGCGTGCTCCAGCGAGCCCGCGAGCCGCAGCAGCTCCCGCTCGTCCACGCCCTCGGCGGCGTGCACCCCGACGAGGGTCATCCGGCCGGTGGTGACCGTCCCGGTCTTGTCGAGCACGACCGTGTCCACGCGCCGGGTGGACTCCAGCACCTCGGGCCCCTTGATCAGGATGCCCAGCTGTGCGCCCCGGCCCGTGCCGACCATCAGGGCGGTCGGCGTGGCCAGGCCCAGGGCGCAGGGACAGGCGATGATCAGGACGGCCACGGCGGCGGTGAACGCGGCGGCGTGGTCGTCGGTGACCAGCAGCCAGGTGACCCAGGTGCCGAGCGCCAGCAGCAGGACGACGGGCGCGAACACGGCCGAGATCCGGTCGGCGAGGCGCTGGACCCCGGCCTTGCCGCTCTGGGCCTCCTCGACCATCCGGGCCATCCGGGCGAGCTGGGTGTCCGCGCCGACCCGGGTGGCCTCGACGACGAGCCGGCCGGAGGCGTTGACGGTGGCGCCGGTGACCGCGTCCCCGGCGGTGACGTCGACCGGGAGGGACTCGCCGGTCAGCATGGAGGCGTCCACGGCGGAGGAGCCCTCGACGACCGTGCCGTCGGTGGCGATCTTCTCCCCCGGGCGGACCACGAACCGGTCGCCGGCCGCGAGCGCGCCGACCGGGATCCGCACCTCCCGGCCGTCGCGCAGCACGGCCACGTCCTTGGCGCCGAGCTCCATCAGCGCCCTGAGGGCCGCGCCGGCCTTCCGCTTGGACCGGGCCTCCAGGTAGCGGCCGAGCAGGATGAAGGACACGACGCCGGCCGCGACCTCCAGGTAGAGGGCGGAGGAGCCGTCCGTGCGGGAGACGGTCAGGTCGAAGCCGTGCCGCATCCCGGGCGAACCGGCGTGGCCGAAGAACAGGGCCCACAGGGACCAGGCGTAGGCGGCCAGCGTCCCGACCGAGACCAGGGTGTCCATGGTGGCCGCGCCGTGCCGGAGGTTGGTCCAGGCGGCCCGGTGGAAGGGCAGGCCGCCCCAGACGACGACGGGCGAGGCCAGGGTGAGCGCGAGCCACTGCCAGTTGTCGAACTGGAGGGCCGGGACCATCGAGAGCAGGACCACCGGCAGGGCCAGGACGGCGGACACCATCAGCCGCTGCCGGAGCGCGTCGAGCTCGGGGTCGCGCCCGTCCGTCCCCGCACCGGCCCCGGCGCCGGATTCCGGCTCGGGCCGGGGCGGGGCGGGCGGCGGGGGCTCCTCGGCGGTGTAGCCCGTCCTGACCACGGTCGCGATCAGGTCGGCCACCTGGACCGCGCCGCCGTAGGAGACCCGGGCCTTTTCGGTGGCGTAGTTCACCGTGGCGCTGACGCCGTCCATCCGGTTGAGCTTCTTCTCGATGCGGGCTGCGCAGGAGGCGCAGGTCATCCCGCCGATCGTCAGCTCGACCTCGGAGGCGAGGGCTTCCGCCGCCGGCCGGTCGTGCACGGTGCTGCTGCTCATGTTCCCGCTCCAGGGGGAGGGCCGGGCCGTACGGTCCAGTATGAGCCGGCCGGTGCGGCCCGGCGGTACCGCGGTGGTGCGGGGTGCCGGGGAGGCGGCGGGGCTCAGGCCTGGCCGGCGAGCTCGTACCCGGCCTCGTCCACGGCGGCGCGTACGTCGGCCTCGGCGAGCGGGGCGGCGGAGGTCACGGTCACCTCACCGGTGGCGGCGACGGCCTTGACCGAGGTCACGCCGGGGAGGGCGGTGAGCTCGGCGGTCACCGCGCCCTCGCAGTGCCCGCAGGTCATGCCGGTGACCTTGTACACGACGGTGTGCTGGGTGTCCGTTTCGGCGGTCATGTCGTTCTCCTCGTCGAAGGGGTGTCTCTCTCCCTCAGTTTATACCCCTAGGGGGTATTGAGCGAATATCCGCCCGCCGTTGAGCGGTGCCGTGGGGGGTGCCGGGCCGCGGGCGGCGCCGTGGGGCGGCCGGGACCGAAGGAACACAAGTAAATACGCACATGTCCCATTCTGTGACGCTCGTCCTCATCATGGCCGCTGCGGTGCTCTACGCCTGGTGGTGCTGATGCTCGTGGCGATGCTGGGGCCGGCCCAGGCGATGGGGCCGTTCTCGTCGACCGGGCTGCCGCTGGTGGTGGCGATCACCACCCTCGGCGTGCGGGACGGCGCACTCGGGGCGGCGCCGGGGGCCGCCCCGCTCCCGCGGCACCGGATCACTCCTCGCGGCGGCCCCGGTTGCCGGGGCGGCGCGACACCCAGGTCCGGATGGTGTCGGCGTACCAGTAGGGCTTGCCGCCCTCCACGTGGTCCGGGGCCGGCAGCAGCCCGTGCTTCCGGTACGAGCGCACGGTGTCGGGCTGGACCCGGATATGGGCGGCGATCTCCTTGTAGGACCACAGCTGTCGGTCGCTCATGCGCGCCACCTCCTGGTCCACGGCGCGGGGCCGGCCGGGAGGCCGTCGGGGGAGCCGGCGCGTGGACATGACGATCACTCGGGGTTGTGCCCGGAGAACGACGCTCGGTGAGCGCGGGGGAGCGGCTGTCGACCGGCTGTAACGGAAAACCCGCGTAGTACGGACATCCGTGACACAGCGGCGACTCCTGTGACGTATGCGGCACAGGAGTCAGCCGGTGACGAGGAGCGGCAGTGCGTGTACGGCGGGGCTCAGCGCGCGTACAGCTGCGGCCGCTCGGCCAGCCGCACCTCGGTCCGTACGCCGTCCCGCGCGGCCGCCAGCCCCGCCTCCGACACGGCGGCGGCCGCGTACCCGTCCCACGCGTCGGGTCCCGCCACCCGCCCCCGCGCCGCCGCGGCGACCCAGCGCCGCAGCTGGCGGTCGTAGGCGTCGGTGAAGCGGGTGGTGAAGTCCTGGGTGATCTCCCCGCCCCAGCGGCCGCCCGACTGGACGACCATCGCGTGCCCGTCGCCGATCCGGGCGCTGCCGGATTCCCCGACTGCCTCGCACTGCACCTGGTAGCCGAAACCGCAGTTGACGAAGATCTCCACGTCGACGACCGCCCCGCCCGAGGTCTCCAGCAGCACCAGCCGGGGGTCGCGCAGCCCCTCCGGCGCCGCCGAGGACGGCGCGGGGGAGAGCACGGTCACCGCGGTGACCTCCTGGCCCAGCAGCCAGCGGGCCGCGTCCACCTCGTGCACCACCGAGTCGCTGATCAGCATGTCGCTGGTGAAGAAGGACGGCGAGGCCGCGTTGCGGTGCCGGCAGTGCAGGAAGAGCGGCCGGCCGATCCCGCCCGCGTCCAGCAGCTCCTTGAGCCGCTCGTACTCCGCGTCGAAGCGCCGCATGAAGCCCACCTGCACCAGACGCCGGCCGAGCCGGCGCTCCGCCTCCAGCACGCGCAGGGCCCCCTCCGGGTCCGGGGTCAGCGGCTTCTCGCAGAGCACCGGCAACTCCCGCTCCAGGGCGTGCAGAATCGCTTCCTCGTGGGCCGGTCCGGGCGAGGCGACCAGTACGGCGTCCACCCCCGGCGCCGCCATCGCCGCCGCCGGGTCCGTGTACGCGCCCGCCCCCTCCAGGGTCGCCGCGACCTCCTTGACCCGGTCCCCGTCCGGATCGGCCACGGCCACCACACGTGCCCCGCCGACCGCGCCGCCGATCCGGCGGACGTGGTCGGTGCCCATCTTCCCGGTGCCGATGACGGCGATGCCGAGCGTGCTCATGTCTCTCCTCAGGATGGCCGGGCCGGTCAGCGCGCGCCGCACGAGCGCAGGTAGGCGCGGGTGCGCCGGGCGATCGGCAGCGGACGTTCCGGCGGACACGGGTACATGTCCTGCTCCACGATCGCGAACAGGTCCACCCCGAGCCGCTGCGCCGCCGCCAGTACGGGCTCCAGCGCGGGCACCCCGGACGGCGGCTCGCACATCACCCCGCGCGCCACGGCCGGGCCGAACGGCGTCCCCTGCGCCCGCACTTCGGCGAGGACCCGCGGGTCCACCTGCTTCAGGTGGAGGTAGCCGATCCGCTCGCCGAACGCCTCGATCGCCTCGACGCTGTCCCCGCCGCAGTACGCGTAGTGCCCCGTGTCCAGGCACAGGGAGACCAGCGCCGGATCGGTGGCGTCCAGGAACCGGGCCACGTTCCGCGGGGTGTCGAGGTGCGTGTCCGCGTGTGGGTGGACCACGATCCGCAGCCCGTACCGCTCCCGTACCTCCCGGCCCAGGCGCTCGGTCCCGGAGGCCAGTTCACGCCATTGGGCCGCGCTGAGGACCGGGTCCTCCAGCACGGCGCCCGTCTTGTCGTCGCGCCAGAAGGAGGGGATGACGACGAGGTGCTCCGCGCCCGTGTCCCGGGCCAGCGCGGCGATCCGCGACACGTGCGCCCAGGTCTCCTCCCAGACGGCGGGGCCGTGATGGAGTCCGGTGAAGACCGTGCCGGCGGACACCCGCAGGCCACGCTTGGCCGTCTCGTCGGAGAGCCGGGAGGGATCGGTGGGCAGGTAGCCGTAGGGGCCGAGCTCGATCCACTCGTACCCGGCGTCGGCGACCTCGTCGAGGAACCGCTCCCAGGGGGTCTGGAGGGGATCCTCCGGGAACCAGACACCCCAGGAGTCCGGAGCCGAACCGATACGGATACGGGTCAACGCGGGTGGGGAGGAGGTCATGACGGCCACCTTAGGGTGCGGGGTCCGAGGGACTGCGAGGGACTTCGAGGGACTTCGAGGGACGAGGGAGGACGAATGGGAGGAGAGCCCGCTGTGACCACGGCGGACGGACCGGTGGAGGGGCCGACCGGGGAAGCGGCCTACGACCTGATCACGATGGGGCGGATCGGGGTGGATCTCTACCCGCTCAAGACCGGTGTACCGCTCGCCGAGGCCGACACCTTCGGCAAGTTCCTCGGCGGCTCGCCGGCGAACGTCGCCGTCGCGGCCGCCCGGCTCGGCCGGCGCACGGCCGTCATCACCCGGACCGGGGCCGACCCCTTCGGCGCCTACCTGCGGGCCGAGCTGCGGGCGTTCGGCGTCGACGACCGGTGGGCGGGCGAGGTGGCGGCGTACCCGACGCCCGTCACCTTCTGCGAGGTCTTCCCGCCGGACCACTTCCCGCTCTACTTCTACCGGCTCCCGAAGGCGCCCGACCTGGAGATCCTCCCGGACGAGATCGACCGGGAGGCGGTGCGGGCGGCCCGGGTCTTCTGGATGACGGGCACGGGGCTCAGCGCCGAGCCGAGCCGCGGCGCGACCCTGGCCGCGCTGGAGGCCCGCTCGAAGTCCGGGACCACCGTCTTCGACCTCGACTGGAGGCCCATGCTGTGGGACGGCCCGCCGCAGCCCTGGTACGAGCGGGCCCTCGGGATGGCGACGGTGGCCGTCGGCAACGCCGAGGAGTGCCGGGTCGCGACCGGGCACGAGGAGCCGTACGCGGCCGCGGAGGCCCTGCTCGCCGCCGGCGTGGAGCTGGCCGTGGTCAAACGCGGACCGCGGGGCGTGCTCGCGGTGCACCGGGACGGGACGGCGGTGGAGGTGCCGCCGGTGGAGGTGGAGGTGGTGAACGGGCTCGGCGCCGGGGACGCCTTCGGGGGCGCGCTGTGCCACGGGCTGCTGGCCGGCTGGGACCTGGAGCGGGTGCTGCGGTACGCGAACGCCGCCGGGGCGATCGTGGCCTCGCGGCTGGCGTGTTCGTCGGCGATGCCGTTCCCCGGCGAGGTGGAGGAGGTGCTCGGCCGTGCCGGTGGTCTGTGAGCGGGAGATGGAGTTCACCCGGCTGCGGGTGCTGGAGCTGGCGCCGGGGGAGTCGTACGCGCACGCGTGCGGGGACGCCGAATGGATCGTGCTGCCGCTGTCCGGTGGCTGCGAAGTCCGCTGCGATGAGGGCGCGGCCGGCGAGGAGGGCGGGGCGGGTGCGGGAGTGGCCCGGCCCGTCCGGGTCTTCCGGCTGCGCGGCCGGCCCGGGGTGTTCGCCGGAGTCACCGACTTCGCGTACCTCCCCCGGGACGGGCACGCGGAGGTCGCCTCGGCGCGGGGCGGGCGGTTCGCGCTCGTCGGCGCGCGCTGCGGGAACCGGCTGCCGGCCCGGTACGGCCCCGCCGCGGACGTGCCCGTCGAGCTGCGCGGCGCCGGCCGGTGCTCGCGCCAGGTCAACAACTTCGCCGCCGCGGGTGCCTTCGCCGCCGACCGGCTCATCGCCGTCGAGGTGCTCACCCCCGGCGGCAACTGGTCCTCGTACCCGCCCCACAAGCACGACGAGCACCACCCGGGCGAGGAGTCCCGGCTGGAGGAGATCTACTACTTCGAGATCGCCCCGCACGGCGACACCCCCGGCGTCGGCTACCAGCGCGTGACGCCCTCGCCCGCGGGGAAGACCGACGTCCTCGCCGAGGTGCGGACCGGCGACGCCGTCCTCATCCCGGACGGCTGGCACGGGCCCTCGATCGCCGCGCCGGGCCACGACATGTACTACCTGAACGTGATGGCCGGCCCGGGCGCGGAGCGGGAGTGGCTGATCCGGGACCACCCCGACCACGCCTGGATCCGCGAGGAGTGGGCGGGGCAGGACGTGGATCCCCGGCTGCCGTTCCCGTCGCGCGCGGAGCCGAGTCCCGGGTCCGGTCGTGGGTCTGGTCCCGGGTCCGGTCGTGGGTCCGGTTCCGCGTCCGACCCCGTGTCCCGTCCCGCATCCCGTCCCGAGGAGGCCCCGTGACCGCGCCGCCGCGCAGCGTCCGGCTCACCACCGCCCAGGCGCTCGTACGGTTCCTGAGCGTCCAGTACGCCGAGCGCGACGGCCGCCGGCACCGGCTGATCGCCGCCACCTGGGGGATCTTCGGGCACGGGAACGTCGCCGGAATCGGGCAGGCCCTGCTGGAGAGCGGCCCGGACGCCATGCCCTTCCTCCAGGGGCGCAACGAACAGGCCATGGTGCACGCCGCCGTCGGCTACGCCCGCCAGAGCGGCCGGCTCTCCGCGCACGCCGTCACCACCTCCATCGGGCCCGGCGCCACCAACCTCGTCACCGGCGCCGCCCTCGCCACGATCAACCGGATCCCGGTGCTCCTGCTGCCCGGGGACACCTTCGCGACCCGGCCCGCCGATCCGGTGCTCCAGCAGCTGGAGGTCCCCTGCGCGGGCGACGTCTCCGTCAACGACACCCTGCGGCCCGTCTCCCGGTACTTCGACCGGATCACCCGCCCCGAGGCCCTGGTCCCGGCCGCCCTCCAGGCGATGCGGGTGCTCACCGACCCCGTGCGGACCGGCGCCGTCACCCTCGCGCTCCCGCAGGACGTGCAGGCGCAGGCGTACGACTGGCCCGAGGAGTTCTTCGCCGAGCGGGTGTGGGCCGTACGCCGCCCCCGCCCCGACCGCCGCGAGCTGGCCGACGCCGCCGCACTCGTGCGGGGCTCCGCGCGCCCCCTGCTCATCGCCGGCGGCGGCATCCGGCACAGCGCCGCCTGGGACGCCCTCGCCGCCTTCGCGGAGGCCACCGGGATCCCCGTCGCCGCCACCCAGGCGGGCAAGGGCGTCCTCCCGTACGACCACCCCGCCGACGTGGGCGGCGTCGGCCACACCGGGACGGCCACCGCCGACGGACTGGCCCGCGGCGCCGACCTCGTCATCGCCGCCGGGACCCGGCTCACCGACTTCACCACCGCCTCCGCGACACTGTTCCAGAACCCGGCCGTCCGCTTCATCGGCCTCAACCTCGACCCCTACGACGCCCACAAACTCGCCGCCCACCCCCTGGTCGGCGACGCCCGCGAGACCCTCACCGAACTCCGGGAGGCGGTCTCCGGGTACCGGGTCGAGTCCCCGTACGAGGCGGCGTACACGGCGGCGAAGGCCGACTGGGAGCGCCGCGTCGACCGGGCCTGGGCCACCCCGCGGGAGGACGCCCGGCCCACCCAGGCGCAGGTCCTCGGACTGCTCGACGGGCTCGTCGACGACAGCGACATCCTGATCAACGCCGCCGGCTCCCTCCCGGGCGACCTGCACCGGCTGTGGCGGGCCCGCTCCGCCGACCAGTACCACGTCGAGTACGGCTACTCCTGCATGGGCTACGAGATCCCCGCCGCGATCGGCACCGCCCTGGCCGCCCCCGGCCGCCCGGTCTGGGCGCTGGTCGGCGACGGGACGTACCTGATGAACCCGACGGAGATCGTCACCGCCGTCCAGGAGGGGATCCCGGTCAAGGTGGTGATCCTCGACAACCACGGCTACGCCTCCATCGGCGGCCTGTCCGGGGCGGTCGGCGGCGAGGGCTTCGGCACGGCGTACCGCTTCCGGGGGGAGGACGGTTCGTACGACGGGCCGCCCCTGCCGGTGGACCTCGCGGCCAACGCGGCCTCCCTCGGAATGGCCGTGATCCGCACCCGCACCATCGGTGACCTGCGAAAAGCCCTCGCCGAGGCCCGCGAATCGGACCGGCCCACATGTGTCTACGCACAGACCCGAACACCCGACACTGTGTCGGGCCCGCCCCCGGCACAGGCGTGGTGGGATGTTCCTGTGGCCGAGACCGCGACCCGTGCGCCGGCCGCCCAGGCCCGTGAAGAGTACGACCGGCAAGCCGCGCAGCGACGTCGCCATCTGTGAAGGAGCAGCACCATGAAGACCGTCAACCACTGGATCGGTGGCAAGACCGTCGAGGGCGCGTCGGGCAACTACGGCCCGGTCACCGACCCGGCCACCGGCGAGGTCACCACGCGGGTCGCGCTGGCCTCCGCCGAGGAGGTCGACGCCGCGGTGAAGGTCGCCCAGGAGGCCTTCCTGTCGTGGGGCCGGTCCTCGCTGGCCGCCCGCACCAAGGTGCTCTTCGCCTACCGCGCCCTGCTGGACGCCAACCGCGACGCCATCGCCGAGCTGATCGTCGCCGAGCACGGCAAGGTGCACTCCGACGCGCTGGGCGAGGTCGCGCGCGGCCTGGAGATCGTCGAGCTGGCCTGCGGGATCACCACGCAGCTCAAGGGCGAGCTGTCCACCTCCGTGTCCAACCGGGTGGACGTCTCCGCCATCCGCCAGCCGCTCGGCGTCGTCGCGGGCATCACCCCGTTCAACTTCCCGGCCATGGTCCCGATGTGGATGTTCCCGCTGGCCATCGCCTGCGGCAACACCTTCGTCCTCAAGCCGAGCGAGAAGGACCCGTCGGCCTCCAACAAGCTGGCCGAGCTGATGACCGAGGCCGGCCTGCCCGCGGGCGTCCTCAACGTCGTCCACGGCGACAAGACCGCCGTCGACGCCCTCCTCGCCCACCCCGGCATCTCCGCCGTCTCCTTCGTCGGCTCCACCCCGATCGCCCGCCACATCCACACCACCGCCGCCGCCAACGGCAAGCGCGTCCAGGCGCTGGGCGGTGCCAAGAACCACATGCTGGTGCTCCCCGACGCCGACCTGGACGCCGCCGCCGACGCGGCCGTCTCCGCCGCCTACGGCTCGGCGGGCGAACGCTGCATGGCCATCTCCGCCGTCGTCGCGGTCGGCTCCATCGCCGACGAGCTCGTCGAGAAGATCCGCGAGCGCGCCGAGAAGATCAAGATCGGCCCCGGCAACGACCCGACCTCCGAGATGGGCCCGCTGATCACCGCCGCCCACCGCGACAAGGTCGCCTCCTACGTCAAGGGCGCCGCCGCCCAGGGCGCCGACGTGGTCCTGGACGGCACCGGTTACACGGTCGAGGGCAACGAGAACGGCCACTGGATCGGCCTCTCCCTCCTCGACAACGTCAAGACCGACTCCGACGCCTACCGCGACGAGATCTTCGGCCCGGTGCTGTGCGTCCTGCGCACCGAGACCTACGAGGAGGGCCTGGCCCTCATCAACGCCTCGCCGTTCGGCAACGGCACCGCGATCTTCACCCGCGACGGCGGCGCCGCCCGCCGCTTCCAGCTGGAGGTCGAGGCGGGCATGGTCGGCGTGAACGTGCCGATCCCGGTGCCGGTGGGCTACCACTCCTTCGGAGGCTGGAAGGACTCGCTCTTCGGCGACCACCACATCTACGGAAACGACGGCATCCACTTCTACACGCGCGGCAAGGTCGTCACCACCCGCTGGCCCGACCCGGCGGACGCCCCGGCCGGCGTCGACCTGGGCTTCCCCCGCAACCACTGACACCACCCCGCACGACGGAACCCCCGGCCGACCCTCACCGGCCGGGGGTTTCCCGCCGTTCTAACGCCGTGCGCCCGGAGCGCCACCCGTGGGAGCCGTCCCCCCGTCCCGCTGAAGGGCGTCCCCAAGGAGCGGCCAGACGTCCGTGGACGCCGTGGCGGACCAGACCACGTCGCCGTGGCCGTAGCCGGGGACCGTGACGAAGCGGACCCGGGCGTTGCCCGCCGCGCGGATCAGCTCCGCGCCGCGCGGCTCGTCGCCCCGGCCCAGCTCGGAGTTGACCCACACCACCTCGCAGCGGATCCGCTCCCACGCGATCCCGTACGCCTTCCCGTCGCCCGCCCACACCGCCGCCAGGTCCCGCATCAGGGCCGTCGGGACCAGCCCGCTGCCGAGCGCCGAGGTGGCCGCGTGCCAGGTGGCGAGCGGGGTGCGGGTCAGGGTGAAGCGGTCCTCGGCCGGGGTGGCGCCGAACGCGTACTCGCCCGCGGCGTGGCCCTGCCGGTAGATCCAGTTCGCCGGGCCGGGGAGGGCGGCGGTGCGGACCAGGGCGAAGTGGGCCAGGCCCGCGTGCGTGAAGCGCCGGGCCGGGTCCGGCGGCCAGGGCGCCCCCGAGTCGCCGGAGGGGTCGGCCACCGCCCGGGCGACCAGCCCAGCCAGGCCCGGGTCGGCCGCGTGGACACCCCGCGCGAGCTGCTCCTCGTACGCCTCCTTGGTCCGCGCCGCCCGCTCGGCCAGGGCTCCGGAGTACGGCCCGGTCGTGTCCAGGGCCAGGACCCGGCGCAGCCGCTCCGAGGGGTCGTGCGAGGCCGCGTCCAGGGCCAGGGCGGCCCCCGCCGAGTGGCCCGCGTACGCGTACGGGAGGCCCAGTACGGAGTCCAGCGCGGCGACCACGCCCGCCAGGTCCCGGCGGTGCGCGGCGAGCCCGAAGTCCGCGGTGACCTCCTCGGGGCGGGCGGCGTCCTCCCGGGGCGTCACCCCGACCACCAGCAGGCCCTGGCGGCGCAGGTGGTGGGCCAGGTTGTCGTCGCCCGGCGTGAAGAAGTCCGCCGCGAAGTTCAGGCCACCGCCGGGCAGCAGGTACACGATCCCGTGCGGGGCCCGCACCGCGTCCGCGACCACGTCCACCGTGACGGGCGCCGGGCCGCCGTCGTCGAGGGGGAGGGTGAGCCGTATCCAGCCGTCCCCGGGCAGGTAGGCGGCGGTCCCGGTGCCCAGTGCCCGCTCGATCCGGGTGAGCAGGCCCACGCCCCCGACCGGCCGGGCGGCGGGCGCGGCGGAACCGGACTCGTTGTGCTCTCGTGCCATCCGTCTTGCCTCCCCGTCGCAGGTGATGGCCGAATGCCGTCACCCCCGGGGACACCCTCGCCGGTCAGCGGGCCCGCGCCAAGTCCGGTTCGCTCTCCGCTTCTTCCGCGTCCGCGCGGCGGCGCCGGCGCAGCACCGGGAGGGCGACGGCCGCCCCCGCCAGCAGCAGGGCGGCGCCCGCCGCCGGCCAGGGGACGGCGAGGAAGTCCGTACCGGCCCCGGGGGCGAGGTCGGGGTAGCCGGACGCGCCCGCCCGGACCGTGACGGACACCCGGTCCAACTGGGGGGAATCCGGCCAGGGCTCGGTGAGCTCGATCCGCTGGCCGGGCAGCAGTACGACCTTCCGGTCCCGGGCCGGCCGGTCCAGCAGCCGGCGCCCGAACAGGCCCTCGGCGGACACCGCCACCGTCGGCCCGAGGACCACGTTGCCCCGGTTCACCAGCGTGTACGTGATGGTGGCGCGGGCGTCCTTGACCCACGGCAGCAGCGGGGCGCCCCGGGTGACGCGTACGTCCTCCACGCTCAGCCCCGGCGTCAGCGGCCCGGGCACCCGGAAGTACAGCCGGGCACCCACCTGCCGCTGGACCCCGACCTGCACCCCGCCCTCCTCCCGTACCCCCTCGACCTGCGTGTTCAGCGCGACGATCCCGCCCACGTGGTCACCCGGCACGGCGTCCTCGGGGACCTTGACGGTGAAGGGGACGTCCTTGCGGCCCCGGGGCGGGACGGTCACGGTGGCCGCGGCCTCGGGGGCCAGCGCCACCCAGGCGCCGACGTCCCGGGGCTTCGTCTGCACGGGCAGCAGCGCGAAGGCGCCGCCCGAGGGGGTGTTCACCGCGTCGGTGGCGAAGACCCGGAAGGTCAGCTCCCGGTCGGAGGAGTTCAGGACGGTCACGCTGTCGCGGACCGTGGTGCCGGCCGTGCCCTGGTGGAAGAAGTACGCGCGGTCGGTCACCGACGCGCCGGCGGGCGGTGTCGGGAAGACCCCCCAGGTGCCGTTGTCCGCGGCCGTCGCGGGGGCGGCGGGCAGCAGCAGCACCAGCACGCCGCACAGGCCCGGGAGGAGGGAGCGGAGAACGGTGCGCAGGCGCATGGGCGGGATCTCCAGTGTCGCGGCGGGGGAAGGCGGGGGAAGGCGGGGGAAGGCGGGAGGGTGGTGCGGCGCCGGAGCGCCGCACCACCCGGGTCGGGCCGTCCGTCAGGCGATGGAGAAGGTCACGACCGACCGGTAGGTGTCGGCGAACATGAACGGCGGCAGCTGGATCACCGCCGCGCCGCCCACGGCGAACTCGCCGCCGGTCAGCTCCTCACCGCCGGCCGCCTGGGAGGCGACCTTCATCGGCGTGTCCGAGATCGCGCCCGGGGCGCCGGCCGTGCAGGTGCTCGGGCTGTCCGGGTTGGTCACCGTGCAGGACGGCTGGATGCCGAGCTGGGCCTTCGCCATCGAGTGGCCCGTCGCCTGGTTCAGGAACGGCGTACGGGTCGCCGTCACGTCCCAGCCGAGGCTGCCGCCGCGGAAGTCCTGGACGGTCGCGGCGTTGAACGCGCCGAACACCGACTGGGCTTTGCCGTTGATGGTCACCGATCCGAAACTGACGGCCGGCTGGCCGTCCTTCGGGCCGAGTGCCAGCGGCCCGGGCAGTACCTCGATGTCCACCGGGTTCTGTACGCCCGCCTGTTCCTCGATGAAGACGAACGGCTTGAACGGGGCGACCGAGCCGTCGATCTTGATCGTGTCGGCCTTCTTGGTGACGGTGACGGTGCAGGTGGCGGCCCCGGACCCGTCCGCCGTCCCGGTGCCGGTGTCACCCGTCGGCGCACCGGCGAGCAGGGCGGAACAGGTGACCGGGCCGGCCGGGAAGTTGGCGCCGGTGGCGACGACCGAGGTGCCGGCCTTGCCGCTGTTGGGCGTCAGCCTGGTGGTGACCGGGTCCTTCGGCAGGGCCTCGACGGCGATCGAGGCCACCGGGGCGCTGGGGCGCGGGTCCGGCGTACAGGTCGTCGTGTAGACCGTGCCGCCGAGGTCGGCGTCCGTGACCACCTGGTCGATGGTGATCTGGACCGCAGTGCCCTCCGTGCCGTCAGGGATCTTGACGGTGCCGCTGAACGCGGGCGGGTCGGACTTCTTGCCGGCTTCCTGACGGCTGGGGGTCGCCGGGCTGGTGACCGTCTGCGCGACCCCGCCGACCAGCAGCTTCGCCTTGATGGTGTTGACCGTGTCGATGGTGAACATCGGGATCACCGGCGTCTCGCCGGGGTCGATGGTGATCGGTACGGTCTCGCCCGCCTTGGCGGTGTCCGGCACCGTGACCGTGTAGTCCTGGCTGCCGTTGGCACCCGGCTGTGGAGCGGGGGCGACGCACTTCACCGGCACGGGAGTGGTCTTCGTCGCGGCCTGCGCCGGTCCCGTCAGGGCCACGACGCCGCCCGTCAGGGCCAGGGACAGGGCGCCCGCCCCGGCCAGCACTCTTCGTCTGAGCGTTCTCGTACTCACAGGGTCGCGACTCCTTCGTCATGACGAACCCTTCCCCCCCACCCGCTGTGCGGGGAAGGCCGAGCCGGTGCGGATGGCCGTCATTGACGCGTCGCCGTGCCGAGAAGTCAATGCCTCGTTTTCGCCCGAAGCACGCAGACATTGATGTCCCATCAGACCGGGTCGGACGGGACACCGGGTGGCGGCAGGCCGGTGACTCCGGTGCGTTCTTCCCTCGGCCTGCCTCCAGCCTTCCCCCGGCCTTCCCTCAGCGCTCCGCGGAGAGGTGCAGGAGCAGGTTCGGGGTTCCGGCGGGCAGGTTCGTCACCTTGTCCGGGACGGCGTCGCGCAGGAGGATCCGGCCGACTTCCTCGGGGGTCCTGGCCCTGCCGTTCGCCAGGAGCAGCGCGGCGGCACCCGCGACGTGCGGGGCGGCCATGGAGGTCCCCGAGGCCCGTGCGAGGGCGGTGGGGGAGCCCTTCCAGGCCGAGGTGACGGCCAGCCCCGGCGCCGACAGGTCCACGCAGCGGCCGTGGTTGGAGAAGCGCGGGCGCCGGTCCGCCCCGTCGGTCGCGCCGACCGTGAGCGCCTGCGGGACGGCGGCCGGGGAACCGGCGCAGGCGTCCCTGGCCTCGTTGCCGGCGGCCACGGCGAAGGTGATCCCGGAGGCCACCGCGCGGACGACCGCCGCGTCCATGGAGTGGCTGCGGCTGCCGCCCATGCTCATGTTGGCGACGGCGGGCCCCCGGGCGGGGTTGCGGAGGTGGTCCTTCACCATCCAGTCGAGGCCGCGCAGGATCACCGAAAGGCTCCCGTCGCCCCGGCAGTCGGCGACCTTCACCCCGACCAGGGAGACGCCCTTCGCGACCCCGTACGTCGCCCCGCCGACGGTGGCGGCGACGTGCGTGCCGTGGCCGTTGCAGTCTTGGGAGCTCCCCGGGAGCATCCCGCTGTAGCCGTTGCGGGCGCGGCCGCCGAACTCCTGGTGGAGGGTGTTGATCCCGGTGTCGAGCACGTAGACGGTGACGCCCCGGCCGTTGTCGCCGGAGTACGTGTACGAACCGTCGAGCGGCAGCTCGCGCTGGTCGATCCGGTCCAGTGCCCAGGGGGCGGGCCGCTGGGTCTGCGCGGCGGGGGCGTCGGCGGGGGCGGGGACCGGGGTGGTGGGGAGGGGCTCGGCGACGGCCGGTGCGGTCGGGGGCGCCGGGACCGGGACGGGCACGGCCGGGGGATGGGGGACGCCGGCCGGGGGTTCGAGGGGGGACGCCGTACCGGAGATCCGGAACGGCGCGTCCGGCTCCACGGCCGCCACCCGGGGATCGGCGGCGAGGACGGCGGCGCGGGCGGCGGTGGTGCGTACCGCGAAACCGTTGAGGGCGGCTTCGTAGACCGCTCCCACCTCGTCCCCCGACCGCGCCGCCTCGGCGGCCAGGGCGCGGGTCGGGGCGCGGGAGGTGGTGTCCTTCAGGGTGACGACGTACGGCGAGGTGGGGGCATCGCCGGCCTCACCACCACCGCCGACGGTGGCGGCGGGGTGCGGCGGCAGGACGGCGGCCGCCGCCAGGAGGGCGGCGGCCGGGAGCAGCGCGGTCATGGCGGTCATGCGGCCGATGCTCGGCCAGCCCGGGTGACGCCGCGCGGAGGGTGCGCCGAGTGGCCCCCCGACACGCCACCGAAGGGGCCAATGCCCGGCCCTTCGCCGGGCCCCGCCCGGGTGGCGCGGCCCGCTCGAGTTGAGCGGCCCGCCCAGGCGGACACGCTCCCGTGCAGGCGGCGCGCCACCGCCCGGGCTGCGCGCCCCGCCCGGTCGGCGTGCCTCCGCTCAGGCGGCGCGGACGGCGACGGCGGCGGCGTAGGGGGTCGGGGCGGGGAGGTCGTGCAGGGTCCAGCCCGGGACCGGGGCCGGGGCGGGGCCCGAACCCACGTAGGGCTCCGCCAGGCCGAGGGCGACCCCCATGCCCGTGCCCTTGAGGCAGGCCTCCTTGCGGGCCCACACCCGGGCCAGTGCCGCCTGCCGCTCCGCCTCCGGGAGCGCGTTGATCTCACCCGCCTCCACCGGGTGCAGGCTGCTCAGGACATCGGCCACCGCGCCCGCCGTCGGCAGGCCCTCCACGTCGACGCCCACCGGTACCCCCGCGAAAGCGAAATAGGCCAGGTCGTCGCTGTGGGACAGGGAGAAGTGCAACCCACCCCCGGCCACGGCGGGACGGCCGTGCGGCTGCCCGCAGCCCGGGCAGTCCTCGCGGACCAGTTCGACCTTCTCCGGCGACAGCCCGAGGTACCCGCCGAGCAGCACCCGCAGCCCCAGGTGCGAGGCCAGGTAGCTGCGCCGGTCGGCCGGGCGCAGCAGCCGTTCCGCCCGCTCACGTTCGGCCGCGTCGAGCAGCGCCCGCGCCCCGTCCGCCCGGTGACCGCCGATCACCTCACGCGTGGTGTCCAGGGCCCACACCGCCACGGCGGAGCCCGCCGGGGGTGGTCCCGTCAGGGGTACGGCGCCGTCGAGCTGGTTGACGTACTGACTCATCCGACGAGCCTAGACGAGGCAGTTGGGGCCCCGGTTACCCTCGTGCCGGACTTGCCGAGCACCACTCCAGGGGGAAACACACCGTGCGCAATGCAGTCGTGACGCCGGAAGGCGACCGGATCCGCTGGGTCGAACTGCCCGGAGAGGAGGCCCCCCGCGTCTACCTGCACGGGCTCGGCGCCACCTCCCCGGCCTACTTCGCCGCCAGTGCCGTGCACCCGCTGCTGGCCGGGCGGCGCTCGCTGCTGCTCGACCTGCTGGGGCACGGCCACAGCGACCGGCCCGAGGCGTTCGCGTACACCCTGGAGGCGCACGCCGACGCGGTGGCGCAGGCCCTTACCGTGGCCGGCGTCGAGGGTGCCGAAGTGATCGCCCACAGCATGGGCGGATCGGTGGCCATCGTGCTGGCCGCCCGGCACCCCCGGCTGGTCTCCCGCCTCGTCCTGGTCGACGCCAACCTGGACCCGCTTCCGCCCGCCCGGTCCACGGCCGGCAGCAGCGGTATCGCCTCCTATACGGAGGAGGAGTTCCTGGCCGGCGGCTGGGCGGAGGTACGCGACCGGGTCGGTGCGCACTGGTGGTCGACCATGCGGCTGGCCGGCCGTACCGCCCTGTACCGCAGCGCCGTGAACCTGGCCGCGGGCACCACGCCCACCATGCGGGAGCTGCTGCTGGAGCTGAGGATCCCGCGCGTTTTCCTCTTCCCGGAGGAGGACGGACCGCTCGCCGGCGCCGACGCCCTGGAGGCGGCCGGCGTCGCCGTCGTGGCCGTACCGGACAGCGGGCACAACATCATGCTCGACAACCCGGAGGGCTTCGCGCGGGCCACGGCGGCCGCCCTCGCGCGGGACGCGGTCTGAGCCGTCCCGCTACCCGGCGGGGGACCCCGCGGGTATGCCGCCGGGGGTGACGGCGGGGGCGCCGTTCGGGCTGGAGCCCGGTATTCGCGCTCCCGGGGAGGGCGTTCCGTCGGTCCAGGCGTAGACCTGCCGGCCGCGCACCGAGACCTGGTACTGGTAGCGGTCCCGGCACTCCGGGCGCTCCTCGACCCGGGTGTCGCCCGGCCACCAACGGGCGTCCAGACGGGGCCCGCCGGGCTTCTTCCGCGCCGCGGCCGCGCACTGCGGGCCGTCGAGCGGTGTCTTGCCGAGGGTGAACCGGATCAGCCGGGCGCCGCCGTCGCCGCGCGCGCGGATCCGTATGTCGGTGGCGTCCCGCGGTATCCAACTGGGCAGGACGAACGCCCGGTCGCCCCGCTTCGGGGCGTCGGCGGCGCTGGCGTAGCGCTTGCCCTTCTCCCGCAGGACCTGCTTCTCCAGGGCGTCGGTGACGGGGTTGGGCGGCAGGTTGGGCAGCGCGAAGGCGGCCAGGGCGAGGGCTCCCGCGACGGCGGCGGCGATGACGAGCGGACGGCGGTTCATACCCATAAGTGTTCTCGCCGGGGCCCGTTCGCGCGTCCCTCCCCGGTATCAATTTCGGATCTGCCGCAGGGCGGATACGGAGTCATACCTGAGAGGGGCGCGATGGGGCACGGTCCACGCACCACTCGCCGACACGTACGCCTCCGCATCGCGTTATAGGGGCGGTAGGGATCACGGATATGGCCTGCTCCGAGGGTGGAACCCGGCGCCGCACCGGGAGTTGACCGGGCGGCCCCGTCGCCCGCTCGCCCCGCCGCCCCCACCCGGAGGATTGACATGCGTCGCCGTCTCGTTCCCTTGCTCGCTGCCGCGTCCGCCGGCCTGCTGGCCCTCGCCACCCCGGCCTCGGCGGTCCCGGCGGACAAGCCGCAGATCCTGAGCGGCTGGACGCAGACGAGCGTCTCCAGCTACAACGCCTGGGTCGCGGCGCGCGCCAACCAGGGCAGCTGGGCCGCGTACGCCTTCGACTGGTCGACGGACTACTGCTCCTCGTCCCCCGACAACCCCTTCGGCTTCCCCTTCCAGACGGCCTGCGCCCGCCACGACTTCGGCTACCGCAACTACAAGGCGGCCGGCACGTTCCCGGCCAACAAGCCCCGGCTGGACGACGCCTTCTACGCCGACCTGAAGCGGGTCTGCTCGCAGTACTCGGGCGTCAAGAAGGGCTCCTGCGACAGCACCGCCTGGACGTACTACCAGGCGGTCAAGGCCTTCGGCGTCTCCCCCCAGGACGCCCCCTCCGACTCGGCCCCGACCGACCCGACCCTGACCGACCCGACCCTGACCGACCCGACCCTGACCGACCCGGCCCTGGCCTCCTGACCCCCCCACGGCCCCCGACCCGCCCGGCAACCGCCCGCCGGTGCCGGGCGAGGCCCCTGACACCGTCCCGCCCGAACGAACCCCCGTCGGGCGGGACGGCCCGGATGGAGCAGGCGCTGCCTGAGTCACGCGGCCCAGCAGCGCCACACCCGCGGCGGTGTCCGCCCGGGCGGTGAAGAAGTCGGTGAACGCGGCGACGAACTCCTCCTCGCTGATCCGGCCGTCCCCGTCCCCGTCCAACTGCCGGAAAAACTCCAGCCACGCCGGGCGGGAGTCGGCCGTACGGGGGCCGGGGCAAGCGCGGAGCCGCCGCGGGCCGCCGTGAGGCGGAGCGCTGCCCGTCGCCGCCGTCGGGTGGCCGCGGTAGCGCAGGCGGTCCGGCAGGCAGGTCATGACCTGCCGCATCCCGCGGTGCACCGTCCAGGACAGTGCGGCGGCGAAACGGAACCGGGCAAGCCGAACCGCTCGTGCCAGGCCCGCGGCAGGTCGGCGACGGTGAGGCTGGTCAGCACGCTCGCGGCCACGGCGCGCAGCAGCGGCCAGGCCGGCCGGAGCCGGCCGAGGCGGCGGGGTGCGGGGGCTTCGTCAGGCGGTGCTCCTGAAGGATGAGGGCCAACAGGATGACAACGCCGCACCGCAGGGGAGGTTGGGACGAGCCGGTCCGCCGACAACGACGGCGGGTTCCAGCGGTCGACGCGACACGTAGTCGGTGCGGTCTGGACGGGCGGTCTGGACGGTCGGTCTGGACGGGCCGCCGCTGGTGTGGCCGGCGGCAAGCCACGCGGCCGCTCCCGCGGGGGCTTCAGCGGGGTGTACGCCCGTGATCGCCTGACAGGTGAGGGACGGGTCCGATAGATCTGTACGGGTGAATGACTCCACGCCCGAGGACGGCGAGCACACCCCCTTCACCCAGAGGGCGAAGAACCTGTGCGGGAAGCACAAGGGAAAGATCATCGCGGTCTGCGCCGCCGGCTTGGTCGTCGCTGCCGTGGTCGTCAGGAAAGCCCTGGAAGGGAACGCGGCCGAGGACGGCCAGGACGGCGGGGACGTGGAGGACACCGAGCCGGTCTCCGACCCTGACGACTCCGATGACTCCGACGACTCGGACGACTCCGACGGGCGACGGAAGTCCCCCGTCAGGCATGGGGTATGCGCCCATACGAGGACTCTTCGCGACGGCCGCGTCATCCCCGTTCCGCGTTACGAGCGGGGCGGCGGTTCGGACGACGAGGACGAGGACGAGGACCCTGGCGAAGCCGCGGCCTGAGCCCCCGGGGCCCAGCGGCGGCATCCCGCCCGCCCCGGTCGCCGAGTGGGCCGGCATTGGCGGCCGGTCTGTCGGTCTGCGGTCCTGTTGGGCGGAAGGGTTCCGATCCCTCCGGATGGTCAGATGCACGCCGTCCGACCTGCGAAAGCATCGCCGGGGTGGCGATGCTTGAGTGGTGCCCCCGGCAGGACTCGAACCTGCGGCCAAGCGCTTAGAAGGCGCCTGCTCTATCCACTGAGCTACGGGGGCCGGAAGGTGACCGTGTTGGCCAGGAGCCCCTTGGTGGGGGTGGGACTGCGGTCCGTGCCGGGTCAAGGATAGGGCTCCGGTCGCCTTGTCCCGGTTGCTTCACCCGCGTGCCACGTTGTGGAGGTTCGGTGAAGCGGTCCCGATAATCGCAGGCAGGTGCGATTCTCGCATCGCTTTTGCGCCGCGTCGGCCTGGGTGTTGTGCACTCGTTATGCCTGCGTCCCACTCGTCCGCGGTGTCCATGATGTCCCTCTGGAGTCGCGGTCGGCGCGCAGAGGGCGTATAAGCTTCAAAAATGGTCCCAAATTGGGCATTCTTCGCATGTGGTGACCTTGGATGTTCGGCCTCAGCTGCTCGATGCCCTGTCCGCCCTGCGCGACCGGGTCGCGTCCGTGCGTCTGCCGCTGCCCCTGCCCGGCGCCCCACGCGCCCGCCAGACCAGAGCCGAGCTGCTCGCGCAGCTCGACGACTACCTCGTCCCCCGGCTGAAGTCGCCCGAGGCGCCGCTCCTCGCCGTCATCGGCGGTTCCACCGGGGCCGGTAAGTCCACCCTCGTCAACTCCCTCGTCGGCCGGCAGGTCAGCGAAGCCGGAGTGCTGCGCCCCACCACCCGCACGCCGGTGCTCGTCTGCCATCCGGACGACCACCACTGGTTCGCCGGGATGCGGATCCTGCCCGACCTCATGCGCGTCTGGGCGCCCCAGCCGGACGAGGAGCTGGTCCCCGCCTCCAGGAAGAGGCCCCAGCGCGCCCCGGGGCACCCCGCCTCGACCCGTGAGCTGCGGATCGAGACCGTCTCCACCCTCCCGCGAGGCCTCGCCGTACTCGACGCCCCCGACATCGACTCCCTCGTCGTCGAGAACCGCACCCTCGCCGCCGAGCTGATCTGCGCCGCCGACGTCTGGGTCATGGTCACGACCGCCTCGCGGTACGCCGACGCCGTCCCCTGGCACCTGCTGCGCACCGCCAAGCAGTACAACGCCACCCTGGTCACCGTCCTCGACCGGGTCCCGCACCAGGTGCTCGCCGAGGTCTCGCGCCAGTACGGGGCGCTGCTCACCCGGGCCGGCCTCGGCGACGTGCCCCGGTTCACGGTGCCCGAGCTGCCCGAGTCGACCGGCGGCGGCGGGCTGCTGCCGGCCAGTGCCGTCGCCCCGCTGCTGGCCTGGCTCACCCATCACGTCCAGGACCCCGCCGCCCGCCAGTACGCCGTCGGCCGGACCGCCCTCGGCGCGCTCGACTCCCTCAAGCGCCGCATGCCGGAGCTGGCCTCCGCCGTCGCCGCGCAGCACGCCGCCGCCGTCCGGCTGACGACGGCCGTCGAGGACGCGTACCGGCAGGAGGGCAAGCGGGTCCGCAACCGCCTCGACAAGGGCGCCGTGCTCGCCGGTGACGCCCTCACCCGGTGGCGCGGCTACCCCCTCGACACCAGTGCCGACGAACTCCTCGACTCCCTCGCGGAATCCCTCGCCGCCCTGCTCCAGTGCGCCGTCGCCGCCGCCGACGAGCGGATCGCCGAGGTCTGGCGGCGCGAGCCGGCCTCCGGGGCGGTGCCGCTGCCCGGCCCCGACCGGGAGGCGGCGGAACGTATCGGCATGGCCGTACGCCGCTGGCGGCGCGTGCTGGAGGAACTCGCCGAGGAGGAGGTCGCCAAGCTCGACAAGCAGCCCGCGCCCGACCCCGACGGCGTCGCCGCCCTCCTCGTCGCCGCCCTCCTCGGCGGCAAACGGGCCCGGCCGGCGGGGGAGAAGCTCGCCGAGCGGATCGGCGTACAGGCCGCCGTACGCCTGCGCGACCGGGGCGGCGAACTGGTCGGAGACCACCTCGACCAGGTCCTGCGCGCCGAACGGGACCGCAGGCTCGCCCCCCTCCAGGCACTCGAAGTCACCCCCGAACCACAGGCCGAGCTGATCGCCGCGCTGTCCGTACTGCAGAAGGAGAGGTGACGCGGTGACCGCCGTGACCGACCGCGACCACGCCGGTGACCGGTGGGACGACGGGTTCATCGCACGCTCGCGCCACCGGAACTCCCGCAAGGGTGGTCCGCGCGGCTCCGGTCCCCAGGCCGGTGACGCCCTCATCGACGACGCCCTCCTCGACGCGGCGCTCCTCGCCAACGACCTCGACGAGAACGAGAACGAGAACGAGAACGAGAACGGGGACGGGAACGAGGACGGCAACGGCCACGGGGACGGGGCGCTCGTACGGGCCGTCTCCGGCGTCGGCAGCGACGGCGGCAAGGCGCCCTCGCCTCCGCTCAGCCCCGAGGCCCAGGCCCTGCGGATGCGCCTCGACGCCCTGCGCCAGCTGGTCGGACTGTCCCGGACCCGCCTCGACGGCAAGACCCTCGCCGAGGCCGGCCGGGTGCTGGACGAGGCGGCCGCGCGCCGGGGCCTGTCCCCGCAGCACACGGTCGTCGCCATCGCCGGAGCCACCGGAAGCGGCAAGTCCACGCTCTTCAACTCACTCGCCGGAGTGCAGATCTCCGAAACCGGACTGCGCCGGCCGACCACCGCCGCGCCCATCGCCTGCAGCTGGTCCGACGGCGCCGCGGGCCTGCTCGACCGGCTGGAGATCCCGGGGCGGCTGCGCCGCCGCCCCCGCGAGACCTCCGAGGCCGGGGCGCTGCGCGGGCTCGTCCTCGTCGACCTGCCCGACCTGGACTCGGCGGTCGGTGCGCACCGGGAGCACGTCGACCGGGTGCTGGCGCTGGTCGACGCCGTGGTGTGGGTGGTGGACCCGGAGAAGTACGCGGACGCCGTCCTGCACGAGCGGTACCTGCGGCCGCTGGCCGGGCACGCCGAGGTGACCTTCGTCGTGCTGAACCAGGTGGACCGGCTGCCCGGCGAAGCCGCCGACCTGGTCCTGGACGACCTGCGGCGGCTGCTGGACGACGACGGGATCGCCCTCGGCGAGCACGGTGAGCCCGGGGCAACCGTGCTCGGACTGTCCGCCCTGACGGGTGAAGGGGTCGGGGAACTCCGCGAGCTCCTCGGACAGTTCACCCAGGAGAGGGGCGCCGCGACCAGGCGGATCTGCGCCGACGTCGACCGGGCCGCCGTACGCCTGCGCCCGCTGTACGTGGCGCACGGGCACTCCGGACCCTCCGGGCCCGAGATCGGCGAGGCGGCGCGCGCCGAGTTCGAGGACCGGCTCGCCGAGGCGGTCGGGGCGTACGCGGCCGGTCTCGCCGCCGAGCGGGCCTGGCGGCGCAACGCCGGCAAGGCCTGCGGTACGCCCTGGCTGCGGCTGTGGCGCTGGTACGAGAGCAGGCGCGCCCCGCGCTCGCTCGCGTCCCTGGCCATGATGTCGGCGAAGGGCCGCACCCCTGGCGCGTCCGCCGCCGTGCCCCCCGAGGAGGAGGTGACCGCCCGCCAGCGGGTGGAACAGGCGGTACGCACCGTCGCGGACGAGGCGGTCATCGGGCTGCCCGACCCCTGGGCGCAGGCCGTACGGGAGACCGCGGTACGCGGCGCCGAGCGGCTTCCGGAGGCGCTGGACGAGCTGGCGGTGACCCTGGGTGCGGCCGTCGCGGTACCCGGCGCCAAGCCGCCGAGGCCCGCGTGGTGGCCGGTGGCGGTACTGGCGCAGGCGGCCATGACTCTGGTGCAGATCTTCGGCGGACTGTGGCTGGTCGGTCAGATCGTCGGGGTCCTGGAGCCGAAGCTGCTGCCGCCCGTGCTGTTCATGGTGGCGGGCATCGTCGGCGGGCCCCTGGTGGAGTGGGCCTGCTCGATCGCCGCCCGGGGACCGGCGCGCAGGTACGGCCAGGACGCGGAGCGGCGGCTGCGGCAGGCGGCGGCCGGCTGCGGCCGGGCCCGGGTGCTGGAACCGGTGGCGGCGGAGTTGCTGCGCTACCGCGAGGTGCGCGAGCAGTACGCGACGGTCGCCGCAGGGGGGACGAGGTTGTCCACAACCCGTCAGTAATCCACAGGCCGGAGCGGGAGGGCGGCGCCTGCGGCCAGCATGGTCGTACCTCGTGCGGATGGTCCGCACGGGTACGGAACGCGGGGGAGGCTGCCGGGATGAACGACACCCTGGTGACGCTGGTGGGGCACGTGGCGACCCAGATCGACTTCAAGGAGACGGTGACCGGACCGTCCGCGAGATTCCGCTTCGCTGTGACGCCCCGGTACTTCGACCGGCGCACCGAGACCTGGACGGACGCCCCCACCAGCTTCTACACCGTGTGGGCGCGCCGGGTGCTGGCGGTCAATCTGGCCAGTTCCGTCTCCGTGGGGGAACCGCTGGTGGTCCACGGACGTCTGCGGGTCCGGGAAGACCCGCCCGACGGCGAGGGCGTCCGCTGGTTCTCGGCGGACATCGACGCGATCACCGTCGGACACGACCTCAACCGCGGAACGGCGGCCTTCCGCAGGGTCGTCAGGACGGACACCCCACTGATGGCCCCTCAGAAGGCGGCGGTGGTCTGAGTGTTCGAGGCGGCTAGGATTCCCCGGTACTCACGGGCACCTTGGTCTTCGGCCCGAAGGGGAGAACTGTGTCGATTGCTGTTCCCGCATCCTCCGCATCCTCCGAATCCCGCGCGGTGTCCACCGCACCGGCGGGCGAACCGGCCTCCGCGCCCACCGTCCCACCCGCGGCCGGACCGGACGGGCCGCAGGTTCCGCTTCCAGCCGGTGCCGCCGCCGGCCTCGCCGCGGCCGCCGCCGGTGCCGCCGCGGGTGGGGTACGGGGCTCGGTGCGCCGGCCGCTGGCGGCGGCCCTGCTGGCCGCTGCCCTCACCGCCGCACCCGGCGCCCGCGCCGCGGCGGACTCCGGCCCGGCCGCCGCCGGACGGGGGGCCGGGGGCGCGAGCGCCGTGCTCGACGGCCTCAAGACGTACGGGCAGGCGGTCCTGCGCGCCGGGGACGGCTCGGTCCGGCAGATCCCGGCCGGGCTGTACGAGATGCGGGTCGACGGCGGCGGCATGCTCCAGACGTACGGAGTCGGCGTCGCCGGCTACGCGCAGCCGCAGGCCCGGTACACGGAGAGCGGCTGGGGCGGCAGCCCCCTCGCCGGGAACGCCGAGGCGGGCCGGATCCGCTGGGTGCTGGAGCACTCCTACCCGCAGCACAACGACCTGGCCGGACTGGCGAAGGCGGCCGGGGCCGCGGCGCTGACCGCCGAGAGCGCGGCGGCCGGGACGCAGGTGGCGATCTGGCGCCTGGCAGACGGTGCGCAGGTGGAGGCGGCCGACCCGGCGGCGGAGATGCTGGCCGACTACCTCCAACGGGAGGCCGGCCGGCTGCCGGAGCCGCCCGCCTCGCTCGGACTGGACCCCGGCCAGGTGTCGGGGCCTCTGACGGGCGCCGTCGGCACCCGGCTGGGCCCCGTCACCGTCCGGACGGGCGCGCAGAGCGTGACCGTCACCCCGGACGCGGCCGCCACCGCCATGGGGGTGCGGGTCGTCGACGCCGAGGGGCGGCCGGTGGCCTCCGCGGCGAACGGCAGCCGGCTGTACTTCGAGGTGCCCGCCGGCACCCCGGACGGGACGGCCTCCGTGACCGTGCACGGCTCCACGAAGGTGCCCGTCGGGCGGGTCTTCACCAGCGGGATTCCGGCCGAGGCGCAGATCGTGGCCGGCTCCAGCGAGTCCGCGGCCGCCGCCACCGCCAAGGCGGTCTGGCCGCAGCCGCCTGCCGTCCCGGCGGACACGGTCGGGACGCTGGGCCAGCTGTCCGGTACCTCCGAGGTGGCGACGGCCGCCGAACCGGCCTCGGCCGGGCCGGACTCCCCGGACGAGGAGCGGCTGGCGACCAGCGGCAGCTCCGCGGCCACGCCGGTGATCGCCTCCCTCGCGGTCGGACTCGTGGTGCTGGGCGGCATGGTCGTCCTGCTGCTGCGCAAGCGGCCGCTGGAAGGGGAGGAAGGCGAGGGGTGATTCCGTCCGGCGACCCGGGGTAGAGGCGGGACGTGGCTGATCAGAAACTGACCTGGCGGGGCACGTTCGCGGCCTGGGACCGGCGGCTGTTCGACGCCGTGGCCCAGCGGCACTGGCCTGGCGCCGAACGGGTGCTGCCCGCGCTGGGACGTGCCGCGAACCACGGGGTGCTGTGGGGCGCGACCGCGGCGGCGATCACCGTCGTCGGCTCGCCGCGGGCCCGCAAGGGGGCGCTGACGGCTGCCGCTTCGCTGGCGCTGGCCTCGGCGACCATCAACACCGTCGGGAAGTGGTCCGTGCGGCGGCCCCGGCCGCTGCTGGAGGGAGTGCCCCTGGTGCGGCAGCCGGCCGTGCCGCCGTGGACGACCTCCTTCCCGTCCGGGCACTCCGCTTCGGCCGCCGCCTTCACCGCCGGCCTCGCCCTGGAGGCGCCCGGCTGGGGCGCCGCGGTGGCCCCCGTGGCCGCGTCGGTGGCCTTCTCCCGGGTCTACACCGGCGTGCACTACCCGTCGGACGTGCTGGCGGGCGCGGCGCTCGGGGTCGTGGCGGGGTTCGTCGTACGCGGCATCGCGCGCGGAGCCGAGCAGGCGCGGACCGTTCCGGGCCACGAGCGCCCGGAGGCAGGCGCGCCCGCACTGCCGGACGGGGCCGGGCTGACGGTCGTGGCGAACACCTCGTCGGGGACGCCCCGGTCCGAGGTGCTCGACGTCGTACGGGCGAAGCTGCCGAAGGCGGAGGTCGTGGAGTGCGCCGGGGACGAGCTGGAGGCCGCGCTGGCGGACGCCGCCTCCCGGGCCACCGTGCTCGGGGTGTGCGGCGGCGACGGCACGGTCAACGCCGCCGCGACCGCCGCCCTGCGGGCCGGGATCCCGCTGGCGGTCTTCCCCGGCGGCACCCTGAACCACTTCGCGCTGGACCTCGGCCTCGCCGGCCCGGAGGACACCTGCCGCGCCGTCACCGCCGGCCAGGCGGTCCGCGTCTCGGTCGGCCGCTTCACCCCGGCCCCGTCCCCCACCCCGCCGACGGGCCAGTCCGGCACGACGGCCTCCGGCCACGCCCCCGGGGCGGCGGGTTCCGCCGGGGGCGGGGACGGGGTCCGGTACTTCCTGAACAACTTCAGCATCGGGGCCTATCCCGAGCTGCTGCGGCACCGGCTGCGCTGGGCGCCGCGGATCGGGGGCGGGCCGGCCGCGGTGCTGGCCGCCTGGCGGGTGCTGCGGGCCGAGCGGCCCGTGCGGCTGACCCTGGCCGGGCGTCCCCGGAGCGCGTGGCTCCTCTTCGCCGGCAACGGCACCTACCAGGGCACCGGCCCCGCCCCCCGAAGGCGGGCGGGCGTCGGCGAGGGCGTGCTCGACCTGCGTGTCGTCCACGGCGGCGGCCGTCCCGGCCCGCGCCTGCTGGCCGCCGCCTTCGCCGGCCCCCTCAGCCGGTCCCCCGTCCACGTGGCCACCCGGCTGCGCACCCTGCGCGTGGAGGACATCCCGCCCGGCACCCCGCTCGCCTACGACGGCGAGTACGCCCAGGCCCCCGCCGCGCTCGTGCTCGAGTCCCTCACGGACGCCCTGGTCGTCTACCGCCCCCGCTGAAGGCGGGCGTCCGTCCCGAGGTCGGCCCGCATCAGGGCGCGCATCTCCTTCCACCGCTCCCCGAGCCGCAGCAGGTTCGCCTTGACCTCCTGGAAGGAGCCGTCCGGTGCCGGGTCGCCCTCCTCCAGCCGCAGGATCAGGTAGAAGGCCTCGGAGAGCCGCTCGGTCGTGGCGTCCAGCTCGGCCACGACCGCCTCGGACCCGACCAGCTGCGCCTCCGCGAAGGCCAGGTGCATCGCCTGCCGCGCGTCTTCGAGGGCCGCCCGGCCGTCCGCCGTGACCTGCGCCTTGTGGACGAGCCACAGGAAGTTCATCAGCTCGATCCGGTAGCGCCGGTACCCGGTCGTGGCCGCCACGTAGCAAGCACGGCGGACGTCCAGCTCGGACGCCCGCTGTTCGCGCAGCCACTGGCTCTCGGCCATCCGTTCCTGCCGCTCGAACTGCTCGGACTGGACCCGGCCCACCAGCCGCTGCGTCAGCAGCGGCGCGAAGAGCGTGCCCGTCATGCCGATGAGCGCTATCGCGAGCGGCAGCGGCCAATTGCCCACAAGGACTCCCCCGAGCGTCGTACCCGTCTCACCCGTCACACCGGTCGTACCCGTCACACCGGTCGTGCCGGTTGTGCCGGTCGGTCGTACCTGTCATACCAGCCGTACCCAGCGTCACCATGCCCAGGCCAGGCCCCCACCGCTGCCCGGCGGGACCCGGACGGGTTTCCCCCGGGGGATGGACGTACGGCAGTATGGGGTGTATCTGCCCACCATCGATCTGCCGGACGGTTTCTCTTGGCTGAGTACATCTACACCATGCGCAAGACGCGCAAGGCGCACGGTGACAAGGTGATCCTCGACGACGTCTTCCTGAACTTCCTGCCGGGGGCGAAGATCGGCGTTGTCGGCCCGAACGGCGCCGGCAAGTCCACCGTCCTGAAGATCATGGCGGGCATCGAGCAGCCGTCCAACGGCGACGCCTTCCTGTCGCCCGGCTACTCCGTCGGCATCCTCATGCAGGAGCCGAAGCTCGACGAGTCCAAGACGGTCCTCGAGAACGTCGAGGACGGCGTCGCGGAGATCAAGGGCAAGCTCAACCGGTTCAACGCGATCGCCGAGGAAATGGCGACGAACTACACCGACGAGCTCATGGAGGAGATGGGCAAGCTCCAGGACGACCTGGACCACGCCAACGCGTGGGACCTGGACGCCCAGCTGGAGCAGGCCATGGACGCCCTGGGCTGCCCGCCCGGCGACTGGCCCGTCACCAACCTCTCCGGTGGTGAGAAGCGCCGCGTGGCCCTCTGCAAGCTGCTGCTGGAGGCCCCCGACCTGCTGCTCCTCGACGAGCCCACCAACCACCTCGACGCCGAGTCCGTGAACTGGCTGGAGCAGCACCTGGCCCAGTACAAGGGCGCCGTCGTGGCCGTCACCCACGACCGCTACTTCCTCGACAACGTCGCCGAGTGGATCCTCGAGCTCGACCGCGGCCGCGCCCACCCCTACGAGGGCAACTACTCCACCTACCTGGAGAAGAAGGCCGAGCGCCTCAAGGTCGAGGGCAAGAAGGACGAGAAGCGCGCCAAGCGCCTCAAGGAAGAGCTGGAGTGGGTCCGCTCCAACGCCAAGGGCCGTCAGGCCAAGTCCAAGGCCCGCCTCGCCCGCTACGAGGAGATGGCGGCCGAGGCCGACAAGATGCGCAAGCTCGACTTCGAGGAGATCCAGATCCCGCCGGGCCCGCGCCTGGGCTCGATCGTGGTCGAGGTCAACAACCTCTCGAAGGCGTTCGGCGACAAGGTCCTCATCGACGACCTGTCCTTCACGCTGCCGCGCAACGGCATCGTCGGCATCATCGGCCCGAACGGCGCCGGCAAGACCACGCTCTTCAAGATGATCCAGGGCCTGGAGGCCCCGGACTCCGGCGAGATCAAGGTCGGCGAGACCGTCAAGATCTCGTACGTCGACCAGGGCCGCGCCAACATCGACCCCAAGAAGTCCCTCTGGGCGGTCGTGTCGGACGAGCTGGACTACATCAACGTCGGCAACGTCGAGATGCCGTCCCGCGCGTACGTCAGCGCCTTCGGCTTCAAGGGCCCGGACCAGCAGAAGGCCGCCGGCGTGCTCTCCGGCGGTGAGCGCAACCGCCTGAACCTCGCGCTCACCCTCAAGCAGGGCGGCAACCTGCTGCTCCTCGACGAGCCCACCAACGACCTCGACGTCGAGACCCTCGGCTCGCTCGAGAACGCGCTGCTGGAGTTCCCGGGTGCGGCCGTGGTCGTCTCCCATGACCGCTGGTTCCTGGACCGGGTCGCGACGCACATCCTCGCCTACGAGGGCGAGTCGAAGTGGTTCTGGTTCGAGGGCAACTTCGAGTCCTACGAGAAGAACAAGGTCGAGCGGCTCGGCCCGGACGCCACCCGTCCGCACCGCGCCACCTACAAGAAGCTCACCCGGGGCTAGGCCGCAGCCATGGCCAGACACCACTACCGGTGCCCCCTCCGCTGGGCGGACATGGATGCCTTCGGGCACGTCAACAACGTCGTCTTCCTCCGCTACCTGGAGGAGGCGCGCATCGACTTCATGTTCCGCCTGGCGCCGGGGGAAGGCAGCGACTCCTTCACGGGCGGCTCCGTCGTGGCCCGTCACGAGATCGACTACAAGCTGCCCCTCGTGCACCGGCACGAGCCGGTGCTGATCGAGTCCTGGGTGACCCGGATCGGCGCCGCCTCCCTGACCATCCGCTACGAGGTCAAGGACGAGGCGACCGAGGACAGCCCGGAGACCGTCTACGTCCGTGCCGAGACGGTGGTCGTGCCCTACAACCTCGCCGAGGGGCGGCCCCGCCGCATCACGGCCGAGGAGCGGCACTTCCTCGAGCAGTACCTCGACACGCCCGAGAACGCCCCGGCGGCCGCCGAAGGGCGCCTCGCGGCATGAACGGACAGCTGCGCCTCGCCGACTCCGGGGAGGCGGCGGACCTCGCCGCCTTCCTGGGCCGGCTGGTGCACTACGACCGCGCCGCCGCGGTCCGCCTGCAGGCGCGGGCGGGCGGCGGCGCGCTCGCCGTCTTCGGACGGCCGCCCTCCTTCGAGGTCCTGGCCATCCGCACCGCACGCCTCGCCGAGCCCCTCGCGACCCCGCTGGACATCACCGTCTCGGCGGGCGAGCTGCTGGAGGCCGTGGACGAGGACGGAGCCGCCGTCACCGTCCCCGGCGCCGTCACCGGCCCGCCCTGGGCGGGGGTCCTGCCGCCCCGCGGCGGCTGGCAGCCGGTCCCCGGCCTGCCAGGCCCCGAAGCGGTACGAGCCGCCGTCGCCGCCGCCGTCGCCGAGTTCCGGGCGCGCGACGAGGCCCTGCCCCCGCAGCACCGGACCCGCTCCGAGCGGGACCGCATCGGCCGCGAGATCTGGTCGCGGACCCTGGGCGACACCGAACTGCCGCTGCGCGCCGTGCACGCCGCCCAGTCGCTGGGCTTCCTGCGCCCGGTACGCACCACCGTGCCCGCCGGCGTCCCCGCCGCGGCCGGTCCCGCCCCGGTGGCCCTGTTCGCCTCCGGCGGCTGGCTCCGGCTCAGCACCCCGTACGGATCCGTCGCCACCCGCCGCCCCGGCGGCACCGGAGGGCTGGGCACCCTCCAAGTACGGCCGGTCTAGCGCCGCGCGGTACTACCCGGGGGTGTTGATCATCGAGGCGGCCGCGTAGGTCAGGTACCGCCACAGCTGCGCCTCGTGCTCAGGCGCCAGGCCCAGCTCGTCCACCGCCACGCGCATGTGGCCCAGCCACGCGTCGTGCGCGGCCGCGTCCACCTGGAACGGCGCGTGCCGCATGCGCAGCCGCGGGTGCCCCCGGTCGCGGCTGTACGTCGTCGGGCCGCCCCAGTACTGCATCAGGAACAGCGCGAACCGCTCCTCGGCGGGCCCGAGGTCCTCCTCCGGGTACATCGGGCGCAGCAGCGGATCTCCCGCGACCCCCTGGTAGAAGCGGTGGACCAGACGGCGGAAGGTCTCCTCGCCGCCGACCTGCTCGTAGAAGGTCGTCTCCTGCACCGTGCTCTGCGGATCGTCATTCACCCGACCATCGTCTCAGACGCCCGGACGGAGGACGCCGGTCCCAGGACCACCGGCGACGGCCCCCGCCGAGAGGTCGCCTCCGGGGCCCGTCCGCAGCACAGTGGAGACATGAACACGGCGAGGGCCGGGGAAAGGGACCTGCGCGCGGTCGCGCACGCCGCCCAGGTACGGGAACTCACAGCCGCCGGTGTGCTGGAGGACCCGGCCTGGCGGGCGGCGTTCGACGCCGTGCCCCGGCACCTGTTCGTGCCGTACTTCTGGACCGGCCGTGGCGCCGGGCACGAGCGGCTGTGGGCCGAGGACCCGGACCCCGAGCGCCGGGCCCGCTGGCTGCGCGGGGTGTACACCGACGCCCCACTGGCGACGAGGCTGCGCGACGGCGAGCTGGTCTCCTCCAGCAGCCAGCCCTCCCTGATGGCGAAGATGCTGCACGCGCTGGAGGTGCGCGACGGGCACGACGTGCTGGAGATCGGCACCGGGACCGGCTACAACGCGGCCCTGCTCTGCCACCGGCTCGGCGACGGGCACGTCACCACGGTGGACCTGGACGAGGAGATCACCGAGTCGGCACGCTCCCACCTGGCGCTGCTCGGCTACCGGCCCGCCGTCGTCACCGGGGACGGGGCGCGCGGCTGTCCCGCCCGGGCGCCCTTCGACCGGATCCTGGTGACCTGCACCCTGCCGCTGATCCCGCCCGCCTGGCTCGGCCAGTGCCGGCCGGGGGCGCGGATCCTGGCCCCGCTGTCGACCGGGCTGATCGCGCTCACCGTCCGGGACGCCGCCTTCGCGGAGGGCCGCTTCCTGCACACCTCCGCGTACTTCGTCCCGCTGCGCGGTGCCACGGCCGCGCCGGGACCCCCGGGGGCGACCGGGCCGCTGCACGGGATCCCGTACGAACTGGTGGAGAACGAGCGCTTCCAGTTCCTGCTGATCCTGACGGCGGGCGTGCTCCACCCCCGCGAGGCGCTCGACCTGTGGCGCGGCGAGGGCCGCCCGGCGCGCGAGCGGTTCGGCGTCACCGTCACCCCGGAGGGGCAGTGGGCCTGGCTCGACGATCCCCAGGGGCCCTACGTGTGGCCCCTGGGGGAGGAGACCTGAGCGGAAGGGTCCTCAGCCGCGGCGGACGGTGATGGTGGTCCAGGCGCCGACGTGGACGCGGTCGCCGTCGGCGAGGGGCACCGGGACGTACGGCTGGATGGGCTCCTCGCCGCCGTTGATGGTGGTGCCGTTGGTGGAGTTCTGGTCGACCACGGCCCAGGTCAGGTCCGGCTGCTGGACGAGCACGGCGTGCTGGTGGGAGACGCCCGGGTCCTCCGGCGGCACCGACAGGTCGATATCCGGGGACTCTCCCGTGGAGGCGCGGCGCCGGCCGATGGTGATCTGGCCCCCCGAGAGCGGAAGGTGCAGCTCCGGGGAGTACGCGGGAAGGTTGAGGGCGGCGGCCTCGGGACCGCTGCGCCGCATCATCGCCGTGAAGTACGAACGGTCGGGGCCGATCGTCGCCGACCAGGAGGCGCCGCCGTTCAGATCGGGGACGGGCTCCTGCTGCGACGGCTGCGCCGACTGCGGCTGCTGGTACTCGGCCGGCTGGTACTCGGGCTGCTGGTACTCCGGCTGCGGGGCGGGCTGCGGGTGCTCCCGCTCCACCGGCTGCGGCTGCGCGGGCCGTTCCGGCGCGGGCGGCTGGAGCAGCCAGTCGTCCTCGCCCTGGAGCGGCTCCGCCGGGCGGTTGACCCGCGACGGGCGGGAGCCCTGGTAGTCGAAGTGGTCCTGGGAGTACACCGGCAGGGGCGGAACCGGCGGCAGGGGCGGGGACGGCGGGGTGCCCAATGTGCCCGGACCGGCCTCCGCCGCGTACGGGGTCGCCGTGCGGGTGAGGAAGTTGTACCGGCACTCCTCGCAGAAGGGGGCCATCGCCTCGCGCGGGGTCCGGCACCGCGGGCACAGCTCGGCCTGCGCGGTCGGCTCTCCGCCGGTGGGCGGGTAGCCGTAGCCGTGGGAGGGTGCCGCGGAGGCGCCCGCGGGGGCGGCCATCCGGTGGCCGCAGACCTCGCACCAGTCGTCGGAGGCGGACTGGTGGCCGTTCGGGCAGGTCGGCATCGCGGCGGCTCCCCCTTCTCCCTGCGTCATCGCGTCAGGCTTCTTCTCAGGTCTTCTTCACTCGGACGGTCTGCGTCGAACGCGTTTCAAGGGTCATCTCGTCGGCATCGGCGACCTTCGCCTTCAGCCGCACAGTACCCGCCACCGCGTCCACGACATCCACCACCTTCGCGAGCAGTTTCGCGGTGTCGGCGTTGCCGGAGGCGCTCGCCAGCTGCACGGCACGGCCCAGTTTCGCCGTCGCGCCGTCGACATCGCCCATTTTGCGGGCTTCCAGCCCCTGCTGGATAGCCTCCGCGAGCTCCGCCTGCCCCGTGTAGTGCGCCACCTGCGGGCTGATGGCCGTGGAAGCGGCCAGGTCGTCCGTCCACACCGCCCGGACCAGCCCCTGGGCGAGCGGCGGACGCGGTTCGCCGTCCGGACCGGGCAGGACGAGCGAGGCCCGGGCGGCCAGCATCTCCTGGCCCACGGAACCGCCGGGCACCCGGACGCACACGTGGTACTCGCGGGACTCGTCGCCCCAGGAGCCCGTCGGGTAGTCCCCGGCGCGCGGGCCCGCCCCGGTGCGGCGGTCCGTCAGGTCCTGGACGGAGGGCGAGACCTGCTTGACGTACTGGATCTCCGCGCCGACCGGGGTCCACAGGCGCAGCGCGACGTCCGCGACCTCCTTGCCCATGACCTTCTCCATCATGCGCGTGAAGTCCTCGGCGAGACGCGCCGGATCGGCGACGATGTCGGCGGAGCCGAGCAGCGCGTTCGCGATCCCCCTCACCTCCTTCACCTCCCAGTCCGTGCCCACCCCGCGCGCGTCGCAGGTGAAGCGGCCGGCGCAGGCGTCGAGGGTGGCGCGCAGCACCGCCGGGTCCTCGTGCTCGTTGCGGCCGTCGGTGAGCAGGATGCCGTGCCGGATCTGGGCCGGGGTCCGGCGCAGCAGGCCGTCGGCGAGCCGCAGCCACGTCCCGATGGCCGTGCCGCCGCCGGCGTGCAGGCCCCGCAGGGCCTCCTTGGCCTGGGCGCGGGTGGCCGGTCCGGCGGTGGCGAGGCCGCCCCGGCCGGGGTAGACCTCCTTGGCCTCGTGGGTGCCGGCGATCACGGCGAAGGCCGTGCCGTCGCGGAGGGTGTCGATCGCGGCGGCGGTGGCCTCGCGGGCGCCGCGCATCTTGTCGGGCGGGTACTCCATGGAGCCGGAGCAGTCCACCATGATCACGACGGCCGCGTCCTGGCCGGGCGCGTACGCGGCGGTGGCGGTGGCTCCGCCGGTGGAGGTGACCGTCACGATGGCGTGCACGTCGCGCCCGCCCGCGGGCAGGAACTCGTTCTGGTACACCTCCACGCTGAAGCGCGGGGCGCTCGGTTTGGCGAAGTTCGCCATCGGTTGGACTCCTCCTCCGGGCCGGCTGGGGCGGGCGGTCAGCCCTGGGGGCGGACCTGCGGTTCCGCTTCGGGTTCCGCTTCGGGTCGTGCGGGTGCTTCCGCATGCGCTTCCGCCCGCGCTTCGGGCGGCGCCTGCACCGGGTCGCCGAAGGGCACGACGGCGACCGTGATGTTGTCGTGGCCGCCCCCGTCCAGGGCGTGTCCGACCAGTACCTGCGCGCTGTGCAGCGGGCGGGCGGCGGCGTCCGCCGGCAGGAGCCGCGCCATCTCCCGCGCGGACTCGGCGTAGTTCCACAGGCCGTCGGTGCACACGACCACCACGCCGGGGTGGTCCGGTCTGAAGCTGGCGGTGTGCGGTTCGAGGTCGTACGCGTCGGCCCCGAGCCAGCCGGTGATGGCGTGGGCCCGGACGTCGGCGTAGGCCTCGGCCTCTCCCATCAGACCCGCGGCGACCATCTGGGCGGCCCAGGAGTCGTCCTCGGTGAGCCGGCGGGCCAGGGCGGAGCGGTCGTCCGGCACCCAGTAGGCGCGGCTGTCGCCGACCCAGCCGATGGTCAGCACACCGCCGCTGACGACGGCCCCGACGAGCGTGCAGGCGGGGGCGTTCTGCGCGCCGGGCGCCGGCGGGGCGAGGGCGGTGACCGCGGCGGCCGCCGCGAGGATCGCCTCGTGCATGGCCTCGACCGGGTTGGTGCCGCGCGGAAGGGCTTCGAGGAGCGCCTCGTTGGCGGCGCCGGCGGCGGCCGCCGATGCCTCGTCGGGACGGCTGGCGGAGGAGACGCCGTCGCACACGATGGCGACGGTGGCTGCGGAGCCGTCGGGCAGGGCGGTGGCCGACACGGCGAAGGAGTCCTCGTTGCGGTGGTGGCGCAGGCCGCGGTCGCTGACGGCGGCGACGCTGCAGAGCTCCTCCTCCAGGTGGTCCCGCTCCCGGGGCTGCGCGTGGCCGCAGTGCTCGCAGTACCCGTCGGTGTCCACGTGCCCGGCGCGGCAGGCGACGCAGGTCCTGCCCTCGCCCTGCGGGGTGCCGGACGGGGTCTCCCGCGCGGCGCCGCCGTACGGCTCCTCGGGCGTGGTGCCCGGCGGGTCGTGGCGGACGCCGCCGCTGCCCGCGTAGGGGTCCTCCCGCGCGGCGCCGCCGTACGGGTCTTCGTGCGGGCCGCCGCCCTGAGCCGCGCCTCCGTACGGGGCTTCCCGCGCGGCGCCGCCGTGCGGTTCCCCGGGCGCGGCGGCTGAGGCCCAAGGGGCGTCCGGCCCGGTCTCGCCCTCCCATCCGGGCGCGGGCACCCCGTACCCGGCGGGGCCGCCGTAGCCCGGGACGGCGTGGTGCGCGGCCCCGGCCGGGACGGGGGCCGGCTCGGCGGCGCCGGGTGCGGCGGGGACGCGGGCGCCGGGCCGCTCCGGGGCCGCGGCCGCCGGAGCTTCGGCGGGGCCGGACGCCGGGGACTCGTACCCGGCCCGGTCCGCCGCGGCCCGGGTGGGGGTGACCGGGAGGGTCGGGGTGGGATCCGTGGCGGGGGGCGCGGCGGAGAGGGCGTATCCGCACACGCCGCAGAAACGGTCACCCTCCTCCAGGGGCTCCGCGCAGCTGGGGCAGCCCGACGGCCGATGCATCGACATCACTCACACCCACGTCCGGGGACGGAAACGGTTTGCCCGTTCCACCAGTTCGATCCGCTCCTCGCCCCGCTGCGCCAGCCGGGCGAGGACGCGGTAGGAGCGTTCCAGGCCGAAGCGCAGGCCCCGCTCGTCCAGTTGACTGCCGAGCAGCGAGGTCCGGCCGGGGTCGGCACCCCGGCCACCCGACAGTACCCAGTCCAGGGCGGAGCCCAGGACCTCCGTCGCCAGCCGCTCCTGCCGCTCCGGGTCCAGGCCGAACCGCCGCAGCGCCTCCACCTGGTCGGAAGCCGCCGCGAGGTCGGCCAGCAGCTCCTCATGCGGGGAACGGTCGCGCAGGCGTGCCCGTACGGCCGCCACCCGTGCGGCGGTGTAGTGGATCGACGCCTCCGGTACGGATTCCAGGGTGCGCACCGCCGCCTCCCGGTCGCCGGCCGCCAGCTGGACCCGGGCCAGCCCGAAGGCCGCGCTCACGAAGCCCGGGTCGGTGATCCACACGAGCCGGTAGTACTCGGCGGCGTTGTCCAGCTGCCCCAGGACCTCCGCGCACAGCCCGAGCGCCAGCTTCGGCGCGGGCTCGCCCGGGAAGGCGTCGTAGACGGCGTCGAAGGACAGGGCCGCTATCGCGTCGTCCCCCGTGGCCAGGGAGGCGATCCCGCGCGCCCACACCACCCGCCAGTCGTCCGGGTACCGGGCCTCCAGCTCGGCCAGGGCGTCACCGGCGACGGCCAGTTCGCCCAGTTCGAGCCGGGCGCGCAGTTCCCGCAGCCGCAGTTCGACGGAGTCGGCCGGCGCCGCGCCGAGGGCGCCCAGCAGATCGGCGGGGGCGGAGGCGAGCAGGCCGGCGAGGAAGCCGGCATTGGGGTCGGCGGGGTCCACCAGCGGCACCGGCAGGGCCAGTGCGGTGTCGCGGGCGTCGAGGGGTGCGAGCCCGGCGGTGGCCGGCGGCGGCGTACGCGGGGCCGGGAGCGGCGGCAGCGCGTGCGCGGGGGCCGCCGGCGCCCGCCGGGGCCCGGGCACGGCGGACCCGGCGACGTGCGTGGCGGTGGTCGCGAGTGCGGGCAGCGCCGCGCCGCCTCCCGCGGGGGAGGCTCCGGCGGACGGAGCGGGCACGGCGCCGGCACCGGCCGGCCCGCCCCGCCCCGGCACGCCGGCCGGAACGGGCGCCGGCCCGTGCGCCACCGCCGGACCCGCACCCGTGTCCTGCCCGGGAACCGCGGCGGACGGTGCGCCCGCCGGGGCCACGGCACCCGCCGCACCCGCCGAAGCCGCGGTGCGGGTGCGCCGGCCGAACAGCCCGCCCCGCCCGGCGGCCACGGACCGCACCCCCAGCCGGGACACCTCCGCCCCCGGCGCGTCCGCGTACAGCTGGGTGTCCGGAACCCGCAGTTCCGGCCCGAAGAGCGTCGACAGCTGCGGCCGCGGCCGGCCCGTCTGCAGCGCGACCACCTCCCGCAGCACACCCGTCAGCTGGTCGGCCATCTCCTGCGCGGACGCGAACCGCCGCCCCGGATCCGGATCGGTCGCCCGTACCAGCAGCCGGTAGAAGGACTCGTACCGCTGGAACACCTCGATGTGCTCCGGATCCGGCAGCGAGTCCACGAACACGTTCGTGTAGCCCTGGAAGTCGAAGGTCAGCACCGCCAGGGTGCGCGCCACCGTGTACAGGTCGGAGGCCACCGAGGGGCCCACCTCCGCCACCTCGGGCGCCTGGTAGCCCACCGTGCCGTAGATGGCCGACTCCTCGTCGTCCATCCGCCGGACCGCGCCCATGTCGATCAGCTTCAGCTGGTCCTGCTGCTGGATCGCGTTGTCGACCTTGAAGTCGCAGTAGAGGAGGTTGCGGCTGTGCAGGTGCCCGAGGGCCTCCAAGGCCTCGATCCCGTATGCGCACGCCTGCTCCACCGGCAGCGGATCGCGCCGCCCGTCCGGCCGGCGCCGCTCGTTGGCGATTTCCTTCAGCGACTTGCCGCCCACGTACTCCATGACGATGTACCCGTCCAGCGAACCGGTCCGCTGATCCAGGTGCTCCACGAAGTTGTAGATCCGCACGATGTTGGAGTGCTCGATCTCCGCGAGGAAACGCCGCTCGGAGATCGCCGCCTCCATCGCGTCCTGGTCCCCGGTGTCGAGCAGGCCCTTGAGCACCACCCACCGGTCCGACACCGCCCGGTCCACCGCCAGGTAGACCCAGCCGAGCCCGCCGTGCGCGAGGCAGCCCGCCACCTCGTACTGGCCGTGCACCACGTCCCCGGCGCGCAGCTTCGGCACGAAGGAGTACGGGTGCCCGCACTTGGTGCAGAAGCCCTCCGTGCGCCCCGGCCGGTCCCCGCGCGCCCGGCCCACCGGAGCCCCGCAGTCCGAGCGCGAGCAGAACCGCTTCCGCTCCGGCACCTCCGGGTTCTCCAGCACCGCCGCCGACGGATCCGGACGCGGCACCTCGGGCACGCTGACCAGCCCCGCGCCCAGCCGGCTACGCCCCGACGAGGACGCGGCCGAGCCCGAACTGCGCACCGACACCGACCGGCTGGACGCGCTGCCGGCCAGCGAACGCGACAGCCGGCCGGACACCGAACGGCGCGAGGAGGAGGAGCGGGAGGACCGCGAGGAGCGGGCCGAGGCCGAGGACCGGCCCGAACCGCGCGAACCCGCCGAACCCCGGGAGTCGCCGTGCCGGGCGGCGCTCGTCATCCCGGTCGGCGGCGACACCAGCTCCTCCGCGCCCGCGGCGACCGCACCCACCGGCGCCAGCCCGCAGGTGTCGCAGTAGAGCCCGCCGCCGCCCATGTCCTCGTACGCACCCAGGCAGCCGGGGCGAAGGCAGGGCGTTCCGATCGGGGTCATGCCTCCTCCTCCCCCGGCCGCGCGGGCCGGTGTTCCTGTGGCGCCAGGGCCTCCGCCGTCGCCTGCTGGTAGCGCCGGACCGCCTGCTCCGCAGCCCGCAGGTCGCAGGGCGCGCTCCACAGCATCCGCCGGGCCGCGTCGTACCGCTCGATCAGCAGCGGGTCCTCCGCGATGCCGTGCCGGGCCGCCTTCGCCTTGTACGCGTCGAGCCGTCCGCGCAGCTCGGCCCGCACCGCCAGGGGCGCCGTCACCGCCGTCAACGATTCACGGGCCCTCCGCAGTTCCTCCTCGGCCCGGTCCTCCAGCGCGTCCAGCAGCGGCGACAGCCGGTGCCACTGCGACCGCCGCCGGTACTCGGCCGCCGCCGCCAGCTGTTCCTGGAGGGCCGTCGGCGGGCCGCTGACCGCCGGCACCTCCGACGCCGCGATCTTCGCCAGCACCTCGCCGCGCGCCGTCCGCGCCTCCGCCAGGGTCCGGTCGGCGCGCGACAGCAGGTCCCGTACCGCGATCAGCCGCTGTTCCGCGTCCTGCCGTACCGTCAGGACCGCTTCCACCTCACGGCGTACGTCGTCCAGCGCGCGCGCCGCCCGGTCGTAGCGGGCGGTGTCCGGACGGCCCCCGCCCGGGGCGGAGCTCCCCGCCGCCGGCACCCAGAAGGCCAGCGGGTCGGCGATCACCGCCTCCCGCAGTCGCGTCAGCTCGGCGGTGATCTCCTCCAGGTCGTCCCCCGCGGGGTGCTCGCCCGGCCGGACCCCCACCGAGTGCGCCAGCGAACGCGTCCGGTGCAGCTCGGCGGCGAGCAGGTCGATCCGCGCGGGCAGCGCCGACCACACCGCGTCGGCGGCGACCACCACGTCCAGGGCGGACGCGTACAGCTCGTTCATCCGGGCCACCAGCTCGGCCAGAGAGAAGCGCTCCGCCAGCGCCGCGCCCTCCAGCCCGGCGCCGGCGATCGTCACCCCCGGCCCGCGCAGCCGCTCCGTCAGCTCGGCCAGGTCCTCCCGGCTCGGCCAGCGGCGCCGCTCGCGGATCTCCCGGGCGGCGGCCAGCGCCCCGCTGTAGGCGTCGAAGTACGTCCACAGCCGGGTCACCGACGCGTCGGCGGCGGCCCACCGCTCCTTGGTGACCCCGCTCAGAGCGGCGCCCTCCAGCAGCCGCCGTCCCGCGTGGTCCTGGAGCGCGAGCAGGGAGGTCTCGACGGCCTCGTGCTCCGCGCCCAGACGGGCCAGCGCCCGGTCGACGTCGTCCCGGTCCATCACCGCCGGCCCCGCACCCGGCAGGGGCGCACGGAGCTCGCTCGGATGGGGCCCGCCCGCACGGGGCCCGCTCGTGTAAGGCTCGCTCACGTACCGCTCCGAATCCGCCATGTGCCTCAGCCGTCCCGGTACTTGGGCGCCGGCGGCACGCTGGCCCTCGGCAGGACGTCCTCGAAGTGCTTCCTGTAGGAGGTCGCCCACGGGCTCTGCTCACCGCCCGCCCGGAAGTTCTCCAGCACCTTGTTCACCCGGCGCACCAGGTCGGAGGCGTCCTTGTTCATGGCCACCCCGTAGAACTCGCGGGTGAAGGGCGCCCCGACCAGCTGGACCGACGGGTCCTGCGCCGCCTGTCCGGCGGCCAGCGCGTTGTCCGTGATGATCCCGTCCACCTCGCCCAGCTGGAGCCGCACCAGGCAGTCCAGCTGGTTCGGCACCGACACCCCGACGGACCCGTACGACTGGGACTTCAGGGCCGACTCCGCCGTGGACCCGGCCGCCGTGCAGATCCGGCGGCCCTTCAGCGAGGCGTCGTACCCGGTGATCGGCGAGCCCTTGGGGGCCAGCACCTGCTGGCCGGCCTCGAAGTAGGCCGTCGAGAAGGCCACGTCCTCCAGGCGCTTGCAGTTGATCGTCATGGTCCGCACGACGATGTCGACCCGGCCCTCCTGGAGCGCCGGGACGCGCTGACTGGTCGGGATGGCCCGGTAGATGACCAGGTCCTCACTGCCCAGGATGTCCTTCGCTATCGCCTTCACCAGGTCGATGTCGAAACCGTCCAGACGGCCGTCCGGATTGCGGTAGCCCCACTTGAAACTGTTCTGGTCCACGCCCGCCACGAGCTTGCCCGCCTTGCGGATCCGCTCGATCGCCGGGCCGTCCAGCCCCGACGGGCGCAGGCTGGCCTCCGGGTTCTGGCAGGTGTCGGCCGGCTGGTACGGGGCCGCGGCCACCGCGGCCGGCTCGCGGACCGCCCCGGACCCGCCCGCCGGCGGGGACCCGGCCAGCGGCAGCAGCACCGCCGCCGCCGTCACCCCGCAGGCCGCGGCCATGGCACTGACCCCGCCCCAGCCGCGCAGCCGGCCGGCCGCGCCCCGCACCCGGGCCGCGCCGGACGGCCGCGGCACAGCGCCCTCCGCCTCCCGCGGCGTCCCGTACGGCTCGTTCCGCTCCGGCCGTGTCCCTCGTATCCGCATCGATCTCACCTGTACTCCGAAAGCCTGCGGCCGATGCCGAGGAGGGCCGCCGCCGCGCCGGCGAGCGCCAGCACCGCCGAGCCCGTCACCAGGCCGCCCAGCGCGCCGAGCCCGTCCCGGGCGGCCAGGGTGAACTGCTTCTGTTCATGGGCCACGGCCCGCTCCAGGGAGGCGTCCACCGTGTCGAACGAGGTGCCGCTGCTGTCCTTGTGCCGCTCGTCCCCGATGACCTGGAGCAGCGCCTGCTCGTAGTCGCCCTTCATGTCGGCGTCCCGGGCCGCCGCGTGCCGCTGCTTCCACTGCGCCACGCCCGCGACGGCCTTCGAGACCGGCTCCCGGCCGCTCCCGTCGTCCGCCAGCCGCAGCGCCCGCGCCAGACCGGCGTCGAGCTGCTTCATGTTCTTCTCGTAGTCCACGTCGTACTTGTCGGACTTCTTGTCCTCGGCCAGTACGGCGCCCCGCGCGATCAGCGTCAGGTTCTCGTTCGCCCGCGCCTGGAGCGAGGCGATCCGGGCGTCGTTGAGCACCTTCAGGGACTCCTGCCCGTCCGCCCTCGCCTCGCCCAGCCCGGCCCGCGCCACCGACTGCCCCACCGTCAGCCACAGCAGCGCCACCGCCGCCGCGGCCGTCGCCGCCAGCATTCCGTGGTTGAAGACCCGGTTCGTCCGCCGGTAGGTCCGCCGCTGCGCCCACACCAGGGCGGCCAGCGCGAGCACGCCCGCGCCCGTCGCCGCCGCCGGCCAGGACCGGGCCTCGTCGTAGTCCGTGTACAGCCGGCCCGTCTCCGCCTCGTACAGCCGCTGGGCCGCGGGCAGCAGCACCGTGCTCATCAGCTCGTTGGCGTGGCGCAGGTAGGCTCCGCCCAGCGGCAGGCCCTGCCGGTTCGTCGCCCGGGCCTGCTCGATCAGCCCGGTGTAGCGGGGCAGTTGCTCGCCGAGCAGCGCGATCTCCTTGCGGGACTCCCCGCCGGCCCCGGTGTTGGCGGCCGCGCTCACCAGCAGCCGGGAGGCGTTCGCGATGTCCTTCTCGTAGCGCCGGCGGACCTCCCGGGGCTCCTGGGCGCCCGCGAGGAAGCCGCTGGAGGAGGCCGTGTCGGCATCGGCGAGGGAACGGTAGATGCTCGCCGCGTCCGCGCTCAGCGGCTGGCTGCGGCCCACCACGTCCTCCGCGGCCGTGACCCGGCCGGAGACCTCCCACACCGCCACCGCGCCGAACAGGACGACCAGGGCGGCCAGTACCGCACCGATGATCCGCAGCCGGCCCGGCTCGGTCGTCGCCGCGGCGCGCAGCCGCTCGACGCCCTCCGCCCAGGCGGTACCGCGTCCCGGCGGCGCGGGCGGTCTCCCGGCCGGTCCGGCGGGCGCCCCGGAGGTACCGCCCCCGGGCGCCGGCGCGCGTGTCGTGATGGCCACCGTGACCTCCCCCTCGGTCCCTCTGCTCCGCAGCAGTATGGCCGTAGTGGCGCCCGGCCACAGCACCCGGTGCCCGATCTTGGACGGTCCCCCCTCCCGGGCCGCCCCGGCCGTCGCCCCGCCTGCTCCTACCCCTGCGGATCCCCCCGTCACCCTTCACCGCCGATGCCCTTCACCGTCAATACGCCTCGGCGGCCCCCGTGGTTCCGGCCGCCGAGGTGCCCGGCGCGGTTTCACTCAAACGGGTAAGCAGCCTCGCCGCGGCGCCGGCCGGCGCGCCCAGGGCGTCCAGCCCCAGCAGGGCGGCCCCCAGCACCGGCGGGGCGGTGACCACCGACACCCGGGCCCGGGGCGCGCGGACGGCCAGCAACTCCTCGATGCGGCCGTTCAGCTGCGGGTGCCGGGCAGCGAGCACACTGCCGCCCAGCAGCACCGGCACCTCCCGCTCCAGCAGCCCGAGCCGCTCCATGGCCACCGAGGCCATCGCCACCACCTCGTCGGCCTGCCGCTCCACGAGCGCCGAGGCCACCGGGTCCCCCGCCGCCGCCACCGCGAACAGCACCGGCACCAGCTCGTGCAGCCGCTCCCGGGCCAGAGTGCCCAGGTGCGCCGCCTCGATCAGCGCGGCCATCGACGCCAGCCCGAAGTGCCCGGGCAGGGCCGTCGCCAGAGCCGTCGGTCCGCCCCGCCCGTCCTCGGCCCGCGCCGCCCACCACAGGGCCTCCTGCGCCAGGCCGCCCCCGCCGCCCCAGTCCCCGGAGATCTGCCCGAGGGCGGGGAAGCGGGCGGTGCGCCCGTCGGGCAGCATGCCCACGCAGTTGATGCCCGCCCCGCAGACCACGGCGACCCCGAACGGGGTGTCCACTCCCGCCCGCAGGATCGCGAAGGTGTCGTTGCGCACCTCGGTGGCCGCGCCCCAGCCGCGCGCCGCGACCGCCTCCGTGAGCCGGCGTTCCTCCACCGGCAGGTCCACGTTGGCCAGGCAGGCCGAGACCCGGGCGACACGCGGCACCCCGGGCAGCCCGGCGGCCGCGGCCGCCGCCGAGGCGGCCTCGGCGAGCACGTCCACGGCCGCCTCCACACCGGTCCGGGGCGGCTGGAAGCCCCCGGCGCGCCCGGTGCCGAGGACCGTGCCGTCGGCGGCGACGAGCACGGCGTCGGTCTTGCTGTTGCCCGCGTCGATCGCGAGGACGGCCGGGCGGGCCGGGCCGTCCGGGACGGCGGAGGCGCCGGGGACGGCTACGCCCACGGCAGGTGCTCCTTGTTGTGCGCGAGCAGCCGGTCGGTCAGCCCCTCGGCCAGGTCGTACTGTCCGACGAGCGGATGCGCGAGGAGGGCCTTGAGGACCCGCTCCCGCCCGCCGCGCAGGGCCGCGTCCAGCGCCAGGTCCTCGTACGCGCCGACGTGCGCGACCAGCCCGGCGTACAGGGGGTCGAGCCGGGGCACGGCCAGCGGTACCGGGCCCTCGCCGCCGACCCGCGCCTGGACCTCGATCACGGCGTCGTCCGCCAGGAAGGGCAGCGTCCCGCCGTTGCGGGTGTTGACCACCTGGACGGACGGTCCGCCGCCGCCGAGCAGGGCCGCCGCGAGGTCCACGGCCGCCTCCGAGTAGAAGGCCCCGCCCCGCCGGGCCAGCAGCGCGGGCTTCTCGTCGAGCGCGGGATCCGCGTACAGGGCGAGGAGTTCCCGCTCCATCGCGGCGACCTCGGCGGCCCGCGAGGGCTTCTCGCCCAGCTCCCGCACCACCTGGTCGTGGGCGTAGAAGTAGCGCAGGTAGTACGAGGGCACCACGCCGAGCCGGTCCAGCAGCGCCCGCGGCAGGCGCAGGTCGGCGGCGACGGCGTCCCCGTGCTCGGCCAGCAGGCGCGGCAGCGCGTCGGCGCCGCCCGGGCCGCCGAGGCGCACCCCGAGTTCCCAGGTCAGGTGGTTGAGGCCGACGTGGTCGAGGTGGACCTCGGCGGGCGCCACGCCCAGCAGGGCGGCGAACTTCCGCTGGAAGCCGATGGCGACGTTGCACAGCCCGACCGCCTTGTGCCCGGCCCCGAGCAGGGCCCGGGTGACGATCCCGACCGGGTTGGTGAAGTCGATGATCCAGGCGTCCGGGGCGGCCCGGCGGACCCGCTCGGCGATGTCGAGGACCACCGGGACGGTCCGCAGGGCCTTGGCGAGCCCGCCCGCACCCGTGGTCTCCTGGCCGACGCAGCCGCACTCCAGGGGCCAGGTCTCGTCCTGGAGCCGGGCCGCCTGCCCGCCGACGCGCAGCTGGAGCAGCACCGCGTCGGCGTCGGCCACGCCCGCGTCCAGGTCGGAGGTGGTGGTGACGCGCCCCGGGTGGCCCTGGCGGGCGAAGATCCGCCGGGCCAGGCCGCCGACCAGCTCCAGCCGTTCGGCGGCGGGGTCGATCAGTACGAGTTCGCCGACGGGCAGGGTGTCGCGCATCCGTGCGAAGCCGTCGGCCAGTTCGGGCGTGTAGGTGGAACCGCCGCCCACCACTGCGAGTTTCATCGGGATCAGCCTTTCACGCCGGTCAGGGTGACTCCCTCGACGAACGCCTTCTGGGCGAAGAAGAAGAGGACGATCACCGGGGCCATGACGAGCGCCGTCGCCGCCATGGTGAGGTTCCAGTTGGTGTGGTGCGCCCCCTTGAAGGACTCCAGGCCGTAGCTGAGGGTCCAGGCGGCCGGGTTGTCGGAGGCGTAGATCTGCGGGCCGAAGTAGTCGTTCCAGGCGTAGAAGAACTGGAACAGCGCGACGGCCGCGATCCCCGGCCTGGCCATGGGCACCACGACGCGCAGCAGGACGCGGACCTCGCCGCAGCCGTCGAGGCGGGCCGCGTCCAGGTACTCGCCGGGGATGGTCAGCAGGAACTGGCGCAGCAGGAAGATGGCGAAGGCGTCGCCGAACGCCAGCGGCACGATCAGCGGCCACAGGGTGCCGGACAGGTCGAGCTGCTTCGCCCAGAAGAGGTACATGGGGATGACGGCCGCCTGGGGCGGCAGCATCATCGTGGCGATCACCAGGAGCAGCGCGATCCGCCGGCCGCGGAAGCGGAACTTCGCGAGGGCGTAGGCGACGGGCAGCGAGGAGACCACGGTCAGCACGGTCCCGAGCCCCGCGTACAGCAGGGTGTTGCGCCACCAGGTCAGGAAGCCGGGGGTGTGCCAGACCTGCGCGTAGTTGCCCCACTCCCAGGTGCGCGGCCACAGCTCGCGGGTCAGGGCCTGCTGGTCGCTCATCAGGGAGGTGAGGAGGAGGAAGACGAAGGGGAGGACGAAGAACAGGGCGGCGGCGACGGCCAGGGCGTGCACCCCGACCCAGTGGAGCACGGCCTTGCGGTGGTGGCGCATCTCAGTCACCGGATCCGATCAGTCCGCCCCGGCGGCGCATCAGGAGCGCGGTGACGGCCATGGAGAGGGCGAAAAGCACCAGGGACAGGACGCTGGCGGAGCCGTAGTCGAAGCGCTGGAAGCCGAGGTTGTAGACGGTCTGGGGGAGGGTCAGCGTGGACTTGTCGGGGTAGCCCGGTTCGACCTGCTGTCCCGAGCCGCCGATGATCCCGGCGGAGGTCTTCCCGGCGATGAGCGGCTGCGTGTAGTACTGCATGGCCTGGATGACCCCGGTGACCACGGCGAAGAGGACGACGGGGGAGATGTTCGGCAGGGTGATGTGCCGGAAGCGGGCCCAGGCGCCGGCCCCGTCCAGCTCGGCGGCCTCGTACTGCTCCTTCGGTACGTCGAGCAGCGCCGCCATGAAGATCACCATCAGGTCGCCGGCCCCCCACAGCGCGAGGACGGTGAGCGCGGGCTTGGACCAGGCCGCGTCGGTGAACCAGCCGGGCGCCGGCAGTCCGGCGGCTTCGAGCAGGGTGTTGACGGGGCCCGTGCCGGGGTTGAGGAGGAAGACGAAGGAGAGGGTCGCGGCCACCGGCGGGGCCAGGTAGGGCAGGTAGAACAGGGTCCGGAAGAGGCCGGCGCCGGTTTTGACCTTGGTGACGAGCAGGCCGACGCCGAGCCCGAAGACGACCCGGCAGCTCACCATGACCGCGACGAGCCACAGCGTGTTGCGCATCGCCGGCCAGAAGAGCGGATAGTCGCAGAAGACGTAGCTCCAGTTGTCCAGGCCGTTGAAGACGGGGGGCCGGAAGCCGTCGTACCGGGTGAAGGAGAAGTAGACGGTGGACAGCAGCGGGTAGGCGAAGAAGACGGCGGAGCCGATCAGCCAGGGCGACAGGAAGGCGAGGGTCCGCAGGGCGGAGCGCCGGTGCCGGGCCCGCAGGGCGGGGGTGGTGGCCATGGGGCTACTTGGCCTTCGCGATGTCCGTGTCGATCTGCCGGTCGGTCCTGGCGAGCCCGGCCGCGAGATCGGGGACGTCGCCCTTCTCGACGGAGTACGCGAAGTCCTGGAAGGTCAGCTGGTAGGCGCCGCCGTTCACCTGGGCCGGGGTGGTGTTCGACTTCGGGTGCCGGGCGATGTCGAGGAACGTCTTCGACTCGGGGGTGATCTAGAGCCGCGGCGAACGGAGCGCGTCGAGCGTCGAGGGGATGTTGTGGATGGCGTTGGCGAAGGCGACCACCGCCTCGGTGTCCGTGGTCATGTACCGCACCAGCTCCCAGGCGGCGTTCTGCTTCCGGCTCGCCGAGGAGATGCCCATGATGGTGCCGGAGAGGTAGCCCTTGCCGTAGTCGGCCCTCTGGTCGTCCGGCACGGGCAGCGGGGCGGTGCCGATCTCGAAGGGGACGCCGGCCGCCTTGGCCATGGCCGGCCTCCACTCGCCGTCGATCTGCATGGCCACGAGTCCCTTGTGGAAGGGGTGTTCGTTGCTCCATTCGGCGCCGAAACCGGTGCGGAACCGTTCCAGCTTCTCGTAGCCCCCGAGCTTGGCCACCAGGTCCTTCTGGGCGGTGAGCATCTTCGCGAAGGCCGGGTCGCTGGCGAGGTTCGACTTGCCGTCGGCGGTGAAGTAGGTGGGGCTCCACTGCGCGGCCAGCCGCATCGGGGTGGTCTCGTAGCCGTGGAAGGTGGGCATCACGCCGAGCTGCTCGTACGAATCCCCCTTGGGCTTGGTGAGTTTCCGCGCGGCCTCCTCGAACTCGCTCCACGTCCGCGGCGGTTCGGCGATCCCGGCGGCGGCGAACGCGGTCTTGTTGTAGACGAGGCCGTAGGCGTCGTGGAGCAGCGGCAGCGTGCACTGGTTGCCGTTGAACCGCGTGTACTCCAGCAGGGTCGCCGGGAAGACCTTCGCCGTGTCGATCCCGGACTTCTCCAGGAAGGGGCCCAGGTCGGCGAAGGCGCCGGAGTTGCAGAACGCGCCGACGCTGTCCGTGGCGAAGGAGGAGACCACGTCGGGGGCCTTGTCCCCGCCCGCGCGCAGCGCCTGGTTGATCTTGTCGTCGGTCATGTTGCCGGTGGCCTTGACCTTGATGTTCGGGTGCGCCTTCTCGAAGCGGGCGATGTTGTCCTCGATCGCCTTGACCTCGCTGGGCGTGGACCAGCCGTGCCAGAAGCTGATGGTGACGTCGGCCTTCGGGTCGTCGGCGGCGGGGGCGCCGCTCTGGCCGGTGCAGCCGGCGGCGAGCAGGGATATGGCGGCGAGGACGGCCGCGGTGGTGGTCAGGCGTGCGGCTTCGGGCATGGAGGCACTCGCTCTCTGGGGGAGAACTTCGGATGAGGGGCTGAGGGGGCTGAGGGACGGGGGTCAGCGGGAGGTGTCGAAGACTTCCTCGCGGGTGGTGGCCAGGGCGCTCTCCAGGGCGCCGCGCAGCACGGGGTGTTCGCGCACCTCGCCGGTCACCAGCCGGGGCCGGGAGGGGGCCAGTTCGGCCAGTTCGTCCTCCAGCAGGGCGCGCAGCGGGTCGCCGCCCGCGGTGATCAGGGCGCCGGACAGCACCACGATCTCCGGGTCCAGCACGGCGACCAGCGAGGCCAGGCCGGTCGCGAGCGCGGTGGCGTACGACCGGAGGAAGCGCAGGCGGGCTCCCCGCGGCTCGGCGGCGGCGCGCCGCAGCAGGTCGGCCCCGGCGGCCACCCGCGCCGCCCGCGGGGCGCCCGGGAGGACGCCGGCGTCGAACCCGGCACCGGCGGCGAGGGCGGGCAGGACCTGTACGCCGGCCAGCTCCTGGTAGCCGCCGCTGTTGGCCCGCGCCACCTGGCGGACCAAGGGGTGGCCGGGCACGGGCAGGAAGCCCACCTCGCCCGCGCCGCCGGTCCAGCCGCGGTGCAGCCGTCCGCCGAGGACGAGGGCGGCGCCGAGGCCCTCCTCGTTCCACAGCAGGACGAAGTCCTCGTGGCCGCGGGCCGCGCCGAGCCGCTGCTCGGCGACCGCGGCGAGGTTCACGTCGTTCTCGTACTCGACCGGCACGGGCAGGGCCGCGGCCAGTTCGTCGAGGAGGGTGGGGGAGTGCCAGCCGGGGAGGTGGCCGGCGTAGCGCAGCCGCCCGGAGCGGGGGTCGAAGGCGCCGGGGGTGGCGATGACGACGCGGTGCAGGGCGGGGAGGGTGAGCCCGGCGTCTTCCAGGGCCGCGCGCAGGGCCCGGGTGACCTGCCCGACGGCGTCGGCGCACTCGGCGCTGGGGATCTCGGCGCGGCCGGTCACGGTGCCGGTCAGGTCGGCGACGGCGGCGAGCACCCGGTCGGGGGTCACGTCGAGACCGGCGACGTGGGCGGCGCGGGCGTTGAGCGCGTACAGCTGGGCGTTCGGGCCGGGGCGGCCGCCGTCGGTGCCGGTGGCCACGACCAGCCCGGCGGCCTCCAGCCGGGCCAGCAGCTGGGAGGCGGTGGGCTTCGACAGTCCGGTGAGGCGCCCGATCCGCGTCCGGGACAGGGGGCCGTGCGTCAGCAGCAGCTCCAGGGCGGCGCGGTCGTTCATGGCGCGCAGCAGGCTGGGGGTTCCGGGAGTGGTGGTCGGCATGACGGGTGCTCCCTCACCGAGGCAACTGTTAGGTAAGTTTCCTATCAGCGGCGGAGGGGTGTCAATGCCGCTGCCCCGCCGGTACGGACCGGCGGGGCAGCGGTGGGTGCGGGCGGGCACGGCGGACGGCCGGGCGGGCCCTACTTCGGCAGCCGGACCCCCGGCGCGGGCGCCTGCGGGATCGGGGCGGTGGCCAGGGACTGCGGGGAGGCCGGGTTGGCCAGCGCCGACGGCGCGGCGACGGCGGCCGCCGCGTCGACCGGGGCGGCCTCCTCCTCGCCGGGGTCCGGGGCGCCGCCGATGATCCGGATCCCGGCCGCGTCGAAGGCCTCCTTGATCCGCCAGCGCAGCTCGCGCTCCACCGCGAACTGCTGGCCCGGCATCGTCTTCGCCGACACCTTCACCGTCATGGAGGCCAGCAGCACCTCGTCCAGGCCCAGCACCTCCACCGGACCCCACAGCCGCTCGTCCCACGGGGTCTCCTTGGCCAGGGTGTCCGCGACCCCCTGGACCACCTCGCGGATGTGCGCGAGGTTTTCCGTCGGCTTGACCTGCACGGCCACGCCCGCGGTCGCCCAGCCCTGGCTGAGGTTGCCGATCCGCTTGATCTCGCCGTTGCGGACGTACCAGATCTCGCCGTTGTCGCCGCGCAGCTTGGTCACGCGCAGTCCGACCTCGATCACCTCGCCCGAGGCCACCCCGGCGTCGATCTGGTCACCGACGCCGTACTGGTCCTCCATGATCATGAACACGCCGGAGAGGAAGTCCGTCACCAGGTTGCGGGCACCGAAGCCGATCGCCACACCGGCCACGCCCGCGCTCGCCAGCAGCGGCCCCAGGTCGATCTTCAGGGCGGCCAGCACCATCAGCGCGGCCGTGCCGAGGATCACGAACGAGGACACCGAACGCAGTACCGAACCGATCGCCTCCGAACGCTGGCGGCGCCGCTCCGCGTTGACCAGCAGCCCGCCGAGCGCGGTGCCCTCGACGGCCTCCGCCCCGGAGTTCATCCGGCTTATCAGCTTGGTCAGGGCCTTGCGGACCACCGAACGGAGCGCCACCGCGATCACGATGATCAGCAGGATCCGCAGGCCGACGCTCAGCCAGGTGGCCCAGTTCTCCTCGACGAAGCTCGCGGCGTTCGTCACGCTCTCGGCGGCGTCGTCGGTGGTTGACGCTGCCTGCGGTAGCAGGATGGCGGGCGAGGGCACGGCGGGAACCTCCAGGGCATAGCGGTCCGCCCGCGGAACGGTCGTACGGTCGTGCAGACGGTGCGGGCGGACCATCCACACTAACGGGGCACGCGACCGACCTCGTTGTGCTGTTCGAGGGAGAGACCGGACTCACCTGGGGAGGAAAGGGTGTGTGGTCGAAAACACCCCGGGCCCGTTACCGGCGCGTGGTGGCGCTTCGACCAGCCGTAAGGGGAGACTGAGAGCAGATCGTCCCGGCGCGAGCCACGCGCCGCCGGCGTACAAGGAGGCAGTCCGTGCCGCACGTCCTGGTCCTCAACGCGTCGTACGAGCCCCTCGGCGTCGTACCGCTCCGCCGCGCGCTCGTCCTCGTCCTGGAGAACAAGGCCATCTCCCTCGAGGAATCGGGCGCCTTCCTGCACAGCGCGACACGAGCCGTCCCCGCGCCCAGCGTGGTCCGGCTCAAGCGCTTCGTGCGGGTCCCCTACCGGGGGCCCGTTCCACTCACCCGCCGCGCGCTGTTCGCCCGCGACGGCGGCCGCTGCATGTACTGCGGGGCCGTCGCCACCAGCGTGGACCACGTCATCCCGCGCAGCCGCGGAGGCCAGCACGCCTGGGACAACGTGGTCGCCGCCTGCCGGCGGTGCAACCACGTGAAGGCCGACCGGCACCTGCTGGAACTCGGCTGGCGCCTGCGCCACCAGCCGGCTCCGCCCTCCGGGCTGGCCTGGCGGATCATCGGAACGGGGCACCGCGACCCGCGGTGGATGCCGTACCTCCAGCCGTACGGGGCACAGGACGCCCTCGAACGCATCGGAGCCACCGCGTAGCCCCCCGCGCCCGGGCCGTGCGCGCGCCGCGCCGCGCAGGGCTCAGGGGACCACCGCGAGGGCCGTGGCGGACCAGAGGCTGCAGCCGAAGCGCGTCGCGCGGCGCTCGCACGTGACGCGGAGGTAGCGCGTGTCCGGCGCGTCCAGCCGGACCGCGTCCACCCCGCCCCGGGAGGACACCACCGCCCCCGGGCGCCACGTCACGCCGTCGCGGGACGTCTCCACCCGGAACTGCGAGGGGTGGGCCTCCTGCCAGTGCAGGGTCAGCAGGCCCACCCGGGCCGGGGCGGCCAGTTCGGCCTGCCACCAGGCGCCGTCCACCGCCGGGGACGACCACCGGGTGGCGGCGGACCCGTCCACCGCCGCCGACGCCGGGAACTGCGGGGCCTCGTCGCCCGACGAGCGGGCCCGCGCCGTGCGCAGCAGGTCCGGACCGCCGGTGCGCGGAACCGCCCGGACGGTGAGGGTGCGCACCTCCCCGTCGAAGGCGAGCGGGACCTCGTACACCCCGGCCGGGGTGCCCGCCGCCACCGTGACCTCCACCGGGACGGAGACCGTCGCGCCCCGGGGCACCGCGACCTCCTGCGGCAGCCGCACCTGGACCCCCGCCGGCGGGGCCGCCGTCAGCGGGGCCCGGAACTCCCCGGGACGCAGTCCGGACAGCTGCGCCGGCACGGTGCGCGCCGCGCCGCCGATCTCCACGTCGGCGCGGCCCCCTGCGGACAGTTCGAAGCGGGCCCGCGGGCCGTCCGCGAACCACGGGACCACCTTGTGCACCACGGGGTCCGGGCCCGCCCACGACAGCCGGACCGCGTCCGCCCGTACGCCCGCCGCATCGGCCTGCGTCCAGCCGGACACCGCCGCGTCGGCCAGCCGCCGCCAGCCCTCACCGGGCACGTGCGCCTCCACCGTCACGCCCCGCGCGCCCGGCGCCAGCGGGTCCGTCATGACCGTGACCGCCGCGAGCGGCCGCGCCGAGTCCAGCCGGACGGTGTGGGAGCCGGCTTCGCGCACCACGGTCCCGTCCTTGCGGGCAGCTCCCGTCCAGGCGTCCGACTCCGCCGCCGCCTTCGCCAGGAAGGGGTCCAGCACGGAGGTGTCCACCCGCACCCCGCCCGGCTCGGCCAGCGCGCTCCGTGCCCGCGCGAGCTCCCGCGAGGCCTGCCAGGCGGCCGCCCCGTCACCCCGGGCCTCGGCGCGCAGCAGGTCGACCGCCAGCTCGCCCGCGGCCCCGTACCGCGCGAGCCGCTCCAGCCAGGGCCCGGCCTCCTCCGCCACCGGCGCGTCCAGGCGCCGGGGGGCCTCCCGCAGCACGGTGAACGCCGCGCGGAGCCGGTCGCCGGCGGCCTTGTCCCCGGCGGCGCGGGCCCGCCAGAACTCCTCGACCAGCGGCTTCAGATAGGCCGACTCCTCCACCTTCAGGCCCGAGGAGGCCGTGTTCCCCGCCAGGGCCGCGAGCGCCGCCCGGGTCCTCGGGTCGGGGCCGGACAGGTCGAGGACCGCCGCCGCCCAGGACTCCCCGGCCCGGTAACCGCGCGGGTTCCAGGCGTAGTCCGCCGCCGTGAACAGCGGGATCCGGGACAGGGTGCCCTGCGCCATCGCGTTGGCCAGCACCCCCGCCGAACCGCCCGCCACCGCCGGATCGCGCCCGGCGTACGGGCCGAGGAAGATGCGGCCCGGGTCCCAGTCGTTGACCGGGTAGTTGTCCATGGTGACCAGCGGATGCGCGAGCGCCGCCCGCGCCCCGGCCAGCTCCTGGCCCGTGATGGTGCGCGGCACCACGCCCACGCCCGTCCAGGCCACTTCCACGCGCGGGTCCAGCGCCCCCGCCAGGGCCGTCCGGTAGGCGGTGGCGCCGTTCTGGAAGTACTCCGTCGGCAGCAGCGACAGCGGGGCCGACCCGGGGTGCCGCGCCGCCAGGTGCGCGGCCAGCTCGCCCGCGACCTCGGCGTGCGCCTTCGCCGCCGCGGCGGGGCCCGTCCCGTACCGCGCCCGGTCGGCGCGGCAGCCCCATTCGGTGTAGCTGACGTCCTGGAACTGCACCTGGAAGGCCCGGAAGCCCAGCTCCCACATGGCGTCGGCCTTGCGCAGCAGCGCCGCCCGGTCGTCCGCCGACGACAGGCACATCGACTGCCCCGGGGACACCGCCCAGCCGAGCACCACCCGGTTGGCGCGGGCCCGCTCGGCCAGGGCCCGGAATTCCTCCTGCCGTGCGCGCGGGTACTCCTCGCGCCAGGCCGTGGTGCGGTACGGGTCGTCACCGGGCGCCAGCAGCATCCGGTTCTGCTTGGTACGGCCCAGGAAGTCCAGCTGCTCCAGGCGCTGCTCCTGGGTCCAGGGCTGCCCGTAGAAGCCCTCGGTGATCCCGCGCACGGGGGCGATGGGCCAGTCCCGCACCAGCATCCCGGGCACCTTGCCGCGCCCGGCCGCCAGCAGCTGGCGCAGCGTCTGCGCGGCGTGGAACAGCCCGTCCTCGCCCACCCCGGCCAGCGCGACGGTGTCCCGCCCGCCGGTCCGTCCCACCGCCAGCCGGTAGCCGCCGGCGGGCAGGTCCCCGGCCGGCGCGGCGCCCAGCGCCCGCAGGGCCTCCTCGGCGTCCGGCCCCTGGAGCCGGACGACGAGGGCCCGCTCGGGCAGCGCCGCGCCCGGGGGGCGCACGAGCGGGTTCCGCACCCCGGCCGCGCGCAGGGCGGTGCGTACGACCTCGACGGCGTACGGGTCCACGTCCTGCGGGGCCACCAGCACGGCCTCCGCGGGCACCGGCAGCTCCCGCCCCGGGTCGGCGGTCGCCGACTGCGGCCTCGGCCACACGGCGGGGCCCTCGGAAGCGGCTCGGGGAACGTCGGAGCCCGGGTCGACGACGGACCCGAGTCCCGCCGCCTGGACGGGGACTGACCCGCTGTCGGGGCGCGCGGAGCCCGAGTTCCCCGGTGCCGCGGTGAGCCGCGGCGGAGCGGACGCGACAGCTCCGCCGAGCAGTGTTCCGATGACGGCGACGGCGGCGGCCGTGGTCCGCTTCCTGCCCCTGAGCTGCATGGAGCCTCCCCCGTCCCGAGTCGTCCCCCGACCGTGTGAACGAGCCAGAGCCCACCACCCGTGCGGCGTGGGTGTCAATGCGGGTGGGGTGATCTGACCTGGATCCGCCAGGAATGCGATGCCCCTGACTGGGTATGGCTGCGGTGTTCACCACGGGTGTTGCATGGGCGGTCCGAAGACCGCGCCGGCGGTCCGAAGAGCGCCGGCGGTCCGAACAACCACGCCGGCGGTCCGAACAACCGCACCAGGGAGGAACCTCATGAACGCCCGCACCGCGTCCGCCACCCGCGGGAAACCGGCCCCGCTCGCCCATCTGCCCGTCCCGTCCGGGCCCGGGGACCTGCCGGCCGCCGACGCCGCGCACCCGCCGCTGACCAGCGAACCCCCGCTGGCCGGCTCCGCGTACGCGCCCCTGACCAGTGAGTCCCCGCTCGTGGCCGAGTCCCCCCTCACCAGCGAGCCGCTCACCTAGGCCGTCTCTTCCGGATCTTGCCTGACCCGCGACGCCTGGCACGGCACCTCGCCGCGTTGTCGGCACAGCCGGGTACGTCCAGTACGCGCGCTGTACCTCCGCCTTGCGAGGCACCGCACCAGACGCCGCGGGCTTGACCGGCGAGATCCGGAAGAGATGGCCCAGCCGTCCCCCAGCCCCCCTCCAGCCAAGGATGACGATGGACGACCTCGCCCGGCTCGCGGCCCTCTACGGCGTCGCCACCTCCTACCAGCCCGCCGAGGACGTCACCGTCCAGGTGCCCGAGGCCACGGTCCGGGCCGTGCTGGGCCTGATCGGCGTCCCCGCCGGCACCCCAGAGGAGGTGCGGGAGACGGCCGGCACCACCGAGCGGGAGCGGGCCGGGCGGCTGCTCCCGCCGACGCTGGTGCACTGGAGGGGAGAGCCCGCGCCGGCGGCCCTGGCCGGGCTGCCGGCCGGGACGCGGGTGCGGGTGACCCTGGAGGACGGGGCCGGGCAGGCCGACTGGCACCCCGGCCTGCCCCTGGGGGTGCACCGGCTGGCCGCCGAGGCACCCGACGGGCGCACCGCCTCCGCCACCCTGATCGTGGCCCCGGACCGGGCCCCGGCGGCGCCCGCCCGCGCCCACGGGCTGCTCGTCCAGCTGTACTCCCTGCTCTCGGAGCGCTCCTGGGGCATGGGCGACCTGGGCGACCTCGCGGAGCTGGCCCGCTGGGCGGCCCGCACCCACGGCGCCGGGTTCGTCCAGGTCAACCCGCTCCACGCGGGCTTCCCCGGTACCCCGAGCGACCCGTCCCCCTACCGGCCGTCCTCCCGTCGCTTCCCGGACCCGGTGCACCTGCGCGTCGAGGACCTCCCCGAGTGGGAGGCCTGCCCGGAGCGGGACGCCCTCGCCGAACTCGCCGCCCGGGGCGGAGAGCTGCGCCGGGAGGTGCTGGAGAAGGGGGCGCTGATCGACCGGGACGCCGTCTGGGCCCTCAAGCGCGCCGCCCTGGAACTGCTGTACGCCGTCCCGCGCACCCCCGCGCGGGAGGCCGCCTACCGGGCGTTCCGCGCGGCCCAGGGGGACGGGCTCGCCGCGCACGCCGCCTGGTGCGCGGCCGCCGCCGGGGAGGACCCCGGGGAGCGCGCCGATTTCCACTGCTGGCTGGTCTGGCTGACGGACACCCAGCTGACCGCCGCCCAGCGGGCCGCGCGGGAGGCCGGGATGGAGGTCGGCATCGTGCACGACCTGGCCGTCGGGGTGCACCCGGACGGCTCGGACGCCCGTACCGGCTCCTTCCACGCCCGCAGCGCCTCCGTCGGCGCCCCGCCGGACGCCTTCAACGCGCGCGGCCAGGACTGGGGACTGCCGCCGTGGCGGCCCGACGCGCTGGAGCAGTCCGCGTACGCGCCGTTCCGGGCCCTGCTGCGCGGGGTGTTCCGCTACGCGGGGGCGGTGCGGGTGGACCACGTCATGGGCCTGTTCCGGCTCTGGTGGATCCCGGAGGGCACCCCGCCCGCGGAGGGGACGTACGTCTCCTACGACGGCGAGGCGATGCTGGCCGTGCTGGTCCTGGAGGCCCACCGGGCCGGGGCGCTGGTGGTCGGCGAGGACCTCGGGACGGTCGAGCCGGGGGTGCGGCGGGCGCTGGCCCGGCGCGGGATCCTCGGCACCTCCGTGCTCTGGTTCGAGCGGGACTGGTCCGGTGACGGCGAGCCGCTGCCCGCCGCGGCCTGGCGGTCGGAGTGCCTGGCCACCGCCACCACCCACGACCTGCCGCCCTCCGCCGCCAAGCTGGCCGGGTCCCACGTCGAACTGCGCGACCGGCTCGGCCTGCTGACCCGTCCTCTGGAGCAGGAGCGGGCCGAGGACGCCGCCGACACCGCGCGGTGGCTGGCGGTACTGGACCGGCTGGGGCTGGAGACCAAGGGCGAGGAGGCCGCCGTACGGGCCCTGTACGCGTTCCTGCTGCGCACGCCCGCCCGGCTGGTCGGCGTGTGGCTGCCCGACGCGGTGGGGGACCGGCGGCCGCAGAACCTGCCGGGCACCTGGGACCAGTACCCCAACTGGCGGCTGCCGCTGGCCGACGCCGGGGGGCGGCCGCTGACCCTGGAGGCGCTGACCGCCTCGCCCCGGGCGAACGCCCTGCTCGGCGCCGTGCGGGAGGGCGCGCGGACCCGTACGGCACCCCCGGGCGCGCGCCCCGTTTAGGTGTTCGCTACGTTTGCACCGTGGACAAGAAGAACGCTCTGCGCGCCGGCGCCGTCACGGCCGGAACGACGCTGATGATGCTGCTGATGACGTCTCCCGCGCTCGCGGTGACCCGCGACGACGGTGACGACCCGGGCCCGGGCCTGAGCATTGGCGAGACGCTCGGCCTGTACGTGGCCGCGCCGATCGTGCTGTTCCTGGTCATCGCGGGTCTCGTGATGGTCGGCGACAAGTCGCGCAAGACCAAGGTCTGACCCGGCCGGGCAGGCCCTTCGTCAAGACTTCCGGGCGCCGGAGGTCCGCGGAACCGGTGTGAGCCGGCCCCCGCGCGGCCTCCGGCGCCTTGGCGTGCCCGGAAACGCGCGGGACCTAGGCGACGTCCGCGAGGAGCTTGCGCAGCAGCGCCGTGAGCTGTTCGACCTCTTCGCGGTCGAAGCCCTCCAGGGCGGCGCGGTGCACCTCCAGTCCCGCGGAGACCGCCTCGTCGGCGAGGGCGAGCCCCCGGTCGGTGAGGGTCACCTGGAGCCCGCGCCGGTCGTGCGGGTCGGGGCTGCGGGTGAGCAGTCCGGCCCTCTCCAGCTTGTCCAGGCGCCCGGTCATGCCGCCCGTGGTGAGCATCAGCGTGGCGGACAGCTCGCGGGGGGAGAGGGTGTACGGGACCCCGGAGCGGCGCAGCGTCGCGATGACGTCGAATTCCCCGCGGGTGATGCCGTGCCGGTTGTAGGCGCGCTCGACGGCCTCGCCCACGGCCTTGGAGATCCGGTAGATCCGGCCGAAGACGGCCATGGGGGCGGTGTCCAGGTCCGGTCGTACGGCGGCCCACTGCGCGGTGATCGCGTCGACGGCGTCCTTCTCGGGGGCGGGGGCCTTCTTCACCTCGGTCATGACCGAAGTATCCGATTCCGCTCGCTCGTCCGCAAGAAAGTAGCTTGCTTAAAAGTAGCTTAGCGGTAAGCTACTTATCAGCGACCTACCCGGGGAGGTCCGGGGACGGGCCCCCGGGTGGGTCGCGGCCAACCCGCACCCCGCCCGCCGATCCTCATCTGCCCGAGGAGTGACCGTGAACCGTGTCACCACCACCCTCCTGACCGCGCTCGCCCCCATCTCCTGGGGATCGACGTACTTCGTCGCCAGTGAGCTGCTGCCGCCGGACCGGCCCCTGTTCACCGGGGCCATGCGCGCCCTCCCCGCCGGTCTGCTGCTGGTCGCCCTCTCCCGCACCCTGCCCAAGGGCGCCTGGTGGTGGAAGTCCGCGGTCCTCGGCACCCTCAACATCGGAGCGTTCTTCCCGCTGCTCTTCCTCGCCGCCTACCGGCTCCCCGGCGGCGTCGCGGCCGTGCTCGGCTCCGCCGGGCCGCTCTTCGTCGTGGGGCTCGCCGCCCTCCTCCTGGGGGAGCGGGCCCGGCTGCGGACCGTGCTCGCCGCCGTGGCCGCCGCCTTCGGAGTGAGCATGGTGGTGCTGACCGCCCAGGCCGAGCTCGACCTCATCGGCGTCATCGCGGGCGTGGTCTCCTCCGCCGCCATGGGCGCGGGCACCGTGATGACCAAGCGCTGGGGACGCCCCGAGGGCGTCGGCCCGCTGGCCGTGACCGGCTGGCAGCTCACCGCGGGCGGCCTGGTCATCATCCCGATCGCCGCACTGGTCGAAGGCGCGCCGCCCGCGCTCGACGGCAAGGCCTTCCTCGGCTACGGCTACATGATGCTGATCAACACCGGGGCCGCGTACTTCCTCTGGTTCCGCGGAATCGGCCGGCTCACCGCCACCTCCGTCACCCTGCTCGGCCCGCTGTCGCCGCTCACCGCCGCCGTCATCGGCTGGGCCGCGCTCGGCCAGTCGCTGTCGCCCGTACAGCTGGTGGGCATGGCCATCGCCTTCGGCGCCACGGTCGTCGGGCAGCTCCCCGGGAAGGCCGCTCCGGTGGCGGACGAGCCGGCCGCCGCGGAGGAACCGTTCAGTTCCTCTGAAGAGACCGATCGAAATGTTTCGATGGACCTGGGCAAAGTGAAGGTGTGAAGGTGGGGGACACGCACCACACCGAACCCCGAGGGGGAAACCAGCAGTGACCGTCATGGACCGTGTCCGCACCGCATCAACCGCCGCCGGCGCCCTCGCCGGCGGCGGCGCCGCTGCCGCAGCCGGGACGAAGAAGGCAGCCGCGGGGCTCGGCGTACTGCTCGCGCTGGTCGCGACGGTCGTCTGGTCCGGCAGCTTCGTCGCCACCCGGGGCATGGCGGACACGGTCCCTCCCGTACAGGCGGTCTTCTGGCGCTGGATCATCGCCGCCGTCGCGGTCGCCCCCTTCGCCGCCCGGCAGGCCTGGCGGCAGCGGGCGCTGCTGTGCCGGCACGTCGGCTACGTCTCGCTCGCCACGCTCTTCGGAGTCACCCTCTACAACACCCTGGTCCACCAGGCCGGACTGACCACCTCCGCCTCCAACATGGGCATGATCATGGCGGCCTCGCCGGTCGTCATGGCCCTGTACGCCCGCCTCGGCGGCGAACGGCTCGGCGTCCGGCGCTCCTTCGGGATGCTCCTCGCGGCCTTCGGGGTGCTGCTGCTGGTCGGCGACGGATCGCTCGGCTTCGACTTCGGCGCCGGCGACCTGTGGATGTTCGGGGCCGCACTGTCCTTCGCCACCTACAGCGCGCTGCTCAAGCGCAAGCCCGCCGAGATCGGCGGACTGTCCTTCCTGCTCGCCACCTTCGTCCTCGGCGCCCTGATGCTGGCTCCCGCCTACGCCGTGTCCCTCACCGTCCAGGGCGGCTTCGAGGTCACCTCCGCGACCGTCGGACCCCTGCTGTACGTCGGCGTCTTCTCCTCCGCCGTCGCCTTCTTCGCCTGGAACAAGGCCATCTCCCTGATCGGGGCGGCCCGCGCGGGAGTCGTCTACTACCTCCAGCCGGTCTGCGTCGCCGGGCTCGGCCTGCTCCTCCTCGGCGAGCGGACCGGACCGGCACAGCTGCTGTGCATGGCGCTGATCCTCGGCGGTGTCGCCCTCGGCAGCGCGACCCGGAGGTAGTTTCGCTCCCGTGACCGACTGGGACATCAAGAAGCTGCGGATCCTGCGCACCCTGGCCGACCAGGGGACGGTGACCGCCACGGCCGAGGCGCTGCACATGACGCCCTCGGCCGTTTCCCAGCAGCTCACCAACCTCGCCCGGCACCTGGGGGTGACGCTGCTGGAGGCGCAGGGGCGGCGGGTCCGGCTCACCGACGCCGCGCACCTGGTGCTGCGGCACACCGAGGCCGTCTTCGCCCAGCTGGAGCGGGCCGACGCCGAACTCGCCGGCTACCTGGCCGGGGAGGCGGGGGAGGTGCGCATCGGGGCCTTCTCCACGGCGGTGCCGGTGCTGGTCGTCCCGGCCGTGGCCGCCCTGCGGCTCAGCCACCCGGGGATCGAGGTGCGGGTACGGGAGACCGAGGCCGCCGAATCGTACGAGCTGCTGTCCGCCGGGGCCGTGGACCTCGCCCTCTCCCTGGCCGCGCACGCCCCGGGGGCGCGGGACGCCCGCTTCACCCGGGTCACCCTGCTGGAGGACCCCCTGGACGTGGCCCTGCCCCCCGGCCATCCACTGGCGGGCGCGGCGGAGGTACGGCTGGCCGACCTGTCCGCCGAGCCGTGGATCTACGGCGGCAGCGGGCCCTGGTCGGAGATCACCCGCTCCGCGTGCGAACCGGCGGGCTTCGTACCGGAGCAGGCCCACTCGGCGTCCGGGTGGACCGCGATCCTGGCGATGGTGGAGGCGGGGATGGGCGTCGCCCTGGTCCCGCGCATGGTCTCCGCCCGCGCCTCGGGGGTGGCCGTCCGCGCCCTGCCCCACGACCGCCCGACCCGCCACGTCATCGCCGCCCTCCGCCGCGGCACGGAATCCGCCCCGGCGCTCTCCCGAGCCCTGGAGGCACTCCAGGAGGCGGCGGCGGCACTCGGGTGAGGGGACCGGGCGGGGGCCCCGGCCCCCGTGCGGGGGCCGGGGGTGCGGCCGTCAGGCCCGGGACGCAGCCGCGTCCGCCGCCTGGGCCTTCAGGGCGCGCTCGACGCCGGCGCGGGATTCCGAGACCAGGCGGCGCAGCGCCGCGTTCGGCTCGGCCGAGGCCAGCCACGCGTCCGTCGCGTCCAGGGTCGCCTGCGAGACCTGGAGCGACGGGTACAGCCCGACCGCGATCTGCTGCGCGATCTCGTGGCTGCGGCTCTCCCAGATGTCCTTCAGCACCGCGAAGTACTTCTCCGTGTACGGCGCGAGCAGCTCCCGCTGGTCGGTCTGGACGAAGCCGCCGATCACGGCCTCCTGCACCGCGTTCGGCAGGTCGCCCGACTCCACCACCGAGGCCCATGCCGCCGCTTTGGCCTCCGCTGTGGGCCGCGCGGCCCGCGCCGTCGCCGCGTGGCGCTCGCCCGCGGCGGTCGCGTCCCGCTTCAGCTCCGCCGCGATCGCCGCCTCGTCGGCGCGGCCCGTGGCGGCCAGGCGCTCCAGGAACGCCCAGCGCAGCTCCGTGTCCACGACCAGGCCCTCGACCTCCGCCGAGCCGTCGAGCAGCGCCGCCAGGTAGGTCAGCTGTCCCTCGGTACGGGCCGTCGCCGCGAAGGCCCGGGCCCACGCCAGCTGGTGGTCGCTGCCCGGCTCGGCCGCACGCAGGTGCTCGAGCGCGGCCTCGGTCCAGAGCTCCAGGCCCTGCTCCCGCCACGCCGGGTCGGCGTACAGGTCGACGGCCAGCTTCACCTGGCGGTGCAGCGACTGCACCACGCCGATGTCCGACTCCTTGCCGATGCCGGACAGCACCAGGGCCAGGTAGTCGCGCGTCGCCAGCTCGCCGTCGCGGGTCATGTCCCACGCCGAGGCCCAGCACAGGGCGCGCGGCAGGGACTCCGTGAAGTCGCCCAGGTGCGCGGTGACGTTGGCCAGCGAGACCTCGTCCAGGCGGACCTTGGCGTACGACAGGTCGTCGTCGTTGAGCAGCACGACCGCAGGGCGGGTCCGGCCCACGAGCTCGGGGACGGCCGTCAGCTCGCCGTCGATGTCCAGCTCGAGGCGGTCCGTGCGGACCAGCTTGCCGTCGCGCAGGTCGTACAGGCCCACCGCGATGCGGTGCGGGCGCAGCACCGGCTCGCCCTTGGCGCCCGCCGGCAGGGCCGGGGCCTCCTGGCGGACGGCGAACGACGAGACGAGGCCGTCCGCGTCCAGCTCGATCTCCGGGCGCAGGACGTTGATGCCGGCCGTCTCCAGCCACGCCTTCGACCAGGCGGTCAGGTCGCGGCCGGAGGTCTCCTCCAGGGCGCCGAGCAGGTCCGACAGGCGGGTGTTCCCGAACGCGTGCGCCTTGAAGTACGCCTGCACGCCCTTGAAGAAGGCGTCCATGCCGACGTACGCGACGAGCTGCTTGAGCACCGAGGCGCCCTTGGCGTACGTGATGCCGTCGAAGTTGACGAGGACGTCGTCCAGGTCACGGATGTCGGCCATGATCGGGTGCGTGGACGGCAGCTGGTCCTGGCGGTAGGCCCAGGTCTTCATGGAGTTGGCGAAGGTCGTCCAGGCGTGCGGCCACTTCGAGCCCTCGGCGTAGGCCTGGCAGGCGATCGAGGTGTAGGTGGCGAACGACTCGTTCAGCCACAGGTCGTTCCACCACTCCATGGTGACCAGGTCGCCGAACCACATGTGCGCGAGCTCGTGCAGGATGGTCTCGGCGCGCACCTCGTACGCCGCGTCCGTCACCTTGGAGCGGAAGACGTACTGGTCGCGGATGGTGACCGCGCCCGCGTTCTCCATCGCGCCCGCGTTGAACTCCGGCACGAAGAGCTGGTCGTACTTCGCGAAGGGGTAGTCGTACGCGAACTTCTCCTGGAACCAGTCGAAGCCCTGCCGGGTCACGTCGAAGATCGCGTCCGCGTCGAGGAACTCGGCGAGGGAGGGCCGGCAGTAGATGCCGAGCGGCACGGACTGCCCGTCCGGGCCCTCGTACGAACTGTGCACCGCGTGGTACGGGCCGGCGATCAGCGCGGTGATGTACGAGGAGATGCGCGGTGTCGGCTCGAAGACCCACACCCGGTCCTTGGGGTCGGCACCCTGCGAGAGGTCGCGCGGGGAGTTCGAGATGACCGTCCAGCCCTCGGGGGCGGTCACGGTGAACTGGAACGTCGCCTTCAGGTCGGGCTGCTCGAAGCTGGCGAAGACCCGCCGCGCGTCCGGCACCTCGAACTGGGTGTACAGGTAGGCCTGCTGGTCGACCGGGTCGACGAAGCGGTGCAGGCCCTCGCCGGTGTTGGTGTAGGCGCAGTCCGCGACGACGCGCAGCTCGTTGGCGCCGGCGGCGAGGTGGTCCAGCGCGATCCGCGAGTCGCGGAAGACGGCGGCCACGTCGAGCGACTTGCCGTTCAGGACGACCTCGTGCACGGCCGGCGCGACCAGGTCGATGAAGGTCCCGGCGCCTGCCTCGGCCGACTGGAAGCGCACGGTGGTCACGGACGGGAAGGTGCCGCCCTCCTGCGCGCCGCTGAGATCGAGTTCGATCTCGTACGAGTCGACGGTGAGCAGCTTCGCCCGCTGCTGAGCCTCTTCACGGGTGAGATTCGTGCCAGGCACGCGTTCATCTCCTTTGATGGTGACGTTGCCCGGCCATCCTTCCACGCGGGCCGCGCCGCGGGGCAGGACTAATCCAGAGGCGAACACGGCGGGGGTACGACGGAGGGGCGGTGCCGTCCCGGCACCGCCCCTCCGTTTCGTCGGACCCGGGGGTCGTCAGCCGCGGAGCTCCTCGGCGACGAGCTCCGCGATCTGGACGGCGTTCAGCGCGGCGCCCTTGCGGAGGTTGTCGTTGGAGAGGAACAGCGCGAGGCCGTTGTCGACCGTCTCGTCCACGCGGATGCGGCCCACGTACGAGGCGTCCTTGCCGGCGGCCTGGAGGGGGGTGGGGATCTCGGAGAGCTCGACGCCGGGGGCGTCCTTGAGGAGCTCGTAGGCGCGCTCGACGCTGATGGGACGCTCGAAGCGGGCGTTGACCTGGAGCGAGTGGCCGGAGAAGACGGGGACGCGCACGCAGGTGCCGGAGACCTTGAGCTGCGGGATCTCCAGGATCTTGCGGGACTCGTTGCGGAGCTTCTGCTCCTCGTCGGTCTCGAAGGAGCCGTCGTCGACCAGGTTGCCGGCGAGCGGGACCACGTTGTACGCGATGGGGCGCTTGTAGACGGCCGGCTCGGGGAACTCCACCGCGCCGCCGTCGAAGGTCAGCTGGTCGGCGGCCTCGGAGACCGCGCAGGCCTGGCCCTTGAGCTCGGCGACGCCGGCCAGGCCGGAGCCGGAGACGGCCTGGTAGGTGGTGGCGACGAGCGCGACCAGCCCCGCCTCCTCGTGGAGGGGGCGCAGCACCGGCATGGCGGCCATGGTGGTGCAGTTCGGGTTCGCGATGATGCCCTTGGGGCGGTTCTTGATCGCGTGCGGGTTGACCTCGGAGACGACGAGGGGGACCTCGGGGTCCTTGCGCCAGGCGGAGGAGTTGTCGATCACGACGGCGCCCTGGGAGGCGACCTTCTCGGCGAGGGCCTTGGAGGTGGCGCCGCCCGCGGAGAAGAGCACGATGTCGAGGCCGGAGTAGTCCGCCGTGGAGGCGTCCTCGATGGTGATCTCCCGGCCCTGCCACTCGACGGTCGAGCCGGCGGAACGGGCCGAGGCGAAGAGCCGGAGCTCGTCCACCGGGAACTTCCGCTCGGCGAGGATGCCGCGCATGACTCCGCCGACCTGTCCGGTGGCTCCGACGATTCCGACCCTCACGGTGACTCCTTCAATACGGGGACGCGGGCGCGCGTGAAGCCATCATGCGTTCGAACCCACGAGGCTTGTCCAATCCATTGTCCGAGGTGCGGACAGTGTCGGACGCCCGCCCGCCCGTGACGGGTCCCCGGACGGCCTCCCCCAGGGCCGCCGACGGTCCGTTTTGCCTGGTCGGAGCGTAAGACGGAGGGGCGGTGCCCGGTCGGGCACCGCCCCTCGTCATGCGTTCAGCCGGTCACGCCGTTACGGGGTGACCTTGTCGATCTGCACGCTGCCGGTGCCGGCGGCGGTGCCGCGGGCGTTGAGCAGCTGGACCTGGCCGAAGAACTGACGGCCCTCGGGGGCCGCGCCGGAGACCAGGACCTGCGCCGAGACGGCGGCCGAGGCCCCGGTGGCGAGGTTGACCGGAGTGGCCTCGTCGACCTGGACGGAGCCCAGGGCGGCCGAGAAGTACACGTCGCGGTAGTCGTACGTGGTGGTGCCGGCCGGGATCGCGTAGCCGATGACCTTGATGGTGTAGGTGCCGGCGGCGGGCTTGACCAGGCTCACGGTCTCGTCGGAGTCGCCGTCGGCGGAGGAGCCGACCTTGACGCCGTCCTTGTAGACCTCGAGGTCGAGGTCCGCGGCGGTGTCCGAGGGCTTGTTGATCGCCACGTCGAGGCGCGAGGCGCCCTCGCCGACGGTGACCTCGGTGGTCTTGGTCTCACCGGTCGCGATGGTCGGCTTGTCGACCTTGGCGGAGCCCAGCGGGCCGCCCGCCAGCTTGCCGCCGGAGATGGCGGCGGCGTCGTTCTTCACGGTCCACTGGACCGGCGCCGGGGTGCCCTGCTTGACCTCGGGCAGGACCTTGACGGCCGGGTCGAAGGCCGCGCCGAGCACGGAGACGTCCAGCTTGAACGGGTTGTCGAGCAGCGGCGACGTACGGCGCGACTCGACCTCGATCTCCCAGACGCCCGGCTGCGGGTTCTCGTACGAGCGCAGGTCGGGGCGGCACTGGTTCGCCGGGTTGTCGTAGTTCGGGTAGCACTGGGTGGTCGCGCTGTCCTCGACGCCCGTGCCGTACGGGTGGATCGAGATGAAGCGCGTCTGGCTGCCCGCCGCGAGCCCGCCGAGGGCGACCTCGAGGGTCTTGGCACCCTGCGGGACGGTCACGAAGTACGACTTGTGGCTGTTGCGCTGGACGGTGGAGCTGTCCGACAGCGTGAAGGAGGGCTTCGCCAGCGGGGTGGCGGCGACGACCGTGGTGAGGATCTGCTTGTCGACGCCCTCGGTGGTGGGGTCGTCGAGCTGCAGGATGCCGCTGTGGACGCCGGCCGACTTGGCGTTGGCCTCGACCTTGATGGTGACGGGCTTGTTCAGGGGCAGGGTGACGTAGTCGTAGCCGCCACCGCCGACGACCTTGAAGGTGCCGTCGTTGTTGCGCCAGCCGATGTTGTGGCGGGTGCCGTACTTGACGCCGGTGGTGCGGGTGACGACGACGTCGTAGACCTTCTTCTGGCCGACCTTGAGGCCGCCCTCGCGGTCGTAGAGGCCGGTGCCGAAGCCCGGGGTCTTCAGGAACTGGTCGAGCGCGGTGTCGACGGGGGCCTTGACGGTGAACTCGTTGGCCTTGGGGCCGCGCTGGATGGACTGCCACGCCTGCGGGATGTCGATGAGACCGGCACCCTGTGCGTGGGCCGGGACGTCGTCGATCTTCTTCGCGGTGCTGGTCAGCGCCACGCGCAGGTTCGCCGGGGACAGCGCGATCTTCTGCTGCTTGGCGGCCGAGATCAGCAGGGCGCTGGCGCCCGCGGCCTGCGGCGAGGACATCGAGGTGCCCTGGAGCATGCCGTAGCCGGCGGGCAGGCTGTAGCCGGCCTCCTTCACGGGCATGCCGGGCAGCCAGGTCTGGATGGTGTTGATGGCCGCGCCGGGGGCGGTGACGGTCGGCGTGAACCCGCCGTCCTCACGCGGGCCGCGCGAGGAGAAGGGGAACATGTTGTACTTCTTGGCCACGCCGGAGCCGTAGTTGGCGGCCCAGGTCTCCTTGGAGACCGCGGCGCCCACGGAGATGACCTTGTCCGCGAGGGCGGGGTCGCCGATGGTGTTGACGCCCGGACCCTCGTTGCCCGCGGAGATCACGAGCTGGACACCGTAGGTGTCGATGAGGTTCTTGTAGAGCTCCGAGCGGGCGTTGTTGCCGTCGTTCAGCGCCGGCAGGCCGCCGATCGACATGTTGACGATGTCGACGCCGCGGTTGACGACGAGGTCGATCATGCCCTCGGTCAGGGCGACGTTGGTGCAGCCGCCGGACCAGGAGCAGGCACGGGAGGAGACGAGCTTGGCACCGGGCGCCTGGCCGTTCATCTGGCCGCCGAACAGGCCGTTGGCGGCGGTGATGCCGGCGACGTGCGAGCCGTGCTCGGACTCGATGATGCCGATGTTGACGAAGTCGGCCTTCTTGCCGATCCAGTCACCGCCGAGCGGGTCCATCGGGACGTCCTTGCGGATCTCGATGGTGAACGGGATGCGCTCCGCCACCTCGGTCGCCGGGTTGTCCGTACCGAAGTAGCCGATCTGGAAGCCGTCCTTGTACGGCTTCATCGGCTCGTTGTCGGTGAAGTCGCCGTTCTGGTCGGTGTCGACGCGGACGGTGCCGGCGGCCGGGTCGTAGAGCATGCCGAACCGGTCGGTGGTGTCCCCGTCCCGGTTGACGTCGCCCTTCATGTCGCCGTTGGCGGTGATGGCTTCGCTGAAGCGGCTCCACTGGAAGGTGCCCTCGGGGGCCTTCCAGCTCTGGCCGCCGGCGGTGAAGGCGCCGCCCGCGGGGGTGACCGGGGTGATCTGGGCGCGCCAGGTCCCGTCGTTGTCCGTGATCGGGTCGGTCGCGGTCACCCAGTCGACGATCTTGCGCTCGCCGGTGGTGGTCTTCTGCAGCGCGGGGTGGCTGACGTCGACGCCCGAGTCCATGATGCCGATGGTCACGCCACGGCCGTCGGCCTGCGGGTTCGCCTTGACGAAGTCCACGGAGCCGGTCTCGAACGAGGGGTTGTACGGGTTCTTGGCCGGGGTGTTCTTGTCCGGCGCCGGGTAGGTCTCGGCGGCGGTCTTCTTGGCCGAGCCCTCCTTGCTCACCTCGGGGCGCGGGTCCGGGAGCCGGATCTCGTGCCGCAGGTCCATGCCGTGGACGGACTCCAGCTTGGCGGCCGCCTTCAGCGCGGCCTCCGCCTTGTCGGTCGGCAGGGTGGCGCGTACGTAGCCGAGCTTGTCGTACGTCTGGCCGACCGAGGCGCCCTGGACGGCGTCGAGCTGGTCGGCGACCTGCTTGGTCTGGCCGGGGGCGGTCGCGACCATGACGGTGACGGTCGCGTCACCCTTGGCCTTGGCCTCCTGGAGCAGTTCGGCGTCGGCCGAACCGAGCTTCTGGTCCGCGGACTTGACCGGCGCGGTCGTCCACGGGGCGTCGCCGTCGCCCGCGGCGAACGCGGGCACCGCGCCGGTGGCGCAGAGGGCGGCCACCAGGCCCGCGGCCGCCGCGACGCGGGCAGCGCGCCTGGTGCCGGGTATGGCCCCGGTGGTGGAGCTGGGGGAGTCGAGGGTCATCAGCATCCCTGGCTAAGTGAAAGATACGGTCCGGAATTCGGTGCCGGATGACCGGTCAGCTTTGCGCAAGTGACAGCTGTTTGGGGAGGGCTGTCATTGACCGAGACCTGACATGGCGGGTTCCCGTCAGTGCGCGGTGTCCGCCAGTGAGGACAAGCCAGGGTGATTCGGGGCGAGTTGGAACGCCCGATGAGTTGATTTATCGACTCTCCGACCGCCTTGCGGAGGCGGATCGGACTTCCGTCTCAGAACGGGTGTGACAGATTCCGGCCGTTCAGCGCTCGCGCGTGCGCGCGTAGTGCCGCGAGGCCTTGGCGCGGTTGCCGCAGGCGGCCATGGAGCACCAGCGCCGGGTGCCGTTGCGCGAGGTGTCGTGGAAGTGCAGCACGCAGGTTTCCGAGGCGCACTTGCGGATCCGGTCGGGCGCGGTGGCCAGCAGGCCGAGGTAGTCGCGGGCCGCCGTCCACGCCGGACCCCAGGAGGGGTCGGCGAACTCGGCGCGCTCGCCCGGGCCTTCGGCGGTGAGGGTGGCGCGGATCCGGCCGTGCTCCAGTACGGAGTCGACCAGGGAGCGGGCGCCCTCGTCCGCGGGGTCCGCGACGGCGCGGGCGATCGCCTCGCGCGCGGTCAGCAGGTGCACGAGGGTCGAGGCGTCGGCGCGGAAGCGGCCGGCCAGGCCGGTGCTCTTCAGCCAGAGCGCCAGCCCCTCCACCCGGGTCAGCCCGAAGGCCCCCGCGAAGAGGTCGACGGCCTCGCCGTCCGCCATCCAGCGCGTGTTCAGCAGGTCCAGGGAGACCGGCTCCCCGGTGAGCGGACGCGGGTCCGTGGTCGGTGCCGTCATGTCCGCCTCCTCGTGCCGCTAACCCCTCAAGGGTACGTGACCGGTTGACGCTCGCGGTTCTAACCCCTAATCTCGATTTAGAAGGTTAGAACTCCAGGATTCTGGAACCTCGGAAGGGAACCCTCATGACGACCGCCACCGGCCCGCTCGGCACCGGGCACATCGGCCTCAACGTCACCGATCTGGACCGATCGCTCGCCTTCTACCGCGACGCCCTCGGCTTCGCGCTGCTGGGCGAGGGCAAGGAGGAGGACCGCAGGTTCGCCTTCCTCGGCCAGGACGGCGCACTGGTCCTGACCCTCTGGCAGCAGGCGGGGGGCAGGTACGAGCCGCAGGCCGCCGGACTGCACCACCTCGCGTTCTCGGCCGGCGCGATCGAGGAGGTCCGGGCGTACGAGGAGCGGTTGCGCGGCCTCGGCGTCGCATTCGCCCACGACGGCGTCGTCGCCCACGGCGAGGGCGCGGCCTCCGGGGGGATCTTCTTCCACGACCCCGACGGCACCCGCCTGGAGATCTCCGTGCCCACCGGGGCCCAGGGCGCTCCCGCCCCGACGGCGGGCGCTCCGACCTGCGGATTCTTCTAGGAAGACAGGGGATCGTGATGGGCCGGTACCACCAGGGCTCGCTGGCCGTGCAGGAACGGGTCGGCGTACGCGGGCTCGCCGAACACGTCGGCCGCTCCATCGGCGCGGACATCCGCGACGTCGCGGCGGCCTTCCTCGCCCAGCAGCCCCATCTCGTCGTCGGCGCCGCCGACGGCGCGGGACGGCTGTGGGCCTCGCTGCTCACCGGCGCGCCCGGTTTCGTACGGGCCACCGGGCCGCGCCGCATCGAGGTCTCGGGGGGCCTCCCCGAGGGCGACCCGCTGGCCGGGGCGCTGGCCACCGACGGCACCCGGACGGGCACGATCTCCCTGGACCCGCGCACCCGGCGCCGGATGCGGCTCAACGGGACCCTCGCCGTGACGCCCGGCGGCTTCGCGGTGGAGGCCGAGCAGGTGTTCTCCAACTGCCCCAAGTACCTCCAGAAGCGGCAGCCGCTGGAGCTGGTGGCCGAAGGGGCCGGTGTGGTGGGGCGCGGTGACGCGCTCACCCCCGGCCAGGTGAGGGCCGTCCGCGCCGCGGACACCTTCTTCGTCGCCACCACCGCCGAGGCGGACGGGGCCGACGCCAGCCACCGGGGCGGCATGCCGGGCTTCGTGGAGGTGCTCTCGCCGACGGAACTGCTCTGGCCGGACTACGCGGGCAACGCGATGTTCCTGACCCTGGGCAACCTGGCCGCCGACGAGCGGGCCGGGCTGCTCTTCCCCGACTGGGAGGGCGGCGGGCTGCTCCAGCTGAGCGGCCGGGCGCGGACCGAGTACGGCCCGGGCGGCGGCCGCGCCGTGCGCTTCCGGGTGGAGGCGGTCGTGGAGAGCCTGCATCCGGGCCGGCTGCGGTGGAGCACTCCCGAGTACTCCCCGGCCAACCCGCCTCACCGGGGCAGTACGACCAGGTAGGCGGCGGGTTCGCGGTCGCCGGACGCCGTCAGGGCGGTCCGGACGACCGCCGCCTGCTGCTCGGGCCAGTCGCGCAGCTTGCGGGGCGTCAGGTACAGGACGGTCACCCCGAGGCGCTCCAGGGTCTCCCGCTTGCGGACCGCCTCCGACCAGTCCTCGTCCTCGCCCTGGCGGGGTGCGCGGGTGTCGATCTCGATGGCGACGGCCTGCTCGGGCCAGTACGCGTCGACGCCGCCCAGGTGCGGGCCGCCGGGCAGCCGCAGGTCCACGTTCCAGACGGGCTCGGGGAGCTCGTAGCCCCGTACGAGCTGGTAGAGCCGGTCCTCGGCGATGGCCCGGCCCTCCGCGAGGAGGGACTCGACGGCGTCGACCACGTGCGGCCGGTTCAGCAGCCGGGCCACCGTCAGCTCCCGCACCACGGCGGCCGGTTCGCAGTGCCCGCCGCGGACGGCCTCGCTGAGGATGCCGCGCACCGTGCCGGCGTCGGAGACCTGCGCGACGGCGTCGGCGACGGCCCGTGCCACCGGGGCCACCGGGAGCCCGGTCACCTCCACGGGGCGGGGCGGGGTGTGGGCGCGGACGATGCGGACGTCGCCGGTGGAGCGCAGCCGGCGGGTGTTCGGTACGAGGACGTCGATGTGCGGGAGGGCGAGCAGGGCGGAGGTCGAGGAGAACCGGTAGAGCGCGAGGGCGGCCAGCCCGGTGATCATGGCCTCGCCGCTGCCGCGCCGGCCGGCGTACAGCAGGGCGGCGTGCAGCCGCTCCTCGCTGGTCGCGGGCCCGGAGTGGAGCAGGAACACCCCGGGCAGGACCTGCTGCCAGGGCCGCCCGGCGGCCTCGGAGGCGCTGACGCCGTGCTCGCGCAGCTGGGCGAGGGTCAGCACGCGGGGGCGGCTGGCGGTGAGGTGGGTGAGGGGGAGGGGTGCGTTCTGGTTCATGACGCGGTGATTCCCTCAGGCCATGGCCTTGCTAACCCCTGTTACACGCCCGTCGACAAATCCGGACAAGCCGGGGCTAAAGTACGGGCGTTCGAGTGCCGAATAGGACCGCTGCTCCGATGAGCCTATGACCCCATGACCGCACGGGCACACCCCCGGGGCGGGGTGCGGACCGCCGGCCCGCACCCCGCCGTACGCGGTCTCAGCCCGCGGCCGCGTCGCACGCCTGGCCGCGCAGCGCACGGGCCAGGTCGTCGCGGGACTCCAGGACCAGCCGGCGCAGCGCGGGGGCCGCGTCCGGGCGGGCGGCGAGCCACGCGTCGGTGGCGTCCACCGTGGCCTGCGAGTCCTGGAGCATCGGGTAGAGCCCCTTCACCACGTCGATGCCGATCTGGATCGAGCGCTGCGCCCAGACCCGCTCGATCACCTCGAAGTAGCGTCCCGTGTAACCCGCCAGCAGGTCGCGCTGCGAGGCCCGCTGCATCCCGTCGATGGTGGCCTCCACCAGCGCGTTGGACAGCGCGTCGGACTCCACCACCGCCGCCCACGCCTGGTCCTTGACCGCCGCCGACGGCCGGGCGGCCAGGCAGCGCACCGCGTGCCGCTTGCCCGAAGCCGTGTCGTCCCGGGTCAGCTCGGCCTCCACCGCCGCCTCGCCCAGGGCCCCGTGCGCCACCAGCGGCAGCAGGAAGTCCCAGCGCAGCTCTTGGTCGACCTCCAGCCCGTCGATCCGCGCCGTGCCGTCCAGCAGGCCCAGCAGCAGCTGGAAGTCGCCCTCGGTCGCCGCGCTCGCCGCGAAGAACCGGGCCCAGGTCAGCTGGTGTTCCGACCCCGGCTCGGCCAGCCGCAGTTCGTGCAGCGCGCCCGCCGCCAGGTCGCGCCCGCTCTGCTCGCGGCGCTCCGCCGGCGTGTAGTGGGTCACCGCGCTCAGGGCCTGCGCGTGCAGCTGCTGGAGCACGCCCACGTCGGTCTCCCGGCCCGCGTGGGCCAGAACCAGCGAGAGGAAGTCCCGCGCGGGCATGAGGGCGTCCCGCGTCAGGTTCCACAGCGCCGACCAGCACAGCGCCCGGGCGAGCGGGTCGTTCAGGTCGCCGAGGTGGCCGCGCAGCGTCGCCAGCGAGACCTCGTCGAAGCGGATCTTGCAGTACGTGAGGTCCTCGTCGTTGACCAGGACCAGGTCGGGCCGCTCCAGTCCGGCCAGGTCCGCCACCACCGTCCGGGGCCCCGCCACGTCGGCCTCGGCCCGCGCGTAGCGCACCAGGGAACCGTCGGCCTCCAGCCGGTACAGGCCCACCGCCACCCGGTGGGGCCGCGGCTCGTCGCCGTCCTGCACCACCGCCAGCTCCGTCAGCCGCCCGGCCGCGTCGGAGGTCACCACCGGCGTCAGCGCGTTCACGCCCGCCGTCTGGAGCCAGGCCCGCGACCACTCGGCCATGTCCCGCCCGGAGACCTCCCCGAGCACCGACAGCAGGTCGTCCAGCGTGGTGTTCCCGTAGGCGTGCGCCTTGAAGTAGCGCCGGGCGCCGTCCAGGAACGCCTCCCGGCCCACGTACGCGACCAGCTGCTTGAGCACGGCGGCGCCCTTGGCGTACGTGATGCCGTCGAAGTTCAGCTTCGCGTCCTCCAGGTCACGGATGTCGGCCGTGATCGGGTGCGTGGACGGCAGCTGGTCGGCCCGGTACGCCCATGCCTTGCGGCTGTTGGCGAAGGTGACCCAGGCCTGGTCGAAGCGTGTGGCCTCGACCAGCCCGAAGGAGCCCATGAAGTCGGCGAAGGACTCCTTCAGCCACAGGTCGTCCCACCACTTCATGGTGACCAGGTCGCCGAACCACATGTGCGCCATCTCGTGCAGGATGACGTTCGCGCGCCGCTCGTAGGAGGCCTGCGTGACCTTCCCGCGGAAGATGTACTCCTCGCGGAAGGTCACCATCCCCGGGTTCTCCATCGCGCCCAGGTTGTACTCCGGCACGAAGGCCTGGTCGTACTTCCCGAAGGGGTACGGGTAGTCGAAGATCTCGTGGAAGAGGTCGAAGCCCTGCTTGGTGACCAGGAAGACGTCGTCGGCGTCGAAGTGCTTCGCCAGCCCCTTGCGGCACATCGCGCCCAGCGGGATGGTCAGGTCCCCGCGCGTGTAGGTGTCGGTGACGTAGTGGTACGGCCCGGCCACCACACAGGTGATGTACGTGGAGATGGGCGCGGTCTCGGCGAAGCGCCGCGTCTGCCCCTCGCGGGACTCCTCCGCGCCGTTGCTCCACACCTGCCAGCCCTCGGGCGCGGTCACCTCGAAGCGGTACGGCGCCTTCAGGTCGGGCTGCTCGAAGTTGGCGTAGACCCGGCGGGCGTCCGCCGGCTCGTACTGGGTGTAGAGGTAGACCTCGCCGTCCTCCGGGTCCACGAAGCGGTGCATGCCCTCGCCCGTGCGGCTGTAGGCGCAGTTCGCGTCGACGACCAGGACGTTCTCGGAGTCGAGCCCCTCCAGCGCGATCCGCGCCCCGTCGAAGACGGCGGCCGGGTCCAGCGCGCGCCCGTTGAGGGTGACGGAGTTCACCGAGGGGGCGATCAGGTCCGCGAAGGAGGAGGCGCCCGGGACGGCGGCCCGGAAGCGCACGGTGGTCACCGAACGGAAGGTGCGGGGACCCTCGGCCGGTTCGGCCTCGTCCACCGCGGACCTCAGGTCGAGGACCACCTCGTACCCGTCGACGGACAGCAGCTCGGCCCGCTCGCGGGCCTCGTCGCGGGACAGATTCTCTCCGGGCACGTTGCACTCCTTCGTGCGTGATCGCGGTCTTCGCTGGAATCCTCCCACGGGGAATGCGCACGTTCCCGGCCTGGTTGGCGAGATGGAACATGCCCCGTGACGCCCTATGTGACTTGAGGAGAGCCATGACCGACACCCAGGTGCGCGAGAAGACGCCGGTCGACTTCTGGTTCGACCCGCTCTGCCCCTGGGCCTGGATGACCTCGCGGTGGATGCTCGAGGTCGAGAAGGTCCGCGACGTGGAAGTCCGCTGGCACGTGATGAGCCTCGCCGTGCTCAACGAGGACAAGCTCGACGAGCTGCCCGAGCGCTACCGCGAGCTGCTCGGCCCCAAGGGCTGGGCTCCGGTGCGCGTGGTGGTCGCGGCGCAGCAGAAGTTCGGCGAAGAGGTCACCGGCAAGCTGTACACCGCCCTCGGCACGAAGATCCACAACGAGGACCGCGGTGCGACCCGTGAGGTCATCGCCGACGCCCTGGAGGAGGTCGGCCTGCCGGCCGAGCTGCTCGCCTACGCCGACTCCGACGAGTACGACCAGGTGCTGCGCGACTCGCACAACGACGGCATCGAGCGCGTCGGCCAGGAGGTCGGCACCCCGGTGATCTCCGTGCCCGGCGCCGACGGCGAGGAGGTGGCCTTCTTCGGTCCGGTCGTCACGCCCGCCCCGCGCGGCGAGGCCGCCGCCCGCCTGTGGGACGGCACCCTGCTGGTCGCCTCGACCCCCGGCTTCTACGAGATCAAGCGCACCCGCACCAAGGGCCCCAGCTTCGAGTAGTCCGGCCCCGGTCCGGCCCGCCCGGCCCAGGTACGCGCAGAAGACCCCCGTGAGTCACGTCCTCACGGGGGTCTTCCGCTGAACACGTCCGCACGCGAAGGCTGAGAAGACGATCACGAGCCGGACGGGTCTAGGCGCTGCGGATCAGCCCTTGACGGGGATCAGCAGCGGGGTGTTCGCCTTGGCGTCGGCGTAGCGCCGGGCCACGTCCTGCCAGTTGACGACGTTCCACATGGCCTCGATGAAGTCGACCTTCTGGTTCTTGTACTGGAGGTAGAAGGCGTGCTCCCAGGCGTCGAAGACCAGGATCGGCGTGCTGGCGACGCCCACGTTGCCCTGGTGGTCGTAGACCTGCTCGACGACCAGGCGGCCGCTGACGGGCTCGTACGCGAGCACGCCCCAGCCGGAGCCCTGCGTCGCGGAGGACGCGAAGGTCAGCTGCTTCTTGAACTTGGCGAAGGAGCCGAAGGACTCCGTGATCGCGTCCGCGAGGTCGCCCACCCCGTCGGCCGCGGTCGGCTCGCCACCGCCCTCACCGGTCTTGGGGCTGGCCATGTTGTTCCAGTAGATGCTGTGCAGGATGTGGCCGGAGAGGTGGAACGCCAGGTTCTTCTCCAGCCCGTTGAGCGCGCCCCAGTTCTCCTTGTCGCGCGCCTCCTCCAGCTGCTCGAGCGTGGTGTTGGCACCCGTGACGTAGGCCGCGTGGTGCTTGTCGTGGTGCAGTTCGATGATCTGCGGGTTGATCACCGGCTCGAGCGCCGCGTAGTCGTAAGGAAGCTCAGGAAGCGTGTAGATCGCCATGCGTGTTGTCCGGTCCCCTCAGCGTGCCAATCGCTAATTGCAATTAATGCGCAACTGCACGCTAGCAGCATCTATTCCGGCTCCACGAGTAAGGGTCACCTCTCCTGTGCGCACCGCCCGAACGCCGAAGGCCGGACCCGTGCGTGTGCACGGACCCGGCCTCTGACGTGCCGTCGGGCAGGGGTGTTACCTCGGAGCGGACTCCCCGGAGGCGGCGCGCCGGCGCTGCATCACGTACCCGGTCGCCGCCAGGGCCGCGGTCAGTCCGCCGGTGAACACGACCTGCACCCGGGTGTCCTCGCCCAGGACCATCAGCACCAGCACGCCCGCGACGCCCGCCAGCGCCACCCAGGTCAGGTACGGGAAGCCCCACATCCGCACGACCAGCTTGCCGGGGGCCTCGCGCTCCAGGCGCCGGCGCAGCACGTACTGCGAGACGGCGATGAAGCCCCAAACGACCAGGATGACCCCGCCGACCATGTTCAGCAGCCAGGCGAAGAGGGTGTCCGGGTACCAGTAGGACAGCAGGACGGTGACGAAGCCGAAGCCCGCGGAGGCGAGCACCGCCCGGCGCGGCACCCCGCCCGAGACCTTGCCCATCGCCCGGGGGCCCTGGCCGCGCGCGACCAGGGAGTAGGCCATGCGCGAGGAGCCGTAGATGTTGGCGTTCATCGCGGACAGCAGGGCGATCAGGATCACCACGTTCATGATCTGGCCGGCGGCCGGGATCCCCAGGTGGTCCAGGGTCGCCGCGTACGGGCCGTGCTCGGTGACGGCCGGGTCGTTCCAGGGCAGCAGGGTCACGATCACCAGCATCGAGCCGACGTAGACGATCGCGATCCGCCACATGGTGGTCCTCACGGCCCGGGCCACGCCCTTGACCGGGTCCTCGGACTCGGCGGCCGCGATGGTCACCGTCTCCAGGCCGCCGTACGCGACGACGGAGGCGAGCAGGCCGACCAGCAGGCCGTCGACCCCATTGGGCAGGAAGCCGCCGTCGTGCAGCAGGTTGTCCGCGCCGGGGGAGGAGGTGCCGGGCAGCAGGCCGAGGACGGCGAGCACGCCCAGCCCGAGGAAGAGCGCGATGGCGCCGATCTTGAGGGCGGCGAACCAGAACTCGAACTCGCCGAAGCGCGAGACGGCGCCCAGGTTGGCGGTGGTGAAGACCACCATCAGGACCAGCACCCACATCCACGACGGGGTGCCGGGGAACCAGCCCGCCAGGATGTGCGCCGCGCCGATCGCCTCGATGGCCACGCCCACGACCAGCAGGGTCCAGAACATCCAGCCCGCCGTGAAGCCGGCCCAGGGCCCGACCGCCCGCTCGGCGTGCACCGAGAAGGAACCGGAGGCCGGGTTGGCGGCGGACATCTCGCCGAGCATCCGCATCACGAACATCACGAGCAGCCCGGACGCGGCGTACGCCAGCACGATGGAGGGGCCGGCGGCCGCGATGCCGGCGCCGGAGCCGACGAAGAGGCCGGCGCCGATCACCCCGCCGAGGGCGATCATCGAGAGGTGGCGCTGCTTGAGGCCGTTGCCGAGGGGCGACCCGGCCCCTGCGGCCGTCGGGGCCTGCTGTCCGGGAGGTGCGGTGGTGGTGCTCTGACTCATGGGGCCAGTCTGTCGAGCGTCCGGTTATCGGACGTCGTCGGTCCACTATCCGGACATCGCTCTCACCGGACGTGACCGCCCCGCCCCGGAAAGCGGAACGGGCCCGGGACGGAAGTCCCGGGCCCGCGGCACGTCTGTCGCGGCGTCAGGACCGCCGGTCCCGCGCCTCCCGGTACCACGCCACCAGCAGCACCAGGGCCGCAGCCCCGGAGGACCACAGCAACTGCGGCCGCGCCGAGTCGTCGAACAGCATCAGCACCAGCACCGCCGCCATGCCGACGAGAGCCGCCCACGTCAGGTACGGGAAGGCCCACATCGGCAGCGTCAGCCGCTCCGGCATGTCCCGCTCCAGCCGGGGCCGCAGGCGCAGCTGCGAGACGGCGATCAGCGCCCACACGAACAGCAGCACCGCGCCGACCGCGTTGAGCATGTAGAGGAAGACCGTGTCCGGCCACAGCAGGTTCAGCACCACCGAGACGAAGCCGAAGGCCACCGAGGCCAGCACCGCCCGCGTCGGCACCCCGCTGCCCGACACCTTCAGCAGCGACTTCGGCGCCTCGCCCCGCTCGGCCAGCGAGAACACCATGCGCGAGGAGCCGTACAGATTGGCGTTCAGCGCCGACAGCAGTGCCACGAACACCACGATGTTCATGATCTGGCCGGCCGCCGGGATCCCGATCGAGTCGAGGACGGCGACGTACGGGCTCTCACCGGGCTCCAGCGAGTCCCACGGCAGCAGGCTCACGATGACCAGCATCGAGCCGACGTAGAAGAAGAGGATGCGCCACACCGCGCTGCGCACCGCGCGGGACACGGACCTGGCCGGGTCGTCCGACTCGGCGGCGGCGATGGTGACGACCTCCAGACCGCCGAAGGCGAAGACCACCGCCAGCATCCCCGCGATCACCCCGCCGACCCCGGCCGGGAAGAAGCCGCCCTGCCCGGTCAGGTTGGCCGTGCCCACCGGCTCGGTGTCGGGGAGCAGGCCGAAGACCGCCAGGGTGCCCAGGATCAGGAACAGCACGATCGCGCCGACCTTGAGGGCGGCGAACCAGAACTCGAACTCGCCGAAGTTCCGTACGGCGGCCAGGTTGCTGAGCGTGAAGACCACCATGAAGATCAGCACCCACAGCCACTGGTCGACCGAGGGCACCCACCCGTGCGCGATGTTCGCGGCGCCGGTCGCCTCCACGGCCAGCACCACCACCAGCAGGAACCAGTACAGCCAGCCGGCCGAGAAGCCGGCCCAGCGCCCGAGGGCCTTCTCCGCGTACACGGAGAAGGAGCCGGAGGCGGGCATCGCGGCGGACATCTCGCCGAGCATCCGCATCACCAGCATGGCGAGCACGCCCGCGAGCAGGTACGAGCAGATGATCGCGGGGCCGGCGATCCCGATGCCGGCGCCGGAGCCGACGAAGAGGCCGGCGCCGATCACGCCGCCGAGGCCCAGCATGGTCAGGTGACGCTGCTTGAGGCTGTGGCTGAGGGGTTCCGGGGGCAGCTCGCTCCCGGTGACGGACAGGTCTTCGCGCATGAGCAGATTCGTACTCTCGGTAGGCAAGCGACGCCGGGGGCTGCGCAAGGGATGGACGGGGAATCCAGGGGTATCCAGGGGGATTGGCGGGAACCTACAGTCTGGCTGGAGGGCCCCCCGGGAGCAAAAAGGATGTGCCGTCGAATGTGGCCCGTGATCGGGATCACTTCAACGCGGGTGTAAGGCCGTGCCTTTGTGCGGTCTCCACCAAACCGGACAGTACGGCTTTGTCCCGGTCGATGGTGGGGCGGCCGTTGGCCGGCGGCTAACGTCGCGGTGACCTGCCCGACCACCCCACCCTCCGGAGCCTTCGATGAGCACCGCTTCCGTCTCCTTCCGGCCCGGCGCCGTCCTCGCCGATCTGCTGCCCGCGAGCCGCGTCAAGGACGCCGCCCTCGTGGCCGGCGGAGCCGCGTTCACCGGCCTGGCCGCGCAGATCTCCGTCCAGGTCGACGGCCTGGCCGCCCCGATCACCGGTCAGACCTTCGCGGCCCTCCTCGTCGGCACCGCGTTCGGCGCCCGACGCGGCTTCCTGTCGCTCGCGCTCTACGTGCTGGTCGGCATGGCCGGCGTGCCGTGGTTCGCGAACGGCGGCTCCGGCGCGGGCGGCGCGACCTTCGGCTACGTCCTCGGCATGCTGCTCGCCGCCACCCTCGTCGGGGCCCTCGCGCGGCGCGGCGGCGACCGCTCGGTGCTGCGCATGGCCGGCACGATGGCGCTGGGCTCCGCGGTGATCTACGCGGTGGGCGTGCCGTACCTGATGGCCGTCACCGGGATGTCCCTCGAGACCGCCGTCGCCAAGGGCCTGGTCCCGTTCCTCATCGGCGACGCCCTCAAGGCCGCCCTCGCGATGGGAGCCCTGCCGGCCGTCTGGAAGCTGGCCGGCCGCCGCAGCTGACCGCCCCCCGTACGCCGGAGCCCGGCCCGCCAGTGACGGCGGGCCGGGCTCTGTCGTGCGTGGGCGTACAGGGCTCAGCCCCGCAGCGCGGCCCGCTTGCGGCGGAGGTCCAGCACCACGCCGACGGCCACGACGAGGGCGGCGACCAGGGTGGACAGGGTGACCACCTCGCGGTTCGCGTCGTCCACGAACATGTAGCCGATCACGAACATGATCAGTGCGGCGGTGGCCCAGGTCAGCCACGGGAAGAGCCACATCTTGACGGTCAGCTTCTCCGGGGCCTCGCGGACCAGGATCCCGCGCATCCTCAGCTGGGTGAAGCAGATCACCAGCCAGACGAAGAGCGCGATGGCACCCGAGGAGTTCAGCAGGAAGTTGAAGACCGTGTCCTTGAAGGCGTAGTTGAAGTAGACGGCGACGAAGCCGAAGACCGTGGAGCCCAGGATCGCGGCGACCGGCACGCCCTTGGCGTTGACCTTGGCGAACGCCTTCGGGGCGTCGCCGCGCTCACCGAGCGAGAAGGCCATGCGGGAGGCGGTGTAGAGGCCCGAGTTCAGGCAGGACAGCACGGCGGTCAGGACGATGACCTCCATGATCGTGCCGGCGTGCGCGATGCCGATCGAGTCCAGGGCGGCGACGTACGAGCCCTTCTCGGTGATCGACTTGTCGTTCCACGGGAGCAGCGTCAGCACGATGAAGATCGAGCCGAGGTAGAAGACGCCGATCCGCCAGATGACGGAGTTGGTGGCCTGGGTGACCGCCTTGCGGGGGTTCTCCGACTCGCCGGCGGCGAGGGTGACGATCTCGCTGCCCATGAAGGAGAAGACGACCATCAGCACACCGGTCAGGACGGCCCCGTACCCGTTGGGGAAGAAGCCTCCGGTGTCGGTCAGGTGCGCGAAGCCCGCGCCCGGGTTGTCCGAGCCCGGCAGCATGCCGAAGACGGCCAGCATGCCGACGACCACGAACGCGCCGATGGCGACGACCTTGATGCCCGCGAACCAGAACTCGAACTCACCGTAGGAGGCGACCGAGCCGAGGTTCGTGACGGTCAGCACCGCCATCACGATCAGCGCCCAGGCCCACTGCGGGACGGCCGGGATCCAGTTCTCCAGGATGGCGGCACCCGCGGTGGCCTCCACGGCGAGCACGACGACCCAGAAGAACCAGTACAGCCAGCCGATGGAGAAACCGGCCCAGCGGCCCAGCGCCCGGTCGGCGTACGCGGAGAAGGAGCCCGAGTTCGGGCTGGCGGCGGCCATCTCGCCCAGCATCCGCATCACGAAGACGACCATCGCGCCGACGAGGGCGTACGAGATCAGGATGGCGGGGCCGGCCTTGGCGATGCCGCCGCCGGAGCCGACGAAGAGCCCGGCGCCGATGACACCGCCGATGGCGATCATGGAGAGGTGGCGGTTCTTGAGACCGGCCTTGAGACCGTCGGAGGGCTGGGCGGAACCGGGGTCGCCGGTCGAGTCGCCTGCCTTCTGAAGGGTCGTCGTGGTGCTCATGGACGAATCCTTAGGTTCTCGGGTGGAGAGTTCCGGCATTCAAACCCGATTTCCGGCCAGTACGGAAGACCTTCTTCCGATAGTTACCCAAGGCCCCTAACCCGGGACCAAGGTCCCGACCCCTCCCGTCTGCGTTCTTTGGGTTTACTTGAGGTTTAGAAGTGATTTATGCGACACCCCTCCGCCGTCCTCCGGAGCCGCGCATGCCACACTCGACCCATGCGCGTGTATCTCGGATCCGACCATGCCGGCTTTGAGCTCAAGAACCACCTGGTGGACTGGCTCAAGAACAACGGCCACGAGCCCGTCGACTGCGGGCCCCACATCTACGACGCCGTGGACGACTACCCGCCGTTCTGCCTCCGCGCCGCGGAGAAGACCGCCGCGGACGCCGACAGCCTCGGCATCGTGATCGGCGGCTCCGGCAACGGCGAGCAGATCGCCGCCAACAAGGTCAAGGGCGTGCGCGCCATCCTCGCCTGGAGCGTGGAGACCGCGAAGCTCGGCCGCGAGCACAACAACGCCAACGTCATCTCCGTCGGCGGCCGGATGCACTCCCAGGAGGACGCCACCCGCTTCGTCGAGGCCTTCCTGGAGACCCCGTACTCCGACGAGGAGCGCCACACGCGCCGCATCGACATGCTCTCCGCGTACGAGACCACCGGCGAGCTCCCCCCGATCCCGGCCCACCACCCGCAGGACCAGTAGGACCCCGTGCCGCCGGACGCACCCGTCCGGCGGCACGCACCCGATGGAGGAGCACCGCCGTGCCCGAGGGGCATACGATCCACCGCCTCGCCCAGGACCACACCGAGCGCTTCGCCGCCCGCCCCGTACGGGTGAGCAGTCCCCAGGGCCGCTTCGCCGAGAGCGCGGCCCTGCTCGACGGGCGGGAGCTGGAGGGCGCCGAGGCCCACGGCAAGCACCTCTTCCTGGAGCTCGGTGACGCCTGGATCCACATCCACCTGGGCCTCTTCGGCAAGCTCGGCTTCGGCACCGCCCCGGCCCCGCCGGCGACCGACACGGTCCGGCTGCGCCTGCTGAACGAGGACCACTACGCCGACCTGCGCGGCCCCACCGCCTGCGCCCTGATCGGCGAGGGCGAGAAGAAGGCGATACACGACCGCCTCGGCCCCGACCCGCTGCGCCCGGCCGACGACCCGGTCCGCGCCTGGGCCCGGATCTCCCGCAGCCGGACCACGATCGCCGCCCTCCTGATGGACCAGAAGACCGTCGCGGGCGTCGGCAACGTCTACCGCGCCGAGGTCCTCTTCCGGCACGGCATCGACCCCTACCGGCTCGGCAAGGACCTCACCCGCGCCGAGTGGGACGCGATGTGGGCCGACCTGGTGGTGCTGATGCGCGAGGGCGTCCGCAAGAACCGCATCGACACCGTCCGCGACGAGCACCTCCCCGAGGCCATGGGCCGCCCGCCCAGGGTGGACGACCACGGCGGCGAGGTGTACGTCTACCGGCGGGCGAACATGCCCTGCCACATCTGCGGGGGCGAGATCCGCACCGCCGGCCTCGCCGCCCGCAACCTCTTCTGGTGCCCCACCTGCCAGCGGCGGTAGCCCTAGGCCCGGTCGTCAAAGTCCCGCCTGACCGGCGCTGCTTTGACGACAGGGCCTAGAACGAGTGCGGCAGCCAGGGCGCCACATCACCGGCGAAGGCCCGCGACGCCTGCCGCAGCGCGCCCGGGCGCAGCTCGCGCACCCGCCCCGCCGCCGCCAGCGAGGTCAGGGTGATCCCGCCCAGGTACGCCGAGCCCAGCTCCCGCACCGACAGGGCCAGGTCGGCGGCGTCCCGCGTGCGCGCGCACCGCGCCGCGCCGTCCCCGTCGGCGGACAGCCGCCACCGCCCGGTGTTCCACGGGCAGAACGCGTCCTCCACCTCCACGACCACGTCCACCGCGGCCCCGTACGCCCGCGCCTCCAGCGCCGCCGGCAGGTCCACCAGCCGTAGGTGCAGCGCGTCGCGCTGCTTCGCCCGAACCCGCCGGACGTCGCTCACCAGGTGCAGCAGCGGATCGTCGACGGGCCGCGCGTACGCCCGTACGTGCCAGGTCAGGTCGATCTCGAAGAGGTAGCGCCACAGCGCCGCGTACGCCGCCGGGTCCAGCGCGTCCACCTGGGCGACCTCGACCTTGCCGTCCGAGCCGGTCAGTTCCCAGTCCGGCCTGACCCGGTAGCGGGCGTACCCGGTCACCTCGCCGTCCGGACCCTCCGCCACCACGCACGTGAGCGGCGACGCCCCCTCCCGGTGCTCCGGCGCGTCCAGCAGTGCGTGCCGTTCCCAGCCCGGCCGCCGCGCGAGCATGCCCGGCCGCCCCGCGACCAGGGCGGCGTAGACCCGCTCGCAGTCCGGCAGGGCCTTCTCCGGGTCCACGAGCCGCAGCCGCACCCCGTCCGTCCCCGGCGGCACGGAGAGGCGTACCCGGGTGGTGTCGATGTCGACGGCCGTGGAGTACGCGGCGGTCCCGTACCCGAAGCGGCCGTAGATCTCCGGCTCCGACGCCGTCAGCACGGCGACCGGCTCCTCACCCGTACGGATGTCGTCCAATTGGCGCCGCATCAGCGAGGTGAGCACCCCGCGCCTGCGGTGGGTCGGCGCGACCCCGACCATGGTGACGCCCGACGCCGGGACCAGGGCCCCGCCCGGCACCGAGAGGCGGAAGCCGAAGGCCGAAGCGGAGCCGACGCAGTCCTCGCCGTCCCAGACGCCGAGGGAACGGTCGAGCTCCGTCAGGGATCGGAAGAGCTCCCGGGCCGGGGCGGGCTCGGAGACGCCGCCGAACGCCAGTTCCAGATGCCGGAACCAGACATCCCAGTCATCCTGCTTCAAAACCCGCATCTCAAGTGCCATGCGGCCATCCTCACGCGCGCGTTCCGTCGCGGTCGAAGGGTTTTCGCTCCGCGAAGCGCCATTGGTCCGGGGGTCCCCCTGCGCGGCCACAGCCAGGATGGATATGGTCCCGGAGCAATGGCCGGAGCACGCGTCGAGACGTTCACGGCCCGGATGCGCATGCTGTCGCACCGGGCCCGCACCGCCCTGCGCAAATCCGCCGTCGACTACTTCCGCGGGGACGCCTCCGACTGGCTGGCCTTCGCCGGCCTCCTCCTGACCGTACCCGCCATAGCCTGCGGCACCCTGCTCATGCCCGTCTGGTTCTCCCCGTCGGCCCTGGTCCTGCCCATCGTCGCCGGCGGCCTCCTGCTGCGCCCCGCCAGCCTGCTCGGGCTGTACGCCGCCGCCGCGGCCGCCCTGATCGTCGAGGCCCTCGTCCTCGGCCCGTACACCCAGGGACCCGCCCGGGTCACCCCCGGGACCGTGCTCGTGGTCGCCGCCTGCGGATTCTTCGGACTGGTCATCGCCCAGTTCCGCAGCCGCGTCGGCGTCCCGTGGAGACGCGGCGGCACCATGCTCTTCGACCTGCGCGAACGCATCCGCGTACAGAGCAAGCTGCCCGCCCTGCCGCGCGGCTGGCACCGCGAGATGGCCCTGCGCCCGGCCGGCGGCCAGTCCTTCTCCGGCGACTTCGTCGTCGCCGCCCGCACCAACGGCGGCCGCACCCTGGAAGTCGTCCTCACCGACGTCTCCGGCAAGGGCATGGAAGCCGGCTCCCGCGCCCTCCTCCTCTCCGGCGCCTTCGGCGGCCTCCTCGGCGCCCTGCCGTCCCAGGAGTTCCTCCCCGCCGCCAACGGCTACCTCCTCCGCCAGGACTGGGAGGAGGGCTTCGCCACCTCCATCCACCTCGTCCTCGACCTGGAGACCGGCGACTACGAACTCCTGTCCGCCGGACACCTCCCCGCCCTCCAGCTCTCCGCCGGCACCGGCCGCTGGCAGGAGGTGACCGGCGAGGGACCGCTCCTCGGCGTCTACGACGGCGCCGAATTCGCACCCGCCCGCGGCAACCTGCGCAGCGGCGACGTCCTCATGCTCTTCACCGACGGCCTCGTCGAGACCTCCGACCGCGAGATCAGCGAGGGCATCGACCGGCTCACCGGCGAAGCCGACCGGTACGTCGCCGCCGGCTGGGAGGGCGCCGCCTGGCACCTCATCGAGAAGGTCGCCAAGGACGTCAACGACGACCGGGCCCTGCTCCTCATCCGCCGCTCGCCCTGACCCGGGGTGGGGTTTACCCCACCAGCCGTCCGCCGGGCCGCTCCATGGCCGCCCCCGCACGCCGCTCCGTAGCGTCGGGGACACCAGCGGACAGCGGTACGGAAGGCGGCACACCATGGCGTTCAGGCGGACCAGGCGACACGACGAGGAGACCGGCCCCGCCGTGGAACTGCGCGGAGTACGACGCGTCTACGGACGCGGCGCCGCCTCCGTCCACGCCCTGCGCGGCATCGACCTCACCCTCCCGCGCGGCAGCTTCACCGCCGTCATGGGCCCCTCCGGCTCCGGCAAGTCCACCTTCCTCCAGTGCGCCGCCGGACTCGACGTCCCCACCGAGGGCTCCGTCCGGCTCGGCGGCACCGAGATCACCGCCATGAACGAGAACGAACTCACCGAGCTGCGCCGCAGCCGCCTCGGCTTCGTCTTCCAGGCCTTCAACCTGCTGCCCTCGCTGACCGTCGAGCAGAACGTCCTGCTCCCGATGAGCCTCGGCGGCGGCCGCCAGGACCGGGCACGCGCCGCGGAACTGCTCGCCCGGGTCGGGCTGGAGGGCAAGGGCCGGCGCCGCCCCGCCGAACTGTCCGGCGGACAGCAGCAGCGGGTCGCCATCGCCCGGGCCCTGGTCACCCGGCCCGACGTGGTCTTCGCCGACGAACCGACCGGCGCCCTCGACACCACCACCGCCGCCGAGGTGCTCGGCCTGCTCCGCGACGCCGTGGACTCCCTCGGCGCCACCGTCGTCATGGTCACCCACGACCCGTCCGCCGCCGCCCACGCCGACCAGGTGCTCTTCCTCGCCGACGGCCTCATCGCGGACCGCCTCCCGCGCACCTCCGCCCAGCGGATCGCCGCCCGCATGACCACCCTCACGACCCGCCCGGGCTACCCGGCACCGGCAGCGGCGTAGGGCAGCCCCGACGGCCACAGCCCGTCCGCCGCCCGCGCCGCCTGCCCGGACCCGCCGCCCGTAGGCCCCCCGCCCGCCCGTACGCCGCTCCGCGCCCGCCGGGGACCCCCCCCCGCCGTGCGCCTCGCCCCCCCAACGCCGCCCCGGGTTCCGCCGGGCCACTCGCCGCCGATTGGCCCGGTCGCCCGGCCCGGGCGGCGTCTACCGTCCCGCCCATGGACCGCACGCTCGCCGCCGACCTCGCCCGCCTCCCCGAACTCCTCGACGCCACCCGCCGCGCCGCCGCCGAGGCCCTCACCACCCTGGACGACCGCCCCGTCGTACCGCCCGGGGACGCGCCGCCGCCCGCGCCCCTTCCCGAGCACGGCACCGGCACGGAAGCCGCCCTCGCCGACTTCCGGGCCCGCTGGGCACCCCGCCTCTCCGCCTCCGCCGGACCCCGCTACCTCGGCTTCGTCACCGGCGGCGCCACTCCCGCCGCCCTGGCCGGGGACTGGCTGACCGCCGCCCACGACCAGAACTCCAACTCCGCGCTCGACGGCGCCGGCCAGCACCTCGAACGCGAGACCGTCGGCTGGCTGCGCGAGCTCTTCGGCCTCTCCGCCGCCCACACCGGCACCTTCGTCAGCGGCGCCACCCTGTCCAACACCGCCGGCCTCGCCATCGCCCGCGAATGGCTCGGCGAACACCTCGGCGTCTCCCCGGCCGAGGACGGGGCCGCCGCCCTCGGCCCCGTCCGCGTACTGTCCGGCGCCCCGCACTCCTCCATCGCCAAGGCCCTGTCCGTCCTCGGCCTCGGCCGCTCCGCCCTCGTCCGCGTGCCGACCCTCCCCGGCCGGGAGGCCGTCGACCCCGCCGCCCTCGACCGGGCCCTGGCCGAGACGCCCGGCCCGGCGGTCGTCGTCGCCAACGCCGGTACCGTCAACACCGCCGACTTCGACGACCTCCGCGCCGTCGCCGCCCTCAAGGACCGCCACCGCTTCTGGCTCCACACCGACGCCGCCTTCGGCGCCTTCGCGGCCCTCACCCCCGCACACGCGCACCTCGTCGCCGGCCTCGACGCCTCGGACTCCGTCTGCGCCGACCTGCACAAGTGGCTCAACGTCCCCTACGACAGCGCCGTCCAGTTCACCCGCCGCCGCGACCTCCAGTCCCGGGTCTTCGCCAACGCCGCCGCCTACCTCGGCCCCCTCGGCGCCGACCCCGACCTGGTCCACCTCACCCCCGAGAACTCCCACAGGCTGCGGGCCCTCGCCGCCTGGTTCACCCTCCGCGCGTACGGCCGCGAGGGCCACCGGGAGATCGTCGAACGGGACATCGCCTGCGCCCGCTCCCTCGGCGAACGCCTCGGCCGGGACCCGGCCTTCCGGCTCCTGTCCCCGGTCCGCCTCAACGTCGTCTGCTTCACCCTCGCCGAAGCCCCCACCCCCGAGCGGCTGACCGCCCTGCGCGAGGCCGTCGCCGCCGACGTCTTCGTCACCCCCACCGTCCACGGGGGAACCGCCGCCCTGCGCGCCGCGTTCTCCAACTGGCGCACCACACCGGCGGACGTGAACCGCGTCGCCGAGGCCCTGCGCACGGCAGCCGAGGAGATCGCATGACGGACCGCTCCCTGACCCTCGCCGAGGTGGAGGCCCTCGCCCGCTCCGCGCACGAGGGCCAGACCGACAAGGCCGGCCGGCCCTACGCCGAGCACCTGGCCGCCGTGGCCGAAGGCGTCCGCCTGCGCGGCGGCACCCCCGCCCAGCAGGCCGCGGCCTGGCTCCACGACTCGGTGGAGGACGACGCGCTCAGCCCCGCACAGCTCGCCGAGGCCGCCCTGCCGCAGGAGGTCAAGGACATGGTCCTGGCGCTCACCAAACGCCCCGGGGAACCACTGGAGGAATACGCCGCCCGTGTCCTCGCCACCCCCGGCGCCCTCCTCGTCAAGGAAGCCGACCTCGCGCACAACGCCGACCCGGTGCGCCTGTCCGTACTGGACGCGCCGACCCGGGACCGGCTGACCGCGAAGTACGCCCGCGTCCGCTCCCTCCTCGGCATCACCCCGCCCTGAACCCGGCCCCCGGTCCCGCTCCGCCCCATATGTGCCGGATCTGCGCCCGTCCGGCGGGAAAGACATCATGGCGATTCGTCACGAGGCGGGTAGTGGGGGCCGGTTGGTGGGAGGATGGTGCAAGTGGGGCGCGCGCGACCGCGCGCGCCGGGCCGGCCAGGGGACGACCGAAGGTGTGATCAGTAGTGGCCATTTCGCTGTCAGTGGTGGTTCTGTTGGCGATCATCCTGGTGATCCTGATCCGCGGCGGCCACATCAAGGCCGGCCCCGCCATCGTCGCGGTCCTCTTCGGCTTCTTCCTCGCGTCCAGCTCCATCGCCCCGGACGTCAACCGCTTCCTGAACTCCCTCGCGGACACCATCGCGGGCATCAAGCTCTGACGCGGGCCTTCCGCGGGGCCCTCCGGACCCGGAAAAACGCCTCGGGGCCAGGGCGGAGAGAAATCTCCGGCGCCTGGCCCCGAGTCATGGAGAGCGGGTGACGGGAATCGAACCCGCGTAGCTAGTTTGGAAGACTAGGGCTCTACCATTGAGCTACACCCGCAACATGCGCGCCGCAGGTCCGGGGACCGCGGCACGGACAGCATCCTAGCGGGTCGCGCGGGGGGAGTGCACACCGCTTTTCCCGCCGTGTCCGGCCCGCTCCGCGCGCGCGTGCGCCCGCCGGGGAAAACCGGGGCGTCGGAGGGTCTCCGGGCATGTACCCTACGTGTCGCACCGACGGGGTGTGGCGCAGCTTGGTAGCGCGTCCGCTTTGGGAGCGGAAGGTCGTCGGTTCGAATCCGGCCACCCCGACCACCAGTACCGCCCGCCACCGGGATCTCCGAAGATCGCGTTGTGGGCTGATTGCCGCTTGCGGTTACTATGCAAGCTGCGTGCCCGTGTGTCTGATGCCGGGCCGAAATCCGCCGAGGCCGCTGAATCACAGCGGGCCGGCAGAACCCCAAGCAGTCAGCCACAAGGAGACCGAACCGTGAAGAGCGCCGTGGAGACCCTGAACCCGACTCGGGTTCGGCTCACTGTCGAGGTGCCCTTCGAGGAGCTCAAGGACAGCCTCGACGCGGCGTACAAGAAGATCAACCAGCAGGTCACGGTGAAGGGCTTCCGCAAGGGCAAGATCCCGAACCGGGTCATCGACCAGCGCTTCGGCCGCGGTGCGGTGCTGGAGGAGGCCGTCAACGACGCCCTCCCGAAGTTCTACACCGAGGCGGTCAACGAGGCCGACCTGAACCCGCTGGGCCAGCCCGAGGTCGACATCACCGAGCTGAAGGACGGCGAGCTGCTGGCCTTCACCGCCGAGGTGGACGTCCGCCCCGAGATCGAGATCCCGGACTACTCCGGCATCGAGGTCGAGGTCGACGCGGTCGAGGTCTCGGACGAGGACGTCGAGAAGTCGGTCGAGCAGCTGCGCAACCGCTTCGCGTCCACCAAGGACGTCGAGCGCGCCGCCGCCGAGGGCGACGTCGTCACCATCGACCTCGAGGCCAAGGTCGACGGCGAGGTCCTCGCGGACGGTGTCGCCACCGACGTCTCCTACACCATCGGCTCGGGCGAGCTCCTCGACGGCATCGACGAGGCCGTCAAGGGCCTCGAGGCCGGCGGCGAGGCCACCTTCACCTCGCAGCTGAAGGGCGGCTCCGCCGAGGGCAAGGACGCCGAGGTCACCGTCAAGGTCACCAAGGTCTCCGCCCGCGAGCTGCCGGAGCTGGACGACGAGTTCGCCCAGATGGCGAGCGAGTTCGACACCCTGGAGGAGCTGAAGGCGGACAGCCGCAAGCGCCTCGAGAACATGAAGCAGTACGACCAGGCCACGCAGGCCCAGGAGCGCGTCCTGGAGAAGCTGCTGGAGCTCGTCGAGGTCCCGATCCCCGAGAAGCTCCTCGCGGACGAGGTCCAGACCCGCAAGCACAACCTGGAGCACCACCAGCTCGGCCAGATGGGCCTGAACCTCGAGAAGTTCCTCGAGATCCAGGGCAAGACGGTCGAGGAGTTCGACGCCGAGACCTCCGAGCAGGCCGTCAAGGGCATCAAGACGCAGTTCGTCCTCGACGCGCTGGTCAACAAGGAGAAGCTGGGCGTCAACCAGGAGGAGCTCACCGAGCACCTCATGCGCCGCGCGCAGTCCTCCGGCATGTCCCCGGACCAGTTCGCCCAGGCCGTCGTCGAGGGCGGCCAGGTCCCGATGCTGGTCGGCGAGGTCGCCCGCGGCAAGGCCCTCGCGGTCGTCGTCGAGGCCGCCAAGGTCGTCGACACCAAGGGTGAGGTCGTCGACCTCTCCGACGACGAGGACGAGGTCGAGGCGGCCGCCGAGGCCGTCGAGGGCGACGCCGAGGCGCAGGCCGACGAGGCCAAGTAACACCCCCGGGCGACGCCCCGGCGGAGCCCCCTGAGCAGTGCCCCGAAGGGCCCGGACGCAGCCGCGTCCGGGCCCTTCCGCATGCCCCCGCGAAGGGCTCGGGACCTTGCGCTCCGAGCGAACAGTTCGGGAAGCGGGATGGCGTTGTCCTACCTGCGCGTTAGGGTCCATGAATACGAGGGCACGGGAGTACCCGAAGTCGGCGGGCATCGCCCCCCGGTAGGTCCGCGCCCCAGAACGAGACGCTGAGACGGCATGTGGCCGTCGGAGACGAGCAGGTGGATACGTGACGAATCTGAAGCCTTACGCCGCGGGTGAGCCGTCCATCGGTGGCGGCCTCGGCGACCATGTCTACAACCGGCTGCTCGGCGAACGCATCATCTTCCTCGGCCAGCAGGTCGACGACGAGATCGCGAACAAGATCACGGCGCAGCTCCTGCTCCTGGCGGCCGAGCCGGACAAGGACATCTACCTGTACATCAACAGCCCCGGTGGCTCCGTGACGGCGGGCATGGCGGTCTACGACACCATGCAGTACATCCCGAACGACGTCGTCACCATCGGCATGGGCATGGCGGCCTCCATGGGCCAGTTCCTCCTCACCGGCGGCGCGACGGGCAAGCGCTTCGCGCTGCCGAACACCGACATCCTGATGCACCAGGGTTCCGCCGGTATCGGCGGCACCGCCTCGGACATCAAGATCCAGGCCCAGTACCTGCTGCGCACCAAGCAGCGCATGGCTGAGATCACCGCGCACCACTCGGGCCAGACCGTGGAGGCGATCATCCGCGACGGCGACCGCGACCGCTGGTTCACGGCGGAGGAGGCCAAGGAGTACGGCCTCATCGACGAGATCATCTCCGCCGCGTCCCTGGTCCCGGGCGGCGGCGGCACCGGGGCCTGATCCCGGCCCGGCGCGCGGGGGCCCGTACGGGGCCCCGTACGCCAGCCCGCCCGAGCCAGGCACCCCCAGCCCGCAGAACGCCACCAGGACGGTGAACACCCAGATGCTGAACAACTTCTCCGCGAGCGGCCTCTACTCCGGCCCCCAGGTCGACAACCGCTACGTCATCCCGCGCTTCGTCGAGCGCACCTCGCAGGGCGTGCGCGAGTACGACCCGTACGCGAAGCTCTTCGAGGAGCGCGTGATCTTCCTCGGCGTGCAGATCGACGACGCCTCGGCCAACGACGTCATGGCGCAGCTGCTGTGCCTGGAGTCGATGGACCCGGACCGCGACATCTCGATCTACATCAACAGCCCCGGTGGCTCCTTCACCGCGCTGACGGCCATCTACGACACCATGCAGTTCGTGAAGCCGGACATCCAGACGGTCTGCATGGGCCAGGCGGCCTCCGCCGCCGCGGTCCTGCTCGCCGCCGGCACCCCGGGCAAGCGCATGGCCCTGCCGAACGCCCGTGTGCTGATCCACCAGCCCTCCGGCGGCACCGGCCGCGAGCAGCTCTCCGACCTGGAGATCGCGGCCAACGAGATCCTGCGCATGCGCGACCAGCTGGAGACCATGCTGGCCAAGCACTCGTCCACGCCGATCGAGAAGATCCGCGAGGACATCGAGCGCGACAAGATCCTCACGGCCGAGGACGCGCTCGCGTACGGGCTGATCGACCAGATCGTCTCGACCCGCAAGATGAACGCGGTCTGATCCTTGCCGCCACTCGGCGCGGCCGCACCGCAGGATTCTGCGATGTGAACCGCGTCAAGGGGGCCCCGAACGGGGCCCCCGGCAAGGTACCGTCGGATATGAGGCACCAGGAGCGCTGAACCAGGCGTCTCCCAGGCGAAGGGGAAGCACCTCGTGGCACGCATCGGTGACGGCGGCGACCTGCTCAAGTGCTCGTTCTGCGGAAAGAGCCAGAAGCAGGTGAAGAAGCTCATCGCAGGACCCGGTGTGTACATCTGCGACGAGTGCATCGACCTCTGCAACGAGATCATCGAAGAGGAACTCGCGGAGACCTCCGAGGTCCGGTGGGAGGAACTCCCCAAGCCCCGTGAGATCTACGAGTTCCTGGAGAGCTACGTCGTCGGCCAGGAGCCGGCGAAGAAGGCGCTCTCGGTAGCGGTGTACAACCACTACAAGCGCGTCCAGGCCGGCGAGAACGGCGGCGCGCAGGGCCGTGACGACGCGATCGAGCTCGCGAAGTCCAACATCCTCCTGCTGGGCCCCACGGGCTCCGGCAAGACCCTGCTGGCCCAGACCCTGGCCCGCATGCTGAACGTCCCGTTCGCCATCGCCGACGCGACGGCGCTGACGGAGGCGGGCTACGTGGGCGAGGACGTCGAGAACATCCTGCTCAAGCTGATCCAGGCGGCTGACTACGACGTCAAGAAGGCCGAGACCGGGATCATCTACATCGACGAGATCGACAAGGTCGCCCGCAAGAGCGAGAACCCGTCGATCACGCGCGACGTTTCGGGCGAGGGCGTCCAGCAGGCCCTCCTGAAGATCCTGGAAGGCACCACGGCGTCGGTCCCGCCGCAGGGCGGCCGCAAGCACCCGCACCAGGAGTTCATCCAGATCGACACGACGAACGTGCTCTTCATCGTGGGCGGCGCCTTCGCCGGCCTGGAGAAGATCATCGAGTCGCGTGCGGGCGCCAAGGGCATCGGCTTCGGGGCGACGATCCGCTCGAAGCGCGAGATCGAGGCGAGCGACCAGTTCCAGGAGGTCATGCCGGAGGACCTGGTGAAGTTCGGGATGATCCCCGAGTTCATCGGCCGCCTCCCCGTCATCACCTCGGTGCACAACCTGGACCGGGAAGCCCTCCTCCAGATCCTGGTCGAGCCGCGCAACGCCCTGGTGAAGCAGTACCAGCGCCTGTTCGAACTCGACGGCGTCGAGCTGGACTTCGAGCGTGAGGCCCTCGAGGCCATCGCCGACCAGGCGATCCTCCGCCAGACGGGCGCGCGCGGCCTGCGCGCCATCATGGAGGAGGTCCTGATGTCGGTGATGTACGAGGTCCCGTCCCGCAAGGACGTGGCCCGCGTGGTCATCAGCGCCGACGTCGTCCGCTCCAACGTCAACCCGACGCTGGTCCCCCGCATCGTCCCGAAGGACCAGGGCCCGCAGGAGAAGTCGGCGTAACCGACGCCAAGTTTGAAGAGGGGCGTCCCGGATATCCGGGGCGCCCCTCTTCGTTTTCCGGACGAAAGTGACCGATATTCGGACGATAGTTCTGTCGCCCCATGGCGCGGCGCCCGAGTCCTTGATCGACTCCCTCTCGACCATCTTCTTGGAAGGGACGAGACATGAAGAAGAAGCGCGCAGGCGCCGTTCTGGCGGCGATGTTCGCCGCTGCTGCGCTGCCGATCGTGGTGGCATCACCCGCAGCGGCCGATCAGGGCGATTGCCAGTATGCGCTGCATCAGGCGGGCTACGTGATCGGTCCGAACGTGCAGAGTGCCTGCGCGGCGGGTGCCGCTCACCAGGCGTGGTCCTTCAGTCAGTGTTACGGATCTCTGCTCAACATAGGAGTTAGGCCTGCTGACGCCTTGGCAGCATGCTTGGAGGCGTAGGCATCATGTCGCGCGCCCGGTGCGGAACCGCCCGCACCGGGCGCCGGGCGATCAGGACTTGACGCGGGCGGTGTTGTAGAGCTTCGCCGTGAAGTCGGCGGTCTGCTCCAGGGTGTAGCCGGGCCTGCCGGCGAGGATGGAGACGGCGTCGCTGGCGCTGACCGCGGCCAGGGTGCTGTAGTCCCCCCAGATGCAGACGGGCAGCGTGAACTCCTTGATTCCCTTGCTCGGGTCCTTCGGAGTCGCCTTGATCTCCTGGCACTTGAGCACGGCCCCATCGAACCCTTCGGGAGTGATCTCCTTCGGGCTGCCGACCAGTTCGACCGTCGACTTGTCGTTCTTCTGAGCGGCGTTCATCTTGAACATGGCGAAGTAGGCGTCGACCGACTTCTCCGGGTCGGCGATGTCGCCGTAGACGCCGCTGAAGTTGATGCCCTTCTGCGTGAGCGGATTCTTCGGGTCGCCGGTCATGTAGCTCATGCCCACCTGGGTGGGGTTCTTGATGCCGACGGCCTCGGCTTCCTGCTTGTCCTTGTCGCTGATGGGCTTCTCTTCGTACTTCGGGTTCTTCTGGAACTCGCCCACCGACTCCGGAGCGACCAGCTTGTAGCCCTTGGTGGCGTCGGAGACCGCGCCGCCCGCGCCGCCCAGGAACCACCAGCCGGCTCCCGCGATCACTGCCACGGCGACGACCACCGCGATGATCGGGCCCGCCTTCGACTTCTTCGGGGGCTGCGGCGGGGGTGCGTACGCGGGCTGGGGCTGCTGCGGCGTCTGGTAGCCGTACGCCGGCGGCTGGGGCTGCTGGCCGTACGGAGGCTGCGGGGGCGGGGGAGGGGTCTGGTAGCCGCCCTGCTGCGGGTAGGCCGGCGGGGGCGGCGGGGCCTGCTGGGGGTAGCCGTAGCCGGGCTGCTGGGGGGGCTGGCCGTACGGCTGCGGCGGCTGCTGCTGCCCGTAGGGGCCCGGCTGCTGTGGCTGCTGGCCGTACGGCCCCGGCTGGTTGTAACTCATCCCGCGTCCCCCTGTGAGGTTTGCTTATCCGTTTCACACATCCTGGCGGAAGGCACGGGCGCCCGGGGCGGCGGGCCCCCGGAATACGGGTTTCAGTACCGGACCGTTACGGCCCTAAACTGTGCCCGTGACCGAGAACACGCAGACACCCAGCGCACCCGACTCCGAACTGCCGACCGCCTACGCGCCGGCCGAGGTAGAGGGGAAGCTCTACGAGAGCTGGGTAGAGCGTGGGTACTTCACGGCCGACCCCGCGAGCGAGAAGCCCCCGTACACCATCGTCATTCCGCCGCCGAACGTCACCGGCTCGCTCCACCTGGGCCACGCCTTCCAGCACACCCTCATGGACGCCCTGACCCGCCGCAAGCGCATGCAGGGCTACGAGTCCCTGTGGCTGCCCGGCATGGACCACGCCGGCATCGCCACCCAGAACAAGGTCGAGCAGCAGCTCGCCGAGGAGGGCAAGTCCCGCCACGACCTGGGCCGCGAGGAGTTCGTCGAGCGCGTCTGGCAGTGGAAGGAAGAGTACGGCGGCAAGATCCTCGGCCAGATGCGCCGCCTCGGTGACGGCGTCGACTGGTCCCGCGAGCGCTTCACCATGGACGAGGGCCTGTCCAGGGCCGTCCAGACCATCTTCAAGAAGCTCTACGACGACGGCCTGATCTACCGCGCCGAGCGCATCATCAACTGGTGCCCGCGCTGTCTGACGGCCATTTCCGACATCGAGGTGGAGTACCAGGAGGACGCGGGCGAGCTCGTCTCCATCCGGTACGGCGAGGGCGAGGACAGCCTCGTCGTCGCCACCACCCGCGCCGAGACGATGCTCGGTGACACGGCCATCGCCGTCCACCCCGACGACGAGCGCTACAAGCACCTCGTCGGCCGGCTCATCAAGCTGCCGCTCACCGACCGCTCGATCCCGGTCGTCGCGGACGCGCACGTCGACCCCGAGTTCGGCACCGGCTGCGTCAAGGTGACGCCCGCCCACGACCCGAACGACTTCGCCATCGGGCAGCGCCACAACCTGCCCAACATGACGATCATGGACGAGCACGGTGTCATCACCGTCCACGGCCCCTTCCTCGGCCTGGACCGCTTCGAGGCGCGTTCCGCGGTCGTCGGCGCGCTGCGCCAGCAGGGCCGGATCGTCGCCGAGAAGCGCCCCTACCTGCACTCCGTCGGGCACTGCTCGCGCTGTTCGACCACCGTCGAGCCCCGCCTGTCCCTCCAGTGGTGGGTCAAGGTCGAGACGCTCGCCAAGGCCGCCGGCGACGCGGTCCGCGACGGCCGGGTCGCGATCCACCCGCAGGAGATGGAGAAGCGGTACTTCGACTGGGTCGACAACCTCAACGACTGGTGCATCTCGCGCCAGCTGTGGTGGGGCCACCGCATCCCGGTCTGGTACGGCCCCGACGGCGAGGTCGTCTGCGTCGGCCCCGACGAAGAGGCGCCCACGGGCGAGGGCTGGATCCAGGACACGGACGTCCTGGACACCTGGTTCTCCTCCGGCCTGTGGCCGTTCTCCACGCTGGGCTGGCCGGAGAAGACCCCGGACCTGGCGAAGTTCTACTCCACCGACGTCCTGGTCACCGGCCACGACATCATCTTCTTCTGGGTCGCCCGGATGATGATGTTCGGCCTGTACGCCATGGACGGCGAGGTCCCCTTCAAGACGATCGCGCTGACCGGCCTGGTCCGCGACGAGCGCGGCAAGAAGATGTCGAAGTCCTTCGGCAACGTCGTCGACCCGCTCGACTGGATGGACAAGTACGGCTCCGACGCCGTCCGCTTCACCCTGGCCAAGGGCGCCAACCCCGGCACGGACGTGCCGATCGGCGAGGACTGGGTCCAGGCGTCCAGCAAGTTCGCCAACAAGATCTGGAACGCCACGCGCTTCGCGCTGATGAACGGCGCCACGATCGAGGGCGAGCTGCCGCCGGCCGAGCAGCTGTCGGCCACCGACCGCTGGATCCTGTCCCGCCTCAACAAGACGGTCGCGCAGGTCGACGGCTACTACGACGACTTCCAGTTCTCGAAGCTCAGCGAGGCGCTCTACCACTTCGCGTGGGACGAGGTCTTCGACTGGTACGTCGAGCTGTCGAAGACGACCTTCTTCGCGGGCGGCGAGCAGGCGAAGGTCTCCGGCCGGGTCCTCGGCGAGGTCATCGACGTGATGCTGCGCCTGCTGCACCCGGTGGTCCCCTTCGTCACCGAGACGCTGTGGACCACGCTGACCGGCGGTGAGTCCCTCGTGGTCGCCGACTGGCCCAAGGACAGCGGCTTCCGCGACGAGGCCGCCGAGGCCGAGATCGAGAGCGTCCAGAACCTCGTCCGCGAGGTCCGCCGGTTCCGCAAGGAGCAGGGCCTCGACGACAAGCAGAAGGTGCCGGCCCGTCTCGACCTGTCCGGTACGGCGCTCGCCGCGCACGAGGCGGCCATCCGCCAGGTGCTGCGACTCCAGCCGGAGGGCGACGCCTTCAGCGCCTCCGCGACCCTCCCGGTCGCCGGCGCCACGGTCGCGCTCGACCTGTCGGGCACCATCGACGTCGAGGCCGAGCGCAAGCGCCTGACGAAGGACCTGGGCGCCGCCGAGAAGGAGAAGCAGCAGGCCGAGGCGAAGCTGGCGAACGAGGCGTTCATCGCCAAGGCCCCCGACAACGTCGTGGACAAGATCAAGGGCCGTCTCGCCAAGGCCGACGCGGACATCGCCCGGATCCAGGCGCAGCTGGCCGCCCTGCCCGCCGCGTAGCCGCGCGTCCCTGCCGCGTGCGAAGGCCCCCGCACCGTCTCCGGACGGTGCGGGGGCCTTCGCGTGGGCCCGTGTCCGGAGATGACCGGAGTGCCGCATATCACTTCATATGCGGCACCCCTCGATCCGCACCCCCCGGGCCGACCACGGATGATGGGGGGATGCACGTCAAGCCCGCCCCGTCGGCGTTCCACCGGGCCGTGGCCTCCGCCCGCCGGATGGCCGAGGGCTGGGGCGCCTCGCCCCGGGCGCAGGACGCCCTCGCCGCGCTGAGCTGCCTGGCCCTGATGACGCTGGACCTGCCCGGCCTCGCCGCCGCCGACAACTCCCTCAGCGGGGCGGGGGCCGCCGCCGTGCTCACCGCGGGCTGCTCGACGCTGCTGGCGCGCCGCCGGATGCCGTGGGCGGCGTACCTCACGGCCCTGCTGTTCATCGGCTGGCTGCACGAGCTGACCCTGATCCAGTTCGCGCTGTACTCCGTCGGCCGGTACCGGGGGCGCCGCGCAGCGGTCCTGGCCACCCTCGGGTACGTGGCCTTCGCGGTCGCGGTGTTCTGCCTGCCGGGCTGGCCCGAGCCGAAGGTGGCGACGCTCAGCTCCTTCCTGGGCCTCGTGGTGCCGATCGGGGTGCTCGCCTCCGCCGTCGGGATCGCCGCCTGCCGGCACGACCTGGTGCGCGAGCTGGAGGCCCGGCGGGCCGAGTCGGCGGTGCTGAGCGCCGTGCAGCAGGAGCGGACCTCGGTCGCCCGCGACGTCCACGACTTCGTGGGGCGGGAGCTGACCCTGCTGACGGTGCGCTCGGAGGTGCTGTCGATGCGGGCGCGGGAGACGCCGTACGCGAAGGACTTCGAGGAGCTGTCGGACACCGCCCGGCGGGCGCACCTGGTCCTCAACGAGATCATCGTGCAGCGCGGGGAGCGGGCGGCGACCCCCGGTGTGGACGGGCTGGCGGCGCTGGCGGAGCAGAGCGGGCGGGCCGGTTCGCCGGTCACGCTGGCGCTGGACCCGCAGGCGCACGCGCTGTCGCCGCTGCGGCAGGCCGCGGTCTACCGGGTGGTGCAGGAGTGCCTGACCAACGCGGCCAAGCACGCCCGCGGCGAGACCATCGAGGTGTCGGTCCGGGCGGACGGCCCGCACGTGCGGATCGCCGTCAGCAACGGCCTGCCCGACGGCGCCCCGGGCCGGGCCCCGGTCTCGGCGGGCTCGGGTACGGCGAGCATGGCCGAGCGGGTCCGCAGCCTGGGCGGCACGCTGACGGCGACGCGCACGCCGGACTCGTACGAGGTGGTGGCGACGCTGCCGCGCGGCTGACCGGGCCGGCGCTCAGGCCCCGGCGGGGGCGAGCAGACCGCTCAGCGTGTCGAGGTCCTCGACGCAGCGGCCGGAGCCCAGGGCCACGCAGTCCAGCGGGGCGTCCGCGACGAAGACCGGGATGCCGGTGGCGGAGGCGATGCGCAGGTCCAGGCCGGGGAGCAGGGCGCCGCCGCCGGTGAGGACGATGCCGTGCTCCATGATGTCGCCGGAGAGCTCCGGAGGGCAGTCCTCCAGGGTGGCGCGGACGGTGGCGATGATCGCCTCGAGGGGCTCGTCGAGGGCGGCCCGTACGTCGGTGGCGGTCAGCTCCAGCGTCTTGGGCATCCCGCCGGCCTTCTCCCGGCCGCGCACGGTGAAGGTGCGGGCCTCCAGCTCGGGCCGTCCGGGGACGGGCCAGGCGGAGCCGATGGCGATCTTGACGTCCTCGGCGGTGCGCTCGCCGATGAGGAGCGAGTGCCGCTTGCGCACGTAGTCCGTGATCGCGGAGTCCAGGCGGTCCCCGCCCACCCGCAGGGACCGGGAGGTGACGATCCCGCCGAGGGAGATCACGGCGACCTCCGAGGTGCCGCCGCCGATGTCCACGACCATCGAGCCGCGCGGTTCGGCCACCGGAAGTCCGGCGCCGATCGCCGCCGCCATCGGTTCCTCGATCAGGTGGACCGTCCGGGCGCCGGCCCGGGTGGAGGCGTGGACGATGGCCCGCCGCTCGACGGGGGTCACGCCGGACGGCACGCAGATCACCATCCGGGCGCGGGGGCGCCGGCCGGGCACCGCCTTGCGCACGAAGTGCCGGATCATCTCCTCGGCGGCCTCGTAGTCGCAGATCACCCCGTCCTTGAGGGGGCGGATGGCGGTGATGGAGCCCGGGGTGCGGCCGATGGTCTCCTTGGCCTCGGCCCCGACGGCCAGGGCGGTGGTGGTGCCGGCCCTGACCGCCACCACGGACGGCTCATTGAGGACGATCCCGTGGCCGCGCGCGTAGACGAGGGTGTTGGCGGTTCCCAGGTCCATCCCTATGTCGCGGCTGGAGGCGGTCGTGGTGGTGCTGGCCTGCGGCATTCGGTCCCCTCTCTCCTGCCGCAAGGCTTGCATGACGATCACGCCGCCTTCGCGCCCGTAGGTCCCGAAACGCCCGGGCCGGAAGTCCTGCGGGTCCCCGTCCGTAGACTGGTCCCCGTGAGTGAGCAGCAGCCCGAGAGCCACGACCGCGACCGCGACGGTACCTTCGACGAGTTCGACCAGATTGTGGCGGAAGAGTCCGACCGCGACCCCGACCTGGCGGTGATCGAGGCCGGCAGCCGTACCCTGCGCGCCCAGGCCGGTCCGCCGTCGGGCGACCCCGTGCCGTCCCGCCCCGAGGACCCGGAGGTGGCGAAGGCGCTGCTGGAGGTGGAGCAGGAACTGGCCACCCGGTGGGGCGAGACCAAGCTGGAGCCGTCCGTCAGCCGGATCGCCGCCCTGATGGACGTACTGGGCGAGCCGCAGCGCGCGTACCCGTCCATCCACGTCACCGGCACCAACGGCAAGACCAGCACGGCCCGCATGATCGAGGCCGTGCTGAACGCCTTCGACCTGCGCACGGGCCGTTACACCAGCCCGCACGTCCAGTCCGTGACCGAGCGGATCAGCCTGGACGGGGCGCCGATCAGCGCCGAGCGCTTCGTCGAGACGTACCACGACGTGAAGCCGTACGTGGAGATGGTCGACGCCGCCGAGGAGTACCGGCTGTCGTTCTTCGAGGTGCTCACCGGCATGGCGTACGCGGCCTTCGCGGACGCGCCGGTCGACGTGGCCGTGGTCGAGGTCGGCATGGGCGGCAGCTGGGACGCCACCAACGTGATCGACGGAACGGTCGCGGTGATCACCCCGATCAGCCTGGACCACACGGACCGGCTCGGCTCGACGCCCGGTGAGATCGCCCAGGAGAAGGGCGGCATCATCAAGCAGGACGCCACCGTGATCCTGGCGCAGCAGCCGGTGGACGCGGCGCAGGTGCTGCTGAAGAAGGCCGTGGAGGTCGACGCGACGGTGGCCCGCGAGGGCATGGAGTTCGGCGTCGTCTCCCGCGAGGTGGCCGTCGGCGGCCAGATGCTGACCCTGCGCGGCATGGGCGGCGAGTACGACGGCATCTTCCTGCCGCTGTACGGGGCCCACATGGCGCACAACGCGGCGGTCGCGCTGGCCGCCGTCGAGGCCTTCTTCGGCGTCGGCGGGGAGCACGCGCGGGAGCTGGACGCGGACACCGTCCGGCAGGCCTTCGCCTCGGTGACCTCGCCGGGCCGCATGGAGGTCGTGCGCCGCAGCCCGACGGTGATCCTGGACGCCGCGCACAACCCGGCGGGCGCGCAGGTGACCGCGGAGGCGGTCACCGAGGCCTTCGGCTTCAGCCGGCTGATCGGTGTCGTGGCCGCGAGCGAGGGCAAGGACGTCAAGGGCGTCTTCGAGGCCTTCGAGCCGATCTTCGCGGAGGTCGTGGTCACCGAGAACACCAGCCACCGGGCCATGGGCGCGGACGAGCTGGCGGCGATCGCCGTCGAGGTCTTCGGCCCGGACCGGGTGCAGGTGGAGCCCCGGCTGGACGACGCGCTGGAGGCGGCCGTCACCCTCGCGGAGGAAGAGGCCGAATACGGAGGGGCCGGGGTCCTGGTGACCGGTTCCGTGATCACGGTGGGCGAGGCCCGCCTGCTGTTCAAGAAGGGCTGAGGGATCGATGCGCACGCTCTGCGCGAGCACGCTGATCGGTGAATTCTTCATCGTCGGCTTCGCGGGCCTGGTGGCCATGAAGAACCCGGACCTGACCCAGGCCGAGGTGTGGACCGTCTGTGGTGTGACGATGCTGCTGTCGGTTCTGCTGTGCGGGATGCTCTCGCGTCCCGGCGCGGTGCAGATCGGCTGGGCCCTGCAGATCGGGCTGATCGCGAGCGGTTTCGTGGTCCCGACGATGTTCTTCCTGGGCGCGGTCTTCGCGGGCCTGTGGTGGTGCTCGGTGCACTACGGCCGCAAGATCGACGCGATCAAGGCGAGCTGGGCCGCCCGTCAGGCGGAAGCCGCCGCTCCTGACGCTGCGTGACGGTTCACCGTTTCGGCCCTGTAGATTCGTCGCACCGCACCCGTTTGCCGCAAGGAGCACCCACATGACCCAGCGCACTCTCGTCATCCTCAAGCCCGACGCCGTCCGTCGCGGGCTGGTCGGCGAGATCATCGGCCGCATCGAGCGGAAGGCCGGCTGGACCATCCCGGCGATGGAGCTGCGCACGCTCGACGCGGAGACCCTGGAGGCCCACTACGGTGAGCACAAGGGCAAGCCCTTCTACGAGCCCCTGATGGGCTTCATGGCGAGCGGCCCGGTCGTCGTCCTGGTGGTGGAAGGGGAACGTGCGATCGAGGGTGTCCGCCAGCTGGCCGGACCCACCGACCCGATCGCCGCGGCGCCCGGTTCCATCCGCGGGGACTTCGGCACCATCGTCCGCGAGAACCTGATCCACGCCTCGGATTCCGCGGAGTCCGCGGAGCGCGAGCTGAAGCTCTTCTTCCCCGCGCTCTGATTTCCGGGAACAGTCCTTTCTGACGAGACATCAGCCGAATAGCGCTCATGACCTGGGGCGACCGAAGTAATTTCGGTCGCCCTTCGGTATTGCGGGTATCGGCCGGGAACGCATGGCAAGGACACGACGTCACCAATCAGGGGGCGGGTTTCCGTTCCGGCGGGATCGCCGGAGTCCCGTCGCGCGGTACCGGTACTCGCGGCACTACGATGGGGCCTCCACCCACACACCCACCTCGCCGACCTGACAGCAGCCGCTATCAACTGGAAGGCCAGACGCTCCTCATGGGGAACAAGGGGAACAACATGTCGTTCATCGGCCGTGACATGGCGATCGACCTCGGGACCGCCAACACGCTGGTGTACGTGAGGGGCCGGGGAATCGTTCTGAACGAGCCGTCCGTGGTCGCCATCAACACGAACACCGGTGGAATCCTGGCGGTCGGCTCCGAGGCGAAGAAGATGATCGGCCGGACGCCCGGCAACATCGTCGCCGTACGGCCCCTCAAGGACGGCGTGATCGCCGACTTCGAGATCACCGAGCGCATGCTCCGGTACTTCATCCTCAAGATCCACAAGCGTCGCTACCTGGCGCGCCCGCGCGTCGTGGTCTGCGTGCCCTCCGGCATCACCGGGGTGGAGCGGCGCGCCGTCATCGAGGCGTCCACGCAGGCCGGCGCCCGCCAGGTGCACATCATCGAGGAGCCCATGGCCGCCGCCATCGGCTCGGGCCTGCCCGTCCACGAGGCCACCGGCAACATGGTCGTGGACATCGGCGGCGGCACCACCGAGGTCGCCGTCATCTCCCTCGGCGGTATCGTCACGGCACAGTCCATCCGGGTGGCCGGCGACGAGCTGGACAACGCGATCATCCAGCACATCAAGAAGGAGTACTCGCTCCTCCTCGGCGAACGCACCGCCGAACAGATCAAGATCACCATCGGGTCGGCGTACGACCTCGACAAGGACGAGCACACCGAGATCCGCGGCCGCGACCTGGTCTCCGGCCTCCCGAAGACCGTCGTCATCTCCGCCGCCGAGGTGCGCAAGGCCATCGAGGAGCCGGTCAACTCCATCGTGGACGCGGTCAAGACCACCCTCGACAAGTGCCCGCCGGAATTGTCCGGCGACATCATGGACCGCGGCATCGTCCTCACCGGCGGCGGAGCCCTGCTGCGCGGCCTCGACGAGCGGCTGCGCCGCGAGACGGGCATGCCGATCCACATCGCCGAGGACCCCCTCGACTCCGTGGCCCTCGGCTCCGGCAAGTGCGTCGAGGAGTTCGAAGCCCTCCAGCAGGTCCTGGACGCCCAGCCCCGGCGGTGATCAAACCCCCTCCAACGGGGCATGCGGAACACAAGGATCCGCCGTACGGGTGCTACCGCGCCGGTGCGGCGGATCGTTGATATACAGGCACAGTCCGGCGCGGCCCCGGCTCCGCCGGAGCGACTCCGCCGCACGGGTTTTCTACGAGGAAGGCACGGCCGCCGCACGTGAGGGACACACGAGAGAGCCGGCTGCTCCTGGTGCTGCTGATCGCCATCGCGTTCGCATTGATCACGGTGGACATCAGAGCGGGCGAGGAATCACCGGTCGACGGTGCCCGCAAGGCCGCGGCAGCGGTCTTCGGCCCGGTCGAGAAGGGCGTCGCCACCGCGGTGGGCCCGGTCGCCAACGCCATAGGGGCCGTACGCGACTCCGACGAGCGCCACAACCGCATCACCCGGCTGGAACAAGAGAACGCCCTCCTGAAGACCAGGATGGGCAGCGACGAGCGGGCCAAGAGCCGCATCCACGAGCTCGACGAGATGCTCAAGCGCGCCGGCGCCGGACAGTACGGCATCAAGGGGGCCGAAGTCATCGCCATAGGGTCCGCGCAGGGCTTCTCCTGGACCGTCACCATCGACGCCGGCAGCAAGGACGGCATCGAGCGCGACATGACCGTCCTCAACGGCGACGGCCTCGTCGGCCGGGTCACCACCGTCGGCCCCGACACCTCCACCGTCCTGCTCGCCAACGACCCCGACTTCACCGTCGGCACCCGCCTGGAGCAGAGCGGCGAACTGGGCTTCGCCACCGGCCAGGGCGACCGCGCCCTGTCGGTCCAGATGCTCAACGGCCGCGCCAAGGTCAGCCCCGGCGACCGCCTGGTCACCTTCGGCTCCCGCGCCAACAAGCCCTTCGTACCCGGCGTCCCGCTCGGCGAGGTCGTCCGCGTCGACCCCTCCAACGGCGGCCTCACCCGCACGATCCACGTCCGCCCCTTCGTCGGCTTCTCCCGCCTCGACATCGTCGGCGTGGTCGTCGTACCGCCCCGCGACGACCCGCGCGACGCCGTCCTGCCGCCCAAGCCCGAACCCCCCAAGCCCACACCGACGGTCACCGTCACGGTCACGCCCTCCCCGAGCGTCTCCGGCCGGCCCGCGGACGAGGAGGAACGCTGAGCCATGCGCTTCAACCGGATCCTGCTCTCCGCCACCCTCGTCGTGGTGGCCCTCGTCATCCAGGTCACCGTCCTGGGGCGGCTCCAGCTCCCCGGCGCCGTCCCCGACCTGATGCTGCTCACGGTCGTCGCCCTGTCCCTGGTGTACGGGCCGACCTCCGGCGCCCTCCTCGGCTTCGGCGCCGGACTCCTCGCCGACCTGGCCCCGCCCGCCGACCACGCGGCGGGCCGCTACGCCCTCGTCCTGTGCATCATCGGCTACCTCGTGGGACTGGCCCGCCCCGACAACGGCCGGTTCCGCTCCGCCTGGGGCCCGATGCTCACCGTGCTCGCCGCCGCCGTCGGCTCGATCCTGCTCTACGTCGGCGTGGGCGCCCTGGTCGGCGACACCGCCGAACGTCACGTCGGCCTCGGCGGGCTGCTGTTCACCGCCGTCCTCTACGACCTGCTGCTGGCCCCCTTCACGGTGCCGTGGATCATGGCCCTCGCCCGCCGGGCGGAGAACGACCCGATGGCCGTCGAAGCGGGCGGCGGCCCGCCGCAGGGCGCCGACGTGTCCTCCGGCTGGCTCGCCGGCGGCACCGGCCTCAGCATCGGCAGCCGGCGCGGCGGCCTGCGGCTGCGCACCGCCCGCGGCCGCGCGAACCGGGCCGGCCGGATAAAGGGCGTCAAAGGCGTGAAGAACGTCAAGAAGCTGTGACGGGGGAGCACGAGGCATGACCAACATTCCCGAGACCGGCCGCACCCCCCGGGTGCAGATCCGGCTCGTCATCATCCAGATCCTCGTCTTCTCCCTGCTCTGCACCCTCGGCGGCCGGCTCTGGTACCTCCAGATCCGCAACGGCCACGAGTACGCCGACGAGGCCAGGAGCAACCACGTCCAGCGCGTGGTGCAGCCGGCCGTGCGCGGCTCGATCCTCGACGCCCGCGGCGTCCCCCTCGCCGACAACGAGACCCGGCTGGTCGTCTCCGCCTCCCGCACCGAGCTGATGCGGATAAAGGACCGGGGCAAGGCCGTCCTGACCCGCCTCGCCGGAGTCCTGGACATGAAGCCGCAGGACGTCATGGACAAGATCCGGCTCTGCGACTCCCAGACTCCCAAGCCCTGCTGGAACGGCTCCCCGTACCAGCCGATCCCGGTCACCATGGAGGCCACCACCCAGCAGGCCCTCCAGATCCGCGAACGCCCCGAGGACTTCCCCGGCATCACCGCCGAACCGACCGCGGTGCGCCGCTACCCCGCGCCCGGCGCCGCCCGTACCGCGCAGGTCCTCGGCTACCTCTCGCCCGTCACCGACGACGAGATCCAGAAGGCCAAGGACACCGACGCGCCCCACCTGCGCTCCGACCAGGTCGGCCGCTCCGGGCTCGAGCGCACGTACGACAAGGAGCTGCGCGGCAAGGCGCAGGTCACCTCGTACGAGGTCGACAACCTCGGACGCGTCATGGACCAGACGAAGTCCGACCCCGGCGTCGCCGGGTCCACCCTCGTCACCAGCATCGACGCCCGGGTCCAGTCCGTCGCCGAGTACGAGCTCGCCCAGGCGATGAAGGTCGTCCGCAAGGAGACCGACAACATCACCGGACGCAAGTACGAGGCCGACTCCGGCGCCGTCGTCGTCATGGAGACCAAGACCGGCCGCGTCGTCGCCATGGCCTCCCAGCCCGACTACGACCCCAACGCCTGGGTCGGCGGCATCTCCGGCCAGGACTACGCCAACCTCACCAGCAAGAACTCCAACTACCCGCTGCTCAACCGGGCCATCCAGGGCCAGGCCCCCGCCGGCTCCATCTTCAAGGTGGTCTCCGCGAGCGCCGCCGTCCGCGCCGGCTACGCCTTCAACGACAAGTACAACTGCAGCGCCTCCTACAACATGGGCGGCCGCAGCTTCGCGAACTTCGAGTCCAAGGGCCACGGCCCCATCACCCTCGGCGAAGCCCTCAAGTTCTCCTGCAACACCGTCTTCTACGCACTCGGCCACAAGGAGTGGCAGCGCGACGGCGGCCTCGAACCCAAGAAGGACGCCCACGACTGGTTCTACCGGACCGCCCGTGAGTTCGGACTCGGCTCCGAGACCGGCATCGACCTGCCCAACGAGGTCACCGGCCGCATCCCCGACCGCCAGTGGAAGCAGAACTTCTGGGCGGCCAACAAGGACTCCTGGTGCAAGCAGGGCAAGAAGGGCGGCACCTACGTCGAGCAGATCGCCTACGAAAGCTGCCTCGAAGGCAACCAGCTGAAGGCCTACGACAGCATCAACTTCGCCATCGGCCAGGGCGACGTCCTCGTCACCCCCATCCAGATGGCCACCGCCTACGCCGCCATCAGCAACGGCGGCACCCTCTACAACCCCACCGTCGGCAAGGCCGTGATCAGCCCCGACGGCAAGATCCAGGAGATCAAGCCCACGTCCCACGGCAAGCTGCCGGTCGACGCCAAGACCGTCGCCGACCTCGACAAGGGCCTGCGCATGGTCGTCGAGCCCGGCGGCACCGCCGCCTGGCGGTTCGGCGGCTGGCCGCTGGACAGGATCCCGCTGCGGGCCAAGACGGGCACCGCCCAGGTCTACGGCAAGCAGACCACCTCCTGGCTGGCGACCTACACCGACGACTTCACCATCGTGATGACGATCTCCCAGGGCGGCACCGGCTCCGGAGCCTCGGGCCCCGCCGTACGCAACATCTACAACGCGATGTACGGCCTCACCATGGACGGCAAGGACACCGGCAAGGCCCTCCTGCCCAAGCCGCAGGCCGAGCTGCCCACCGTCCACCCCGACGGCACCATCGACGCCCCCGAGATCCGGCCGTACGTGCCCCCGTCCCCGGAGGAGCTGGCGCCGCCCGCGCTCGCCGGCCCGCCGCCCCTGCGGCATGACTGAGACGTGATGATGCAGACCGCCAACAACTTCTCCGTGTCCCGGTACGCGCCCCAGAAGGGCCCGCTCGCCCGGCTGACGGCCCGTGACTCGGTCCTGCGCCGCCTCGACTGGCCGATACTGCTGTCGGCGCTCGCCCTGTCCCTGATCGGCGCCGTGCTCGTGTGGTCGGCGACCCGCCACCGGGACACCCTCAACCAGGGCGACCCGCAGTACTTCCTCTGGCGCCACCTGCTCAACACCGGCATCGGCTTCCTCCTGATGATCGGGACGGTCCTCCTCGGCCACCGCAACCTGCGCGGGGCCGTCCCGGTCCTCTACGGGCTCTCGCTCCTGCTCGTCACGGCCGTGCTCACCCCGCTCGGCGCCACCATCAACGGCGCCCACGCCTGGATCGTCATCGGCGGCGGCTTCTCGCTCCAGCCCTCGGAGTTCGTGAAGGTCACGATCATCCTGGTGATGGCGATGCTGCTGGCGGCCCGGGTCGACGCCGGAGACCTGGAACATCCCGAGCACCGCACCGTGGTCAAGGCGCTGTGCCTGGCCGCCGCGCCCATGGGCATCGTCATGCTGATGCCCGACCTCGGGTCGGTCATGGTGATGGTCGTGATCGTGCTGGGAGTGCTGCTGGCCTCCGGGGCCTCCAACCGCTGGGTGGTCGGCCTGATCGGCGCCGGAACCGCCGGAGCCATCCTGATCTGGCAGCTGGGCGTCCTCGACCAGTACCAGATCAACCGCTTCGCCGCCTTCGCCAACCCCGAGCTCGACCCCGCCGGCGCCGGCTACAACACCAACCAGGCGCGCATCGCGATCGGCGGCGGCGGCCTCTCGGGCTCAGGCCTGTTCGAGGGCCCCCAGACCACGGGCCAGTTCGTGCCCGAACAGCAGACCGACTTCGTGTTCACGGTCGCGGGGGAGGAGCTCGGCTTCATCGGCGGCATCCTCATCATCGGCCTGCTCGGAGTGGTCCTGTGGCGCGCCTGCATGATCGCCCGCGCCACCACCGAGCTGTACGGGACCATCGTGGCCGCCGGGATCATCGCCTGGTTCGCCTTCCAGTCCTTCGAGAACATCGGAATGAACCTCGGCATCATGCCGGTGGCGGGCCTGCCGCTGCCCTTCGTGTCGTACGGAGGATCATCGATGTTCGCCGTCTGGGTGGCCGTCGGGCTGCTCCAGTCGATCCGCGTGCAACGCCCCCTCTCGGCCTGAGCCGACACGGTGCGGAGGGGGCCGTTCCGCCGAACGCCGAGGCCCTCTCCCACCGTGCTCCGATCGGGACTAGATTCGGTTCATGGCGGACACCAAGCGCGAGATCGAGCGGAAATTCGAGTTCCCGCGATCCGGCGGGAAGCGCTCCGGCACCACCGGTGATACCGACGGCGGCGCCGGCACGACCGGAAACACCGGAAACACCGGAAACACGGAGAAGACCGGCCGGGCGGCGAAACCCGGTGCGGGCGGCAAGGCGGCCGGGCACGGCAAGGCCGCCCGGCGCGCGGAGCCCCGGGCCGGCGCGCGGCCCGAGCTCCCCGACCTCACCGGCACCGCCGCCATCGCGGCCGTCCACGACCGGGGCACCGACCACCTCGACGCCGTCTACTACGACACCCCCGACCAGCGGCTCGCCGCCGACGGCCTCACCCTGCGCCGCCGCACCGGCGGCGAGGACTCCGGCTGGCACCTCAAACTCCCCGTCGCCCCCGGGGTCCGCGGCGAGATCCAAGCCCCCCTCGCCGACACCGTCCCGCCCGCCCTCGCCGCCCTGGTCCGCTCCCGGGTGCGCGACCACCGGCTCGAACCCCAGGTCCGGCTGCGCTCCGAACGCCGCACCCGCGACCTCCTCGACGCCGACGGCACCCTCCTCGCACAGCTCAGCACCGACACCGTCCACGCCGAACGGGGCGGGGCCACCGCGCACTGGACCGAGGTCGAGGTCGAACTCGCCGACGGCACCGGACCCGAACTCCTCGACGCCGTCGAACAGACCTTCCAGAAGGCCGGGCTCAAGGTCTCCGAGGCCCCCTCCAAACTCGCCCGCGCCCTCGCCGAGACCGGCAGCGGGGCCCCCGCCCGGCCCGCGCCCGGCCCGTCCGACGCAACCGCCGGCGCGCACGTCCTCGCGTACCTGCGCCGGCAGGTCGACACCCTGATCAGCTGTGACCCGGCCGTACGACGCGACCAGCCCGACTCGGTGCACCGGATGCGGGTCGCCTCCCGGCGACTGCGCAGCGCGTTCAAGACCTACCGCAAGATCCTCGACCGCGAGGTCACCGACCCCATCGGCGAAGAGCTGCGCCGGCTCGGCACGGAACTCGGCGCCGACCGCGACAGGGAAGTCCTCCACGACCACCTCCGGGAAGCGGTCGCCGGCCTCCCCCACCCCCTCCTCGCCGGCCCCGTCCACAAGCGGCTGCGCACCTGGAACAGCACCAGCCGCTCCGCGTCGCGCCGCCGCGCCCTCGCCGCCCTGGACGACGCCCGGTACCTCACCCTCCTCGACACCCTGGAGGCCCTGCTCGCCGACCCGCCGCTGCTGCCCAGGGCCGCGAAGCCCGCCGGCAAGGCCCTCCCCAAGGCGATCCTGCGCGACTACCGCAGGCTCGCCCGGCGGGTCGACCGCGCCCTGACCCTCGGCCCCGGGCAGGAACGCGACCGGGCCCTCCACGAGGCCCGCAAGGCGGCCAAACGCGCCCGCTACGGCGCGGAGGCCGCCGAACCCGCCCTCGGCAAGCCCGCGAACAAGTTCGCCAAGGCCATGGAGGCGGTCCAGGACGTGCTCGGCGAACACCAGGACAGCGTGGTCACCCGCACCGTCCTGCGCGACCTGGCCCACCAGGCCCACGGCGCCGGCGAGCCCTCCTTCACCTGGGGGCTCCTCCACGGCCGCGAGGAGGCCCGGGCCGAACGCACGGAACGCGACCTCCCGGCCGTCTGGGCCCGGGCGTCGCGACCGAAGCTCCGCTCCTCCCTGTGAACGCGGGTCGCGCGAGGTCCGGTGCGCGCCCCGCCCGCCGCCGGCCGCTGGGATTCAGGGGGCGGCTCCGAGCGGGTTACGCTTGAGAGTCGCCCCCCTGCCCGCTCACGAAGGTTGCTATGCCCGCCGAGTCAGTCTTCCCTCAGCTCGAGGCCCTGCTTCCGCACGTTCAGAAGCCGATCCAGTACGTCGGTGGTGAGCTGAACTCCACCGTCAAGGACTGGGACGCCTGTGACGTCCGCTGGGCACTCATGTACCCGGACGCCTACGAAGTGGGTCTGCCCAACCAGGGCGTCATGATCCTCTACGAGGTGCTGAACGAGCGCGAGGGGGTCCTCGCCGAGCGCACGTACTCGGTCTGGCCCGACCTGGAAGCCCTGATGCGCGAGCACCAGGTGCCCCAGTTCACCGTGGACAGCCACCGCCCCGTCTCCGCCTTCGACGTGTTCGGACTGTCCTTCTCCACGGAGCTGGGCTACACCAACATGCTCACGGCGCTGGACCTCGCCGGCATCCCGCTGGAGTCCAAGGACCGGACGGTCGACCACCCCATCGTCCTCGCGGGCGGGCACGCGGCCTTCAACCCCGAGCCGATCGCGGAGTTCATCGACTGCGCGGTCATCGGCGACGGCGAGCAGGCCGTCCTCGACATGACCGAGATCATCCGCACCTGGAAGGCCGAGGGCCGCCCGGGCGGACGCGAGGAGGTCCTGCTGCGCCTCGCGAAGACCGGCAACGTGTACGTGCCGGGCTTCTACGACGTCGAGTACCTCGAGGACGGCCGCATCGGCCGTGTCGTCCCGAACCGCTCCGGCGTGCCGTGGCGCGTCTCCAAGCACACCGTCATGGACCTCGACGAGTGGCCGTACCCCAAGCAGCCCCTGGTCCCGCTCGCCGAGACCGTCCACGAGCGCATGTCCGTGGAGATCTTCCGCGGCTGCACCCGCGGCTGCCGTTTCTGCCAGGCCGGCATGATCACGCGCCCCGTGCGGGAGCGAAGCATCACCGGCATCGGCGAGATGGTCGAGAAGGGCCTCAAGGCGACGGGCTTCGAGGAGGTCGGCCTCCTCTCCCTGTCCTCCGCGGACCACACCGAGATCGCCGACATCGCCAAGGGCCTCGCCGACCGCTACAGCGACGACAAGGTCGGCCTGTCGCTGCCGTCGACCCGCGTGGACGCCTTCAACGTGGACCTGGCGAACGAGCTGACCCGCAACGGCCGCCGCTCCGGCCTGACCTTCGCCCCCGAGGGCGGCTCCGAGCGCATGCGCAAGGTCATCAACAAGATGGTCTCGGAAGAGGACCTGATCCGCACCGTCGCCACCGCCTACGGCAACGGCTGGCGCCAGGTGAAGCTGTACTTCATGTGCGGCCTGCCGACCGAGACCGACGAGGACGTCCTCCAGATCGGCGACATGGCCGTCAACGTCATCGCCAAGGGCCGCGAGGTCTCCGGCCAGAACGACATCCGCTGCACCGTGTCCATCGGCGGGTTCGTGCCGAAGCCGCACACCCCCTTCCAGTGGGCCCCGCAGCTGTCGGCCGAGGAGACGGACGCCCGCCTCGGCAAGCTCCGTGACAAGATCCGCGGCGACAAGAAGTACGGCCGCTCGATCGGCTTCCGCTACCACGACGGCAAGCCGGGCATCGTCGAGGGCCTCCTCTCGCGCGGCGACCGCCGCGTCGGCGACGTGATCCGCGCGGTCTACGAGGACGGCGGCCGTTTCGACGGCTGGCGCGAGCACTTCTCCTACGACCGCTGGATGCGGGCGGCGGAGAAGACCCTGCCGGCGTACGGCGTGGACGTGGCCTGGTACACGACCCGCGAGCGCACGTACGAGGAAGTGCTGCCCTGGGACCACCTGGACTCCGGCCTGGACAAGGACTGGCTCTGGGAGGACTGGCAGGACGCCCTCGACGAGACCGAGGTCGAGGACTGCCGCTGGACCCCGTGCTTCGACTGCGGCGTGTGCCCGCAGATGCAGACGGAGATCCAGATCGGCCCGACCGGCAAGAAGCTGCTGCCCCTGTCGGTCGTGAAGTGACCTCGACCTCGGCCTCCGGCTGAGCCCTTTCGCGCTATGCCCCCACCGTCCGACGGTGGGGGCATATGTGTTCGTGCGCCGGCCTCTTCGGCCCGTCTGCCCGCCGGCCCGCCGGGCCCGGGCGCAACGGAACTGCTGGTTCTGGTGTCCTTAGCGGCATGCGGATGGAAAAGCAGCAGGCGGCGCCGGGTGGGGACGGGTGCCTGACCGGAGTGGTCAGGGTGCCGGTGAAGATCGTGGCCGTGCTGGTGGTGCTGCCGGTTCGGGCCGTGTGGGACCTGCTCGTGCTGGGCGCGAGGGCCGCGCGGCGCCGTGTGCTGGCGCCACTGGGGCGGGCCGCCGGATGGGTGCTCGCGCGGGTGTGGCGGTACGCGCTGAGGCCGCTGCTGCTCCTCCTCTTCTACTGGCCCTGGGCCGGACTGTGGCGCTACCTGGTCGTGCCCGTCTCCGGCGCCGCGTACACCTGGCTGCTGCGGCCCCTCGGGCTGGGCACCGCCTGGCTGTTCCTCTCCTTCGGGCGGTACGTGCTGGCGCCGCTCGGGACCGGGATCGCATGGGTGGTGCGGCACGCGGTGGTGCTGCCGTCGGGCTGGCTGTACCGCGAGGTGCTCACGCCGGCCGGGCACGGCCTGCGGTGGCTGGTGCGCGGGCTCTGGCGGCTGTTGTTCGTGTGGCCCTGGGTGGGGTTGTGGCGGTATGTGCTCCTGCCGGCCGGGCACGGGCTGGCCTGGATCGGGCGGTACGTGCTCCTGCCGCCGCTCTCCCTCCTGTACCGGTACCTACTCGCTCCCCTCGGAAGCCTCCTCGTCAGCGCCTGGCACCTCGCCGGCCGGATCACCCGCGCCCTCGGCCGCGGCCTGCGCCGGCTGTGGCGCGGCTGCGTGGTCCGGCCCGCCGCGTGGGTGTACCGGCAGGTGGCCACACCCCTCGGCCACGCCCTGCGCGAGGTGTGGCGTACCTCCCGTGCCGCGGTGCGCGAGGCACGGGCCGAGGTCCGGCGCGTGCTGTTCGGGGGACCGCCCCGGGAACCGGCGAGGTCACGGGCGCGTACTCTGGGTAGTACGACAGCCGCCGACGCGGCACCCGCTCCCGAGATCTCCCTGCGCGAACGGCGGGGGTGAGCCGGACGGGTCGACAGACCTCAGGGCGGCGCGCGAGCCGTGCCGCCCCGCACAAGGAGAAGAACCACTGGGCAAGCGACAGCCCGAAGGCCCGCCTCCCGCACCGGTGGTGCAGCGCATCCGACTGCGCTACACCAAGCGTGGCCGCCTCCGGTTCACCAGCCACCGAGACTTCCAGCGCGCCTTCGAGCGCGCCCTGCGCCGCGCCGAGGTGCCCATGGCGTACTCGGCCGGCTTCACCCCGCACCCCCGTGTCTCGTACGCGAACGCCGCCCCCACCGGGACCGGCAGCGAGGCCGAGTACCTCGAGATCGGCCTCGCCGAGGCCCGTGACCCCGAGAAGCTCCGCGAGCTGCTCGACGAGTCCATGCCGGCCGGCCTCGACATCGTCGACGCCGTCGAGGCCCGCACCTCCGGGCTCGCGGACCGCCTGACGGCCTCGGTCTGGGAGCTGCGCCTGGAGGGCGTGGAGCCCGCCGACGCCGCGCGGGCGGTGGAGGTCTTCCTCGCGGCCGAGACGGTCGAGGTGCAGCGCCGGACCAAGAACGGCATGCGGACCTTCGACACCCGGGGCGCCGTCGTCAGTCTTGAGGCCCTTCCCGCCCCGGCTGATAGGCCGCTGGACAATGCCTGTGCGATACTGCGGCTGGTTGTTCGGCATTTGACACCTGCCGTGCGACCCGACGACGTCCTGTCCGGTCTCCACGCTGTGGCCGACCTGGCGCCGCCGGTCCCCGCAGCGGTGACCAGGCTGGCGCAGGGGCTCTTCGACGAGGAGTCCGGCACGGTGACCGACCCGCTCGCGCCCGACCGCGAAGCCGTCACGGCCGCCCCACCCACGGCCGCCGTGAATGCCGACGCGAAGGCGCCGGAAGGTCCCGCCGCGTAAGGAACGTCGTCGTCGCGCCGCCCTGGCACTCGGGAGCCACCTGGGTCGGGCAGCGCACAGACCTGAAGACTTCCGCCAGGCCGTACGGACAAGACGTACGGAACCGGCGGCCATGGACTACAGCTCCCGTGTGGCGAACGCGCCCCGGAGGCCGGCTCCGCGCCCTTCGCGCGGAGCCGTGCCGGACCGGACGTCAGCCGCGGCGCCCGGGAGCGTGACGGGAGAACCCCGCATGCTCAACAACGAAAACGAGAACACCCCCGCCGCCGACAGTGGCAGCCCCAGCGACAACCTGCCCCCGCGCAGGCGTCGCCGCGCGGCTTCCCGGCCGGCCGGCCCGCCCGGCGGCGTCGCCGCCGAGGCGCCCGTAGAGGCCGCCGCTCCGGCTCCGGCGCCGGCCGTCGAGGAGGCTCCGGCCGCTCCCGCGCCGCGTGCCCGTCGCCGTGCGACGCGTGCCGTCGCCGCGCCTGCCGCTGAGGCGGCCGAGGTCGTCGTGGAGTCGGCTCCGGCGCCGGTCACCGAGGAGCCTGTGGCCGCTCCCGCCCCGCGCACCCGCCGCCGCGCCACCCGTGCCACCACCGCTCCGGTCGCCGAGACCGCTCCGGAGGCCGCCGCCGAGACCGCCCCGGCCGCTCCGGCGCCGGCCGTCGAGGAGGCTCCGGCCGCTCCCGCGCCGCGTGCCCGTCGCCGTGCGACGCGTGCAGTCGCCGCGCCTGCCGCTGAGGCGGCCGAGGTCGTCGTGGAGCCGGCTCCCGCTCCGGTCGCCGAGGAGGCTCCGGCCGCTCCGGCGCCGCGTGCCCGTCGTCGTGCCACCCGTGCCGTCGCCGCCCCCGCGGCCGCCGAGCCGGCCGAGGTCGTCGTGGAGTCCGTCCCGGCTCCGGCGGTGGAGGAGGAGGCTCCGGCCGCTCCCGCGCCGCGTGCCCGCCGCCGCGCCACCCGCGCCGTCGCCGCCCCGGCCGCCGCCGAGGCCGCCCCGGCCGTCGAGGACGCGGAGCAGGAAGCGGAAGAGGCCCCGGCCGCGGAGGAGGCCCCCCGGACCGCCACCCGCGCCGTCACCGTCGCCGACGCCGTGGACGCCCCCAAGCGGGGCCGCCGCCGCGCCACCCGTTCCGCCGCCCCGGCCACCCCCGCCGCCGCGGCCCCCGCCGCGCAGCCCGAGGCCGCCGCCGAGCCCGAGGCCGCCCCGGCCGGCCGCCGCCGCGCCGCGCGTCCCGCCGTGGCCGTCTTCCAGGCGCCGGTCTTCGCCGAGCCGATGTTCCAGACGCCGGAGACCGCCGCCATGGCCGCCGCGGCCGCTGCCGCCGCCGCTTCGGTGGAGGAGGACGAGGAGGAAGAGGCCGAGGCCGTCGCCGAGGTCCAGGCCCCCGCCGCGCAGCCGGCCGGCCGTCGCCGCCGCCGTCGCGGTGCCGCCGAGCCCGTCGCCCCGGCCGAGCAGGAGCTCGCCGAGGAGGAGCCGGAGGCCGAGGCCGCCGAGTTCGACGAGGACGAGGCCGACGAGTCGGGCGAGCGCCCCTCGCGCCGCCGCCGTCGCGGTGGCCGTCGCCGCCGTCGCGGTGAGAACGCCGACCTGGACGAGTCCGCGTACGAGGAGGGCGAGGCCGAGGCCCCCGCGCAGGAAGCCGAGCCGCGGGAAGCCGAGCAGGAGGAAGAGGAAGAGGAGGCCGACGAGGCCCTCGGTTCCGCCTCCAGCCGTCGCCGTCGCCGGCGTCGCCGCCGCAGCGGTGACGGTGCCGTCGAGGTCGAGGCGGGCGAGGAGGACGGTGTCCGTACCGTCCTCAAGGTCCGCGAGCCGCGTCCGGCGCGCGAGAAGGCCGAGCTGGGCACCGGCGCGGACGAGGTCCAGTCCATCAAGGGCTCGACGCGTCTGGAGGCGAAGAAGCAGCGCCGCCGCGAGGGCCGCGAGCAGGGCCGCCGCCGGGTGCCGATCATCACCGAGGCCGAGTTCCTGGCCCGCCGCGAGGCCGTCGAGCGCGTGATGGTCGTCCGCCAGGCGGGCGAGCGCACCCAGATCGGCGTCCTCGAGGACAACGTGCTCGTCGAGCACTACGTCAACAAGGAAGAAGCCACCTCGTACGTCGGCAACGTCTACCTGGGCAAGGTCCAGAACGTGCTGCCGTCGATGGAGGCCGCCTTCATCGACATCGGCAAGGGCCGCAACGCCGTCCTGTACGCCGGTGAGGTCAACTTCGAGGCGCTCGGCATGGCCAACGGGCCGCGCCGCATCGAGTCCGCCCTGAAGTCCGGCCAGTCGGTTCTGGTCCAGGTCACCAAGGACCCGATCGGCCACAAGGGCGCCCGCCTGACCAGCCAGGTCTCGCTGCCCGGCCGTTACCTGGTCTACGTGCCCGAGGGCTCGATGACCGGTATCAGCCGCAAGCTGCCCGACACCGAGCGCGCGCGTCTGAAGACCATCCTCAAGAAGATCGTCCCCGAGGACGCGGGCGTCATCGTGCGCACCGCCGCCGAGGGCGCGAGCGAGGACGAGCTGCGCCGTGACGTCGAGCGTCTGCAGGGGCAGTGGGAGGAGATCCAGAAGAAGTCGAAGCAGATCACGACCTCGTCGCCGAGCCTGCTCTACGGCGAGCCGGACATGACGGTCCGCGTCGTGCGCGACATCTTCAACGAGGACTTCTCCAAGGTCATCATCAGCGGTGACCAGGCGTGGCAGACCATCCACGGCTACGTGTCCCACGTGGCCCCGGACCTGGCCGACCGGCTGTCCCGCTGGACCTCCGAGGTCGACGTCTTCGCGACGTACCGGATCGACGAGCAGCTCGCCAAGGCGCTCGACCGCAAGGTGTGGCTGCCCTCGGGCGGCTCCCTCGTGATCGACAAGACCGAGGCGATGATCGTCATCGACGTCAACACCGGCAAGTTCACCGGTCAGGGCGGCAACCTCGAGGAGACCGTCACCAGGAACAACCTGGAGGCGGCCGAGGAGATCGTGCGCCAGCTGCGGCTGCGCGACCTGGGCGGCATCGTCGTCATCGACTTCATCGACATGGTCCTGGAGTCGAACCGCGACCTGGTGCTGCGGCGCATGCTGGAGTGCCTGGGCCGTGACCGCACGAAGCACCAGGTGGCCGAGGTCACCTCGCTGGGCCTGGTCCAGATGACCCGCAAGCGGGTGGGCCAGGGTCTGCTGGAGTCCTTCTCCGAGACCTGCGTCCACTGCAACGGCCGCGGTGTGATCGTCCACATGGAGACGCCGGCCGCGGTGGGCGGCGGCGGCAACGGCAAGCGCGCCAAGCGCCGCGGTGGCCGTGGTCACGAGCACGAGCACGAGCTGGAGACGGTGGAGACCGTCGACGCCGAGCTGCTGGAGGAGGCCGAGACCGAGGCCGAGGTGGCCGCCGAGCTCGCCGCGCCCCGTGCCCTGCCGGAGCCGGCGTTCGTGCCGGACGAGGAGCTGTACAGCAGCGCCGCCGAGGCCGAGGCCGCGGCGGGCGTCAGCGGGCGCCGCAACCGTCGCCGCGCCACCCGTAAGGCGACCGCTCCGGCGGGCGCCCCGCGCGGTGCGGAGCGGTTCGCCGCCCAGGCCCCTGCCCCCGCGCCGGTGACCCCGGTGGTGGAGGCGGAGCCGGTCACCGAGCCCGCCGACACGGTGCTGGAGCCGGCCGCGGAGGTCGTCGCCGAGGCCGTCGAGGCCGCTGAGACGGTCGAGGCCGCCCCCGTGGAGGAGGCCGCGCCGAAGGGCCGTACCCGTCGCCGGGCGACCCGCAAGGCGACCGCGCCGGAGCCGGAGCCCGTCGTGGCCCCGGAGCCCGTGGCGGTGGCCGAGCCGCAGCCGGCCGTGGAGGCCGTCGCCGAGCGCGTCGCCGAGCCGGAGCCGGTCGCCGAGCCCGAGCCCGTGGTCGCCGAGACCCCGGCCGAGCCCGTCGTGGAGGCCGCCCCGGCCCGTCCGCGCCGCCGTGCCGTACGCAGGGCCACCGCGCCCGCCGGTGCGGTGGAGGCCGCCATCGTGGTCGTCGAGGCTCCGGCCGCCGAGCCCGCGCCGGCCGCCCCGGAGCAGGCTCCGGCCGAGGCCCCCGAGCCGGAGGCCGCCGAGGCCGAGGCCGAGGCGCCGGCTCCCGCCAAGAAGGCCGCCCGCAAGGCGCCGGCCAAGAAGGCGGCCACCACGGCGAAGAAGGCCCCGGCCAAGAAGGCCGCGGCCGCCAAGAAGACCGTCGCGAAGAAGGCGACGGCCAAGAAGACGACGGCGAAGCGGGCCACGAAGAAGACCGCGGCGGCGGAGCAGAGCGCTCCGTCCGTCTCGGCTCCGACCGAGGCCTGATCCGTTCCGTGACCGTGGACCCCGCCCCCGGGCGGGGTCCACGGTGCCACGGGGCCCGGTTTGACCCTCCGGAACCAGCCCCGTAACCTAGACCGTCGGCGTGTCTTGAACGATTACCCGTTCAGCGTGCGTCGCGCTCCTGAGCACCTTCCTCCCGCACGACCGCGCAAGCGGCCGGGTCACGGGAGAGGCCGCTCGTCCAATTCCGGATCATCACGGGCCCGGCCCGTGTGAGCGGCTGGCTTCAGGAGCATCCGTCCCGAGTGAGAGAGAGATCCGCGTGTACGCCATCGTGCGCAGCGGTGGTCGCCAGCACAAGGTTGCTGTCGGCGACATCGTTGAGGTTGACAAGATTTCCACTGCCAAGGCTGGCGACACGGTCGAGCTCTCGACCCTGCTCGTTGTCGACGGCGACGCCGTGACCAGCGACCCGTGGGTGCTGGCCGGGATCAAGGTCACGGCCGAGGTCGTGGACCACACCAAGGGCGCCAAGATCGACATCCTGCGCTACAAGAACAAGACCGGCTACCGCCGTCGCCAGGGTCACCGTCAGCAGTACACGGCGATCAAGGTCACCGGTATCCCCACGGCTGCGAAGTAAGAGGGACTGAGACATGGCACACAAGAAGGGCGCATCGTCCACTCGGAACGGTCGCGATTCCAATGCTCAGCGGCTCGGCGTGAAGCGCTTCGGCGGTCAGGTCGTTTCCGCTGGTGAGATCCTCGTCCGCCAGCGCGGCACCCACTTCCACCCGGGTGCCGGTGTCGGTCGCGGTGGCGACGACACGCTGTTCGCGCTGCAGGCGGGTGCCGTTCAGTTCGGCACGCACCGTGGCCGCAAGGTCGTCAACATCGTTCCGGCCGCCTGATCCAGCTTCCCGCTGAATCACACGCGTTCGTAACAGCCCGAGGGCGGATCTCGTCTCTTCCCGGCGCATGCCGGGAAGAGGGGTCCGCCCTCGGCGCGTTGTCACATAGACACGTTTAATGGGCAGCAAGGCCTGCCCGGGACATTCCCGTATGTATCTGGAGGAACACCCATGACCACCTTCGTGGACCGCGTCGAGCTGCACGTCGCCGCGGGTAACGGGGGCCACGGCTGCGCCTCCGTACACCGGGAGAAGTTCAAGCCGCTCGGCGGCCCCGACGGCGGAAACGGCGGCCGTGGCGGCGACGTCATCCTGGTGGTGGAGCAGGCGATCACCACCCTGCTGGACTACCACCACAGCCCCCACCGCAAGGCCACCAACGGCAAGCCCGGCGAGGGCGGCAACCGCTCCGGCAAGGACGGCCAGGACCTGATCCTGCCCGTGCCGGACGGCACCGTCGTCCTGGACAAGCAGGGCAACGTCCTCGCCGACCTCGTCGGCCAGGGCACCACCTACGTAGCCGCCGAGGGCGGCCGCGGCGGCCTCGGCAACGCCGCGCTCTCCTCCGCCCGCCGCAAGGCCCCCGGCTTCGCGCTCCTCGGCGTCCCCGGCACCACGGACGACATCGTCCTGGAGCTGAAGACCGTCGCCGACGTGGCGCTGGTCGGCTTCCCGAGCGCCGGCAAGTCCTCGCTGATCTCGGTGCTCTCCGCCGCCAAGCCGAAGATCGCGGACTACCCCTTCACCACCCTCGTCCCGAACCTCGGCGTGGTCACGGCCGGCTCGACCGTCTACACCATCGCCGACGTCCCGGGTCTGATCCCCGGCGCCAGCCAGGGCAAGGGCCTCGGCCTGGAGTTCCTGCGCCACGTCGAGCGCTGCTCGGTCCTCGTGCACGTGCTGGACACCGCCACCCTGGAGTCCGACCGCGACCCGGTGGGCGACCTCGACCTCATCGAGGAGGAGCTCAAGCTCTACGGCGGCGGCCTGGAGAAGCGTCCGCGCCTCGTCGTCCTGAACAAGGTCGACATCCCGGACGGCAAGGAGCTCGCCGAGATGGTCCGCCCGGACCTGGAGGCCCGCGGCTACAAGGTCTTCGAGGTGTCCGCCGTCGCCCGTACGGGTCTGAAGGAGCTCTCCTACTTCCTGGCCGAGGTCGTGGCCAAGGCGCGCGCCCGCAAGCCCAAGCAGGAGGCGACCCGCATCGTCATCCGCCCGAAGGCCGTGGACGACGCGGGCTTCACCGTCACCTACGACGAGGTGGAGGACGTGTACCGCGTGCGCGGCGAGAAGCCGGAGCGCTGGGTGCGCCAGACCGACTTCAACAACGACGAGGCCGTCGGCTACCTCGCCGACCGGCTCAACCGCCTCGGTGTGGAGGACGCGCTGCGCAAGGCCGGTGCCAAGGCGGGCGACGGCGTCGCGATCGGCTCCGAGGAGAACGCGGTCGTCTTCGACTGGGAGCCGACCATGATGGCCGGCGCCGAGATGCTGGGCCGCCGAGGCGAGGACCACCGCCTGGAGGCCCCGCGTCCGGCCACCACGCGCCGCAAGGAGAAGGAAGCCAAGCGGGGCGACGCCGCCCAGCAGGAGTACGACGAGTTCCGTCCCTTCTGACGCCGACCCTCCCCGGCGTGCCGCCTTGTTGAACGGGGCTTTACGCCGTTCGCCTAGGATCCAACGGGTGAGCAGCCATTCCAGCAGTGACACCGCCGCGGCCCCCTCGGTATCGGTGGTGGTGATCGCGTACAACGACGCCGGGCTCGTGGGCGAGGCCGTTTCCTCGGCCCTCGCCCAGGGCCCGGTGGTCGCCGAGGTCATCGCGGTCGACGACGCCTCCTCGGACGGGACCGCGCGCGTGCTGGACGACCTGGCGGCGGCCCATCCGCGCCTGAGGGTGCTGCACCGCACGCGGAACAGCGGCGGCTGCGGCACCCCCCGCAACGACGGGATCGCCGCCGCCACCTCCCCCTACGTGCTCTTCCTGGACAGTGACGACGTCCTGCCGCCGGGCGCCGTCCGGGCGCTGCTGCGGGCGGCCGAGGAGCACCGCGCCCCCGTCACGGTCGGCTCGTGCGTGCGGCGGGAGCTGCCGGAGGGCCGCGAGGTGCCCTGGATGCCCGGCCTGTACGCGCCGGGCGACGTCATCGAGCGGCCCGCCGACCGGCCCGAGCTGGTGCGGGACACGCTCTGCGTCAACAAGCTGTACGACCGCGCCTTCCTGGAGAAGCACGGGATCCGCTTCCCCGACGGCCGGTTCGTGTACGAGGACTTCGTCTTCACCTCCCGCGTCCTGGCCGCCGCGCCCCGGATCGCGGTCGTCGGCGACCTCGTCTACGTGTGGCACGTGCGCCGCAGCGCCGCGCGGGTGTCGATCTCCCTGGACCGCGCGGACGTCGGGAACTGGCGCTCCCGCGTCGAGGCGCACCGCACCGCCTCGCGCACCCTCGCCGCCGCCTCGCCGGAACTGGGCCGCGCCTGCCAGGTGAAGTTCCTGGACTACGACCTGCGGATGTACCTGCGGGAGCTGGGCACGGACCCCGAGTACCAGGCCGCCTGGTGGACCCTCACCCGCGAGTACCTGGCGGGCTTCGACCCGGCCGACATCGACGCCGCCCCCGCCCGTGCCCGCTGGATCGCGCGGGTGCTCGCGGCCGCCGAGGCCCCGCCGGAGGACGTGGAGCGGCTGACCCGGTTCGCCGCCGAGCCGGCCCGGCTGCTGCCCCCGTACGCGCGTGACACGGCCGGGCTGCCCGTGTGGAGCGAGCGGCTGCCGGTGCCGCTGGACGGTCTCGACGCCGTACCGGTGGACGCGCTGCCCGTCACCGTCGACGCCGCGCCCGCCGGGGCGGGGGCCGTCCGGATCCGGGTGCGCGACCTGTACGGGCGGCTCGCCGGGGCCGGTCCGCGGACCGTTCGGCTGAGCTTCCCGCCCCGGGCGGGCGGCGATCCGGTGCTGGTGCGGCCGGTGGAGCTGCGGGCCGCCGCGGACGGGGACGGGTGGACCGCCGAGGTGCCCTTCCGGCTCGCCGCGCTGGCCGCCGAGGGGCGCCGCCGGGGGCTGCGCGGGATGCAGGCCTGGGACGTCCGGGTGGGCGTGGACTGCGCCGACGGGAGCTCCCTGGTCACCTCCCTGCACCCCTCGGGCGGCCTGCTCCGCCGCAGGGCCCTGCCCAGCAGCCGGTACGGTGTTCTGCTGGCGCAGCCCTACCGCACGGCCGCCGGAGCGCTGGCCGTGCGCCTCGCGCCCGGTGCCGGGGGCGCGCTGACCTTCGTACGCAACCGCCTCGACCGCGCCCGCACGCGGCGGTCACGCTAGAGCTCGGGAGACACGCATGACATTTCTGATCACCGGTGGTGCCGGCTACATCGGCGCGCACATCGTCCGCGCGATGCTGCTCGCGGGTGAGAAGGTCGTGGTCTTCGACGACCTCTCCACCGGCAGGGAGGACCGCGTACCGGAGGGCGTCCCGCTGGTGACGGCCTCGGTGCTGGACCGCCTCGCCCTGGACGAGGCCATCGCCGAGCACAAGATCACCGGCGTGGTGCACCTGGCGGGCAAGAAGCAGGTCGGGGAGTCCGTCGAGAAGCCGCTGTACTACTACCGCGAGAACGTGCAGGGCCTCACGGTGCTGCTGGAGGCCGTGGCGGCCGCGGGCATCCGCAACTTCCTCTTCTCCTCCTCCGCCTCCGTGTACGGCATGCCCGACGTGGACTCCGTCACCGAGGAGACCCCCTGCAAGCCGCTGAGCCCGTACGGCGAGACGAAGCTCGCCGGTGAGTGGCTGGTGCGCGCGGCCGGCAAAGCCCACGGCATCTCCACCGCCTGCCTGCGCTACTTCAACGTGGCGGGCGCGGCCACCCCCGAGCTCGCGGACACCGGGGTCTTCAACCTGGTCCCGATGGTCTTCGAGCGGTACGACGCCGGCGAGGGCGCCCGCATCTTCGGTGACGACTACCCGACCCCGGACGGCACCTGCATCCGCGACTACATCCACGTCGAGGACCTGGCCGACGCCCATGTGGTGGCCGCCCGCCGGCTCGCCGAGTGGGGTGCGGCGGGGGACCACAAGGACCTCACCGTCAACATCGGGCGGGGCGAGGGCGTCTCCGTCAAGGAGATGGTCGAGCTGCTGAACGAGGGCACGGGCCACACCTACGCGCCGGTCGTCACCCCGCGCCGTCCCGGTGACCCGGCGAAGGTCGTGGCCTCGGCCGACCGGATCGCCGCCGAGCTGGGCTGGAAGGCGCGGCACGACGTCCGCGAGATGATCACCTCGGCGTGGGCGGGCTGGGAGGCCAACCGCAGGGCCGGCCACCGCGACCCGCACAAGGACGTCCACACGGTCTGACGTCCGGCTTCGCGCCGCGTACGCGGCCGCCCGCCCGGGACCGGGTCCCGGGCGGGCGGCCGCGTACGTACGGGCGGGCGGGTCAGCGTTCGAGGAGGGCGAACAGCTCTTCCCACCGGTCGGTGATCTCCGCCGCGGAGTAGCGCCGCACGTGGCGGAAGGCCGCGTCGCCGAGCGCCTCGCGCGTGTCGCGGTCCGACATCAGGGTGTCGAGGTGCCCGGCCAGCTCCATCGTGTTGCCGAGGCGGGCCAGCAGCCCGTCCTCACCGTGCCGCACGATCTCGCGCACTCCAGGCGCGCAGTCGAAGGCGGCCACGGGCAGGCCCGCGGCCATCGCCTCCAGCAGGGTGATCGGGAAGCCCTCGGCGCGGGAGGCCTGCGCGAAGACGGACGCCTCGCGCAGCGCGCCCAGTACGTCGGCGGTGCTGCCCATCCACTCCACGGAGTCCTCCACGCCGAGCGAGGCGCAGTGCGCCCGCAGGGCCGCGTCCTCGATCCCCGCGCCGTAGATCCGCAGGGTCCAGTCCGGGTGGCGCGGGGCGGCGTCCGCCCACGCGTCGAGGAGCAGGTCCATGCCCTTCTCGAAGGCGAGGCGGCCGACGCTCGCGACGACCTTCGCGGTGCGCGGGGCGGGGGAGTCCGGCATGAACGGCAGCGGGTTCGGCATGCTGTCGACGTTCTCCATGCCGGCCCGGATCCACAGGTCCGCGTCCTCCGGGGTGAGCACCAGCAGCCGGTCGGCCTGCGCGTAGAAGCGGCGGACCCGCGCGCCCCGGGTGGACTTGTGGCTGGCCTCGAAGGACTCGTGGCTCATCCCGATGACCGACAGCCCCTTGGTGTCGGCGAGGGCCACCCACTCCATCGCCCAGACCTGGGTGACGATCACGACGGCGCCGGGCCGGGCGGCCCGGAACAGGCCGCTCAGCACCTCCGCCTTGGCCCGCATGCCCGCCTGGCGGGCCGCCTGCCGGCGCCGCTCCGGGGCGTTGAGCCGGCCCTTGAGGCCGCGCAGCCGGCGGGCCCTGGGCGGGTGGGCCTCGTACAGGGTGGTCATCTCGTACGGGAGACCGGACGGCAGCTGCTGGCGGATCTCCTCCGCCACGGGTGCGATGCCGATGACGTGCACCCGGTGGCCGCGGTCGGTGAAGAGCCGGGCCATCTGGTGCGACCAGGTGGTCACGCCGCCGAGCTCGTCCACGCTGTTGGAGACGAGGAAGATGTCGCGGCCGCCCGGCGCTGTGGACTCGTGGGGCTGCTGGCTCACTTGCCGCTCCTGGTGAAGAACTTCTCGACGATCTGGCGGGCGGCGTCCCCGCGGTCGTACTCGCCGAATTCGCTGAGGAAGCGCTGGCGGGCCTCCGCGTACTTGGCGTCGGCCTCGTCGAAGGCGGAGACGGCCTGCATCAGCTCGTCGGCCGTGGCCACGACGGGCCCCGGTGCCTTCTCCTTCAGGTCGAAGTACGTGCCCCGGATGTCGGTGGCGTACTTCTCGTAGTCGTACGCGAAGAACAGCATCGGCCGGTCGAGCACCGCGTAGTCGAACATCACGGACGAGTAGTCGGTGATCAGCCCGTCGGCGAGCGCCAGCAGCGGGGTGATGTCGTGGTGCCGGGACACGTCGATCACCCGGCCCGCCACCGACGGCGGCAGCGAGACGCTGTTGAGGTAGTGCGTGCGCACTAGCAGCGTGAAGCGGTCACCGAGCCGGTCCGCGAACTCCTCGACGTCGAAGGGGAACGCGAAGCCCTCCACCGTTCCGTCCGCGCTCGCCCGGAAGGTGGGCGCGTACAGCAGCACCCGCTTGTCCGGGTCGATGCCCAGCTCGGCGGCGAGCGGACCGCGCACGCGCTCCCCGCTGTCCGCCTCGGCGCGGTGGGCCTCGACGAGGGCGTCGTTGCGCGGGTAGCCGGTGCGCAGCAGGACCTCGTCGCGCAGCCGGAAGCCCTTGGCGAGGGTGCGCACGTCGTGCTCGGAGCGGACCAGGAAGTGGTCGAAGCGGTTGACGGCCGCCTGGAAGCGGTCCTGCCCGGCCCGGCCCTGTGCCTTGGTGTGGGGCTCGTGGAAGCCCATCCGCTTGAGCGCGGAGCCGTGCCAGGTCTGGATGTACGTGGTCCCCGGGCGCTTGGCCAGCGCCAGCGGGAAGCCCTGGTTGTCGACCCAGTACTCGGCCTGGGCCAGCGCGCGCAGGTAGGGCCAGCTCCAGCGCTTGACCAGGGTGGCCTCCTCGGGGAAGCCGGTGGGCCGGGCGCCCGCGTAGGACCAGATCGCCTCGAAGGGCGCGCCCTGGCGGACGAGCTCCTCGTAGATCGCCTTCGGGCTGTCGCTGTACTGCTTGCCCATGTGGCTCTCGAAGACGACCGTGCCCTTCTTGACCGGCAGCTTCGAGAAGACCTCGTGGTAGACCTTCACCTTCTGCTCGCCCGAGCCGAGGTTGCGGCGGGCCTTCAGGGCCCGGCGCAGGCCGCGCTTGACCACGCCGGCCGCCTTGCCGTGCATGGCGCTGCTGAGCAGTGTCTGCGTGCGCACGGCCGCGGCGCCCTCGGCGGTGAGGACGTAGGAGAGGTTGCCCTTCTTCGTCACCTCGGGCTCGAAGCGGTCGGAGACGAGCCGGGTCAGGCGCGGGCGCACCCGCAGGCGGGCCGCGGAGTCCAGGTCGACGCCGCCGACCGAGACCCGGGTGGTGAGCCGGTCGGCGCCGGCCGTCAGCTTGAGGCGGACGTCCCAGACGGCGTCGATGATGCCGAGGGGGCGCACGGTGCCGGCGATGTCGGCCGTGGCGGTCCACTCGATCGTGTGACCGGCGTGGCGCACGGTGGTCACCGGGAAGCTGAAGGAGCGCACCCCGATCTGCCGGCGGGCCCGGAATTCCAGGGAGGCCTTGAGCTCGGTGTCCTCCTGGATGCGGCCCAGCGGGTTCACGACGGCGCCGGACAGCGTGACCGTGCCGCGCCCGTCGTCCTCGTACGAGGTCAGGCGGTTGCCCAGGGCCAGGGAGGACAGCGGTGCGGTGTGGAAGCCCTGGCCGGTGACGTCCAGTATCCGGCGGCCCTCGGCGTCGTCGAGGTGGTTGCCGCACCAGTAGACGCGCCCGTCGCGCTCGGCGAGCGGGGAGGACAGCCGGCCCTTGTTGGTCATGGAGTCGGCGGCCATGAGGAGGTTGTCCCAGTCCTCCTTGCCGAGGAGGTAGGCGCAGATGGCCTGGAGGTGGGTGACGTTGTCGTACGCGGCCGGGTCGATGCCGGCCAGGTAGCCGTTGGCCAGCCGGGCGAACTCCCGGCGGTAGTCGTCGCCCAGCAGCGGCAGGTCGCGCAGGTGCAGCACCAGGTCGTGCTTGAGGAACTTGGCGTCCTTCGCGGTCTTGATCGCGGTGTGGCCCTTGGCGGCCAGCAGCTCGTCGACGCGGCGGTGGATCTCCATCCGGTGGACGAAGTTCGCGATCTCGTGGCGCCGGTTGCTGATCGACTTCGACTGGGCCTTCTCGACCACGTTCCAGAAGTACACGTGGTTCGGGATCAGCGTGATGCGGCGGGCGGCGACGTACGCCTGCGCCGAGAACAGCAGGTCCTCGTAGTGGATGCCGACCGGGAACTCCAGGCCCTGCTCCAGCAGGAAGGCGCGCCGGTAGCACTTGTTCGTGGAGAGGGTGTCGTAGACCAGCAGGTCCGGGTACTCGGTGATCGACTCCAGGGTCCGGGTACGGGAGTAGATCCACGGGTACCACTCGGTGGTCTTGCCCCACCGGTTGTCGAGGTGCACGCGCACGCACATGCCCGAGACCAGGTCGGAGCCGGTCCGCTCGGCGGCCACCAGCATGTTCCGGCAGGCGTTGCGCTCCAGGACGTCGTCGCTGTCCAGGAACATGACGTAGGTGCCGGTGGCCTGCTGGATGCCGTGGTTGCGGGGGGCGCCGCAGCCGCCGCTGTTCTCGGGCAGCCGGAAGGCGCGCACCCTGCCCGGGTTCGCCGCTTCCAGCTCCCGGGCGACCGCGAAGGAGCGGTCCTCGCTGCAGTCGTCCACGATCACGACCTCGACCCCGTGCAGGGTCTGGTCCAAAACCGACTGGACTGCTGTCGGCAGACGCTCTGCGTCGTTGTAGACGATGACGACCACGGAGACGTCAGGCACGTGCACCTCGATCCTTTCGTTCCATTCCGCTTATTCCGTCAAAGCTACCGTGTGCCACACGCGACTCGGGCAGGCCGGCCGCCGGCGTGCATACTTCTAAGGAAGAGGTGAGTGGCGGGCCCGGTCGCCGACAATCACCCGTTAGGACGCTGCAGGAAGTGCTCATGACCAAGCTGTCGGTAGTTGTCCCCTGTTACAACGAAGAAGCCGTCATCGACCGGTTCGACGCGGAGATCCGCCGGGTGCTGGACACCCTGCCCGTCGAGTACGAGGTCTGTTACGTCGACGACGGCAGCCGGGACGGGACCCTCGGCAAGCTCCGCAAGATCGCCGCCGAGTACGGGGAGCAGACGCGCTACGTCTCCTTCAGCCGGAACTTCGGCAAGGAGGCCGGCATGCTCGCCGGGCTCCGCGAGGCCACCGGCGACGCCGTGGTGATCATGGACGCGGACCTCCAGCACCCGCCGGAGCTGATCGCCACCATGCTGGAGCACTACCGGCAGGGCCACGACCAGATCATCGCCCGGCGCACCCGCGAGGGCGACAAGAAGCTCCGCTCCGCCCTCAGCCGCCTCTACTACCGCGGGGTCAACCGCTGGGTCGACGTGGAGCTCACCGACGGCGTCGGCGACTTCCGCATGCTGTCGCGCCCGGCCGTCGACGCCCTGCTCGCCCTCCCCGAGTACAACCGCTTCTCCAAGGGCCTGTTCTCCTGGATCGGCTTCGACACCGTCCACTTCGACTACCAGAACGCCCAGCGCGAGGCGGGCGAGACCAAGTGGAAGTTCGGGTCCCTGCTGAACTACGGCATGGACGGGCTGATCTCCTTCAACAACAAGCCGCTGCGCCTCGGTATCTGGCTCGGCGTGTCGCTGGTCGCGCTGACCGGCCTGTACGCGCTGTGGATCACCGTCATGGCGATCACCAACGGCATCGATTCGCCCGGCTACGTCACCATCGTCGCGATGATCGCCGGCATCGGCGGCATGCAGATGATCATGCTGGGTCTGATCGGCGAGTACATCGGCCGCATCTACTACGAGAGCAAGCGCCGCCCGCACTTCCTGGTCAAGGAGGCCCACGGCGCCGAGCGGATGCCCGGGATCTCCGAGGCCGTGATCACGGAGCGCAGCCGCTGATGAGCCGGCCCAGCCGACGCGACCAGCTCGGCCAGATCTTCCGGTTCGCCCTGGTGGGCGGGGTCAACACCGGCACCTTCTTCGGCATCTACCTGCTGCTGCATCCGTGGATGCCCTACTTCGCCGCGTACACCCTGGCCTTCGTGCTGTCGATGATCGGGTCGTTCTTCATGAACACCTACTTCACCTACCGCACCCGGCCCACCTGGAAGAAATTCCTCCTCTTCCCGCTGACGAACGTCACGAACTACGTGATCCAGTCCGCCGGCCTCTACGCCCTGGTGAGCTGGGCCGGAATGGACACCCGCATCGCGCCGCTCGTCGCGGCCGTCGTCGCCATCCCCTTCACCTTCCTGCTCTCGCGCCGGATCCTGATCCCCGGCACCGGGGCGGGTCCGGCCGGCGGCCCCGGACCGGAGCGGGTGTCGGAGCCCTCCTCGTCCACGGTCTGAAACCGGCGGGCGGGCCCGCCGCCCCACCCCGTAGATTGGCCCGGTCGCAGGGATCGGTCGGTTCGATGAGGGGAAAGACGTGTCAACGGCTAGGCAAGGTGTCGTGGACGCCCGCAGGATCGTGGTCAAGGTCGGCTCCTCCTCCCTGACCACCGCCGCGGGCGGCCTCGACGCCGACCGGGTGGACGCGCTGGTCGACGTACTCGCCAAGGCCCGCAGCGGCGGCGAGAGGGAGATCGTCCTGGTCTCCTCCGGAGCCATCGCCGCCGGCCTCTCCCCGCTCGGCCTGGCCCGCCGCCCCAAGGACCTCGCCCGGCAGCAGGCCGCCGCCAGCGTCGGCCAAGGTCTCCTCGTCGCCCGCTACACGGCCTCCTTCGCCCGCTACGGCGTCCGCGTCGGCCAGGTCCTCCTGACCGCCGACGACACCAGCCGGCGCGCCCACTACCGCAACGCCTACCGGACCCTGGACCAGCTCCTGGACATGGGCGCCCTGCCGGTGGTCAACGAGAACGACACCGTCGCCACCGACGAGATCCGCTTCGGCGACAACGACCGGCTGGCGGCCCTGGTGGCCCACCTCGTCCGCGCCGACCTCCTCGTCCTCCTCTCCGACGTCGACGGGCTGTACGACGGAGACCCGTCCCTGCCCGGCACCACCCGCATCGCGGAGGTACGCGGTCCCGAGGACATCGCCCACGTCTCCATCGGCAGCGCGGGCAAGGCGGGCGTCGGCACCGGCGGCATGGTCACCAAGGTCGAGGCCGCGCGGATCGCCGCCGCCGCCGGGATCCCGGTGGTCCTGACCTCCGCCAGCCACGCCGCCGACGCCCTGGCCGGCCGCGAGACCGGTACGCACTTCCACGCCACCGGCCGCCGCTCCGCCGACCGGCTGCTCTGGCTCCAGCACGCGTCGACCCCGCAGGGCCACCTCGTCCTGGACGACGGCGCCGTACGCGCGGTCACCGAACGCGGCAGCTCACTGCTGGCCGCCGGCATCGCCGCCGTCGAAGGCGACTTCAGCGCCGGCGACCCGGTGGAGCTGCGCGCCGCCGACGGCCGCGCCGTGGCCCGGGGCCTGGTCAACTTCGACGCCAAGGAACTCCCGCAGCTCCTCGGCCGCTCCACCCGCGAGCTTGCGCGGGAGCTCGGACCCGCGTACGAGCGGGAGGTCGTCCACCGCGACGATCTGGTGCTGCTCCAGGGCTGAGGTTCGGCAAAACCGCCGCGCGGCGGGCCGGGGACTGGTCAACTGTGTGGGGTGGACACGCGTGGCGCAGACAGGAGGCGGGCTGGTGAGACGAGCGCTGACCAGCGTGGGCGGCGGCGGGGACGAGCAGGCCGAGACCTCCCGGCTGTGGCACATCACCCTGAGCGTCTCCGGCAAACCGGCGCCGCTCTCCGAGGTGCGGCGCGGGCTGGAGCAGCTCGCGCACGACCACCCCTTCCTGCTGACCAGCCGGTACGCCGACGACCACGCGGAGATCCGGTACTGGGAGGAGGCCCGCGACCTCCACGACGCGGCGGCCGTCGCGCTGCGGCTCTGGGGCGAGCACCGCTCCTCGGCGCAGCTGCCGCCGTGGGAGATCGTCGGCCTGGAGGTCATCGACCGCCCCACGTACCGCCAGCGGGTGGCCGAAGGCTACGGCCCGCCCCCGGCCCACCCCGTAGGGGTGCACCCCTACTAGGCCCTGTCGTCAAAGTCCCGCCTGGCCCGCGGCCCCCGGCACCGCACCTCGCCGCGTTGTCGGGGCACCCGAGTACGTCCAGTACTCGGGCGCCCCTCCGCCTTGCGATGCACGGCACCGGACGCCGCAGGCCTGACCGGCGCTACTTTGACGACAGGACCTAGGCCGCCGTGCGAGGCACGGGCGTCCGGCAGCTCGGCGAACGGGGATCCGGGGAACGGGCATGGTGCGGCCGTGAGGGGGAGCCTTCCCGGAGCGCGGGCCGGTCCCCCGGGGCCTCCCGGCGACCGGCGGCCCGCACGCGCGGCCGGACCGGCCGGCCCGGCCGTCTCGGGGGATGGGAAGGGCGGCGGAGCCCGGGGCCGCGGGGATTACCCTGGGCCGCATGACCTCGCTCGACGACGCCACCGCCACCTCCCCCGTCACCGCCACCGCGCAGGCGGCCCGCACCGCCGCCGCCGCCATCGCGCCACTCCCGCGGTCCGCCAAGGACACCGCCCTGCTGGCCATCGCGGACGCGCTGGAGGCCCGTACGGCCGAGATCGTCGCCGCCAACGCCGTCGACACCGACAAGGCGCGCGCCGCCGGCACCAGCGAGACCGTCATCGACCGCCTCACCCTCACCCCCGAGCGCGTCCGCGCCATCGCCTCGGACGTCCGAGACGTCGCGGCCCTCCCCGACCCCGTCGGCGAGGTCGTCCGCGGCTCCACCCTCCCCAACGGCATCGACCTCCGGCAGATCCGCGTCCCCCTCGGCGTCGTCGGCATCATCTACGAGGCCCGCCCCAACGTCACCGTCGACGCCGCCGCCCTCTGCCTGAAGTCCGGCAACGCCGTCCTGCTGCGCGGCAGCTCCTCCGCCTATGCCTCGAACACCGCCCTCGTCGCGATCCTGCGCGACGCCATCGAGGGCGCCGGCCTGCCCGCCGACGCGATCCAGCTCGTCCCCGGCGAGTCCCGCGACTCCGTACGCGAGCTGATGCGCGCCCGCGGCCTCGTCGACGTCCTCATCCCGCGCGGCGGTGCCTCCCTCATCAAGACCGTCGTCGAAGAGTCCATCGTTCCCGTCATCGAGACCGGTACGGGCAACTGTCACGTCTACGTCGACGCCCAGGCCGACCTCGACATGGCCGTGGACATCCTCATCAACTCCAAGGCCCAGCGGCCCTCCGTCTGCAACGCGGCCGAGACCCTCCTCGTGCACCGCGACATCGCCGACGCGTTCCTGCCGCGCGCCCTCGACGCGCTCGCCGGCGCCGGCGTGACCGTCCACGGCGACGACCGGGTACTGGCCGCCGCCGAGGGCACCAAGGCCACCACGCTGCCCGCCACCGACGAGGACTGGGCCGCCGAGTACCTGTCGTACGACATCGCCGCCGCCGTCGTGGACTCCCTCGACGACGCCGTCACCCACATCCGCCGCTGGACCTCCGGTCACACCGAGGCGATCGTCACCACCTCGCAGGCCGCCGCCCGCCGCTTCACCCAGCTGGTCGACTCGACCACCGTTGCCGTGAACGCCTCCACCCGGTTCACGGACGGTGGCCAGTTCGGCTTCGGCGCGGAGATCGGGATCTCCACCCAGAAGCTGCACGCCCGGGGCCCGATGGGGCTTCCCGAGCTCACCTCCACCAAGTACATCGTCACCGGCGACGGTCACGTACGGTAGTCGCCCGGGACACGGTGTGGCCGGAATCAGGCTCACACCCTGCCCAAAGCGGCCCCCCAGGTCTACGCTGGTTCCGTGCCGGACGACGTGGGGGGCAAACCGTTCCCGGACGACGGGGAGCCCGACGACGACCGCGGAGGCGCGGATCACGAATTCGCCTCCGTGGTGTTCGACGAGGACTTCGTCCGGAATGCCGAGATCCACGAACCGAGCGCGGCCGAGCGCCAGCGCGCGGCCGACCGGGCGCGCGCCGAGGCCGAGGCCGCCCGCGTCGCCGGAGGCTGGGCGGCCGACGACGACTACGGCCACCCCGACGGGTACGGCCTCGACGACCCCGGATGGGAGTTCGGCCCGGACGGCCACGGCTACGCCGAAGGCCCGTACGGGGCGTACGGCGGAGCCATGCGCCCCTACCGCGGCCGCTCACCCTGGCTGCGCCCGGTCGCCTGGGTGCTCGCCGTCGTGATGGGGCTCGGCATGGTCGCGCTGGCCTTCAGCGCCGTCTACCGCAGCGCCTCCGGCGACCAGGACCCCGCACCCGCCCCCGCGAGCACCCCGCTGAGGGAAGTCACCGGCGTCGGCGCGTTTACGTACCCCGTCGGCCGCCAACCCTGAAGGTACGACCCCACTCGTTCACGCCGGAGCTGGGGGCTTCTCTGAAGCGGGGACAGCGGGAGAAGCGATGGCCGTTCCAGGAGATCCGCCCAACGGCACCCCCGAAGGCACCGGCGGGGGTGATGACGAACTGCGCCCGGACGAGTACCGCTCGGTGGTGTTCGACGAGGACTTCGTCCGTGCTGCCCGGCTCCAGGAGTTCTCCGCCCGGGAACGCATGGGCGAGCACGCGCGGGCCGTCCGCAGCCGTTCCATCTGGTCCGGCGGCGGCACCGCCCGGCCGCGCACCGGCACCCCGGCGCGCGGTGCCCGTCAGGGCATGCTGCTCGTCCTGCTCATCGCCACGGCCTTCGCGATCGCCGTCTACATGGGCCTTCGCAACCCGTACGCCCCTCAGCCCGGCGGCGAGACCGAACCGCTGAACAGCACCGTCGTCCCCCTGGCGGCGGCCGCCACGGTGCCCGGCGGCCGCCCGGCCGACCTCTACGCGAACAGCCCGGCCGCCGCGTACCGGGTGGGCGCGGCCGGGATCACCCTGCCGGCCGTCCGCCGCACGCACCACTTCACCGAGGGCCAGGTCGTCGCCGCCCTGTCCATCGCCAAGGACTACCTGGTCCAGTCCTCCCTGGACCCCGACGTGCTCTCCGGCGCCGCCTCCCGGCCCGTGCGGGTGCTGCTGGACCCCGGGCAGCTCGCCCAGTTCGACGAGAGCATGGCCTCGCCCTCCGCGGACGGCCGGCACGCCGCCACCGGCTGGCTGGTCCGCTTCGACCCGGGTACCGCCGTCGTCGCCGACAGCCGCGTCCGGGTGAACGGCACCCTCACCTTCCAGGAACTGAACCCGAAGCTGCTGGAGGTGAGCACGGATCACACTTTCGTGTACGCCGTACGGCCGGCGGCCGGGCCGCCCGCCGCCGACGGGGCCTCGCTGTTCACCGTCCGCCGCGAGCTGCGCCTGCGCTTCGACCGGGAGGACCTCATGGCCCGCCGGGCGGAGGTGACCTCGGCGTACGTGATGGCCGGGCCGCAGGACTGCGCGAGCGAGCCCGCCGGGGGATTCCGCCCGCTGCCGGCCGGCGCCGGGCCGACCACCGTGGGCCCGCCCGCGAGCGACCCGTACGCCACCGGCCGCCCCAGGCGCACGGCCGGGCTGTGCGGCGTACTGGCCCCGCCCGACGCGCAGGGCAGCCCGCGGGCCCTGCCGCAGCCGCCCCCGCCGGCCTCGGTCAGTCCCGTTCCGTAGAGCCCTTCGGCTCGCCGGAGCCGCCGGAGTCCCTGGTGGCGGCACCGCCCGTGCCGGTGAACCGGTCGCGCAGCTTCCCACCGAGGTCGCCCGCGCCGCCGGCGATGTCGCCGACCAGCTTCATCAGCGGGTCCTTGCTGGTGCGAACCGACTCCGCGTAGTGCGAGGCGGACTGGCGGAAGGAGTCGGTCACCGAGGTGTCCTTGTCCTCTTCCCGCCGGGGGTAGTGCCCGGCCACGATCCGCTGGTAGTCCCGGCTCTGGGACCACTTCTTCAGCTCGGCCGCCCGCACCGTGGTGAAGGGGTGGGTGCGCGGCAGCACGTTGAGGATCTTCAGGACGGAGTCGCGCAGGTCGCCGCTCTCCTCGTACTCCTCGGCCTGGGCCAGGAAGGCGTCGACGTTCATCTCGTGGAGGTGGTTGCCGCCCGCGATCTTCATCAGGCCGCGCATCGAGGCGTTGACGTCCTGCCCGACCAGCAGCCCGGCCCGGTCCGCCGACAGCTCCGACTTGCGGAACCACTCGCGCAGCGCGGTGACGATCGCCATGACCGCCACATTGCCCAGCGGGATCCACGCCACCTTCAGCGCCAGGTTCGTCAGGAACAGCAGCACCGTGCGGTACACGGAGTGCCCGGACAGCGCGTGGCCCACCTCGTGGCCCACCACCGCCCGCATCTCCTCCTCGTCCAGCAGCTCCACCAGCGCGGTCGTGACCACGATGATCGGCTCGTCCAGCCCGATGCACATCGCGTTGGGCTTCGGGTCCTGCTGCACGTACATCTGGGGGACCTTCTCCAGGTCCAGGATGGAACAGGCGTCGCGCAGCATCTCGTGCAGGTGCGGGAACTGGGTCTCGCCCACCCGCACCGAGTCCGACAGGAACAGCAGCCGCAGGCTGCGCTCCGGGAGCAGCCCGCTGAGCGCCTTGAACACGGTGTCGAAACCGGCGAGCCGGCGCAGCGCGACCAGCGCCGAGCGGTCCGCCGGGTGTTCGTACGCCCGCGAGGAAATCCCCGGGTACCTCCTGCGCTCGCGTGCCGGTGTCTTCACGGATCCGGTGTCCGTCATGGGCCCTCCCCCTGGGTCGGCTGTGGTGACGTGCCTCTATCCTCGTCCAACGCCTGAGTCGGCGTGAGCGTGCCCCGGGCCCCCGCATACGATGTGAGGGAAGTCTCCGCCCGCTCTCCGACTCGATAGGTACCTGCCTGATGAGCCTCTCCACCACCGCCCACAACCTGGTCGTCCTCGCCGCGGAGGAAGGGGGGAAGCACGGCGGCGGCCACGACAGCCTGAACCCGTACCTCACCGGTGGCGCCGCGTTCGTCATCCTGATGCTCATGCTCTGGGTGACCACCCGCCTGAACCGCGACCGCTGAGCCGGGTTCCCTTCTGTACCGGGCCTCCGCGCGCGTGCCACCGGGCCAGTAGGCTCTGCGCTCATGGGAGAGCAGGAAATGCCTACGGGCCCGGTCAAGCGCCGGCTCGGAGTGATGGGCGGGACGTTCGACCCGATCCACCACGGACACCTGGTGGCCGCCAGTGAGGTGGCCGCCCTTTTCCACCTCGACGAGGTGGTCTTCGTACCCACGGGCGAGCCGTGGCAGAAGTCGCAGCGGGCCGTGTCGCCCGCCGAGGACCGCTACCTGATGACGGTCATCGCGACCGCCTCCAACCCGCAGTTCTCCGTGAGCCGCATCGACATCGACCGCGGCGGCCCGACGTACACCATCGACACCCTGCGGGATCTGAGCGCGCTCAACGCCGACGCCGACCTGTTCTTCATCACCGGCGCCGATGCCCTCGCCCAGATCCTGACCTGGCGCAACGCGGACGAGCTGTTCTCCCTCGCCCATTTCATCGGAGTGACCCGGCCCGGCCACGTCCTCACCGACGACGGACTGCCCGAGGGCGGGGTCTCCCTGGTCGAGGTGCCCGCGCTCGCGATCTCCTCCACGGACTGCCGTACGCGGGTCGCCCACGGCGACCCGGTCTGGTATCTGGTTCCGGACGGTGTGGTGCGCTACATCGACAAGCGCGAGCTGTACCGGGGAGCCTGAGCTTCCGGAGAGAGGGGCACCGCGGTGAACGACCCACAGGATCCGTACGACCCGTACGCCGCCCAGCAGCAGCTCATCGGCTACGACCCGTACGGCAGGCCCGTGTACGGCCAGGCGGCCGCACGGCCCGAACCGCCCGCCCCGCCCCCGTACGGCCGGCCCCACGAGCAGTACCCGCAGTACGAGCAGTACCCGCACTACCCGCAGTACCCGCAGTACGAGCAGCCCTACCCGCCGCCGCAGCAGTACGACGCCCACCCGCGGCAGCAGGAGTACCCGCAAGGCCCCGCCCCCGGGTACGACACCCAGCAAACCCAGCAGTGGATCCCGCAGCAGACGGCCCCACAGCAGCCGCCGGCCCCGGCACCCGCACCGGCACCCCCCGCCCAGGTCCCCGAACCGCGCCGGGCTGCGCCCGCCGGATCCCCCTCCGAGAGCCCGGACGGCCCCGGCGCCGGCCGTGACTACCGCACGGAGCAGTTCGCCTTCATCGACCGGCCCGACGAGGACTCCGAGGACGTCATCGACTGGCTCGCCTTCACCGAGAGCCGGACCGAGCGCCGCGAGGAGGCCCGCCGCCGCGGCCGCAACCGGGGCGTCGCCCTGGTCGTCGTCCTGGCCCTCTTCACCGTGGGCGGGCTCGGCTACCTCTGGTACGCGGGCAAGCTGCCCTTCATCGACGGCCCCGCGCAGCAGCAGGGCGCGGCGGCCGCCACCGGGGCGCAGAAGCGCGACATGATCGTCGTGCACCTCCACAACACCAAGCGGGGCGGCAGCTCCACCGCCCTGCTCGTTGACAACGTCACCACCGCGCGCGGCGCCACCGTCCTGATCCCCAACACCCTGGGCGTGCCCAAGCAGGACGGCACCGGGACCTCCCTCGGCAAGGCCGTCGAGGAGGGCGGCCTCGGCACCCGGGAGTCCCTCGACACCGTGCTCGGCACCCGCATCGGCGGCACCTGGCGCCTGGACACCCCCTTCCTGGAACGGCTCGTCGAGCTGATCGGGGGCATCGAGGTGGACACCGACGCGGCCGTCCCGGCCGACGAGCAGGCCCGGACCCCGGCCGTGGCGCAGGGCCCCCGACAGAGCCTGACCGGGGCGATGGCCGTCGCGTACGCCACGCACCGGGGCCAGGGCGAACCGGAGGCCAGGCAGCTGGAGCGCACCGGCAGGGTGCTCTACGCCGTCCTGCGCAAGATCCCGGGCGACCCGAAGGCGGCGGCCACGACCGTGGAGAGCATGGGCCAGATCCTCGACCCGGGACTGGACGCCCAGAACCTCGGCGGCCTGCTGTCGCGGATCGGCGAGCACGCCAAGGCGGCGGCGTACCGCACCGAGGTGCTGGCCGTGAAGCCGGACGGAAGCCTGACCGACGAGGCCAACCGGAAGGTGGTCAAGGAGATCCTCGGCGGCTCCTTCACCGCGGCCCAGCCCGGCGCCGTCCCGCGCGTGGGCCTCAAGGACGCCACCGGCAGCGAGAAGGCGCAGGTCGCGGCGAAGGCCGCGCTGCTCAACGGGGGCTACGGCTTCGTGGACGGCGGCAAGGCCGACGGGACGGCGGCCACCACGCGGATCACGTACCAGGACGACGCGCAGCGGGACCGCGCGATCGACGTCGCCAAGACGCTGGGGCTGCCGGAGACGGCCGTGAAGAAGGCCGAGAACGCGGTGAACGCGGACGTGGTGGTGCTGCTGGGGAAGGACTACAACCCGTCCTGACCTGGTGATTGCGCCCGCGCGAACCGTTGCGCGCGGGCGGTGGCGGCGGTACGTGAGACCCTTGTAGGAATCTGCCCGCCAACCCGAAAGCATGGCCAGTGACCGCCACGGACCGCTCCATCGAGCTCATCACCACCGCCGCCCAGGCGGCGGCCGACCGGCTCGCGCACGACATCATCGCGTACGACGTCAGCGACGTGCTGTCGATCACCGATGCCTTCCTGCTCGCCTCGGCGCCCAACGACCGCCAGGTCAAGTCGATCGTCGACGAGATCGAGGAGCGCCTCCTGAAGGAGCTCGGCGCCAAGCCGGTGCGCCGCGAGGGCGACCGCGACGCCCGTTGGATCCTCCTCGACTACGTCGACATCGTCGTCCACGTCCAGCACAGCGAGGAGCGCGTCTTCTACGCGCTGGAGCGCCTGTGGAAGGACTGCCCCGAGATCGAGCTCCCCGAGGACGCCAAGCTCACCCTCGGCAAGGCCGAGGAGCACGCCAAGCTGCGCGAGGCGCAGGGGGACGACGAGCTGGACGGTGATCTGTTCTGAGCGCGCCCACCACCGCTGCCGGCCGGCCCGGCAGGAAGATCGTCCTCTGGCGGCACGGCCAGACCGCCTGGAACCTGGAGCGCCGGTTCCAGGGTTCGACGGACATCGAGCTGACCGAGACGGGTGTGGCGCAGGCGCGCCGCGCCGCCCGGCTGCTCGCCTCGCTGAAGCCGGACGCCATCGTCGCCTCCGACCTGCGGCGGGCGGCGGACACGGCCGCCGAGCTGGCCGCCGTCACGGGCCTGCCGGTGGCACACGACGAGTCGCTGCGCGAGACGTACGCCGGTGACTGGCAGGGGCTCACCCACGAGGAGATCCTCGAGAAGTACGGCGAGCAGTACGCGGCCTGGAAGCGCGGCGAGCCCGTCCGCCGCGGTGGCGGCGAGCTGGAGACCGAGGTCGCCGACCGCGCCGCTCCGGTGGTGCTCAGCCACGCGGACCGGCTGCCCGAGGGCGGCACGCTCGTCGTCGTCAGCCATGGCGGCACCATCCGTACGACCATCGGGCGCCTGCTGGGCCTGGAGGCGTACTACTGGGAGGGCCTCGGCGGGCTCTCCAACTGCTGCTGGTCCGTCCTCGGTGAGGGCGCGCGCGGCTGGCGCCTGCTGGAGCACAACGCCGGCACGCTGCCGGAACCGGTGCTCGGCGACGACGACTGAGGCCTCCGCGGTGTCCCGCGGGGCGGCTCGGACCCGGATTTCACTTTCCGGCTGGTCACAGGCTAGAGTTCTTCTTGTTCGCAGCGAAGAACACCGGAAACGGGGGGAACGCCGCGGAGAGCGGGGCTATAGCTCAGTTGGTAGAGCGCCTGCATGGCATGCAGGAGGTCAGGAGTTCAATTCTCCTTAGCTCCACAATCAGGATCCCGTCCCCAACAGGGGGCGGGATCCTTGCGTTTGTTCCCCTTTGTGCGCTTGCTGCCCCGTTCGCTGCCGACGTGGCAGAATCGGACGGCCGGAGGGGGACACGACGGCCCGACGCGGGAGGGAGTCGCTGACGGATGGGTGCACACCGGCGGCGGTGCGACTGGTGCAACAACGGCACGCCGATCGTGCGGGACATGGAGCCGGTCAACCCCGACTACCAGTACTGGTGCGAGGAATGCGCGCGGGCGCTGATCATAAAAGGCGACCCGATCGAGACGTACCGGGAGCTGGAGGGCGAGCCGATCTACGGCCGCCTGCTCGACGAGCACTGCACGCTGAAGCGGTTCTACCAGTTCGCCCGGGCGTGACGGCTCGGGTCGGATCGGCTTGGGACGGATCGGCTTTCGGGTCGGCTCGGGGACCGGATCGGATCGCGGCGAATCACTCAAAACGGGCAGGGCGGGCAGGCGTCGGAGCCCCGGAAGGGCTCGTGGAAGGGCTCGGGGAAACCGATTTTTGGACTGGGGCCATGACCGTGTAATGTTCTCGATGTCGCCAGGGGGAACCGGCAAGGGAAACCGAGAAGGGGCCCGGCGGCAGAGAGAAACAAGGGGCTATAGCTCAGTTGGTAGAGCGCCTGCATGGCATGCAGGAGGTCAGGAGTTCAATTCTCCTTAGCTCCACAGTGAAGAAGCGGGCCACCCGGATCGGGTGGCCCGCTTCTCGTCGTGCCCGGCCCGTGGAACGTCCGAGCGCCCGTGGGGGCCGCTGCGGTACCCTGACGCCATGCGTGCCGTACGCCTTCTGCTTACCGAGCCGCGCTGATCAGTACCGACCCTTCGAGACGGTCGGCACCGGCGCGGCGTCCCCTCCTGTGCGAGGGGTTTTTTCGTTTGGGCAGGCAGAGACGGCAGAGACGATCGATGGAGCTTCAGGAATCATGAGCGAGACGAACACCCCGGCCCCCGAGGCGGCCGAGGGGCACCGTTACACGGCTGCCATGGCCGCCGACATCGAGGCACGCTGGCAGGACGTATGGGACGCGGAGGGCACCTACGAGGCGCCGAACCCGACCGGTGACCTGGCCGGCGACCCGGCGGTCGTCGCCCGGCCCAAGAAGTTCATCATGGACATGTTCCCGTACCCCTCCGGTGCGGGTCTGCACGTCGGCCACCCGCTGGGCTACATCGCCACCGACGTGTACGCGCGCCACCAGCGCATGTCCGGCCACAACGTCCTGCACACCCTGGGCTTCGACGCCTTCGGCCTGCCCGCCGAGCAGTACGCCGTGCAGACCGGCACCCACCCGCGCGTGTCGACCGAGGCGAACATCGAGAACATGAAGGTCCAGCTGCGCCGGCTGGGCCTGGGCCACGACAAGCGCCGCTCCTTCGCCACGATCGACCCCGAGTACTACAAGTGGACCCAGTGGATCTTCCTGCAGATCTACAACTCCTACTACGACGCCGACGCGAAGAAGGCCCGGCCGATCTCCGAGCTGGTCGCCGCCTTCGAGAACGGCACCCGCGAGGTCCCCGGCGGCCGCGCCTGGGCCGGCCTGACCGCCGCCGAGCGCGCCGACGTCCTGAACGGCTTCCGCCTGGCCTACGCCTCGGACGCGCCCGTCAACTGGTGCCCCGGGCTGGGCACCGTACTGGCCAACGAGGAGGTCACCGCGGACGGCCGGTCCGAGCGCGGCAACTTCCCCGTCTTCAAGTCCCGGCTGAGCCAGTGGAACATGCGGATCACGGCCTACGCCGACCGCCTGCTGGACGACCTGGACGCGCTGGACTGGCCCGAGGCCATCAAGCTGCAGCAGCGCAACTGGATCGGCCGCAGCGAGGGCGCGCGCGTCGACTTCGCGCTGGGCGACGAGGCCATCACCGTCTTCACGACCCGCCCCGACACGCTGTTCGGCGCCACCTACATGGTCCTGGCACCGGAGCACCCGCTGGTCGAGAAGTTCGTCCCGGCCGCCTGGCCCGAGGGGACCCACGACGTGTGGACCGGCGGGTACGCCACCCCCGCCGAGGCCGTGGCCGCGTACCGCAAGCAGGCCGCCTCCAAGTCGGACGTCGAGCGGCAGGCCGAGGCCAAGGACAAGACCGGTGTCTTCACCGGCGAGTACGCGGTCAACCCGGTCAGCGGCGAGAAGGTCCCCGTCTTCATCGCCGACTACGTCCTGATGGGCTACGGCACCGGCGCGATCATGGCCGTCCCGGCGCACGACGCCCGCGACTTCGAGTTCGCCCGCGCCTTCGAGCTGCCGATCCGCTGCGTCGTCGAGCCGACGGACGGCCGCGGCACCGACCCGGCCGAGTGGGAGGACGCGTTCGTCTCCCACGACGCCAGGCTGGTCAATTCCGCCGGCGAGGGCATCTCGCTGGACGGCCTGGGCGTCGTCGAGGCCAAGGCCGCCATCACCGAGTGGCTGACCGGACGCGGCATCGGCGAGGGCACCGTCAACTTCCGCCTGCGCGACTGGCTCTTCAGCCGCCAGCGCTACTGGGGCGAGCCCTTCCCGATCGTCTACGACGAGGACGGCATCGCCCACTCCCTGCCCGAGTCGATGCTGCCGCTGGAGCTGCCGGAGGTCGAGGACTACTCGCCGCGCACCTTCGAGCCCGACGACGCCACGTCGAAGCCGGAGACCCCGCTGTCGCGCAACGAGGCGTGGGTCAACGTGGAACTGGACCTGGGCGACGGCGTCAAGCGGTACCGCCGCGAGACCAACACCATGCCGAACTGGGCCGGTTCCTGCTGGTACGAGCTGCGCTACCTGGACCCGAACAACGCCTCGGCCCTGGTGGACCCGGAGATCGAGCAGTACTGGATGGGCCCGCGCGAGGGCGCGCCGCACGGCGGCGTCGACCTGTACGTGGGCGGCGCCGAGCACGCCGTGCTGCACCTGCTGTACGCCCGCTTCTGGTCCAAGGTGCTGTTCGACCTGGGCCACGTGTCGTCGGCCGAGCCGTTCCACAAGCTCTTCAACCAGGGCATGATCCAGGCGTACGCCTACACCGACGCGCGCGGCGTGTACGTCCCGGCGGCCGAGGTCGAGGAGCGCGACGGCGGCTACTTCCACCAGGGCGAGCCCGTCAAGCGCGAGCACGGCAAGATGGGCAAGTCCCTGAAGAACGCCGTCACGCCCGACGAGATCTGCGCGGAGTACGGCGCGGACACCCTGCGCCTGTACGAGATGGCGATGGGTCCGCTGGACGTCTCGCGTCCGTGGGACACCCGCGCCGTCGTCGGCCAGTACCGCCTGCTCCAGCGCCTGTGGCGCAACATCGTGGACGAGGAGACCGGCGCGGTCACCGTCGTCGAGGGCGAGCCCGACGAGGCCACCCTGCGGGCCCTGCACAAGGCCATCGACGGGGCCGGCTCGGACATGGAGGGCCTCCGCTTCAACACGGCCATCGCGAAGATCACCGAGCTGAACAACGCCCTCACGAAGGCGGGCCGCCCGCTGGAGCGGTCCGTCGCCGAGCGGCTGGTGTTGCTGGTCGCCCCGCTGGCGCCGCACATCGCGGAGGAGCTGTGGCACCGACTGGGCCACACCGACTCGGTGGTCCACCAGGACTTCCCGGTCGCCGACCCGCGGTACGTCGTGGACGAGACGGTCACCTGCGTGGTCCAGGTCAAGGGCAAGGTCAAGGCGCGTCTGGAGGTACCGCCGAGCATCTCGGAGGCCGAGCTGGAGCAGCTGGCCACCACCGACGCGGGCGTCGTCGCGGCCCTGGGCGGCGCCGAGATCCGCAAGGTGATCGTGCGCGCGCCGAAGCTGGTGAACATCGTCGTCTGAGCCGCCCGGAACTCCTCGTGGGGCCGTTCCAAGGCCTTCATGGGGGAGATCCCGTACGGGCAGGTTGGGGGTTCGACGGGAACCCCTGGCCTGCCCTCGGCGTTTACGGTGGAGGGGTCGGGAACAGGCCGGGGAAGGGAACCTCATGGAGGTAGGCGCGTTGATCATCATCTTTGCTCTGGTGGTGCTGTTCGCCTTCCTGGGGCTGGGCGCCTGGGCCACGGTCAAGGCGGTCGGCGCGGCGAAGCGCGGCGTCGACCGGACGATCACGCAGGCCCGCCGGACGGTGGAGGACACCACCCTGAAGGCCAGGAGCATCGCCCAGCCCGGGGTGACGGGGTCGCTCGCCCAGCTGCGCCTGGACCTGCGGAACTCGATGCGCGCCACCCAGACCGCCCTCTACGAGGGCGTGCGGGCGGACAGCTCGCTGAGCGAGTCCATCGCCCTCTTCGAGAGGCTGAGCCGGCACGGGCACGAGCTGGACGACGAGCTGAAGCGCCTGGAGCAGGACCCCGACCGCAAGCGGATCGCGGAGCGCCTGCCCGAGCTGCGGGAGCGCACCCTCAAGATCAAGCAGTCGGCCGATTCGCTCCGCTGGGCCGCGCGCGACCGCGCCCAGCGGTTCGCGGACGACGAGCTGGCGCTCCTCTCGGAGCAGATCGAGGTCGAGTCGGGCGCCCTGCGCGACTGGTCCCGGGAGCCGGCCGACGACCTGGCGGCCGCCGCGGCCGCCTGGGACGCGGCTCAGACGGCCGAGGCGGCCCGCACGGCCGAGGCCGGGCCGGCCGCGGCCGCGGGTGCCGCCACGGGGGCGCGGCGGGACGCGGAAGCGGGGCGTCCGGCGGAATCGGGCCGGGCTGCGGAAGCGGGGCGTCCGGAGCTGAACCCTTCCGCGCCGGCCGCCGCCTACCCCTGGCAGAAGGCTCCGAGGCCCGAGACCACCACCTGAGCGGAGGGCGGTCCGGGGCGCGGGGGATGCCCGGGCTGCCGGAACACCTCCTCTGCCGGTAACCTCCGGCTCATGTCCCGCCATGTCGCGATCGTCACCGATTCCACGGCCTACCTGCCCCCACAGGCGATGGCGCGGCACGGGATCACCTCCGTCCCCCTGACCGTCGTCCTGGGCGACGAGGCACTGGAGGAGGGGACCGAGATCTCCGCCCGCAGCCTCGCCGCGGCCCTGCAGAAGCGCCGCTCGGTCACCACCTCCCGCCCCGGTCCGGAGCAGTTCGTACGGGCCTACCGGGCCGCGGCGGACGCCGGCGCCACCGGCATCGTCAGCCTCCACCTGTCCGCCGAGTTCTCCGGCACCTACGACGCCGCCGTCGTCGCGGCCCGGACCGCCCCCGTGCCGGTCCGCGTCGTCGACACGGGCATGGTCGCCATGGCCCTCGGCTTCTGCGCCCTGGCCGCCGCGGAGACGGCCGACGCCGGAGGCTCCGCCGACGAGGCCGTGGCCGCTGCCGAGAAGCGGGCCGCGGACATGGCGGCCTACTTCTACGTGGACACCCTCGACTACCTCCGGCGCGGCGGCCGGATCGGGGCCGCCCAGGCGCTCCTCGGCTCGGCGCTGGCGGTCAAGCCGCTGCTGACGCTGGACGGCGGGCGGATCGAGATGCTGGAGAAGGTGCGCACGGCCTCCAAGGCCATCGCCCGGCTGGAGGAGCTGGCCGTCGAACGGGCCGGGGCGCGCAGCGTCGACGTCGCCGTCCACCACCTCGCAGCCCCGGAGCGGGCCGAGAAGCTGGCCCAGCGGCTGCGCGAACGCATCCCCGGTCTGGTCGAGCTGCACGTCAGCGAGGTCGGCGCGGTGATCGGCGCGCACACCGGGCCGGGGCTGCTGGCCGCGGTCGTCTCGCCACGCTGATCACCCGGAAGGGTGGCCAGGTTATCCACAACGGGCCGGTCATCCACCGGAATTGAGCGCTCCGAGCGGTGGGCCGGGATCGGTCCTAGCTTCGGTGGCATGACTCTTCGAACGCGTGCTTCGCATCTCGTTTCGCATTCCGTTCCGGGTCCTGGGGCGGGTTTCGGTTCGGGTCCTGTGCCGGGGCCCGGGTCCGGTGCCGGCTCGGGTCCCGTGCCGGGGCCTGTGCCGGGTCCCGTTTCACGTCTCGCGTCGGGTCCTGCCTCGCGTGTCGCCGGGGCTTCCCCAAGGGCGGCCGGCGGCGGTGGCGGTGGCAGTGGGCCCGGGCGGGGACGCCGGTCCGACGGCAGGTTCCGGGACCGCGGCCGCACCCGGTCCCGGCCCGATCCCGCCGAGGTGCGGCGCAGGGCCGAGGCCCTCCTCGCGGGGGTCGCACCCGCGCCCTCGCAGGCGGAGACCGGGGCCTACCCGCCGGTGGCGGATCCGCCGGATGACGCGGAACCGGTGGGTGTGCCGGGGGCCGGGGAGGTGCCGGACCGTGTGGCGGTGCCGGGGGCCGGGGAAGCGCCCGATTCCGTCGGGGTGTTGGGGGCGCGGGAGGCGCGGCGGCTGGCTCTGCGGGAGCGGCTGCCCGTGTGGGTGCAGGCGCGGTGCGGGGTGGAGCCTCGCACGGTGGCCGCCGTGGTGGTGGTGCTGGCGGCGGCGGTCGGCTTCGCCGCCCAGCAGTACTGGTCGGGCCGGCCGCAGCCGGTGACGGCCCCGGCCGTGATCGGCCCGGCGCCCGCCGCTTCGCCCGCGGCGGCGGGTGCGGCTCCGGCCGGTGCGGGTGCCCGCATCGTGGTGGACGTCAGCGGCAAGGTGCGCGACCCCGGTGTGCGGCGGCTGCCCAGCGGCTCCCGGGTGGAGGACGCGCTGGCCGCCGCCGGGGGAGTGCGGCCGGGCACGGACACCACCGGGCTCAACCGGGCCCGGGTCCTCGTCGACGGCGAACAGGTGCTGGTGGGGGTCGCCCCGCAGCCGCCGCCGTCGGGTGGGCCGGGTGCCGGGGGCGGGGGCGGTGCCGGTCCGCTGAGCCTCGGCAGCGCCACCGTCGAGCAGCTGGACGGGCTGCCCGGGGTGGGGCCCGTGCTCGCCCGGAACATCGTCGACTTCCGCACCGCCCGGGGCGGGTTCCGGGCCGTGGAGGACCTCCGGCAGGTCAACGGCATCGGCGAGCGGAGGTTCGCGGAGCTGCGAAGGCTGGTGCGGCTGTGAGCACCGCCGGGGAGCGTACGGGGCCGGGGTGTGCCGGGGCCGGGTGCGCCGGCCCGCCCGGGTGCGCCGGGGCCGGGTGCGTCGAGCTGGAGGCGGCCCGGCGGGAGCGGACCGGGCCGGTGGACCTGCGGCTTGCGGTGCCGGCCGGGGCGGCCTGGGCCGCGGCGGCCCTGGCGCTCGGGGTGCCGGGCGGGTGGAGCGCCGCCGGGGCGGGGCTCGCGGTGGCCACGGCGGGCGTGCTGCTGCTGGTCGGCTCCAGGCGGCCGCAGCCGCGGTGGAGGGTCGGACCGGCCGTGGCCGCCGCGCTGCTGTGCGCCGCCGCGGGGGCGGGGGTGGCCGGGCTGGAGCGTGCCGGGGCGCGGGCGGGACCCGTGGCCCGGCTGGCCGGCGAACACGCCCGGGTGCGCGCGGAGCTCACCGTCGGCTCCGACCCCCGGGTGGCCCGCGGCGGGGCCGGGCCGCCGCTGGTGGTGCTGGACGCGGTGGTGACCGGGGTGAGCGGGCCCGACGGGACGCGGACCCGGGTGGAGACCCCGGTCCGGGTGCTGGCCGGGCATCCGGGATGGGCCGTTCTGGAGCCCTCGACCCGGGTCGTGGTGGTGGCCCGGCTGGCGCCGGCGCGGGCCGGGGAGCGGGCCGTGGCGCTGCTCCGCCCTCCGGGGGACGCCCCGCCCGGGGTGACGGGCGGCCCCGACCGGGTACAGCGGCTCGCGGGGGTGCTGCGCGCCGGGCTGCGGGAGGCCACCGACGGGCTCCCGGCGGACGCCAGGGCCCTGCTGCCGGGCCTGGTGGTCGGGGACACCTCGCGGGTGCCGCCCGAGCTGCACGAGGCGTTCAGGGCCACCGACCTGCTGCACCTGCTGGCCGTCTCCGGGTCCAACCTCACCGTGGTGCTGTACCTGCTGATCGGGCCGCCGGCCCGCGCGCAGCACGCCGAGCGGCGCGGGCTCGCTCCCCGGCTGGGGCTCTCGCTGCGGGCCACCGCGCTGGGCGGCGCGGCACTGACGCTGGCCTTTGTGGTGGTGTGCCGGCCTGACCCGAGCGTGCTGCGGGCCGCCGCGTGCGGGGCGGTCACCCTGCTGGCCCTCGCCACCGGCCGGCGCAGGTCCCTCATCCCGGCGCTGGCCGGGGCCGTGCTGCTGCTGGTGCTCTACGACCCGTGGCTGGCCCGCAGTTACGGGTTCCTCCTCTCGGTGCTGGCCACCGGGGCGCTGCTCACCCTCGGGCCCCGCTGGGCCGGGGCCCTGCGCCGGCGGGGGACCCCGCCGCGTCTCGCGGATGCCCTGGGGGCGGCCCTCGCGGCGCAGGCCGTGTGCGCGCCGGTGGTGGCGGTGCTCTCCGCCCGGGTGAGCCTGGTCGCGGTGCCGTGCAACCTGCTGGCGGAGCTGGCGGCGGGCCCCGCCACCGTGCTCGGCTTCGCGGTCCTCGCGGTGGCCCCGCTGTGCATGCCCGCGGCGGAGCTGCTGGCCCGGTGCGCTGCGGTGCCCGCCGGGTGGATCGCCGCCGTGGCGCGGGGCGGGGCGCGGCTGCCGGGGGCGGAGCTGCCCTGGCCGGGCGGGCTCGGGGGCGGGCTGCTGCTGGGGGTGGTCACGTCGGCCGTCGTGTGGCTCGGGGTCCGGATCGGGCGGCGGCGCGGGGTCTGCGCCGCCGTGGCCGTGCTGCTGCTGATCGCGGTGCTGCGGCCGCCGCAGCTGATCCGTACGGTCACCGGATGGCCGCCGCCGGACTGGAGTTACGTCCAGTGCGCCGTGGGCCAGGGCGATGCCGCCGTGATCGCCGCCGGTCCGGGGACGGCCGTCGTGGTGGACGCCGGGCCGGAACCGGGGCCGGTGGACGACTGCCTGCGCCGCCTGGGCGTGAACCGGGTCCCGCTGCTCCTGCTGACGCACTTCCACGCCGACCACGTGGGAGGGGTTTCCGGGGTGCTGCGGGGCCGGTCCGTGGGTGTGATCGAAACCACCACCCTGGAGGAGCCGCCCGCGCAGGCGGCCGCGGTCCGGCGGGCGGCCGCGCGAGCCGGGGTGCCCGTCGTGCCGGCGGTGCCGGGGGAGCGGCGCCGGACCGGGCGGCTGGAGTGGCAGGTGCTGTGGCCGTCCGCGCGGGCTCCGGTGCCCGAGGGGCCCAACGACGCGAGCGTAGCCCTGCTGGTGCGCGCCTCGGGCCTGACGCTGCTGCTGCTGGGAGATCTCGAACCGCCCTCCCAGGAGGCCCTTCTGAGGGAGCATCCGGAGTTGGGGCCGGTGGACGTGCTCAAGGTCGCCCATCACGGTTCGGCGCACCAGGACCCCGGCCTCCAGGGCCGGATCCGGCCACGGATCGCGATCGTCCCGGTCGGGGCGGACAACCGCTACGGACACCCCGCGCCGAGGACGATCGCGCAGCTCAGAGCCCATGGGGCGACCGTGCTGCGCACCGATGAGGACGGTTCCGTGGCCGTCGCCGGGAGCGGCGCGGGGATGCGTGCGTTTCCGGCCAGGCGGCGTCCGGGCCGGCCCGGGCATACCGGGCGCGACCATTCTGTTTGCCCCCAACCCGACAGCATGATCGAATGCGTCTTCGCGAGCACGGTCCAAGTCCACACAGCACGGGGGTGCACCAGTCATGTTCGGTCGCAGGCGGGGGACGGATCCGGCCGCGGGTGCCGGGCCGCAGACATCCGCGACGCTCACATTGCCGCCCACGGCGCGCCTGTTGAGCTGCCGGGTGCTCGATACGGTCCACCAGCCGATCCGGCAGGCCAAGTTCGAGGTCACGGACCCGATCGGCCGACGGGTCGTCAGCGGCGAGACCGATCCGTACGGCGGCTTCACGGCGGCCATGCCGGAAGGCGAGTACCGGCTCACCGTGACCGCCGAGGGCTACGCGCCCTTCCACGGGGCGACGCTGGTGGGGGACCCGGCGCAGCCCGGCACGGCGGAGATCGTCCTGGACGCGGTGGAGCCGCCGCTGCTGCCGCAGCCCGGCCACTGGGAACTGGACCCGACGCATTCGTCGATCGCCTTCACGGCCCGGCACATGGGCTTCGCCCGGATCCACGGCCGGTTCGCGACCTTCGCCGGCGCGGTGCGGATAGCCGAGCGCATGGAGGACTCCACCATGCACGTGATCATCGATACGGCGAGCATCGACACCGGGATGCGCAGGCGGGACGACCACCTGCGGTCCGCCGACTTCCTGGACGCGCCCCGCCACCCGCGGGTGGAGTTCTACAGCGAGCGGTTCATCCACCGCAGCGGCAGCCGCTGGGCGGTCGCCGGGGCCCTCACCCTCCGCGGGGTCAGCCGTTCCGTCACCCTCGACACCCAGTACCTGGGGAACGGCACGGGCCTGGAGGGCGAGCCGCGAGCCGCCTGCCGGGCCACGGCCGAGCTGAACCGCGCGGACTTCGCCCTGAACTGGCAGTCGGTGCTGGCCCAGGGGATCGCGGCGATCGGGCCGAGCGTGGAAGTGGAGCTGGACGTACAGATCGTCCACAAGGCGTAGGGGGCGGGCGCACCGTCCTACGGGGCTTCCAGCCAGCCCTCGTACTCGGCGGCGAGCTCGTCCAGCGCGGGGGCGTCGAGGTGTCCGCGGGGGTCCTCGACGACCACCAGCCACTGGGCGTCCTCGGCGTCGTCCTCGCCGGCGAGGGCGTCGCGCACCAGCTGGGGTTCCTCCGGGAGGCCGAAGCGGTCGACGACCTCCTGGGCCACCTCCTCGGCGGCGTCGCGGTCGGGCAGGACCAGTACATGTCGCACGTTCACCCGACCATTCTCGGGTACCGGGCGCGGGGCGCTGTCAGTGCGGCGTGGGATGCTGGGGGCGATGGCCACCAGGAAGAACCCCACCGACGATCCGCTCGCCCCGATCACCCTCGCGGTGGGGCAGGAGGACCTGCTGCTCGACCGCGCCGTGCGGGAGGTGGTGACGGCCGCCCGCGCTGCCGACGCCGACACCGACGTACGGGACCTCTCCTCCGAGCAGCTCCAGCCCGGCACGCTGGCGGAGCTGACCAGCCCCTCGCTGTTCTCCGAACGGAAGGTCCTGATCGTGCGGGGCGCCCAGGACCTGGGCGCGGACGCGGCGAAGGAGCTCAAGGCGTACCTCGCCGATCCGTACGAGGAGATCACCGTCGTCCTCCTGCACGCGGGCGGGGTGAAGGGCAAGGGCCTGCTGGACGCCGCGCGCAAGGCGGGTGCCCGCGAGATCGCCTGCCCGAAGATGACCAAGGCGGCGGACCGGCTGTCGTTCGTGCGCGGGGAGTTCCGGACGCTGGGGCGCTCCGCGACCCCCGAGGCCTGCCAGAACCTGGTCGACGCGATCGGCAGCGACCTGCGCGAGCTGGCGAGCGCGGCGGCGCAGCTGTGCGCGGACGTGGAGGGCACGATCGACGAGGCCGTGGTCGGCCGCTACTACACGGGCCGGGCCGAGGCCTCCAGCTTCACGGTCGCCGACCGGGCGGTCGAGGGCCGGGCCGCGGAGGCCCTCGAAGCCCTCCGCTGGTCCCTCGCGACGGGCGTCGCCCCCGTCCTGATCACCAGCGCCCTGGCGCAGGCCGTCCGGGCCATCGGCAAGCTCGCCTCCGCCCCGCGCGGGGCCCGTCCGGGCGACCTCGCCCGGGACCTCGGCATGCCGCCGTGGAAGATCGACCGGGTCCGGCAGCAGATGCGGGGCTGGTCGGCGGACGGCGTCGCGGACGCGCTGCGCGCCGTGGCCGCGGCCGACGCGGGCGTGAAGGGCGGCGGGGACGACCCGGAGTACGCCTTGGAGAAGGCGGTCGTGGCGGTCGCCCGCGCGGCCCGCCCCCAGCGCCGCTGACCGGCCACCCCCCGGCGCCACTTCCTGCGCTCCCGGGGCGCCGGTGCGCCGGCCGGCCGCTGACCGCCGGACACACGAAGGCCCCGGACACCGCCCTGGGGAAGGGCGGAGGCCGGGGCCTTCGGTCACTGCTGTGTGCGCCGCACCCGCGTGGCGAACGCAGGCCGCGTGCGGCGCGGGGTGCCGGTCAGGAGCGGAAGAGAGGGCCCGCTGGGTCCGTCCCGGCGTTCACATCGAGTGCGGAACTCAGATGGCGGCAACCTTGGAGGCCAGCGCCGACTTCTTGTTGGCGGCGGCGTTCTTGTGGATGACACCCTTCGAGACGGCCTTGTCCAGCTTCTTGGAAGCCAGGCGCGCCGCAGCGGTGGCCTTCTCCGCGTCGCCGGCGAGGATCGCCTCGTTGGCCTTGCGGATGAAGGTGCGCAGCTCGGACTTGACCGACTTGTTGCGAAGGCGAGCCTTCTCGTTGGTCTTGTTCCGCTTGATCTGGGACTTGATGTTCGCCACGAAAGAGCCTTTTCAGGTTCAGAGTATTTTCCGGATTGTGTCCCGTCTGCTGAGAGGGCATGCGAGACACAGCCACCCAGGCTACCAGGCACGCTTCGACCGGCCCAAACCGAGCGCATCCCCGCGTCCATGGGACCATGGGAGTCTGCGTACCGATCCGACAGCAGATCCGACAGCGACCCGAGAATCAGGACACTGCGTGCCCGCCATCCCCAGCCACGTGCCCGAGCCGAGCCGTACCGACCCGGCGCTGATCCGTAACTTCTGCATCATCGCGCACATCGACCACGGCAAGTCGACCCTTGCCGACCGGATGCTCCAGCTCACCGGCGTCGTCGACCAGCGGCAGATGCGCGCCCAGTACCTCGACCGCATGGACATCGAGCGTGAGCGCGGCATCACGATCAAGTCCCAGGCGGTCCGTCTGCCCTGGGCCCCCACCGAGGGTGCGGGCACGGGCACCACGCACATCCTGAACATGATCGACACCCCCGGGCACGTCGACTTCACCTACGAGGTCTCGCGCTCCCTCGCCGCGTGCGAGGGCACGATCCTCCTGGTGGACGCCGCCCAGGGCATCGAGGCCCAGACCCTCGCCAACCTGTACCTGGCGATGGAGAACGACCTCGCGATCGTCCCGGTCCTCAACAAGATCGACCTGCCGGCCGCCCAGCCGGAGAAGTTCGCCGAGGAGCTGGCGAACCTGGTCGGCTGCGACCCGGACGACGTGCTGCGCGTCTCGGCGAAGACCGGTCTCGGTGTGGACGCCCTGCTCAACCGCGTCGTCGAGACCGTCCCGGCCCCGGTCGGCGTCAAGGACGCCCCGGCCCGCGCGATGATCTTCGACTCGGTCTACGACTCGTACCGCGGCGTCGTCACCTACGTCCGTGTCGTCGACGGCCAGCTCAACAAGCGCGAGCGCATCAGGATGATGTCGACCGGCGCCACCCACGAGCTGCTGGAGATCGGCGTCTCCTCCCCGGAGATGACCCCGGCCGACGGCATCGGCGTCGGCGAGGTGGGCTACATCATCACCGGCGTGAAGGACGTCCGTCAGTCCAAGGTCGGTGACACGATCACCAGCCTGCACAACGGCGCGACCGAGGCCCTCGGCGGCTACAAGGACCCGAAGCCGATGGTCTTCTCGGGCCTGTACCCGCTGGACGGCTCGGACTACCCGGACCTGCGCGAGGCGCTGGACAAGCTCCAGCTCAACGACGCCGCGCTGGTGTACGAGCCCGAGACCTCGGCGGCGCTGGGCTTCGGCTTCCGCGTCGGCTTCCTCGGCCTGCTGCACCTGGACGTGGTCCGCGAGCGCCTGGAGCGCGAGTTCGGCCTCGACCTGATCGCCACCGCGCCGAACGTGGTCTACCGGGTGGTGCTGGAGGACGGCAAGGAAGTCACCGTCACCAACCCGAGCGAGTTCCCCGAAGGCAAGATCAAGGACGTCTTCGAGCCGGTCGTACGGGCCACGATCCTCGCGCCCAGCGAGTTCATCGGCGCGATCATGGAGCTCTGCCAGCAGCGCCGCGGCACCCTGCTCGGCATGGACTACCTCTCCGAGGACCGTGTCGAGATCCGCTACACGCTCCCCCTCGCGGAGATCGTGTTCGACTTCTTCGACCAGCTGAAGTCCAAGACGCGCGGTTACGCCTCCCTCGACTACGAGCCCACCGGCGAGCAGGCCTCCAGCCTGGTCAAGGTCGACATCCTGCTGCACGGCGACAAGGTCGACGCCTTCTCCGCCGTCTGTCACAAGGACGCCGCCTACGCCTACGGCGTGCGCCTGGTGGCCAAGCTGCGCGAGCTCATCCCTCGGCAGGCCTTCGAGGTGCCGATCCAGGCCGCGGTCGGCTCCCGCGTCATCGCCCGCGAGACCATCCGCGCCATCCGCAAGGACGTCCTCGCCAAGTGCTACGGCGGTGACATCTCCCGCAAGCGGAAGCTGCTGGAGAAGCAGAAGGAAGGCAAGAAGCGGATGAAGATGGTCGGCTCCGTGGAGGTCCCGCAGGAGGCCTTCATCGCCGTCCTGTCCAGCGACGAGTCCGGCGCCAAGAAGAAGTAGCCGCCGTATGCGAAACAGGCCCCCGAGCGTAGGCCCGGGGGCCTGTTTCGTTATGAATCGGCCGCCGGATGGCTCTTACGCGCCAGGCGGAGGCCCCCTAGTCTGAGTAGCGGTTACTCGCCAGTTACATGCTCGTAGTCATGCCCGTAGTCATGCCGAACAGGCCCTGCCGCGTGGTCCGGAGGACGTCCGTGAGCGACACACAGACCTTGATCGAGAACCGCCCGCCCACCGTGGCGGCCCTCTTCCTTGACCGCGTCGCCGCCACGCCGAACGCGGAGGCCTACCGCTTCCCCGTGGCCGCGGCCGGCCGCGAAGGCGGTCCCGACGACTGGAAGTCGCTCAGCTGGGGGCAGGCCGCCGACCGGGTCTTCGCCATCGCCGCCGGCCTCATCGGCCTCGGCCTGCGCGCCGAGGACCGGGTCGCGCTCGCCTCCAACACCCGCGTCGAGTGGATCCTCTCGGACCTCGGTGTGATGTGCGCCGGCGGCGCCGTGACCACCATCTACCCCAGCACCAACGCCGACGAGTCCGCCTTCATCCTCTCGGACTCCGAGAGCCGGGTGCTGATCGCCGAGGACGCCGCCCAGCTGGCCAAGGCCCGCGAGCGCCGCGCCGACCTGCCCGACCTCGCCCACGTGGTGGTCCTGGAGGCCGCCGACGCCGTCCCCGCCGAGGGCGACCCGGAGGGCTGGGTGCTCTCCCTCGCCGAGCTGGAGGAGCGCGGCAGGGAACACCTCGCCCAGCACCCCGCGGCGGTCAAGGAGCGGATCGCGGCCATCACCCCCGACCAGCTCGCCACCCTCATCTACACCTCCGGCACCACCGGCCGCCCCAAGGGCGTTCGCCTCCCGCACGACAACTGGTCGTACATGGCCAAGGCCACCGTCGCCACCGGCATGATCCACTCGGACGACGTCCAGTACCTGTGGCTGCCGCTGGCCCACGTCTTCGGCAAGGTGCTCACCTCCGGCCAGATCGAGGTCGGGCACGTCACCGCCGTCGACGGCCGCATCGACAAGATCATCGAGAACCTGCCGGTCGTCCAGCCCACCTACATGGCCGCCGTCCCGCGCATCTTCGAGAAGGTCTACAACGGCGTGGCCGCCAAGGCCCGGGCGGGCGGCGGGGCCAAGTACAAGATCTTCCAGTGGTCGGTCGGCGTCGCCCGCGAGTACGCCAAGGTCACCCAGGACAACTACCGCCGCACCGGCCGGGCCACGGCCCCCTTCGCCCTCTCCGCCAAGCACAAGATCGCCGACACGCTCGTCTACTCCAAGCTCCGCGAGGCCTTCGGCGGCCGCCTGCGCGCCGCCATCTCCGGCGCCTCCGCCCTGGCCCCCGACATCGGCTACTTCTTCTCCGGCGCCGGCATCCACATCCTGGAGGGCTACGGCCTGACCGAGTCCAGCGCGGCCTCCTTCGTCAACCCGGGCGAGGCCTACCGCACCGGCACCGTCGGCAAGCCGCTCCCCGGCACCGAGGTCCGCATCGCCGACGACGGCGAGGTCATGCTGCGCGGCCCCGGCATCATGCAGGGCTACCACGGCCAGCCCGAGAAGACCGCCGAGGTCCTGGAGAGCGACGGCTGGCTGCACACCGGCGACATCGGCGAGCTCTCCCCGGACGGCTACCTGCGCATCACCGACCGCAAGAAGGACCTGATCAAGACCTCGGGCGGCAAGTACGTCGCCCCGGCGGAGATCGAGGGCCGGTTCAAGGCGATCTGCCCGTACGTCTCGGCCATCGTCGTCCACGGGGCCGACCGGAACTTCTGCTCGGCCCTGGTCGCCCTCGACGAGCCCGCGATCCTGGGCTGGGCCACCGAGAACGGCCTGGAGGGCAAGACGTACGCGGAGGTCCTCGCGGCGCCGGAGACCGGCCGCCTGATCGAGACGTACGTGCAGACCCTCAACGAGGGCCTCCAGCGCTGGCAGACGATCAAGAAGTTCCGCATCCTGCCGCGCGACCTCGACGTCGAACACGGCGACCTCACCCCCAGCCTCAAGCTGAAGCGCCCGGTCGTCGAGCGTGAGTTCAAGCACCTCATCGACGAAATGTACGAGGGCTCCCGGGAGGCCTAGTCCGGCCCCCGGCCGGGGGCGTAAACGACCATGGGGCGGTGCGGGACAATGGCGTCATGCCTTCCGCACTGCCCGATGGTGAACCCATGCCCGAAGACGGCTCGCTGCCGTCGCACGCCCTGGAGGGCACCGGGGGGCGGCCGCTGGGCTTCTACCTGCACGTCCCGTACTGCGCCACGCGCTGCGGGTACTGCGACTTCAACACCTACACCGCCACCGAGCTGCGCGGTACCGGCGGCGTGCTCGCCTCCCGGGAGAACTACGCCGACACCCTGATCGGCGAGGTCCGCCTCGCCCGCAAGGTGCTCGGCGACGACCCGCGCGCCGTGCGGACCGTCTTCGTCGGCGGCGGCACGCCCACGCTGCTGCCCGCGCGGGACCTCGTACGGATGCTCGCAGCGATCCGCGACGAGTTCGGGCTGGCCGAGGACGCCGAGGTCACCACCGAGGCCAACCCGGAGTCCGTGAACCCGGAGTACCTGGCGGAGCTGCGGGCCGGCGGCTTCAACCGGATCTCCTTCGGCATGCAGAGCGCCCGGCAGCACGTCCTGAAGGTGCTGGACCGCACGCACACCCCCGGGCGCCCCGAGGCGTGCGTCGCGGAGGCGCGGGCAGCGGGCTTCGAGCACGTCAACCTCGACCTGATCTACGGCACCCCGGGGGAGTCCGACGACGACTGGCGGGCCTCGCTGGAGGCCGCGCTCGGCGCCGGGCCCGACCACGTCAGCGCGTACGCCCTGATCGTCGAGGAGGGCACGCAGCTGGCCCGCCGGATCCGCCGCGGCGAGGTCCCGATGACCGACGACGACGTGCACGCCGACCGGTACCTGATCGCCGACGAGGTCATGGAGCGGGCCGGGTACTCCTGGTACGAGGTGTCGAACTGGGCCACCTCCGAGGCCGGCCGCTGCCTGCACAACGAGCTGTACTGGCGCGGCGCCGACTGGTGGGGCGCGGGCCCGGGCGCCCACTCGCACGTCGGCGGGGTGCGCTGGTGGAACGTGAAGCACCCCGGCGCGTACGCGGCCGCCCTGGCGGAGGGACGGTCGCCGGGCGCGGGGCGCGAGCTGCTGTCGGCGGAGGACCGGCGCGTGGAGCGGATCCTGCTGGAGCTGCGGCTGGTGGACGGCGTCCCGCTGTCCCTGCTGGCCCCCGCGGGCCTCGCGGCCTCCCGCCGCGCCCTGGCCGACGGCCTCCTGGAGGCCGGGCCGTACGACGCGGGGCGGGCGGTGCTGACGCTGCGCGGGCGGCTGCTGGCCGACGCGGTGGTGCGGGACCTGGTCGACTGACCAGGTCCCGGCGGAGGGGCGGGGTCAGCTCGGCCAGCTGTTGCGCCAGGGCTTGTAGTGCGGGTTGTCCTGGCACTCGTCCATGATCTCGGTCTTGGAGGTCTTGTCGACCGGGCACACCGCGACGATGAAGGAGCGGTCGATGCCGCCGGGGAAGGCGACCTCCACCTGGGAGGCGTACTTGTGGGTGTCGCCGATGGTCTGGTTGACGTCCACCCCGCCCGGGGCGTCGATGTAGTAGTTCCAGCCGCTCTTCCACCAGGTCTTGTACAGGTCGTGGTCGTAGGTGGTCGACACGTACGGGGAGGGCTGGTTGACCAGCACGTACTGTTCGATGTCGTACTGGCCGTCCAGGGGTGCCTTCGGCTTGAAGCCCTCCTCGAAGACCACCGACGGCGGACGGCCGTCGGAGCGGTAGAGCTGCTTGCAGTTGATCCGCCAGGACGGTGACGGGGTGATGCGCTCCACCACGACGGTCTTGTCCGCCGCGGCGAAGAGGTGGTCGGTCACCCGGGGACAGGAGTTCGCCGGGGCGGCGTGCGCCGCGGCCGAGGCGGAGGCGGGCGGGAGCAGGGCGGCGGCGAGCACGGTCGCGGCGAGGACGGCGCGCTGCCGCAGAGCAAAGGTGATCATGGTGAGCACCCTTGCCCTTCGTGGTGCTCCGCACACGCACTGTCACCCGTAGGTGGGCGAGTCGTCCGACGGTGCGCGGTGCCCCGGCGTGCCGCGCCTCAGGGCGCCGTGACGAAGTCGATCAGCTCCTCGACGCGGCCCAGCAGCGTCGGTTCCAGGTCCCGGTACGAGGACACCCGCGACAGGATGTGCTGCCAGGCGGCCCCCGTGTTCGCGGGCCAGCCCAGCGCACGGCAGACGCCCGTCTTCCAGTCCTGGCCGCGCGGCACCTCCGGCCATGCCCGGATGCCCAGCACGGAGGGCTTCACGGCCTGCCAGACGTCCACGTACGGGTGACCCACCACCAGCACGTCCGCTGAGGTCACCGAGGCCGCGATCCGGGACTCCTTGGACCCCGGCACCAGGTGGTCCACCAGCACGCCGAGACGGGCGTCCGGCCCCGGGGCGAACTCCTCCACCACGGCGGCCAGGTCGTCGACGCCCTCCAGGTACTCCACCACCACGCCCTCGATCCGCAGGTCGTCGCCCCACACCCGCTCGACCAGCTCGGCGTCGTGCCGCCCCTCCACGTAGATCCGCCCGGCGCGCGCCACCCGGGCCCGCGCCCCCGGGACGGCGATCGAGCCGGAGGCCGTACGGGCCGGCGCGGCGGGCCCCCGCGAGGGGCGGGTCAGGGTCACCACGGCGCCGTCCAGCAGGAAGCCGCGCGGCTCCAGCGGGAAGACCCGGCGCTTTCCGAAACGGTCCTCCAGGGTCACGGTGCCCGCCTCGCATGCCACCACCGCGCCGCAGAAGTCCGTACCCGCCACCTCGACCACCAGGTCCGGGTCGGCCGGCACCTCCGGTACGGCCTTGGCGCGCTTCCACTGCGGGGTCAGGTCGGGGGAGTACTCACGCATTCGGCCGACACTAGGAGAGCCGGCGCCCTCACGCCTCCGACACGCCGAACCGGCCCGCCAGTGTGGCGCGTTGCGCACGCACGAAGCCCGCGTCCACCAGCGCTCCGTGCCCCGGCACGTACACCGCGTCGTCCCCGCCCAGGGACAGCAGCCGGTCCAGGGCGGCCGGCCACTGGCCCGGCACCGCGTCCCGGCCGGCCTGGGGCTCGCCCGACTCCTCGACCAGGTCCCCGCAGAACACCGCCTCCCGCTCGCCCGGCACGAAGACGGCCAGGTCGTGCTGGGAGTGCGCGGGCCCCACGTTGGCCAGCAGCACCTGCACCCCGCCCAGCTCCAGGGTCCACTCGCCCGACACCAGGTGCCGCGGTGCCCGGAGCAGCCCGGCCGCCTCGGCGGCCTCCGCCTCCGCCAGGCCGTGCCGGACCGCGCTCGCCCGTACCTCCTCGCGGCCGGTGGGGGCCGACAGCAGCCGGTCCAGGCCGACCGCCCCGAAGGTCTCGGCGCCCGCGAAGGCCGCCCCGCCCAGCACGTGGTCGAAATGTCCGTGCGTGAATGCGATATGGGTCACGCGGCGGCCCGTCAGCCGCTCCGCCTCGGCCCGCACCCCCGCCCCCTCGCGCACCGAGGACCCGGGGTCGATCAACAGCACCGACTCGTCCCCCACCACCAGCCCCACCGTGCAGTCCCACACCGGCAGCCGCCGCCGGCCGACCCGTCCGGTGACCCGTTCCCAGCCCGCCTCTTCCCAACGCACGTCCATGCCGCGACGCTACCCTGGCGGGCCGCCCTTGCCCGCGGCGTACTACCCGGCCGTACACTGACCGGGGGATGTCTGGCACTCAGACGCGCAGAGTGCCAACAAGCCAGCGACCGGCCCCCGACGGCCAGACCGACGACCGACCCGCATCCGGAGGTGTGCGCGATGCTCAGTGAACGCAGGCTCGAGGTATTGCGCGCCATCGTCCAGGACTACGTGGGGACGGAGGAGCCCGTCGGCTCCAAGGCCCTCACCGAGCGGCACCGGCTGGGCGTCTCGCCCGCCACCGTCCGCAACGACATGGCCGTGCTGGAGGAGGAGGGCTACATCGCCCAGCCCCACACCAGCGCCGGCCGGATCCCCACGGACAAGGGCTACCGGCTCTTCGTCGACAAGCTCGCGGGCGTCAAGCCGCTGTCGAGCCCCGAGCGCCGGGCCATCCAGAACTTCCTCGACGGCGCCGTCGACCTCGACGACGTGGTCGGGCGCACGGTGCGGCTGCTCGCGCAGCTCACCCGCCAGGTCGCCGTCGTCCAGTACCCGTCGCTGACCCGCTCCACCGTGCGGCACGTCGAGCTGCTGTCGCTGGCCCCGGCCCGGCTGATGCTCGTACTGATCACCGACACGGGGCGCGTCGAGCAGCGCATGGTCGACACCCAGACGCCCTTCGGCGAGAACTCCCTCGCCGACCTGCGGGCGCGGCTCAACAGCAGGGTCGTGGGCCGTCGGTTCACCGACGTCCCGCAGCTGGTGCAGGACCTTCCGGAGTCGTTCGAGATCGAGGACCGGGCGACCGTCACGGCCGTCCTCGCGACCCTTCTCGAAACGCTGGCCGAGGAGGCGGAGGAGCGGCTGATGATCGGCGGCACCGCCAACCTCACTCGCTTCGGACATGACTTCCCCTTGACGATCAGGCCGGTGCTGGAAGCGCTCGAAGAGCACGTGGTGCTCCTCAAGCTGCTCGGCGAGGCCGGAGAGTCGGGAATGGCCGTACGGATCGGGCACGAGAACGCCTACGAGGGGCTCAACTCCACGTCGGTCGTGTCCGTCGGCTACGGTTCGGGCGGCGAAGCAGTCGCCAAACTCGGCGTGGTCGGACCGACCCGCATGGACTACCCCGGAACGATGGGAGCGGTACGCGCAGTGGCACGTTACGTCGGACAGATCCTGGCGGAGTCGTAAGTGGCCACGGACTACTACGCCGTACTCGGCGTGCGCCGCGACGCATCGCAGGACGAGATCAAGAAGGCCTTCCGCCGCCTCGCCCGTGAACTCCACCCGGACGTGAACCCGGACCCGAAGACGCAGGAGCGCTTCAAGGAGATCAACGCGGCCTACGAGGTCCTCTCGGACCCGCAGAAGAAGCAGGTCTACGACCTCGGCGGCGACCCGCTGTCCTCCTCGGGCGGCGGTGGCGGCGCGGGCGGCTTCGGAGCGGGCGGCTTCGGCAACTTCTCCGACATCATGGACGCCTTCTTCGGCCAGACCTCGCAGCGCGGCCCGCGCTCGCGGACCCGCCGCGGCCAGGACGCCATGATCCGCCTGGACCTGGAACTGGACGAGGCCGCCTTCGGCACGACCAAGGACATCCAGGTCGACACGGCCGTCGTCTGCGGCACCTGCACCGGCGAGGGCGCCGCCCCCGGCACCTCGGCGCAGACCTGTGACATGTGCCGCGGCCGCGGCGAGGTCTCCCAGGTCACCCGGTCCTTCCTCGGCCAGGTCATGACCTCGCGCCCCTGCCCGCAGTGCCAGGGCTTCGGCACCGTGGTCCCGACCCCGTGCCCCGAGTGCGCGGGCGACGGCCGGGTCCGCTCCCGCCGCAGCCTCACCGTCAAGATCCCCGCCGGTGTCGAGAACGGCACCCGGATCCAGCTCGCGGGCGAGGGCGAGGTCGGCCCCGGCGGCGGCCCCGCCGGCGACCTCTACGTGGAGATCCACGAGCTGCCGCACCCGACCTTCCAGCGGCGCCAGGACGACCTGCACTGCACGGTCACCATCCCCATGACGGCCGCGGCCCTGGGCACCAAGTGCCCGCTGGAGACGCTGGACGGCATGGAGGAGATCGACATCCGGCCCGGCACCCAGTCCGGGCAGGCCATCCCGCTGCACGGGCGCGGCGTCACCCACCTGCGCGGCGGCGGCCGGGGCGACCTGATCGTCCACGTCGAGGTCACCACCCCCGGCAAGCTCGACGCCCAGCAGGAGGAGCTGTTGCGCCAGCTCGCCAAGCTGCGCGGCGAGGAGCGGCCGATGGGGCAGTTCGCCCCCGGCCAGCAGGGCCTCTTCAGCCGCCTGAAGGACGCGTTCAACGGCCGCTGAGGCGCCCGGGAACCCGTACGGAGCCCGGTCCGGGGACGCCCCGGGCCGGGCTCCGTGCTTCCCGGATCACGGCACGCGTCGATTCCCGGACACCGCCCGGGAACGGACTATGCCAGGCGAAAGCGACGGTTCGGCGCGGTGCCCGGGACGTGGCACGATGCAGTCCATGTCCTCCGCGCCGAACGGTCTCCACCCGTACCCGATCGTGCAGGCTCCCATGGCGGGCGGCGCCTCCTGCCCGCCGCTCGTCGCCGCCGTGTGCGAGGCCGGCGGGCTCGGCTACCTCGCCGGCGGGTACAAGACCGCCGACGGCATGTACCAGGAGATCAAGCGGACCCGCGGCCTGACCCGGCGGCCCTTCGGCGTCAACCTCTTCGTGCCGCAGACCGGCTACGTGGACCAGGCCGCCGTCGAGACCTACCGCGGGCAGCTGGCCGGCGAGGCCGGATGGTACGCGGTCTCGCTCGCCGCGGAGGACATCATCGCCACCGGCGACGACGGCTACGAGGCCAAACTCGCCATCCTGCTCGAGGACCCCGTCCCGGCGGTCTCCTTCACCTTCGGCACGCCCGCGCCCGAGGTCCTGGAGCGGCTGCGCCGGGCCGGAACGCACACCGTCGTCACCGTCACCTCGGTCGACGAGGCCCGTACCGCGCAGGCGGCCGGCGCCGGCTCCGTCTGCGTCCAGGGGATCGAGGCGGGCGGCCACCAGGGCACCCACCGTGACGACCCGCAGACCGACGGCACGGCCGGCGTCGGCCTGCTCGCGCTGGTCGCGCAGGTACGCGAGGCCGTGGCCCTGCCCATCACCGCCGCGGGCGGCCTGATGCGGGGCGCGCAGATCGCGGCGGTGCTCGCGGCCGGCGCGGAGTCGGCGCAGCTCGGCACGGCCTTCCTGGCCTGCCCGGAGTCGGGAGCGCACCCGCTGCACAAGCGGGCGCTGACCGACCCGATGTTCGCCCACACGGAACTGACCCGGGCCTTCTCGGGCCGGCCCGCGCGGGGGCTGGTCAACCGCTTCATGCGGGAGCACGGGCCGTACGCGCCGGCCGCCTACCCCCAGGTCCACGACATGACCTCGGGCCTGCGCAAGGCCGCCGCGGCGGCGGGGGACCCGCAGGGCATGTCCCTGTGGGCCGGGCAGGGGCACCGGCTTGCCCGGACGCTGCCGGCCGGGGCGCTGGTGGAAGTACTGGTGGCAGAACTGGCCGAGGCGCAGAACGCGTTGAAGGCATTGCAGATGAGGAGAGCGTCATGACGGCCCCCGTGTTCGTGGTCGAAGAGGTTCCGGCGGGGCCGGAGTTCGTGCTGGAGGGCCCCGAGGGGCGGCACGCGGTGTCCGTGAAGCGGCTGAACCCGGGCGAGGACGTGGTCCTCACCGACGGGCGCGGCCGGTGGACGGAAGGCGTGGTCAAGGCGGCGGAGGGCAAGGACCGCCTGGTGGTCACGGACCTGGAGTCCGTGAGGGAGGAACCGGAGCCCGACGTACGGATCACCGTGGTGCAGGCCCTGCCGAAGGGCGACCGGGGCGAGGTGGCGGTCGAGACGATGACGGAGACCGGCGTCGACGCCATCGTGCCGTGGCAGGCCTCCCGTTGCATCACCCAGTGGCGCGGCGACCGGGGCGAGAAGTCCCTGGCCAAGTGGCGTTCGACGGCCCGGGAGTCGGGCAAGCAGTCGCGCCGGGTCCGCTTCCCGGAGGTGGCCGGGGCGATGTCCACGAAGCAGGTGGCCGCGCTGCTGGCGCAGGCCGACCTGGCGGTGGTGCTGCACGAGGACCGTGACGCTCCCTCGGCGGCGCTGGCCACGGCCCCGCTGCCGGAGAAGGGGTCCGTGGTGCTGGTGGTCGGCCCCGAGGGCGGGGTGTCGCCGGAGGAGCTGGCCGCCTTCGCCGCGGCCGGGGCGCTGCCGTACCGGCTGGGCCCCTCGGTGCTGCGTACGTCGACCGCCGGCACGGCGGCGACGGCGGTGCTGCTGGCGCGCACGGGGCGCTGGTCGTAGGCCGCCGCCCGGGGGCGGTCCGGGTGGCGGGCGCCGTACGCGGCCCCGCACCGGCCCCGGGCTGCGGGGCCGGCCCGGTAGCATGCCCCGACCGATCAACGTCAACGGGAGGCGCAGCAATGGCCGGGGAACCGCAGGCGGACTGCCTGTTCTGCAAGATCGTCGAGGGGACCGTTCCGGCGACGCTCGTCCGCGAGAGCGAAACGACCGTCGCCTTCCGGGACATCAACCCGCAGGCGCCCACCCACGTGCTCGTGATCCCCAAGGCGCACTACCCCGACGCGGCCTCCCTCGCCGCCGCCGAGCCGGGCGTGATCGCCGACATACTGCGTGAGGCCGGGGAGATCGCCGCCGAGGAGAAGATCGCCGACAGCGGCTACCGGGTGGTGTTCAACACCGGCGCCGGCGCGGGCCAGACCGTCTTCCACGCGCACCTGCACGTCCTCGGGGGCCGCGGCCTCCAGTGGCCGCCCGGATAAGCCGTGTCCGTACGCGAGTTCGTGGTCCTGGGCACCGCCAGCCAGGTCCCCACCCGGCACCGCAACCACAACGGCTACCTGCTGCGCTGGGACGGCGAGGGCATCCTCTTCGACCCGGGCGAGGGCACGCAGCGGCAGATGCTGCGGGCCGGGGTCGCGGCGCACGACATCAACCGGATCTGCGTCACGCACTTCCACGGCGACCACAGCCTCGGCCTGGCCGGGGTGATCCAGCGGATCAACCTCGACCAGGTCCCGCACCCCGTGACGGCGCACTACCCGGCCTCGGGGCAGAAGTTCTTCGACCGGCTGCGGTACGCCACCGCCTACCGGGAGACCGTGCGGCTCCTGGAGGAGCCGGTCGCCGCGGACGGGGTGCTCGCGCGCGGGCCCTCGTACGTCCTGGAGGCGCGGCGGCTCTCGCACCCGGTGGAGTCCTTCGGCTACCGGGTGACCGAGCCGGACGGGCGCCGGATGGTCCCCGCGCTGCTCGCGCGGTACGGGATCAAGGGGCCCGACGTCGGCCGGATCCAGCGCGAGGGGCGGCTGGAGGGGCCGGAGGGCGAGGTCACGCTGGAGGCCGTCAGCGAGCACCGGGCGGGGCAGCGGTTCGCCTTCGTCATGGACACCCGGCTCTGTGACGGCGTGGACGCGCTGGCGGAGGGCTGCGACATGCTGGTCATCGAGTCGACCTTCCTCGACGCGGACGTCCGGCTGGCCACCGACCACGGCCACCTCACCGCCGGACAGGCGGCGCGGGTGGCGCGGGACGCGGGCGTACGGCACCTGGTGCTGACGCACTTCTCGCAGCGGTACGCGGATCCGTCGGAGTTCGAACGCGAGGCCCGCGCGGCGGGATTCGAGGGGGAGCTGACGATCGCGGCGGACCTGGGACGGGTGGCCCTGCCCAAGCGGTAGGAGGAGCGCCGGGGGTGGTGTTCCTCCAGTGGCGCTGGGGGCGGAGGTGAGCGGGGCTCCGGTGATGTGCGTCACACTGGGTTTTGGTCCTGCCCGGCCCGGGCAGGGCTGGCAGTTTTCCAGCCCACTCGCAGAAACGACACTTCACCGGGGAGCACACCGTGACCAGTCGGGACAGCCGCATCGCCCTCGACCCGCTCGGACCGGTGCGCGATCCCCAAGAGCCGGGCTGCGACGTCTTCCTGACCGGCACGGTCTTCCTCGACATCATCTTCACCGGCCTGGACACGGCCCCCGTGCGCGGTACCGAGTCCTGGGCGCGCGGCATGGGCTCCAGCCCCGGCGGCGTCGCCAACATGGCCACCGCCCTGGCCCGGCTGGGCCTGCGCACCGCGCTGGCCGCCGCCTTCGGCGACGACCACTACGGCGAGTACTGCTGGGACGCCCTCGAACAGGGCGAGGGCATCGACCTGTCCATGTCGCGCACCGTCCCCGGCTGGCACAGCCCCGTCACGGTCTCCATGGCGTACGAGGGCGAGCGCACCATGGTCTCCCACGGCCACGAGGCACCGCCCCCGGCTGGCCCCGGCCCCTTCCCCTGGTGCCCGCCGAAGGCGCGCGCGGCGGTGGCCTCCCTCGGCGCCGGGCAGACCGAGGACTGGATCTCGGAGGCGGCCCGCCGGGGCTCCAGGATCTTCGCGGACGTCGGCTGGGACGAGACCGGGCGGTGGGACCTGGGGGCCCTGGCCGACCTCCAGCACTGCGAGGCGTTCCTGCCCAACGCGGGAGAGGCGATGCGCTACACCCGGACCGAGTGTCCGCGCAGAGCGGCCCGGGCCCTCGCGGAGAAGGTCCCGGTCGCGGTGGTGACCATGGGCTCGGAGGGCTCGTACGCGGTCGACAGCCGCACCGGGGAGACGGCGGAGGCCCCCGCGATCCCGGTGGACGCCCTGGACCCGACCGGCGCGGGCGACGTGTACGTGGCCGGCTTCGTCACGGGCAGCCTGGCGGGGTGGCCGCTCGCCGACCGGCTGGCCTTCGCCGGGCTGACCGCCGCCCTCTCGGTGCAGGAGTTCGGCGGCTCCCTCTCCGCCCCGGGCTGGCCCGAGGTGGCCCACTGGTGGCGCACCGCCCCCGACGCCCTGCGGGACCGCTACGCCTTCCTGGACGCCCTCGTCCCGCCGGGCGCCGCGCCCTGCTCGCGCCGCCGGGCGGTCCCGACCATCGGCTTCCGGCACTCGGTGTAGGAACCGTCCGGGACCGCCCGGAAAACCCCTCGGGCTCGGCCTGGGGTGGACGTACCCTGGTATTCCGGAGGTCGACGATCGGCGCGGCCCCTCAGCGGGAGGTATGCGCAGGCCACAGTGCCGGCCCATGACTCAGACACCGACAGCCCACACCCCGGCGCAGGGCCAGGCGCGCGCCCACTTCACGGTCCCGGCGACGCACCCCATGGTGACCGTGCTCGGCTCGGGCGACGCGCTGCTGCGCGTGATCGAAAAGGCTTTCCCGAAGGCCGACATCCATGTTCGGGGCAATCAGGTCAGCGCGGTCGGGGCGGCGGCGGAAGTCGCCCTGATCCAGCGCCTGTTCGACGAGATGATGCTGGTGCTCCGCACCGGGCAACCGATGACGGAGGACGCAGTGGAACGCTCGATCGCCATGCTCAAGGCGAACGGCAGCGAGGGCGGTGACCCGGAGACCCCCGCCGAGGTGCTTACGCAGAACATCCTCTCCAACCGGGGCCGCACCATCCGCCCCAAGACCCTCAACCAGAAGCGGTACGTCGACGCGATCGACAAGCACACGATCGTCTTCGGCATCGGCCCCGCCGGTACCGGCAAGACCTACCTCGCGATGGCGAAGGCGGTCCAGGCGCTGCTGTCCAAGCAGGTCAGCCGGATCATCCTGACCCGCCCCGCCGTCGAGGCGGGCGAGCGGCTCGGCTTCCTCCCGGGCACGCTGTTCGACAAGATCGACCCGTACCTGCGCCCGCTCTACGACGCCCTGCACGACATGATCGACCCGGATTCGATCCCAAGGCTGATGGCCGCCGGAACCATCGAGGTCGCGCCCCTGGCCTACATGAGGGGCAGAACCCTCAATGACGCCTTCGTCGTCCTCGACGAGGCGCAGAACACCACCGTCGAGCAGATGAAGATGTTCCTGACGCGCCTCGGCTTCGATTCGAAGATCGTCGTCACCGGTGACATCACCCAGATCGACCTTCCGGGCGGTGCCAGGAGCGGTCTGCGGCAGGTCCAGGAGATCCTCGAAGGGGTGCCGGACATCCACTTCTCGCGGCTCACGTCCGAGGATGTCGTCCGGCACAAGCTGGTCGGCCGTATCGTCGACGCGTACGAGAAGTACGACGACAGCCAGGCGGCCCGGGAGACCGGTCCGGCCCGGAACGGCAACCAGCGGAAGTAGAACCCAGCGCACCATGTCGATCGACGTCAACAACGAGTCCGGAACCGAGGTCGACGAGCAGGCGATCCTCGACATCGCCCGCTACGCGCTCACCCGGATGAGGATCCATCCGCTGTCCGAGCTCTCCGTCATCGTCATCGACGAGGACGCCATGGAGCAGCTCCACATCCAGTGGATGGACCTCCCCGGACCGACCGACGTCATGTCCTTCCCGATGGACGAGCTCCGTCCGCCGACGAAGGACGACGAGGAGCCCCCGCAGGGTCTCCTCGGTGACATCGTGCTCTGCCCCGAGGTGGCCAAGAAGCAGGGCGACGAGGCGCCGACGCGGCACTCCATGGACGAGGAGCTCCAGCTCCTGACCGTCCACGGGGTGCTGCACCTGCTCGGGTACGACCACGAGGAGCCGGACGAGAAGGCCGAGATGTTCGGCCTCCAGGCAGCCATCGTCGACGGCTGGCGCGCCGAGCGCGGCCTGACCGGCCCCTCGCCGGCCCCCACCGTCTCGTGACCGGCGCCGCCCAGCTGATCACCGGGGCGGTGCTGCTGACCGTGGTGGCCTGGTTCGCGGCGTGCGCCGAGTCCGGGATCGCCCGCGTCTCCAGCTTCCGCGCCGAGCAGGCGGTACGGGAGGGCCGGCGCGGGAGCGCGAAGCTCGCCCAGGTCGCCGGCGACCCCACCCGGTACGTCAACGTGGCCCTGCTGGTGCGGGTGACCTGCGAGATGGCGGCGGGCGTGCTCGTCACGTACGTCTGCCTCGACGAGTTCGGCGAGAACTGGACGGCGCTGCTCGTCGCCATCGCCGTGATGGTGCTGGTGTCCTTCGTGGCGGTGGGCGTGTCCCCCCGTACGATCGGCCGCCAGCACCCGCTGAACACCGCGACGGCGGCCGCGTACGTCCTCGTACCGCTGGCGCGGGTCATGGGTCCGGTCCCGCAGCTCCTGATCCTGCTCGGCAACGCGCTCACCCCCGGCAAGGGCTTCCGCAAGGGGCCCTTCGCCTCCGAGGCGGAGCTGCGCGCGATGGTGGACCTCGCGGAGAAGGAATCGCTGATCGAGGACGACGAGCGCCGGATGGTGCACCAGGTCTTCGAGCTGGGCGACACCCTCGTGCGCGAGGTGATGGTGCCCCGCACCGACCTGGTGTGCATCGAGCGCTACAAGACGATCCGGCAGGCGACGACGCTCGCGCTGCGGTCCGGCTTCTCGCGGATCCCCGTCACCGGGGAGAACGAGGACGACATCGTCGGCATCGTCTACCTGAAGGACCTCGTCCGCAGGACCCACATCAACCGGGACGCCGAGTCCGACCTGGTCTCCACGGTGATGCGGCCCGCGGTCTTCGTGCCCGACACGAAGAACGCGGGGGACCTGCTGCGCGAGATGCAGTCGGTGCGCAACCACGTGGCCGTCGTCATCGACGAGTACGGCGGCACCGCCGGCATCGTCACCATCGAGGACATCCTGGAAGAGATCGTCGGCGAGATCACCGACGAGTACGACCGGGAGATCCCGCCCGTGGAGGAGCTGGGCGAGGACCGCTACCGGGTCACGGCGCGGCTCGACATCACCGACCTCGGAGAGCTGTTCGGGGCCCTGGCCTTCGACGACGAGGACGTGGAGACGGTCGGCGGGCTGCTGGCGAAGGCGCTGGGCCGGGTCCCGATCGCGGGTGCCTCGGCGGTGGTGGACCTGCCGGACGGGCGTCCGCTGAAGCTCACGGCGGAATCCCCGGCGGGGCGCCGGAACAAGATCGTGACGGTGCTGGTGGAGCCGGTGGTCGTGACGGAGGCCGAAGAGGCGGAGGCGGAATGACCCCCGCGGAGCTGCGCGCGTTCTGCCTGGGCTTCAACGCGGCCGTGGAGGAGTTCCCCTTCACCCCGGAGACCTCGGTGTTCAAGGTGCTGGGGAAGGTGTTCGCCCTGACCGCGCTGGACGCCGAGCCGCTGAAGGTCAACCTCAAGTGCGAGCCGGAGGCGGCCGTGCGGCTACGGGCCGAGCACGCGGCGATCGTCCCGGGCTGGCACATGAACAAGCGGCACTGGAACACCGTGACGGTCGGCGGTCTGCCCGACGCACTGGTGCGGGAGCTGGTCGAGGACTCGTACGACCTGGTCGTGGCCGGGTTGCCGAGGGCGGAGCGGCTGCGGCTCGACCGGCCGTGACGCGGAACCGCACGAAGGGACCGTCCCGGCGGGGCCGTCGCCGGGCTTTGCCGGGGCGCTCCCTATGCTGTCGCCCATGAGCGAGAGCACCGTGGGCAACGGCATCGACCCCGAGGACAGCAAGATCATCACCCTGGCGCGCAGCGCCCGGGCCCGCAACGGAGTCCCCGAAGGGGCGGCGGTACGGGACGAGACCGGCCGTACGTACGTCGCCGGCACCGTGGAGCTCGACTCCCTCAAGCTGAGCGCCCTCCAGACGGCCGTCGCCATGGCGGTCGCCAGCGGAGCGCGCTCCCTGGAGGCCGCGGCCGTGGTCAGCGCGGCCGACGCCCCCGCCGACGCCGACCGCGCCGCGGTCCGCGACCTGGGCGGCCCCGCCACCCCGGTCCTGCTCGCCGCCCCGGACGGCACCCTGAAGTCCACCACGCCCGCCGGAGCCTGAACCCCGGGACCCCGGCGGCGCCGGGCGTCAGCCCGACGGCCGGCCGGCGCGTTTTCCGGGAGACGGGCGCCGCCGGGGCCGGGGCGGCGACGCCCCCTCCTGAGGGCGAAGCCGGCGGGCGCGGGGGGCCGCGGCGGGCGCCACCGGCCCGCTGGAGCGGGCCCGGACCGCGGCGGGGACGGCCCGCCGGTCCGGCCCCGGAGGCCGTACGGACGCCGTCCCGGGCGGCCCGGCGACCGGCGCCGCGAGCCTCCCGCCGCCCCTGCGGCAGCGGCCTGGTCGGCGCGGGGGGCCGCATCGGGGAGAATGGCCCGTATGAGCGATCGTTCCCCCGAGCCCAACGCCCCGCACCGCGCGGGCTTCGCCTGCTTCGTCGGCCGCCCCAACGCGGGCAAGTCGACCCTGACCAACGCGCTCGTGGGCACCAAGGTCGCGATCACCTCCAACCGGCCGCAGACCACCCGCCACACCGTCCGCGGCATCGTGCACCGCCCGGACGCGCAGCTGGTGCTCGTCGACACGCCGGGCCTGCACAAGCCGCGCACGCTGCTCGGCGAGCGCCTGAACGACGTGGTGCGCACCACGTGGGCCGAGGTCGACGTGATCGGCTTCTGCCTGCCCGCCGACCAGAAGCTCGGCCCCGGCGACAAGTTCATCGCCAAGGAGCTCGCGGGGATCAAGAAGACCCCCAAGATCGCCATCGTCACCAAGACGGACCTGGTCGAGTCCAAGCAGCTGGCCGAGCAGCTCCTCGCCATCCACCAGCTGGGCGCCGAGCTCGGCATCGAGTGGGCCGAGATCGTGCCCGTCTCGGCCGTCGGCGACAAGCAGGTGCAGCTGCTGGCCGACCTCATCGCGCCGCTGCTGCCCGAGAGCCCCCCGCTGTACCCGGAGGGCGACCTCACCGACGAGCCCGAGATGGTGATGGTCGCGGAGCTGATCCGCGAGGCCGCGCTGGAGGGCGTGCGCGACGAGCTCCCGCACTCCATCGCCGTCGTGGTCGAGGAGATGATCCCGCGCGAGAACCGGCCCGCGGACCGGCCGCTGCTGGACATCCACGCCAACGTCTACATCGAGCGTCCCAGCCAGAAGGGCATCATCATCGGCCCGAAGGGCTCGCGCCTGAAGGAGGTCGGCATGAAGTCGCGCAAGCACATCGAGGCGCTGCTCGGCACGCCGGTCTTCCTCGACCTGCACGTGAAGGTCGCCAAGGACTGGCAGCGCGACCCCAAGCAGCTCCGCAAGCTCGGCTTCTAGGCCCTGTCGCCGAAGGAGCGCCCGGCGGGACAACGCCGAGGACGCTCCAGGGCCTAGCGGAGCCTGCGCACCTTCAGCGCGTTGTCCCTGCGGCTCCCGGGCCGGCCGTCGGGGGCCGTCATGGCCTGCTCGTGCTCGGCCGCGACCAGCACCTCCCAGCCGCCCTCCGGCAGCTCCAGCTGGCCGAGGACCTCGTCCGGGGTCGGGAAGTGGATGTCCGCGTGCGCGTCCGGGTCCCAGGACGGCCCGCCCGCGTGGCCCGCGATCAGCAGGATCCCGCCCGGGGCCACGGCCGTCGCGGCGGTGCGCAGGATCCGCTCGCGCGGGAAGTCCCCGTACGAGTGCAGGAAGCACGCGGAGACCAGGTCGAACTCCCCGTCGGGGAAGGACCGCGCCAGGTCGTGCCGCTGCCAGTCGACGCGGTCGGCGAGCCCCGCCTCGGCGGCGTGCCCGGCCGCCCGCTCCAGCGCCACCCCGGAGATGTCGGTCCCGGTGACCCGCCAGCCCCGCTGGGCGAGCCACACCGCGTCGGCGCCCTCGCCGCAGCCGAGGTCGAGGGCGCGCCCGGGGGTCAGGTCGGAGGCCTCGCGGACCAGGACCGCGTTGGCCCTGCCGCTCCAGATGCGGTCGCTCTCGCGGTAGCGGGCGTCCCACCATTCCGCGCCCGTGGGGTGGTCCTGGTGGTGCTGCTGCTCGGACATGGGGCCTCTTCCTGTACGGGTCTGCCGGTACGGACGATGCTGCGCCGGGGCCGGGCCCCGGGCAACTCCCGTTGCCGAACCGGCAAACCCGCCGGGCCTCAGGCCGCCGCCGGCTCCGCGATCAGGGCCGTTCCCACCCGGCGGAACCCGGCGCGGGCGTAGATCCGGGCCACGTCCTCGTCCCCGGCCGACAGGAAGACCGTACGGGCGCCGCGGGCGCGGGCCGCGGCGACCAGCGCCGCCGTCACCCCGAGGGCCAGCCCCTGCCGCCGGGCGGTGGGCAGGGTGCCGACACCGACGATCTCGGCGACGTCGCCGACCGGGTTGTACTGGCCCGAGCACAGCACCAGGCCGTCCCGTACGGCCGCCGCCATCGCGGTGCGCCCGTCGGCGAGCATCCCGGACACCCTGGCCCGGTGCTCCTCCGAGGCCGGGTCCTCCAGCGCCGCGGCGAGCTGGGCCGGTCCCGCCGTGCCCAGGGCCGTGCCCGGCTCGCGGAAGGCCAGCGCGGGGACGGTCACGGCGGCCCGCAGCAGCGGGTCCCCCGCGCCGAGCAGCCGTACCTCGGGATGCGGCGGGAGCGGCTCGGCGTCCTCGTCCAGGGCCATCAGCGGGTGGGCGTGCACGTGCAGCCCCGCCTCCTCCACCGCGGCCCGCAGCGAGGGGGTGTTTTCGGCCACCCACTCGAAGGACTCCGGCACCTTCAGCTCCCGCTGCCTCTCCAGCACCGCGCGTACGTCCTCGGCGGTCGCGTTCGCGCCGCCGGCGGCGGGCCGCGCGTAGTACTGCCAGCCCTGCCCCTCCTGCACGAACAGGGTCAGCGGCCCGAAGTCCTCGCCGCGCGCACCGCCCCGGCGGGGGACGGTGTCGTAGTACTGCTCCAGGGCGGCCAAGATCGTTTCACTCATCCCGCCATCCAAGCAAAACCGCCGCGGCCGGGCACCTGCTTATGCCCGGCCCGGAGACCGGCCCCGGTTACGCGCCTTCCTTCAGCACCCGCGAGACCAGGCTGCGCTGGGCGTCCGACAGGTGCGGGTCCTGGCAGGACACCGTCCGGCCGTCCACCGTGATCCGGTACGAGAAGCCGTCCCGCACGCCGCCCGGCCCCGGCTCGGCCCGGGGGTCCGGCCGCAGGGCCAGCAGGGCCAGTGCCCGCCACTCCTCCTCGTCGGGCCGGCCCGAGGTGTCCACCTCGGCCCGGCGTTCGATCCCCGCGAAACCGCCCGTCCGCACCACTTCGATCCGCATGGTGCCCCTTCTACCCGATGCGGGCCGCCGCGCCCAGCCTCCTCAGGCCAGGCCGACGGACGACCAGGCCTTCTGGAGGGCCTGGTGCTCCGCGCCGCCCTCGCCGTACCGGGCGACCGCCGCGGCCACCGAGAGCCGGGCGAAGTCCTTGAAGGAGGCCTTCTCGCCCAGCTGCCCGCCGGTCAGCGTGTCGTACCAGATCCGCCCGGCCCGCTCCCAGGCCTTGCCGCCCAGTTCGGTGGCCGCGATGTAGAAGGCGTGGTTGGGGATCCCGGAATTGATGTGGACGCCGCCGTTGTCGCGCGAGGTGTTGACGTAGTCGTCCATGGTCGCGGGCTGCGGGTCCTTGCCGAGTTCGTCGTCGTCGTAAGCGGTCCCCGGCGCCTTCATCGAGCGCAGCGCGACCCCGGTGACGTTCGGCCCGAGCAGCCCGGCACCGATCAGCCAGTCCGCCTGGTCGGCGGTCTGGCCGAGGGAGTACTGCTTGATCAGCGAGCCGAAGACGTCCGACATGGACTCGTTGAGCGCCCCGGACTGGCCGTGGTAGTCGAGGTTGGCCGTGTACTGGGTGACGCCGTGGGCCAGCTCGTGCCCGATGACGTCCACCGAGACCGTGAAGTCGAGGAACAGGTCCCCGTCCCCGTCGCCGAAGACCATCTGCCGGCCGTCCCAGAAGGCGTTGTTGTAGTCCTCGCCGTAGTGGACGGTCGCGTCCAGCGGCAGCCCGGAGTCGTCGATGGAGTGCCGCCCGAAGGCCTTCAGGAACAGTTCGTACGTCGCCCCGAGCCCCGCGTAGGCACGGTTGACGGTGGAGTCGCCGACCGGCTCGCTCCCCTCCCCGCGGACCTTCTTCCCGGGCAGCCGGGTGCGGTGCTGGGCGTCGTAGACCGTCCGCGAGGGCCCTTCGGCGGGGGAGTCGACGAGGGAGGGGGCGATCCCGCGGAGGGCGTTGATCTGCCGCCGCTCGCGCAGGCCGCTGTCGTGCTCGAGGGTCCGCAGGGCGGCCTCGGCCCGCGCGCCGTCCGGGGACTGGGCGGCCTTGCGGAGCAGGTGAGGGGGCACCACGGTGCAGAAGACGGGGTGGTGGGGGGTGTGGCCAGGGGAAAGGAAGGCATCCATGCACGGCAATGTGGCAGTGGGTCATGCCGCTGTCACTAGCAGCGACCATGATTCATTCGGTTGTCTCAAACGAAGTGCGCCGCGTTGACGGATCGCCCTGACCTGGGCGCCCGGAAAGAGTCGTAGCTCACAAAGGGTGCAAATCGGGCACCGGGGTCTTGCATACTGAAACAGGTCCTCGCGATACGGCGCGGCTCGGCTAGGCTCGGCCCATCATGCGTTTCGGGCTGCTTCTCCTTAGCTGCCGCGGCGAGGGTCTGTAGTCGTAGGCCGGCCCCCTCCCCGCGGAGTTTGGTGTTGCGGTTTTCACTACCGCCGTCGGCCGTCCCAGCGAACTACGCGGACACGCGAGGAGCCCAACGCCATGAGCCAGCAGCCTTTTGTCGGTCGCCCCACGCCCATCACGAACGCGACCCACACCCAGAAGCCCTCCGGGATGCCGATCCACAAGTACGGCGCGTACGAGCAGGTGGACATCCCGGACCGCACCTGGCCCGACGCCCGCGTCACCAAGGCCCCCCGCTGGCTGTCCACCGACCTGCGGGACGGCAACCAGTCGCTGATCGACCCGATGACCCCGGCCCGCAAGCGCGAGATGTTCGACCTGCTGGTGCGCATGGGCTACAAGGAGATCGAGGTCGGCTTCCCGTCCTCCGGCGAGACCGACTTCGCCTTCGTGCGCTCCATCATCGAAGAGGGCGCGATCCCGGACGACGTCACCATCTCCGTACTGACCCAGGCCCGCGAGGACCTGATCGAGCGGACCGTCGAGTCGCTGGTCGGCGCCAAGCGCGCCACCGTGCACCTGTACAACGCGACCGCCCCGACCTTCCGCCGGGTCGTCTTCCGCGGCTCCAAGGAGCAGATCAAGCAGATCGCCGTCGACGGCACCCGCCTGGTCATGGAGTACGCCGAGAAGCTGCTGGGCCCCGAGACCGTCTTCGGCTACCAGTACAGCCCGGAGATCTTCACCGACACCGAGCTGGACTTCGCCCTGGAGGTCTGCGAGGCCGTCTGCGACGTCTGGCAGCCCGCCGAGGGCCGCGAGATCATCCTGAACCTGCCCGCCACCGTGGAGCGTTCGACCCCCTCCACCCACGCGGACCGCTTCGAGTGGATGGCCCGCAACCTGACCCGCCGCGAGCACATCTGCATCTCCGTCCACCCGCACAACGACCGCGGCACCGCCGTCGCGGCCGCCGAGCTGGCCCTGATGGCCGGCGCCGACCGCATCGAGGGCTGCCTGTTCGGGCAGGGCGAGCGCACCGGCAACGTGGACCTGATCACCCTGGGCATGAACCTGTTCTCGCAGGGCATCGACCCGCAGATCGACTTCTCGCAGATCGACGAGATCCGCCGCACCAGCGAGTACTGCAACCAGATGGAGGTCCACCCGCGCCACCCCTACGCGGGCGACCTGGTCTACACCGCCTTCTCCGGCTCCCACCAGGACGCCATCAAGAAGGGCTTCGACGCCATGGAGGCCGACGCGGCCGCCCAGGGCAAGACCGTCGACGACATCGAGTGGGCCGTCCCGTACCTGCCCATCGATCCGAAGGACGTCGGCCGCTCCTACGAGGCGGTCATCCGGGTCAACTCGCAGTCCGGCAAGGGCGGCATCGCGTACGTCCTGAAGAACGACCACAAGCTGGACCTGCCGCGCCGCATGCAGATCGAGTTCTCGCGGATCATCCAGGCCAAGACCGACGCCGAGGGCGGCGAGGTCACGCCGAAGGCGATCTGGGACGTCTTCTCGGACGAGTACCTGCCCAACCCCGAGAACCCGTGGGGCCGCATCCAGCTGCGCTCCGGCTCGACCGCCACCGACAAGGACGGCACCGACACGCTGACCGTCGAGGCGGTCGTGGACGGCGTGGAGACGGTCCTGAACGGCACCGGCAACGGTCCGATCTCGGCCTTCTTCGACGCGCTGGCCGGCATCGGCGTCGACGCCCGCCTGCTGGACTACACCGAGCACACCATGAGCGAGGGCGCCTCCGCCGTGGCCGCCTCGTACATCGAGTGCGCGATCGACGGCCGGGTCCTGTGGGGCATCGGCATCGACGCCAACACCACCCGCGCCTCCCTGAAGGCGGTCATCTCCGCCGTCAACCGCGCGGGACGCTAGCCGCCCCGCCGGAGCCCCCGTCCCCCGCCGCGGGGGACGGGGGCTCCGGCGTCCCCGGGCCCGTTTCGCGGACCGTTCCCGGGGCGCGCGGTCTCCGTCCGGGGGCCGGCGCCCGCTCCGTGCGGATGGTTCCGGGAAGCACCGCGTTGACGCGGATCCCGTGCGCCGCACGGCCCCTCGCCGGGGGCGCACTTCGGCCAACTCCCGTCCCCGCGCGATGTTGTCCTGTCGCACGACTGACGCGGCCTCACCGATGTGGCTAACATCACGCCAACCCGGCGGTGCTGCCGGAGGGGTCCCGCCCGCGTCCTGAGCGCCGCGGGGGAGATACGGAGGTGCGACGTGCTGCCAGTTCGGGGTGGGGACGGCCGGAAGCTGACCGTCTGGGGCATCCGCACCACCTGGAGCACCGTGGGAGACGGGGAGTTCTTCTGCCCCGGCTGCGGCGGTGACCGCAATTTCCGCAGGCGCACCGGGCGCAGGCGCTTCACCGTGCTCGGCGTGCCGCTGCTGCCGCGCGGGGAGGCAGGGCCCGTCATCGAGTGCCAGGGCTGCCGGCAGCGCTTCGACACCGACGTGCTGGACCACCTGACCACCACCCGCTTCTCGGCGCTGCTGCGCGACGCCGTGCACACCGTGGCGCTGGCCGTGCTCGCGGCGGGCGGGACCACCTCGCGCAGCGCCCTGGACGCCGCCGTGGCGTCCGTACGGGCCGCCGGGTTCCAGGACTGCACCGCGGAGCAGCTGGAGTCCCTCGTGGACGCCCTGGCCACCGAGGAGGGCCGGCTGGGGCTGTACGACGGGCCCGAGTGCTGCGGGGCCGCGCTGTCGATCGAGCTCCACGAGGCGCTGGAGCCCCTGGCCCCGCACCTGGCCGTGCCGGGGCGGGAGTCGATCCTGCTCCAGGGCGCGCGGATCGCCCTCGCGGACGGCCCCTACATCCCCGCCGAGCGCGAGGTGCTGGCCACCGTCGGGGCGGCGCTGCGGATGGGCACGGACGAGGTGTCCGGCCTCCTCTCGGCGGTCCGCGCCCCGTAGGGAACGCGTACGAAATTCCGGACCCGGCGGGTTCTCCGCCGGGTCCGGCTGCCTTTTCGGCCACGATCCGGACGGCCGAACCGCCACAAATGGCCGCGAGCGAGGTAACGATCCGGCCTCACGGGGGTGAACCGGGGCGCCGCGGCGTCCGTGCAAGGGGCTGGACCCGGTCCTTCCGTACAAAAGTTCCGCATTTCGGACGGCCGGAATTACGCTCTCGGATTTGCGGGGCCGAATGCTTGCGAACCGGGTACAGCTCGCGTCGAAGCGCGGAACTTCGCAGGTGCGCAGCCTGCGGAAAGTGTTCCGTGGTCCTCGCCCCATACGCTGAGCGGCGCGGCTGCGCCATTGGAGGAACCGCCAGATCCGGCATCCTGAAACGCCTTCGGTTCGTCGAAGTCTCCGATATCTGTGAGCGCTTCCACAGGCGTTCAATTCCGGTCACACGAGGAGACGCCGCCGGAAACATCCGGGCGCTTCGATCCACGTGTTCGAGCTGACAACCCTGGCGAACCAACGGGTTAACGACCCACTTCGCCCAGGGACAACCAGATTCCTCTCGTTACCTACCTCATTGAAGGGCAAGGCAGAGATGGCACGTGTCGCCGCCCGGCTTTCCGCCAACGGAGAGCAGAGCACGCACCCGGTCGACGAGGTGCTCCCCCTCCCCAAGCTCGCGCTGTACGGCTTCCAGCACGTACTCGCGTTCTACGCCGGCGCGGTGATCGTCCCGATCATCGTGGGCAGCGCACTCAAGCTGAGCCCTGAACAGCTCGTCTACCTGATCAACGCAGACCTCCTCACCTGCGGTATCGCCTCGATCATCCAGGCCTGGGGCATCGGCAGGATCGGCGCGCGACTGCCGCTGATCCAGGGCGTCACCTTCACGGCGGTCTCCCCGATGATCGCCATAGGCCTCGGCGCCGGCGGCGGCACCGCCGCGCTGCTGGTCATCTACGGCGCGGTCATCACCGCCGGCATCGCCACCTTCGCCTTCGCCTGGCTGCCCGCCAACGCGTTCCGGGCGGTCATGCGGCTCTTCCCGCCGGTGGTCACCGGCACCGTCATCACGGTGCTCGGCATCGTCCTGATCCCCGTCGGCCTCAACGACGCGGCCGGCGGCCTCGGCAGCCCGGACTTCGGCGACCCGAAGAACTTCGCCTACGCCGGCGGCACGATGCTCTTCATCCTCGTCCTGATGAAGCTCGGCAAGCCGTTCCTCTCCAGCATCGCCATCCTGCTCGGCCTGGTCGTCGGCACCGCCGTCGCGTTCCTCCTCGGAGACGCCAAGTTCGGCGACGTCGGTGACGCGGGCTGGGTCGGGGTCAGCACCCCCTTCCACTTCGGCATGCCGAAGTTCGAATGGTTCCCGATCGTCCTGATGCTGATCGTCATGCTGATCACCATGGTCGAGACGACCGGCGACACGTACGCGGTGGGCGACATCGTCGGCAAGGAGGTCGACAGCGAGACCGTGGCCCGCGCCCTGCGTGCCGACGGCGCCGCGACCGCCCTCGGCGGCGTCCTGAACTCCTTCCCGTACGTCGCCTTCGCCGAGAACGTCGGCCTGGTGCGCATGACGAAGGTCAAGAGCCGCTTCGTGGTCGTCGCCGCGGGCGTCTTCATGATCATCCTGGGTCTGCTGCCCAAGGCCGCCGCGATCGTCGCCGCCGTCCCGCACGGTGTGCTGGGCGGCGCCGCGACCGTCATGTTCGCCATGGTCGCCCTGGCCGGCATCCAGACGCTGGCCAAGGTGGACCTCAAGGAGGAGAAGAACGCGCTGGTCGTCGGCGTCTCCCTCGCCTTCGCCCTGCTCCCGGCCACCGTCCCGGTGCTCTTCTCCAAGCACATGGACCCCGACCTGTCCTCGCTCCTCAACAGCGGCGTGACCCTCGGTGCCACGGCCGCCATCGTGCTCAACCTGATCTTCAACGGCCCGGCCAAGGACGACGCGCGGACCGCGGCCCTCGTACCGGCCTCCGCCCTCGTCGAGACCGCGGCCCACGTCGAGCTGCCCGCCCAGCCGGTGGGCGCTCCGGCGGACGCGGAGAAGGGCGGTGCCGCGGAGAAGGGCGCCTCGGAGAAGGCCGGGGACGCGGAGGACGCCCCGGAAAGGGACGCTCCGGAGAAGGGCGCCCCGGAGAAGGCCGCCCCCGAGAAGGGCGCCCCGGAGAAGGCCGCCCCCGAGAAGGCCGCCGCCGGGGCCGCCGGGGCCGAGAAGGTCGCCGTCGGCCGGGCCGGCGCCGCGGCAGCCGACTCCGAGAAGGCCGTCGAGAAGGCCGACGACGCGGGTACGCCCGCCTCCTGACCCTCCCAAGGGGTGCCGACCCCCGTCCGGACCCGCCCAGTCACCGCTGGGCGGTGCTCCCCGGACGGGGGTCGGCGCTGTCCGCGCACAGGGGACAATGGGGCCATGAGCCTGTTCCGCGACGACGGCATCGTGCTGCGCACCCAGAAGCTGGGTGAGGCGGACCGCATCATCACGCTCCTCACCCGCGGCCACGGCCGCGTCCGGGCGGTCGCCCGCGGGGTGCGGCGTACCAAGTCCAAGTTCGGCGCCCGGCTGGAACCTTTCTCCCACGCCGACGTGCAGTTCTTCGCACGCGGCAGCGAGCTCGTCGGCCGCAGCCTGCCGCTGTGCACCCAGACCGAGATCATCGCCCCCTACGGCAACGGCATCGCGAGCGACTACGCCCGCTACACCGCCGGCACCGCCATGCTGGAAACCGCCGAGCGCTTCACCGAGAACGAGGGCGAGCCCGCCGTACAGCAGTACCTCCTGCTGGTCGGCGCCCTGCGCACCCTCTCGCGCGGCGAGCACGAACCGCACCTCATCCTCGACGCCTTCCTGCTGCGCTCCCTCGCCGTCAACGGCTACGCCCCCAGCTTCGAGGACTGCGCGAAGTGCGGGATCCACGGCCCCAACCGGCACTTCTCCGTCGCCGCGGGCGGGGTCATATGCGGGGACTGCCGGGTGCCGGGCTCCGTCGTACCCTCGTCGGAGGCCATCGCCCTGCTCAGCGCGCTGCTGACGGGCGACTGGAAGCACGCGGACGCCTGCGAGGCCCGTCACGCGCGGGAGGGCAGCGGGCTGGTCTCGGCCTATTTGCACTGGCATCTGGAGCGCGGGCTACGCTCCCTCCGATACGTCGAGAAATAGGAGCTGGGCACATGGCACGACGCGGGATTCTGGGACGTTCTCGCCGCGAGTACAAGGTTCCCGAGCCGCACCCGTCGGGTGCGCGCCCGCCGAAGATCCCCGGTGAGCTCGTCCCGAACCACGTCGCCGTCGTCATGGACGGCAACGGCCGCTGGGCCAAGGAGCGCGGCCTGCCGCGCACCGAGGGGCACAAGGTCGGCGAGGGCGTCGTCCTGGACGTGCTCAAGGGCTGCCTGGAGATGGGCGTCAAGAACCTGTCCCTCTACGCCTTCTCGACGGAGAACTGGAAGCGCTCGCCCGACGAGGTCCGCTTCCTGATGAACTTCAACCGCGACGTCATCCGCCGCCGCCGCGACGAGATGAACGAGCTCGGCATCCGGATCCGCTGGGTCGGCCGCATGCCGAAGATGTGGAAGTCCGTCGTCCAGGAGCTCCAGATCGCTCAGGAGCAGACCGTCGACAACGACGCCATGACCCTGTACTTCTGCGTCAACTACGGCGGCCGCGCGGAGATCGCGGACGCGGCGCAGGCGATCGCCCGGGACGTGGCGGCCGGCAGGCTGGACCCGTCGAAGGTGAACGAGAAGACCTTCGCCAAGTACATCTACTACCCGGACATGCCGGACGTGGACCTGTTCCTGCGGCCCAGCGGCGAGCAGCGCACCTCGAACTACCTGCTGTGGCAGAGCGCGTACGCCGAGATGGTCTTCCAGGACGTGCTGTGGCCGGACTTCGACCGCCGCAACCTCTGGGCGGCCTGCCTGGAGTACGCCCAGCGCGACCGCCGCTTCGGCGGCGCCGTCCCGAACCAGCCCGAGGGCTCCGGGAGCTGAGGCCTCCGCTAGGCTCCGCCGCCATGGACACGACCGACATGGCGGTGGAGCTGCACTACGGCGCGGCCCGCCGCGACGCGTGGGAGGTGCTGCGCTGGCGCGCCCTGAGTACCCCCGGGGGCCGCAAGGAGCTGCTGCTGTGGCTGGTGGTGCTCCCCGGGGTGCCCATCGGGCTGGTCGTGCTCCAGCGCGGCCGGGCGGCGGACCTGGCCGGCCTGGCCTTCGCGGGCGGGGTGGGAATGGCCCTGGGTGCCGTCTTGCACTGCCTGGACCTGCGGCGGCGGGCGCGCCGGATGTACCGCTGGGCCGCGGAGCACCCCGAGTACAAGCTGGTCGTCACCGGGCTCGGTACGCAGAACCACCGCCCCGACGGGACGGCGGTGGCCTACAGGTGGGACAAGTACCGGGGCTGGGCGGAGACCCGGGGCCTGTTCGTCCTCGTGTTCCTCAACGGGGACCTGGGCTGGGTGCCGAAGCGCGCGGCCCGGACCCCCGAGGACCTCGACCGGATCCGATCGTTCTTCGACCGGAACCTGACCAGGACCGGTTAGCCGGCGGCCGCGCAGTCCGCGCAGGTGCCGAAGATCTCGACGGTGTGGGCCACGTTCACGTAGCCGTGCTCGGCCGCGATCGACTCGGCCCACTTCTCCACGGCCGGGCCCTCCACCTCGACCGCCTTGCCGCACTTGCGGCAGACCAGGTGGTGGTGGTGCTCCCCGGTGGAGCAGCGCCGGTACACGGACTCGCCGTCGCTGGTGCGCAGCACGTCGACCTCGCCGGCGTCCGCGAGGGACTGGAGGGTGCGGTACACGGTGGTCAGGCCCACGGAGTCACCGCGGTGCTTGAGCATGTCGTGCAGCTCCTGGGCGCTGCGGAACTCGTCCACCTCGTCCAGCGCCGCCGCCACGGCGGCCCGCTGCCGGGTGGATCGCCCTCGTACTGGCGCGGTACTCGTCTCGCCAGGCGCAGTCGCCACCGGTTCCTCCTCGTCTCGGCCTGCCGCCATTGTGCCAGGCGGCCGCCGCTGCTAGACCTTCACGTCGTCCTGGACGCAGACCTCCCCGGCTGCCCGGGAAGCCTTCGCGCGGCGCCTGGCCAGCGGTGCGGACAGGACCGTCATCACCAGGAAGACACCGATGGCGAGCAGCACGATCGTGGCACCCGACGGCGCGTCGATGTAGTACGTGGCCGCCGTGCCGGTCAGGGAGACGGTGAGGCTGATCGCGACCGCCAGGCCCAGCGTCGCCGCGAACCCCCGGGTGACCCGCTGGGCGGCCGCCACCGGGATCACCATCATGGCGCTGACCAGCAGCAGGCCGACGATGCGCATCGCGACGGTGACCGTGACGGCGGCGGTGACGGCGAGCAGCAGGTTCAGCGCCCGCACCGGCAGGCCGGTGACCCGGGCGAACTCCTCGTCCTGGCACACGGCGAAGAGCTGGCGGCGCATGCCGACCGTGACGGCGAGGACGAAGGCGGCGAGGATCGCCATCGCGGTGACGTCCTCGGGCGCGACGGTGGTGATCGAGCCGAACATGGCGCTGAGCAGGCTGGTCGTGGAGCCGCCCCCGACGTTGATGATCATCACGCCGCCGGCCAGGCCGCCGTAGAAGAGCATGGACAGGGCCACGTCCCCGCTGGTCCTGCCGCGGGAGCGGATCAGCTCCATGCCGACGGCGCCGAGGACCGCGACGAGGGTGGCCATCCACACGGGGCTGGTGTGGAGGACGAAGCCGAGGGCGACGCCGGTCATGGCGACGTGACCGAGGCCGTCGCCCATGACCGCCTGGCGGCGCTGTACGAGGTACGTGCCGATCGCGGGCGCGGTGATGCCGACCAGCGCGGCGGCGATCAGGGCCCGCTGCATGAAGGCGTGGTTCAGGAGGTCCATCAGCTCAGCAGTCCCGTCCGCAGGGGCTCGGCGTCGTGCGCCGCGTGGGGGTGTACGTGGTCGTGGCCGGGCAGGGCGTGCTGGCCCACGGCCTCGGGGGGCGGGCCGTCGTGCGTGACGCAGCCGTCGCGCAGGACCACGGCCCGGTCGATCAGGGGCTCCAGCGGGCCCAGCTCGTGCAGGACGAGCAGGACGGTGGTGCCGAGGGCCACCTGCTGCCGTACGGCGCCCGCGAGGACCTCCTGGTTGCCCAGGTCGACGCCCGCCATCGGCTCGTCCATGATCAGCAGCTCGGGTTCGACGGCGAGCGCCCGGGCGATGAGCACGCGCTGGTGCTGGCCGCCGGAGAGCGCGTTGACCGAGGTGTCGGCGTGGTCCTCCATGCCGACCAGGGCCAGGGCGGCCTCGACGGCGCTCCTGTCGGCCTTCCGCAGGACCCCGAAGCGGGTACGGGCAAGGCGGCCGGAGGAGACGACCTCCCGGACGGTGGCGGGGACGCCGCTGGCGGCGGTGGTGCGCTGGGGGACGTAGCCGATCCGCGACCACTCGCGGAAGCGCTTGAAGTCGGTGCCGAAGAGGGAGAGGGTGCCGCCGGTGAGCGGGACCTGTCCGACGACGGCGCGGACGGCCGTGGACTTGCCGGAGCCGTTGGCGCCGAGCAGCGCGACGACCTCACCGCGGCGGACGGTGAGGTCGATCCCGCGCAGAACGGGGCGCGCGCCGAGCGAGGCGGTGGCCCCGCGCAGGGATATGACGGGCTGGTCCTCGGCCTCTCGTGGCGTGGACTGCATGGCGCGCACCTCCGTTGCTGCTGTCATCACTTGGATCCGAGTGCCTTCTGGAGGTTCTTCAGGTTGGAACGCATGACCTCGAAGTAGTCAGCGCCCTGCGACTTGTCCGTGATTCCCTCGAGGGGGTCGAGGACGTCGGTGGTCAGGCCCGTGTCCCGGGCGAGGCTCTTGGCGGTCTTGTCGCTGGCCAGGGTCTCGAAGAAGACGGTGGTGACATTGTCCTTCTTCGCGACGGCCTGGAGATCCTTCATCCGGGCCGGGCTGGGTTCGGCCTCGGGGTCGACGCCGGAGATGCCCTCCTGGTCGAGGCCGTAGCGCTCCGCGAGGTAGCCGAAGGCGGAGTGGGTGGTGATGAAAGTCCTGGAGGCCGTGTTCTTCAGGCCGTCCCTGAACTCGGTGTCCAGGGCGCCCAGCTTGGCGGTGAGCTCGGCGGTGTTCTTCCGGTAGTCCGCCGCGTGGTCGGGGTCGGCCTTCTCCAGGACGGCGCCGAAGCCCTTGGCGATCTCCGCGTACTTGGCCGGGTCGAGCCAGACGTGCGGGTCCTCGCCGGCCTCGCCGTGGGCGTGGTCGTGGCCCTCGCCCTCGGCGGCGTGGCCGGCGCCTTCGCCCTCGGCGGCGTGGCCTTCGCCCTCGTGGCCTTCGTGCTTCTCGTGGCCCTCGGCGGAGTGTGCCTCCAGCTTGGTGAGGGTGGCCGCGTCGACGACGTTCTTCACGCCGGACTGCTCAACGGCCTTGTCCACGGCGGGCTGGAGGGTCTTGAGGTAGAAGATCACGTCCGACTCGGCGAGCCGGCCGGTCTGCTTCGGCGTGATCTCCAGGTCGTGCGGCTCGACGCCCGGCTTGGTCAGGGTGTCGACCTTGACGTGGTCGCCGCCTATCTGCTCGGCGAGGTACTGCAGCGGGTAGAACGACGCCGTCACGTGCAGCTTGCCGTCCTCGGCGGCCGCCGGGCCGGCGGTGCCGGAGCAGGCGGTGAGGGCCGTCGCGCCGAGGGCTGCGGCGGCGGTGAGGGCGGCGGTGGGTATGAGGCGTCGTACGTTCATGACATCCATTTTCATCAAAGATGGAAACCGTTGTCAAAAACCCAGGTCGGAGGCGTGCCGGGGGCCGTTGAAGGGCATACCCGATTTGAAAGGGAGGGTGCGGGCGCCGGTAACCTGAGGCATTCGCGTTCGTCCTCGTAATGAAGAGAGCACCGTGGCCGCCGACAAGATCGAAACCATCGTCAGCCTGAGCAAGCGCCGTGGCTTCGTTTTCCCGTGCAGTGACATCTACGGCGGCTCCAGGGCTGCCTGGGACTACGGTCCGCTGGGTGTCGAGCTCAAGGAGAACATCAAGCGCCAGTGGTGGAAGGCCATGGTCACGGGGCGTGAGGACATCGTCGGTCTCGACTCCTCCGTGATCCTCGCCCCCGAGGTGTGGGTCGCCTCCGGTCACGTCGCGACGTTCTCCGACCCGCTCACCGAGTGCACCGCCTGCCACAAGCGCCACCGCGCCGACCACCTGGAAGAGGCGTACGAGGCCAAGCACGGCCGTCTGCCCGCGAACGGCCTCGCCGACATCAACTGCCCGCACTGCGGTGTGAAGGGCCAGTTCACCGAGCCGAAGCAGTTCTCCGGCATGCTGGAGACCCACCTCGGCCCGACCCAGGACACCGGCTCGAAGGCGTACCTGCGCCCCGAGACCGCCCAGGGCATCTTCACCAACTTCGCCATGGTGCAGACGACTTCGCGCAAGAAGCCCCCGTTCGGCATCGCGCAGATGGGCAAGTCCTTCCGCAACGAGATCACGCCCGGCAACTTCATCTTCCGCACCCGCGAGTTCGAGCAGATGGAGATGGAGTTCTTCGTCAAGCCGGGCGAGGACGAGCAGTGGCAGGAGTACTGGATGCAGGAGCGGTGGAACTGGTACCGCGGCCTGGGTCTGCGCGAGGAGAACATGCGCTGGTACGAGCACCCGGCGGAGAAGCTCTCCCACTACTCGAAGCGCACCGCCGACATCGAGTACCGCTTCAACTTCGGCGGCAGTGAGTTCTCCGAGCTCGAGGGCGTGGCCAACCGCACCGACTACGACCTGAAGGCGCACTCGGCGGCCTCCGGCCAGGACCTGGTCTACTTCGACCAGGAGGCCAAGGAGCGCTACACCCCGTACGTCATCGAGCCGGCGGCCGGTGTCAACCGCGCCATGCTCGCCTTCATGCTGGACGCGTACGTCGAGGACGAGGCTCCCAACGCCAAGGGCGCCATGGAGAAGCGCACGGTCATGCGCTTCGACCCGCGCCTGGCGCCCATCAAGGTCGCCGTCCTGCCGCTGTCCCGCAACGCGGACCTGTCGCCGAAGGCCAAGGGCCTGGCCGCCGACCTGCGCAAGAACTGGAACATCGAGTTCGATGACGCGGGCGCCATCGGCCGCCGCTACCGCCGCCAGGACGAGATCGGCACGCCGTTCTGCGTCACCGTCGACTTCGACACGCTCGACGACAACGCGGTGACCGTGCGCGAGCGCGACACCATGAAGCAGGAGCGCGTGTCCCTGGACCAGATCCAGAGCTACCTCGGCAGCCGTCTGCTCGGCTGCTAGGTTCCCGCCCGGAAGACCGGTGGCCCGGTGCGCGATCCGCGCACCGGGCCACCGGTCTTCGTGCGTGTGGCACCGGACGCCGGACGCCGGGCTCTCGCCGAGCGCTCCGCCCCGGTGCGCCGGGATGACCGGACCGTCCGCAGGGCAGGGCCGATCGCGGCGACCGCGCCGGATCAGGGGCGCAGGCCCCGGATGAGCAGTGCGGTGACCGCCTCGAACTCCGTGAGGATCGTCGGCGAGAGCCAGTCCGCCACGTACTGCGGATCATGGAAGCGCCCCGTGGCGTCGAAGACGGCGCGCGCGGCCGCCGGGACGTCGGGCGCGACCAGGGTGCCGGCCGAGACGCCCTCGGCGATGATCCGGGTCAGCTGGTCGATCAGCTCGCCCAGGTGCGCGTCGACCACCCCGCTGTTCTCGCCGAGCAGCACCGTGTACGTCGCGAAGAGCTCCGGATCGTCGCCCGCCTTGTGGCGCTTGGCCTCGAAGAGGGCCTCCAGCCAGGCCTCCAGCTTGGAGGGTGCCGGCTCGTCCGGGGCCGAGGCGATCTTCTCCAGCATGACCACGCTCTTGGCGAGCCAGCGGTCCGTGACCGCCTCGCGCAGCGCCGCCTTCGAGGGGAAGTGCCGGTACACGCTGCCGTGGCTCACCCCCAGGGCGCGTGCGACGTCCACGACGGTGGCCTTGGTGGGGCCGAAGCGGCGCAGCACCTCCTCGGTGGTCTCGAGGATGCGCTCGGGGGTCAGGGGTTCGGTCGCAGCGGAGGGCATGGGTACGACCGTACCGCCGCCTCAGTGCTCGCTGTCGAGGTGGGCCATCTGCGCCGCGGGGTAGCGCTCGCCGGCCGCCGCCCCCGCCGGGACGGCCTCCTCGATGGCGGCGAGGTCGGCCGGGCTGAGCTCGACCCGTATGGCACCCAGTGCCTCGGCCAGCCGGTCCCGGCGCCGTGCGCCGACCAGCGGCACGATGTCCTCGCCCCGGGAGAGCACCCAGGCGATCGCGGTCTGGGCGACCGTGACCCCCTTCTCCTCGGCGACCTTGCGCAGGGCGTCGACCAGGTCGAGGTTCCGGTGCAGGTTGTCGCCCTGGAAGCGGGGGCTCATGCCGCGGAAGTCGCCGGGGGCCAGTGCCCGGTCGCGGGTGAAGTGTCCGCTGATCAGGCCGCGGGACAGCACCCCGTACGCGGTGACGCCGATGCCGAGCTCGCGGGCCGCCGGCAGGATCTCCTCCTCGATGCCGCGCGAGATCAGGGAGTACTCGATCTGGAGGTCCGATATAGGGGCGACGGCCGCGGCCCGGCGCAGGGTGTCCGCGCCGACCTCCGAGAGGCCGATGTGCCGTACGTGCCCGGCCTGCACGGCCTCGGCGATGGCGCCGACCGTCTCCTCGATTGGGACGGCCGGGTCCACGCGGGCGATCCGGTAGATGTCGACGTGGTCCCGGCCGAGCCGCTGGAGCGAGTAGGCGAGGAAGTTCTTCACGGCCTCGGGCCGGCCGTCGTATCCGGTGAACCCGCCCTCGACGGTACGCAGCGCCCCGAACTTGACGCTGGTCAGCGCCCGCTCGCGGGCCGCGGCCGGGGCCGTGCGCAAGGCCTCGTTGATCAGCAGTTCGTTATGGCCCATGCCGTAGAAGTCGCCGGTGTCGAGCAGCGCGCCCGTGCCCTCCGGCACGGCTTCGAGATAGGCGTGGACGGTCGCGAGCGACTCGGCCCGGTCGGCCTCGCCGTAGAGCGCGGACATGCCCATGCAGCCCAGTCCCAGGGGGAAGACGGCAGGGCCGGTGGTGCCCAGCCGACGGCTCGCGGGGGCGAGGACGGCGGTGGTGGTGGCGGTGGTGGCGTTCTCGTTCGTCGTCATGCGACGAGAATGGCATGACGGATGACAGATTTCAATATCTGTCATCCGTCACGGTGAGGCGCGCAAGGAACAGGACCCGAGCCGGGGCCCGGCACATGCCGGTGCGGCCGGACCCCCACAGGGGCCCGGCCGCACCGGAACAGCTGGTCACAACGCTCGGGACGCGCCGTCGCCGGAAGGTCAGCCCGCCGGCGCCGGTCCCGGGGCCGGCGGGAGTCCGCCGTCCATGCGGGGGCCGGGGCCCGGGGCCTGTCCCGGCGGAGGAGCGGCGGGCGCGGCGGGGGCGGCGGAGGACGGCCCGAGGGACCGCGCCGTGCGCACCGCCGAGGCGTGGGCCCACGGGCCGGTGGTGACGGCCCCGACCACCAGCACCAGGAACGCGCAGCCGGTGATGATCCACCAGGCGGGCCGGGCCGCCGCGGCGAAGTCCGCGCCCCCGGCGGTGCCGGCCGCCAGCACCGCTCCGATCACGGCCACCCCCAGCGCCCCGCCCGTCTGCCGGCTGGTGGAGGCCACGGCGGCCGCCACCCCCGCCTGGGCGCGCGGCATCCCGGACACCGCCGTATTGGTGATCGGTGCGTTGACCAGGCCGAAGCCGATGCCGAAGAGCACGTACCCGGTGAACATCAGCGGCGTGGAGGCCTCCGCCGAGAACGCCGCGAACAGCAGCCCGCTCGCCCCCATGGCCACCCCGGAGATCAGCAGCGACGGCCGCGGCCCGTGGCTGGCGACCAGCCGGCCGGACACCGGCGCGCACAGGAAGGCGAAGGCGGCCATCGGCAGCATGTGCAGCCCGGCGTCCAGGGCGCTCAGCCCCCGCACCTCCTGGAGGTAGAGGGTGGTGAGGAAGAGGAAGCCGGAGAGCGAGGCGAAGGTGCTCACCGCGATCACCGTGGCCCCGCTGAAGGGGGCGCTGCGGAAGAACCTCGGGTCGATCAGCGGGTCCGCCCGCCGGGACTCGTAGAGCACCAGTCCGGCCAGCGCGGCGGCGGCGCCCAGCGCGCACCCGACGATGGGGGGCGATTTCCAGCCTTCCGCGGGAGCTTCGATGATCGCGTACGTCACCCCGCCCAGCACCGCCATCACCAGCAGCTGCCCCACCGGGTCCGGCCGCCGCGGCCGCTCGGACCGGGACTCCGGGACGTGGCGCAGGGTCAGCACGAGGGCGAGCACCCCGACGGGCACGTTGACCCAGAAGATGGACCGCCAGCCCACCGAGTCCACCAGCAGCCCCCCGACCAGCGGACCGGCCGCCATCGAGATGCCGACGACCGCGCCCCAGACGCCGATGGCGCGGGCGCGCTCCTTCGGGTCGGTGAAGGTGTTGGTGATGATGGACATGGCGACGGGGTTGAGCATCGCCCCGCCCACGGCCTGGAGCATCCGGAAGGCGATGAGCCATTCCAGGCCGGGCGCCAGCGAGCACAGCACCGACCCGGCGGTGAAGAGGACCAGCCCCCAGACGAAGACCTTGCGGCGTCCGATCCGGTCCGCGGTCGATCCGGCCAGTATCAGCAGCGAGGCGATCACCAGGGTGTAGGCGTCGATGGTCCACTGCATCCCCGAGACCGAGGCGTGGAACTCGCGGCGCATGGCGGGCAGGGCCACGTTCAGGACGGTGTTGTCCAGGCTGACGATCAGCAGGCTCATGCAGCAGATCGCCAGTACGAGCAGGCGACGCCGACGGCTCATGTGATCTGCGCCACTCATGTGATGCATACCGCCGATAGTACGGATAACTAACGAACGCCGCGTGCGCGAGAATAGGGGGATGACCACGCTCCCCCCGCCCCTCGCGATCGGCCCGCACACCGTGCAGCCCCCCGTGGTGCTCGCGCCCATGGCCGGCATCACCAATGCCCCGTTCCGTACGCTCTGCCGCGAGTTCTCGGGCGGCAAGGGACTCTTCGTGAGCGAGATGATCACGACCCGCGCCCTGGTCGAGCGCAACGAGAAGACCATGCAGCTGATCCACTTCGACGCGACGGAAAAGCCGCGCTCGATTCAGCTGTACGGGGTGGACCCCGTCACCGTCGGCAAGGCCGTCCGCATGATCGTCGAAGAGGACCGCGCCGACCACATCGACCTCAACTTCGGCTGCCCCGTCCCCAAGGTCACCCGCAAGGGCGGCGGCTCCGCCCTCCCGTACAAGCGCCACCTGCTGCGCGCGATCCTGCGCGAGGCCGTCGCGGGCGCCGGGGACCTGCCGGTGACGATGAAGATGCGCAAGGGCATCGACGACGACCACCTGACCTACCTCGACGCCGGCCGGATCGCCGTCGAGGAGGGGGTCACCGCCATCGCCCTGCACGGCCGCACCACGGCCCAGCACTACGGCGGCACCGCCGACTGGGAGGCGATCGCCCGGCTCAAGGAGCACGTGCCGGAGATCCCGGTGCTCGGCAACGGCGACATCTGGTGCGCGGAGGACGCCCTGCGCATGGTCCGCGAGACCGGCTGCGACGGCGTGGTCGTGGGGCGCGGCTGCCTGGGGCGGCCGTGGCTGTTCAACGACCTCGTCGCCGCCTTCGAGGGCCGGCCCGAGGACTTCCACAAGCCCGCGCTGCGGGAGGTCGCGCAGACGATGCTGCGGCACGCGCGGCTGCTGGGGGAGTGGATCGGCGACGAGGCGCGCGGTGTGATCGATTTCCGTAAGCACGTCGCCTGGTACCTCAAGGGTTTCGCCGTGGGTTCCGAGATGCGGGGCAAGCTCGCGGTGACCTCTTCCCTGGCCGAGTTGGACGCTCATCTGAGCGAGCTCGACCTGGACCAGCCGTGGCCCGACGGCGCGGACGGCCCGCGGGGCAGGACGTCCGGAAACAACCGGGTTGTCCTGCCGGATGGCTGGCTGAAGGATCCCTACGACTGCGCCGGTGTGAGCGAGGACGCCGAGCTGGACACGTCCGGAGGCTGAGAAATCGCCCTGCGTGCCGCGTGATATACGCCACGCATGGGAGGGGTTTCGCTCAGATGAGCGCGTAAGTCACGGGTAAGACTTTCAAAGGGTGGCACTGGGTGCCACCCTTTGTGCGTTCAAGAGTTGAACGCAAATGTATCGATGATCGCTCATCCGAGCGCGATCACGCCTCAGGAGCCCCTCCACGCTTCGGCTTCTGAAGGCTCTTCGTGCGTTTCCATTACTCAGTGGTTACTTTCGATCCACTGGCGCACGGGTGGTTACGCCCTCATGACGGCCAAGTGGACGTACCGGGAAGCCTTCGATCTGGGTATGTTCCTGGCCGTCAGGGCAGCCACCCGAGTCCTCGAGGAGTCGAGACCCGTGTCGGAAAACAAAGATCAGAAGTTCGTCTACGACTTCACCGAGGGCAACCGGGACCTCAAGGACCTTCTCGGCGGCAAGGGGGCCAACCTCGCCGAGATGACCAACCTGGGCCTTCCCGTGCCTCCCGGCTTCACCATCACGACCGAGGCCTGCAAGGTCTACCTCGAGAGCGGCACGGCCCCGGCCGAGCTCCGCGACGAGGTCAGCGCGCACCTCGCCGCCCTCGAGGCGAAGATGGGCAAGAAGCTCGGCCAGTCGGACGACCCGCTGCTGGTCTCCGTCCGTTCCGGCGCCAAGTTCTCCATGCCGGGCATGATGGACACCGTCCTCAACATCGGCCTCTCCGACGAGTCCGTCACCGGCCTCGCGACCCAGGCCGGCAACGAGCGCTTCGCGTGGGACTCGTACCGCCGCCTCATCCAGATGTTCGGCAAGACCGTCCTCGGCGTCGAGGGCGAGCTCTTCGAGGACGCCCTGGAGGAGGCCAAGACCGCCAAGAAGGTCACCGTCGACACCGACCTCGACGCCGCCGACCTCAAGAAGCTGGTCAAGGTCTTCAAGAAGATCGTCGCGAAGGAGGCCGGCCGGGAGTTCCCGCAGGACGCCCGAGAGCAGCTCGACCTCGCGGTCGAGGCGGTCTTCAACTCCTGGAACACCGACCGCGCCAAGCTCTACCGCCGCCAGGAGCGCATCCCCGGCGACCTGGGCACCGCCGTCAACGTCTGTTCCATGGTCTTCGGCAACCTCGGCCCCGACTCGGGCACCGGCGTCGCCTTCACCCGCGACCCCGCCAGCGGCCACCAGGGCGTCTACGGCGACTACCTCCAGAACGCCCAGGGCGAGGACGTGGTGGCGGGCATCCGCAACACCGTCCCGCTGGCGGACCTGGAGACCATCGACAAGACCTCCTACGACCAGCTCATGACGATCATGGAGACGCTGGAGACCCACTACAAGGACCTCTGCGACATCGAGTTCACGATCGAGCGCGGCCAGCTGTGGATGCTCCAGACCCGCGTCGGCAAGCGCACCGCGGGCGCGGCCTTCCGCATCGCCACCCAGCTCGTGGACCAGGGCCTGATCGACGAGGCCGAGGCCCTCCAGCGCGTCACCGGCGCCCAGCTCGCCCAGCTGATGTTCCCGCGCTTCGACGAGAACGCGAAGACCGCGCTCCTCGGCCGCGGCATCGCCGCCTCCCCGGGCGCGGCGGTCGGCAAGGCCGTCTTCGACTCGTACACGGCCGTCAAGTGGTCCCGTTCCGGCGAGAAGGTCATCCTGATCCGCCGCGAGACCAACCCGGACGACCTCGACGGCATGATCGCCTCCGAGGGCATCCTGACCTCGCGCGGCGGCAAGACCTCGCACGCCGCCGTCGTCGCCCGCGGCATGGGCAAGACCTGCGTCTGCGGCGCCGAGGACCTCGACGTCGACACCAAGCGCCGCCGGATGACGGTCGGCGACACGGTCATCGAAGAGGGCGACGTCGTCTCCATCGACGGCTCCACCGGCAAGGTGTACCTCGGCGAGGTACCCGTCGTACCGTCCCCGGTCGTCGAGTACTTCGAGGGCCGCATGCACGCCGGCGCCGACGACGCCGACGAGCTCGTCGCCGCCGTGCACCGGATCATGGCGTACGCGGACCGCGTCCGGCGCCTGCGGGTGCGCGCCAACGCCGACAACGCCGAGGACGCGCTGCGCGCCCGACGCTTCGGCGCCCAGGGCATCGGCCTGTGCCGCACCGAGCACATGTTCCTCGGCGAGCGCCGCGAGATGGTCGAGCGCCTGATCCTCGCGGACACCGACGGCGAGCGCGAGGCGGCACTCAATGCCCTCCTGCCGCTCCAGAAGAAGGACTTCGTCGAGCTCTTCGAGGCCATGGACGGCCTGCCCGTCACCGTCCGCCTCCTCGACCCGCCGCTCCACGAGTTCCTGCCCGACATCACCGAGCTGTCGGTGCGCGTCGCCCTCGCCGAGTCCCGCAAGGACGCCAACGAGAACGACCTGCGCCTGCTCCAGGCGGTGCACAAGCTGCACGAGCAGAACCCGATGCTGGGTCTGCGCGGCGTCCGCCTCGGTCTGGTCATCCCCGGCCTGTTCGCCATGCAGGTCCGGGCGATCGCCGAGGCCGCCGCCGAGCGCAAGAACGCCAAGGGCGACCCGCGCGCCGAGATCATGGTGCCGCTCGTGGGCACCGTCCAGGAGCTGGAGATCGTCCGCGAGGAGGCCGACGCGATCATCGCCGAGGTCGAGGCCGCCACGGGCACCAGCCTCAAGCTGTCGATCGGCACCATGATCGAGCTGCCGCGCGCCGCTCTGACCGCCGCCCAGATCGCCGAGGCCGCGCAGTTCTTCTCCTTCGGCACGAACGACCTGACCCAGACGGTGTGGGGCTTCTCCCGCGACGACGTCGAGGCCAGCTTCTTCACGGCCTACCTGGAGAAGGGCATCTTCGGGGTCTCGCCCTTCGAGACCATCGACAAGGACGGCGTCGGTGCCCTCGTGCGCCACGCGGTCGAGCAGGGCCGGGCCACCCGCCCCGACCTCAAGCTCGGCGTCTGCGGCGAGCACGGCGGCGACCCGGAGTCCGTGCACTTCTTCCACGAGGTCGGCCTCGACTACGTCTCCTGCTCGCCGTTCCGGATCCCGGTGGCGCGTCTGGAGGCCGGCCGCGCGGCCGCCGAGTCGAAGGGCTCCGACAGCCGCTGAGCCCCTGTGGGCCCCTCAGGGGGCCTGTGAGGCCCCCTGAGGGGCCCCGGGGCGCTCACGGCCCCTCCTGACTGCGCCCTCCCCCGGTTCCCTGACTGCCGGGGGAGGGCGCGACCCATTTCGCGGGGCGGTTCGCGAGACGGTCCGTGTCGCAAAATTTTCAACAATGTCATTACGGCGCCAGGCGGTGGACGGATCCCCACCCGTCCACCGCCTGCCGCCTATCCGCCAGGCACGTCGGCGCTTCCCAGTGCGACCGACCGCCAGGCCCCGCAAAGCCCCCCACGGCCTTCACGGAGCGTTTCGGTCGCACCGGAGTGTGCCTGGCGGAGTACAGGATTTCGCTTGTCACGCCTCCGCCGAAAGGGGTTTCAACTGTGGCTGAAAGGGCGTGGTGACCACGTGTGACGGCGTGCATACTCGTGGGGCGGGGGGATTGCGGTTGCACAGGTGGGGGTTCGGTGCTTCGTATCCATTTCACTGGAGTGGACCTGGCACGCGTACGGATGGCAGGGCGTCCCGATGCGTTGTGGGAAACGATTCTTAGTTTTCATCGCTTAAGAGACCGGCGTGACGCCCGGTTCTTCGGCGAATGGCGTACGGAAACCCGTAGCCGGTTGAATGGTGAAACAAGGCTGCTGGGTGCGCTCATACCGGCTCGCGGCTATTTCCCCGATTTCCTGACCCCGGCCGAGGGCCAGTACGGGTGGGACCTCGGGCTCGACACCCTGCGCGGGCTGCGCCCCGAGCGGCTGCGCCGGGAGCTGTCCCTCGTGGGCTCCGGTGCCGGGACGGGCTTCGGGGCGGCCTTCGGGACCCCGCCGCCGGCCCGGCTGCGGGAGTTCATGGACGGCGGCACCAAGTACCTGCCCCGGCTGCTGGGCGAGCTGCGCGCGTACCACCGGGCGGCCGTGGAGCCGTACTGGAGCCACATCCAGGCGCAGATCGAGGCGGAGCGGGCGGCACGCGGCCGCGCCCTCCTGGACGGGGGCGCGGACGAGCTGCTCTCCTCGCTGCCGCCGATGCTCCGCTGGCGGGCCCCGGTGCTGGAGTGCGAGTACCCGGTGGACCGGGACGTACGGCTGCGCGGACGCGGGCTGCTGCTCCAGCCGTCCTTCTTCTGCCGCCGGACGGCGGTGACCCTGCACGACCCGGAGCTGCCGCCGGTGCTGGTCTACCCGGCCGCCGCCCAGCTGGCCTCCGCGGCGGCGGGCGGGGAGGCCGCCCGGCCGGCCGAGGAGCAGCGTCAGCGCACCCTGGGCAAGCTGGTGGGGCACACGCGCTCGGTGGTGCTGCGGGCCATCGGCGACGGGGCCACCACCAGCGAACTGGCCCGCCGGGCCGGGGTCTCCCTGGCCTCCGCGAGCCAGCACGCCTGCGTGATGCGCGAGGCGGGTCTGGTGACGACCCTGCGCCACGGGAACGCGGTCCTGCACACGGTGACCCCGCTGGGCGCGGCCCTGCTCAGGGGCGGCGCGGTGGTCTCCTGAAGGATCGGTTCGCCGGGCGCACGCGCCACGGCCCGGCGGGAGAGGCGGTGACCTCCTCCGCCGGGCCGGGAGCCGGCCGGACCGGGCGTCAGACGCGGAACGGCCCGGTCACCTCGTAGGTGATGCCGCCGCTCGAGGAGCCGCTCGTACCGCGCTGGCTGCTGAAGTACAGCCGGCTGCCGTTCGGGGAGAAGGCGGGGCCGGTGATCTCCGAGGAGGACTGGCCGGTGATCCGCAGGAAGGGCGCCACCACGTCGTCCGGGGTGATCACGCAGATCTCCATGTTGCCGCCGTCCTCGGCGACGTACAGGTCGCCGTAGGACGACCCGGTGACGTTGTCGACGCCGGTCAGCGGCGCGGCTCCGCCCGGGACCAGCGAGTCGTCGTAGGCCAGCTCGTAGGTGCCGCTCGCGAGGTTGAGCTGCCAGACCCGGTTGTCGCCCTTGGTGGTGAACCAGACGGTGTCGTTCGCGTAGTGGCAGCCCTCGCCGCCGGTGAAGCGCTTGGCGCCGGAGACCTGGGTGCGGGTCGTGGCCGGGGAGCCGTCGGGGTCCGGCACGTTCTGCCAGCTGAAGGATCCGGAGGTGCCGCTTCCGGCGACCATGACCTGGAGCGTGCCGGACGAGAGGTTGCCCCACGTGGTGGGCACGAACCGGTAGAAGCAGCCGTCCGACTCGTCCTCGGTCATGTAGACCACCTTGCGCACCGGGTCGGCCGCCGCCGCCTCGTGCTTGAAGCGGCCCATCGCGGGCCGCTGCACGGCCGCGTTCACCCCGTACGGGTCGCTCTCGTAGACGTAGCCGAGGCTGACCTCCTCGCACGACAGCCAGGTGTTCCACGGGGTCTTGCCGCCCGCGCAGTTCTGCCGGGTGTTGGAGAGGATCCGGTACGCCCCGGTGACCGTGCCCGAGGAGTTGAACCTCACCGCGCTCGCGCCGCCGCCCGGGTTGATCTCCGAGTTCGACACGTAGATCCAGCCGGTCCCGTCCGCGAAACACGCCCCGCCGTCGGGGGCGTTGTGCCAGGTGTACGAGGTTCCGCTCACCCGCTGGGAGGAGCGGGCGATGACCCGGCTGGTGAAACCGGGCGGCAGCATGAGCCCGTTGGCGTCCGCCGCGCCGAGGGCGCCGTAGGGCCCGGCGCCCGGCTGGGCGGGGGCGGCGTACGCGGCCCCGTGGCTGAGGGTGCCGGCGAAGGCGGCGGCGGAGGTGCCGATCACGGCACCGCGCAGGAAGGTACGACGTTCCACGGTCACTCCTGGGGGAGGAGGGCCCGCGCCCGGTCGGGCGCGGGGTCGCATGCGTCGAGGAACCTAAGGGCGCCGCATGGACGCGGCGCCAACTCCTCATGACGCGCGAGCGACCGGCTCGGGGTCAATGCCCGTGCGGCGCCCGCTGCTCGCCGGGCCGCCCGGAAACCACCGATCGGGTCCCTGACCTGCGGAAACGAAATTCCGAAAAAAACGTCTCCGGACAGCGATGAGTTCCGGCGGCGCCCCCCGTCTACCCCTTCGACAGCACACCGGGCAGGGCGCCGCGCCGCACGCCCCACCAGAGAAGAGGAACCGAAATGGCTCAGATGATCTTCGTCAACCTGCCGGTGAAGGACCTGGACGCCGCGAGGGCCTTCTGGGAGAAGCTCGGCTACTCCTTCAACCCGCAGTTCAGCGACGAGACCGCGGCCTCCCTGGTGATCAGCGACACCATCTTCGCGATGCTGCTGACCGAGGCGAAGTTCAAGGAGTTCGCCACCAAGCCCGTGGCCGACGCCTCCAAGACCACCGAGGTCATGGTCGCGCTCAGCGCCGACAGCCGCGAGAAGGTCGACGAGGTCGTCGACGCCGCCCTCGCGGCCGGCGCCGTCGAACCCCGCCCCGCCATGGACCTCGGCTTCATGTACGGCCGCGCCTTCGAGGACCTGGACCACCACGTGTGGGAGTACGTCTGGATGGACCCGGCCGCCGTCGAGGGCTGACCACCCCCTACGGGGCGGAGGCGGTCCGCACCGGGTACGTCCGGACCGCCACCTCCTCGTCGTCCAGGCAGCGCCCCGACTCCAGGTCGAAGCGCTGCTTCAGCAGCGGCGACGCCACGAAGGGCCGGCCCGCCGCGGCCCCCAGCAGCCCGCGCGACAGGACCTGCGCCCCGGTGAACGGGTCCTGGTTCCCGATGGCGTACGGGCGGCCCGAGCGGTCGAGGAAGACCGCTGCCTGGCTCCCGTCGGGCAGCAGGGCCGCGACCCCCCGCCCGGGGGTGAGCACCGACAGCGGGCACACCGTCAGCCAGCCTTCGGCCACCTTCAGTTCGACGGTCATCGGACCGGTCCTCCAATGGTCAGGACGGCCAGGTCGGGCTTGACCTGGTCGCGCTCGGGAACGAACTTCACCGTCGGGTCGGGGGCGCCGGGCGCGTTGACGAAGGACACGAACCGGCGCAGCCGGTCCGGGTCCGACAGGGTCTCGGCCCACTCGTCGCGGTAGTGCGCCACGTGGTCGGCCATCAGGGCCTCCAGCTCCGCGCACAGCCCCAGGGAGTCGTGCACCACCACGTCCCGCAGGTGGTCCAGGCCGCCCTCCAGGCGGTCCAGCCAGGTGGACGTCCGCTCCAGCCGGTCGGCGGTGCGGATGTAGAACATCAGGAACCGGTCGATGAGCCGGACCAGCTCCGCGTCCGAGAGGTCCTGGGCGAGCAGGTCGGCGTGCCGCGGGGTGGCCCCGCCGTTCCCGCCGACGTACAGGTTCCAGCCGCTCGCCGTCGCGATGACGCCGAAGTCCTTGCTCTGCGCCTCCGCGCATTCGCGGGCGCAGCCGGACACCGCCGACTTCAGCTTGTGCGGGGCCCGCAGCCCCCGGTAGCGCAGCTCCAGGTCGATGGCCATCCGTACGCTGTCCTGCACCCCGTAGCGGCACCAGGTCTGCCCCACGCAGGACTTCACCGTCCGCAGGGCCTTGCCGTACGCGTGCCCGGACTCGAAACCGGCCTCGACCAGACGGGCCCAGATCTTCGGGAGCTGGTCCACGCTCGCGCCGAACAGGTCGATGCGCTGACCACCGGTGATCTTCGTGTAGAGGCCGAAGTCGCGGGCCACCTCCCCGATCACGATCAGCTTGTCGGGGGTGATCTCGCCGCCCGGGATGCGCGGCACCACCGAGTACGAGCCGTTGCGCTGGAGGTTGGCGAGGAAGTGGTCGTTGGTGTCCTGGAGGGCGGCCTGTTCCCCGTCCAGTACGTAGCCGCTGGCGCCCAGGGTCGGGGCCAGGGAGGCGATGATCGAGCCGACGGCGGGCTTGCAGACCTCGCAGCCCTCGCCGCCGCGCGCCTCGGCCCGGCCGTGACCGTCCAGGATCTCCCGGTAGGAGACCAGCCGCCGCGTGCGGACGATCTCGTACAGCTCGGCCCGGGTGTACGGGAAACAGCCGCACAGCCCCTTGTCGGCGGCGGCCGGCAGCAGCTGCCCGATCACCTTCAGGCAGCTGCCGCAGCCGGTGCCGGCCTTGGTGCACTTCTTCACCTCGGGCAGGGTGGCGCAGGCGGTGATGGCCTTCTTGGTGACGTTGTGGCAGGAGCAGATCACCGCCGTGTCCGGCAGCGCGGACGGACCGAGCGCGACGGGTGCGCCGACCCCCGCGGGCAGCACCAGCTGCTCGGGGGCGACCGGCGGGACGCTGCCGGTGAGCGGGCGCAGCAGCCCGTACGAGTCGGCGTCGCCGACCAGCACACCGCCGAGCAGTACCCCGTCGGCGGAGACGACCAGCTTCTTGTAGACGCCTGAACGGGAGTCGGACCACACCACGTCCAGGCTGCCCTCGGCGGCGCCGTGCGCGTCGCCGAAGGAGGCCACGTCCACGCCGAGCAGCTTGAGCTTGGTGGAGAGGTCCGCGCCGGTGAACTCCTTCTCCCGGCCCAGGAGGTCCTCGGCGGCGGTCTCGGCCATCTCGTAGCCGGGCGCGACCAGCCCGTAGACGCGGCCGTCGACGGCCTGCGCGCACTCGCCGATGGCGTACACGTGCGGGTCGGAGGTGCGGCAGCGGGCGTCGACGGTGATGCCGCCGCGCTCGCCGACGGCCAGCCCCGCGGCGCGCGCCAGCTGGTCGCGGGGGCGCACCCCGGCCGAGAAGACCACCAGGTCGGTGTCGACCGTGGAGCCGTCCGAGAGGCTCATCCCGCGGACGGAGCCGTCCTCACCGGTCAGCACCTCCTGCGTGCCGACCCCGGTGTGCACCGTCAGGCCCATGGACTCGATGGTGCGCAGCAGGGCCGCGCCGCCGCCTTCGTCGACCTGGACGGGCATCAGGCGCGGCGCGAACTCCACGATGCGGGTGGCGAGCCCGAGGCCCTGGAGGGCGCCCGCCGCCTCCAGGCCGAGCAGCCCGCCGCCGACGACGGCTCCGCTGGAGCGGGTCTTGGCGTAGTCCTCGATCGCGAGGAGGTCCTCGATGGTGCGGTACACGAAGCAGCCGGGTGCGTCCTTGCCCGGGACGGGCGGCACGAAGGGGTAGCTGCCGGTCGCCAGGACGAGGACGTCGTACGGGAAGACCTGCCCGGAGCGGGAGGTGACCGTACGGGCGCCGGTGTCGACGTGCTCGGCGGGGTCGTCGAGGCGCAGCTCGATCCCGTGCTCCTCGATGAAGCCGGCCGGGGTGAGGGAGAGGTCCTCGGGGGTACTCCCGGAGAAGTACGAGGTGAGGTGGACCCGGTCGTAGGCGGGCCGGGGCTCCTCGCAGAGCACGGTGATCCGGTGCGTCCGGGTGGCCCCGCGCTCGGCGAGGGCCTCCAGGTAGCGCTGGCCGACCATGCCGTGTCCGATGAGCACGATCGCGGGCAGGGGCTCGGGCACGGTCATCAGTGGCCTCCGTCGTCGGTGAGCAGGTGGAACGGGTCGTGCGGGGCGGTCAGGAACTCGTCGCCCTCCCAGGTGCGGGCGAGGGCGCCCACCGTGGAGAGCTCCCCGAGGAGCACCCCGCCGACGAGCCGGTCGCCGCGCAGGACGACCTTGCGGTAGGTGCGGCGGGTGGCGTCGGCGAGGCGGAGCACGTCGTCGCCGGGGAGCGGGGTGGGGTCGCCGAACGCGGCGAGGTCGAAGGGGCCGGGGCCGTCGGCGGTGGGGAGCGTGAGGCGGGTGAGGGCGCGGGTGCCGCCGTACTCGGCGTCGCCCCCCAGCAGGACCGCCGCGAGCGCGTCGGCCTGTTCCAGGGCGGGTCCCGCCAGGCCGTACACCCGGCCGTCGTGCTCGGCGCAGTCGCCGATGGCGTGGACGCGCGGGTCGCCGGTGCGCAGCCGGCCGTCGACCACGACGCCCTTGCGGACCTCCAGTCCGGCCGCCTGGGCCAGCCCGACGCGCGGACGGACCCCGCAGGCCAGGACGACGACGTCGGCGTCGAGCCGGTAGCCGTCGGCGAGCTCCACCCCGGTGACCCTGCGGGGGCCCGGGCCGGGCGTCCGGCCGGGCACCCGGTGGGCGGGCGGACGGGCGGGGCCGGTACTTCCGGAGAGCGGGGAGGAGCCGCGCCGCGGCCCCGCCGGTCCGCCCGGCGCGGGCGTCGTGATCAGGCCGCGGACCCGGCATTCCGTGTGGATCTCCACGCCGAGCGCCGTCAGGTGGTCCCGCAGCAGCGCGGAGGCGTCGGCGTCCAGCTGGCGCTCCATCAGGCGCTCCGCCTGCTGGGCGAGGACCACCTGAGCACCCCGCGCGGCCAGCGCACGCGTCGCCGAGACGCCCAGCAGCCCGCCGCCGATCACCACCGCCCGCACGCCCGGGCGTACGGCCGCCGCGAGGGCCAGGCAGTCGTCCATGGTGCGGAACGCGTGCACCCCCTCGGGGAGTTCCCGCCCGTCCGGGGCGAACAGCCCGCGCAGCGGCGGAAGCACCGGGTTGGAGCCGGTGGCCAGCACCAGCGTGTCGTACCGCTCCACGGAGCCGTCGTCGCAGTGCACGGTGCGGTCCGCGCGGTCGATCCGCACCGCCCGCACACCCCGGCGCAGGGCCGGGCCGGGTTCCGGGAGCGCGGTGACCTCGGGTGCGTACCGGCCGGCCAGCACCTCCGCCAGCAGGACCCGGTTGTAGGGGGCGTGGGTCTCCTCCCCGAGCACGGTCACCGCCGCACCGGGGCCCAGCCGCGCAGCGAGCCGCAGGCCCGCCAGGCCGCCGCCGATCACCACCACACGCTGTTCCGAGGTCATGGCACGAGCGTGCGGGCAGGCTGTTTCCCCGCCGCATCGCCCCTGTTACCCGGACGGAACACCGACCTCAGCGCCCCGGTCAGGGGCCCGTGAGGCGCTCCCGCGCCGGTCAGGGCGCGTGAGGACCTCCGGGCGCACGGAGTTGCCGCCCCGGAGGCCGCCCGCCGGGGCCGGCGCCCGGGCGAAGCTCAACCTTTGCGCAAGTTTCCGGCGATCGATGGTTCTTGCATCGATCCGGTCCCTAGGGTCGGGGCCGTGCCTGACATATCGACAACCATGATCATCGTGCTGTGCGCGGCCGCCGCGGCGGCCGGCTGGATCGACGCGGTCGTCGGCGGCGGCGGCCTGCTGCTCCTGCCGGCCCTGCTGCTCGGCCTGCCGAACGCCCAGCCCGCCGCCGTCCTCGGGACCAACAAGGCGGTGGCCATCGTCGGCACCGCCGGAGCGGCCGTCACCTACGCCCGCCGGACCCCGATCGACGTGAAGCTCGCCGTCCGGATCGGGCTGGCCGCGCTCGCCGGATCCATGGGCGGGGCCGCGCTCGCCGGCGGGATCAGCAAGGACACCATGAGGCCGCTGATCATGGGGGTGCTGGTGGTCGTCGCCGCCGTGGTCATCTTCAAGCCCGGCTTCGGCGCCGCCCCCTCCGCCTCGCCCGTCTCCCGGGGCCGGGTGCTCCTCGCCATCGCCCTCGCCGGCCTGGGCATCGGCTTCTACGACGGCCTCATCGGGCCCGGCACCGGCACCTTCCTGGTGCTGGCCCTGACCGCCCTGCTCCACCTCGACCTGGTCACCGCCTCCGCCACCGCCAAGATCGTCAACTGCTGCACCAACGCGGGAGCGCTCGCGATGTTCGCGTACCAGGGCATGGTGTTCTGGCAGCTGGCCGCGCTGATGGCGGTCTTCAACCTGGCCGGCGGCATGGCCGGGGCCCGGATGGCACTGAAGAAGGGCAGCGGCTTCGTCCGCGGCGTCCTGCTCACCGTGGTGGGCGCCCTCGTGGTCAAGCTCGGGCTCGAACAGTGGGGATAGCGGCTCAGGCCGTCCCCGTCAGGTGGGCGAAGACGACCACGTTGCCCTGGTAGCCGGTGCGCGGCGAGAAGGCGCCGCCGCAGGTGATCACCCGCAGCTCGGCGCGCGGCGAGGGCCCGTACACCCGCCGGTCCGGGAAGGCCCCGGAGTCGTACACCTCGACGGCGTGGACGGTGAACAGGGCCGTACGCCCGTCCGCGCGGGCGACCTCGATCACCGCCCCCCGGCGCAGCGCCCCCAGGTGGTAGAAGACGGCCGGGCCGCTGGCGTGGTCGACGTGCCCCGCGATCACGGCGGTCCCCGCCGCCCCGGGGGTGGTCCCGTCCCGGTACCACCCCGCGAGGTCGAGGCGGGACGGCGGGGGCACCTCGAGGCGGCCCTCGCGGTCCAGGCCCAGCCCGGTGAGCGGGGCGTCCACCCGGATCGCCGGGATCCTGATCCGCACCGGCGGCGAGCCCGGGAGCGGGGCGATGCTCCCGGGGTACAGCAGCTGCGCGCTCAGCGCCTCGGCGGGGGAGGGCAGCGGGGGCCGCACGGTCACGGCCGAGCCGCTGCCGATGAGCCAGACGCCGACGCACAGGGCGACCGCCACCAGCCCGGCCCGCACCGGGAGCGCCCTGACGCCCGGCGACCCGCCCCGCCGGGTGCGGGTGCCGGTGCCGGTGCTGGTGCTGGTGCTGGTGCTGGTGCCGAGGATGCCGCCGGACGGGCCGCCGCGTACGCCGGTGCCGCCGTGGAGTACGCCGTCCCGCCGGGCGGCGCCGTCCGGTACGCGGTCCCGCCCGCCGGGGAAGCCGCCACACATGCGCCGTACCCCCTCGTCTCGCCGTTCCTGGGAGTGGCCGTCGCCCGTCCCCGCGAACGGGGGGACCTCGCGGGGCGGGCGACGGGGGGCGGTACCGGTCGGACCGCGGCCGCAGCCGCGGTGGGCGCCCGTCAGCTCCGCGTGCCGCTCGCCCGGCGACGCAGGAGCCAGGTACCGCCGACGGCGGTCGCGGCCAGCACGGCCGCTCCCGCCGCGATCTTGGCGGGGTCGGTGGCGGTGGTCGTGCCACCACCCACCCCGGTCCGGACGTGGCCCTGCGGGCCGCGCTCGGTGACGACCAGGTCGCCGGTGGCGAACTTGCCGTTCGTACAGGTCGCGCCGATGCCGTAGGTGCCCGGCCGCAGACCCGCGCCGACCCGGAACTGGCCCGTCACCACGTCCGCGCGGTGGCCCGGCGCCAGGTCGAAGCGGCCGCCGTCCACCGTGCTGGCGTCGCCCTCGGCCCGGCCGCCCCGGCCGCAGGCCTTGGTGTGCACGGTGACGGTGGCCCCCGGGGCGGCCGACTTCGGCCAGACCTCCAGCACGGCGAAGTCCCCGGGCGCGAAAGCCGTCATGCCGAGCTCCGCGGCCGCCACCGCTCCGGCGACCGGCCCGGCGAAGGCGACGGCGGTCAGCGCGGTGGCGGTGAGCACGTGAGCGGTGCTGCGGCGCATGGGTACTCCAGGGGGACACGGGGTCGTGCTTCGAGATAAACCGGCCCGCCCGGTGCGCGCCTGCCGAACCGGCGCCGGATGGCGCCCGCGGTGCCCCGCCGGCCCGGCATCCGTGCAGGTCAGGGCCGTGAAGGGGCATCCGTGTCCGGCCACGCCGTCCGGGTGATGTCAGGCCGGCGGCGCGGCGGCGGCGTCCCCGGGACCGGGCGGAACCGGTCGTTACGGGACGCCCGCCCGGGCAGCCGGGGACCGCGCGAGAGCGGTGCGTACGGTGGGGGTGCGCGGCGGAGCGGGGCCCTCGGACCCGGGCCGCCGCACCGTCCAGCCATCGTCGGGGGAGGGCCCTGTGGCATCGGTCGACCGGCCGGGATCCGCGTCCGGCGTGCTGCCGTTCTTCGTGTACGGGACGCTGCGGCCTGGGGAGTCCAACCACGACCTGTTCCTGCGGGGCCGGACGGCGGCCGAGGAGCCCGCCCGGCTGCCGGACGCGGCGCTGTACGAAGGGCCCGGCTACCCGTACGCCGTCGACCGCCCCGGCTCCGCCGTGGCCGGCGAGCTGATCACGGCCGCGCCGGGGGCGTACGCGGAACTGCTGGCCGCACTGGACCTGCTGGAGGAGTACGCCGGTCCGGGACACCACGGGAACGTCTACGACCGGGTCGCCCGCGAGGCCGTCCGCCCCGACGGCAGCCGGGTCCGGGTCTGGGTCTACCTGGCGGCACCCCCGCTGGCCCGCCGCCTCGCGGAGTCGGGCACCGAGATCCCCGGCGGGGACTGGCTCCTGCGCTAGGCGCATCCGCGGGGCGTGTCCGCGGGGCGGCCGCGGGGTTTCGGCCGGGGCGCGGCCGCTACAGCCCTTCGGCGCCGCGGTTGCGCAGGCGCTGGCCGTACTGCTGGAGCACCCACAGCTCCTGCTGGATCGCCGCGTGCTGCTCCGGCGGGGCCTGCGGGCTCAGCCGGGTCAGGGCGCCCTGGATCTCCAGGACCCGCCGGTCCACCGCGCGCAGGCGGACCTGGACCAGCTGGACGCCGGCGTAGACCTCGTCCACCGTCTTGGCGTGGATGGCCTCCACCGCCAGCTCCGTGACCATCGCGCGGACGGTGTCGTTAGGAGCCGCGTCACGGACCCGGGCCAGATAGTCGTCGGTGGCCTGCGCGGCCCCGCCGGCGTCCTGGATGGCCTGGCGGACGGCCGCGTACGGCGGGGCGGTGAACTCGTCGATCCCGTACGCGTCGAAGGCGGGCGAGACCAGGGCCGGCCGCTGGAGCGCCAGTTTGAGGAGCTCCCGCTCGGTGCGGTGGGCGGGGCTGCGCAGGTTCAGCGCCGGTCCGCCGGCGCCGGCCGGCGGCGGCGCGGGAGCCGGTTCCTGGGGACGGCCCCGGCCCTGCTGCTGCGGCTGGCCGCCGCGTTCGCGGGCCCAGCGCGCCAGCTGCGCCACCCGCTTGACGACGAACTGCTCGTCGAGGATGCCCAGCATCCCGGCCAGCTGGACCGCCGACTCGTGCTGGATCGAGAGGTCCTTGATGCTCGCGACGACCGGCGCGGCCTCGGCCAGTGCGGCCGCCCGCCCCGCCGGGTTCTCCAGGTTGTGGCGGCCCACGATGTGCCGCAGGGCGAACTCGAACAGCGGGGTGCGCGAGTCCACGAGCCCGGCCACCGCCGCGTCGCCGTGCGCGAGACGCAGGTCACAGGGGTCCATGCCGTCGGGGGCGATGGTGATGGAGGTCTCCGCGGCGAACTTCTGGTCGTCCTCGAAGGCCCGCAGCGCCGCCTTCTGCCCGGCCGCGTCACCGTCGAAGGTGAAGATCACCTCGGCGGTCGCGTTGTCCATCAGCAGCCGGCGCAGGATCTTGATGTGGTCCCCGCCGAAGGCCGTGCCACAGGTGGCGATGGCGGTGGTGACCCCGGCCAGGTGACAGGCCATGACGTCGGTGTAGCCCTCGACGACCACGGCTCGCGAGGTCTTCGCGATCTCCTTCTTCGCCAGGTCGATGCCGTACAGCACCTGGGACTTCTTGTAGATCGCCGTCTCGGGGGTGTTCAGGTACTTGGGCCCGTTGTCGTCCTCGCGCAGCTTGCGCGCGCCGAAGCCGACCACCTCGCCGCTGATGTCCCGGATCGGCCACATCAGCCGGCCCCGGAAGCGGTCGATGGGCTTGCCGCTGCGGCTGTCCTGGGCCAGCCCGGAGAGGATCAGTTCCTTGTCGGTGAAGCCCTTGCCGCGCAGGTACCGGGTCAGGTGGTCCCAGCCGGCCGGGCTGTAGCCCACGCCGAAGTGTTCGGCCGCCGCCTGGTCGAAGCCCCGTTCGGCCAGGAACCGGCGGGCGATCTCCGCCTCGGCGCCGCCGAGCTGCTCCGCGTAGAAGACGGCGGCGGCCTTGTGCGCCTCGACCAGGCGGATCCGCTCGCCGCGGCCGCTGGTGCCGGCGGTGTAGCCGCCCTCCTCGTACCGCAGGGTGATGCCGGCCTGGCCGGCCAGGCGCTCGACCGCCTCCGAGAAGGAGAGGTGGTCGATCTTCATGATGAAGTCGAGGGTGTCCCCGCCCGCCTGGCAGCCGAAGCAGTGATAGAAGCCCTTGCTGGGGCTGACCTGGAAGGACGGGGACTTCTCGTCGTGGAAGGGGCACAGCCCTTTGAGGTTGCCGCCGCCGGCGTTGCGCAGCTGGAGGTACTCGGAGACCACGGCGTCGATCGGGACCGCGTCCCGTACCGCCTTCACGTCGTCGTCGTTGATCCGTCCTGCCACCCGTGAATTCTACGGCCGGGCGCCGGCAAACCCGTCAGGCCCCCTCCGCCGGCACCAGGGACTCAAGCGGAACAGAAGGGTCCGCCAGTTTTTCGCGGTCCACCGGCGCCTTCGACCTGATCAGGGCCTGGATGGGCTCGACGACGTCCCACACGTTCACGTTCATCCCGGCCAGCACCCGGCCGTCCGAGAGCCAGAACGCGACGAACTCCCGCTTGCCCGCGTCCCCGCGCACCAGCACCTCGTCGTAGCCGCCCACCGGGGCGTACCCGGAGTACTCCAGACCGACGTCGTACTGGTCGGAGAAGAAGTACGGCACCCGCTCGTACGAGACCTCCTGCCCCAGCATCGCCCGCGCGGCGGCCGGGCCGCCGTTGAGGGCGTTCGCCCAGTGCTCGACCCGCAGCCGGGTGCCCAGCGCCGGATGGTGGGCGGCGGCCACGTCCCCGACGGCGAACACGTCCGGGTCGGAGGTCCGCAGCGAGGCGTCCACGGCGATGCCGCCGCCGTGCTCCCGGTCCACCAGGGCCAGCCCCGAGGTCTCGGCGAGCGCGGTGCGCGGCGCCGCCCCGATCGCGGCGAGCACCGCGTGCGCCGGGTGCTCCTCGCCGTCGTCCGTGCGGGCGGCCATCACCATGCCGTCCTGGCCGACGATCTCCGTCAGCCGCGCGCCGAAGTGGAAGCGGACCCCGTGCTCGGCGTGCAGGTCGGTGAAGAGCCGGCCGATCTCCGGGCCGAGCACCGCGTGCAGCGGGGTGGGCAGCGGCTCGATCACGGTCACCTCCGCCCCGTAGCCGCGGGCGGCCGCCGCCACCTCCAGGCCGATCCAGCCCGCCCCGGCGATCAGCAGGTGGCCGTTGTCCCGGCCCAGGGAGGCCAGCGCCTTGCGCAGCAGATCGGCGTGGGCGAGCCGGCGCAGGTGGTGCACCCCGGCCAGACCGGTCCCGGGGATGTCCAGGCGGCGCGGCTCGGCGCCGGTGGCCAGCAGCAGCTTGTCGTAGTGCAGCAGGGTGCCGTCGCCCAGGCGCACCGTCTTGGCGTCCCGGTCCAGGTGCACCGCGGGCTGGCCCAGGTGCAGCTCGACGTCCGCGCCCGCGTACCAGGACGGCTTGTGCACGAAGACGCTGTCGCGCTCCTCCTTGCCCAGCAGGTAGCCCTTGGACAGCGGGGGCCGTTCGTACGGATGGTCACGCTCGTCGCCGATCAGGATCACCCGGCCCGTGAACCCCTCCGCCCTCAGCGTTTCGGCGGCCTTGGCCCCGGCCAGCCCTGCGCCAACGATGATGAACGTCTGGTGTGCGTCGACCACCTGATGCCTCCTCATAACCCATCGGCCACGTGCGGCCACCTTGCGAGCGTCCCGCACCCAGCCTGCCGCGTGAAGGGGGAGTGGCCCGATCGGCTCACCCTTCGGCGCGCCGCCCGCGTCGGGTGAGGCGCGCGTGCAGGGAGCGGGCGGAGGCGTCGGTCAGGCAGGCGATCTGGTCGATGACCGCCCGTTTGCGGGCCCTGTCGTCCGGCGCCGCGTCGAAGATCGCCCGGAACTGGGGGTCCAGGCCCTCCGGCGCGCGGGCGCTGAGCGCCTCGGCGAGTTCGGCCAGGACGATGCGCTGGTCGGCCCGCAGCCGCTCCTGCTCGTCGCGCTGCATCACGTACAGGTCGGCGACCGCCTTGAGGACCGCGCACTCGTTGCGCGCCTCGCGCGGCACGACCAGCTCGGCCGCGTACCGGGTGAGCCGCCCGGCGCCGTACGCCTCGCGCGTGGCGCCCTCGGCGGCCAGGCAGAAACGGCCGATCAGCTGGCTGGTGGCGTCCTTCAGACGGGCCTGAGCCACCGCCGAACCGTCATAGCCGTGCGGCCACCACTCCTCCTCCATCAGCCGGTCCAGTGCCTCGCGCAGCTCCTCCGGGGAGGTGTCGGCGGGCACGTACCGGCCGATCGCGACCCGCCAGATGGCGGTCCGCTCCGGCTCGGCGAAGAGGAGGTTGGGATCGAGGTGGCCGGCGTGCAGCCCGTCCTCGAAGTCGTGCACGGAATACGCGACGTCGTCCGCCCAGTCCATCACCTGGGCCTCGAAGCACTTGCGGTCGGCGGGCGCGCCGCGCCGCAGCCACTCGAAGACCGGCAGGTCGTCCTCGTACGCCCCGAACTTCACCGAGGCGGGGTCGGTGGGGTGGTCCCCGCGCGCCCAGGGGTACTTGGTGGCGGCGTCCAGGCAGGCGCGGGTCAGGTTCAGGCCGACGCTGGCCAGCTCGCCGTCCGGGCCGGTGACGAACCGTTTGGGCTCCAGCCGGGTCAGCAGGCGCAGGGACTGGGCGTTGCCCTCGAAGCCGCCGCAGTCCTTGGCGAACTCGTTGAGCGCCTCCTCGCCGTTGTGCCCGAACGGCGGATGGCCCATGTCGTGGGAGAGGCAGGCCGCTTCGACCAGGTCCGGGTCGCAGCCGAGGGCCGCGCCGAGCTCCCGGCCGACCTGCGCGCACTCCAGGGAGTGCGTCAGCCGGGTGCGGGGACTGGCGTCCCAGTCGAACGAACGGGTGCCCGGGGTGACGACCTGGGTCTTCCCGGCGAGGCGGCGCAGCGCGGCCGAGTGCAGCACCCGGGCGCGGTCGCGCTGGAAGGCGGTGCGGCCGGGCCGTTTGTCGGGCTCGGGGGCCCAGCGCTCGGTGGCGGCCGGATCGTAGGACTCGTAGGCGGGAGCGTGCGACGTGCCTTCCATGCTCAGACGTTAACCGGAGCCACCGACAATCGGAGCGATCCGGAGCGATCCGGAGCGATCCGAGCGATGCGGCCGTCAGGCGGTGGCCAGTTCCCGTTGCCCGGCGCTCCGGGCCAGCGCCTCGTCGTAGCGGTGCAGCACCAGCCGGGCCAGGGCCGGGTGCGCGCCGAGCGGGGCGGCCGCCGGACCGGTGGCGGCGGCGGCGCTCGCCGAGGCGAACCGGCCCGGGGCGGCGAAGTACGAGGCCACCGCGGTCCGGTGGTGCCCCCGGGCGGTCAGCGCCCGGACGGCGTCCGCCACGCTCGGGGCGGCCGCGGAGGCGTACGCAGGGACCACGGGCACCCCGCCGAGCCGTTCGGAGAGCAGGTCGGCGCTGCGCCGGGTGTCGGCGGCGGAGTCCGGGTCGAGGGACCCGGCCGAGGCCAGTACGACGGCCGTGCCCGGAGTCCAGCCGGCCTCCAGGAGCCGCTCGAACAGGGCCTCGACGAGCAGGGGGTGGGGGCCGAGGGGGGCGGCGGTCCGGATCCGCAGGTGCCCGGCCCGGGCCGCGGCGGCGGGGAGGTCCCGCTTGACGTGGGTCCCGCGTCCGAGCAGCAGCGGTACGAGGACGGCCGAGCCGGTGGTGTCCCGGAGGGTGTCGGACAGCAGCGGCCGGTTCAGCTCGATGTGCCCGAGGCGGACGTCGAGGGCGGGGCGGAGCTCGCGGACCCGCTCGAGCAGGGCGAGGACGGTGAGCGGGGCGCGCGGATCGCGGCTGCCGTGGGCCACGGCGACGAGGGTGGGGTGCATGGGAGGACTCCGTGGTGCCGGGCGCGGGGCGGGCGCAGGCCGCTGAGCTGGGTGCCGAGCTGATCGGTGATCCGGGTCAGCAGCTCGGCCGCGCTGCCGAAGGGGAGGGAGGGCGGGAGGGCGGAGGAGGGGAGGGGCTGGGTGGCGGGAGGGTGCACCGGCTCCGTCATGAACCGATCCTGCGGGGTCCAGATTGCGTGGGCGTTGCGCGGGGGTGACGGGTGTTTTCCTGCGGCTCACTCGGTCATTCGTACGAGTGAAAGGCGGGGCGGGTGGAACTGGGGGCGGGGCCGGTTCGTCAATCCGTGCGAAAGGCGTGCGGGATGAGGGGGGACGGTCATGGACGAGCGGGAGCGGGTCGGGCGGTGGTGGGCCGTGCGGGAGTGGGCCGTGCGGTGGCGGGCCGTGCGGTCGCGCGCAGGCGCGCTGCGGACGGTGCGGGTGCGCCGGAGGGCCGTGCAGACGGTCATGGCGCTGTGCGTGCTGGCGCTGCTGCCCTCGACGTGGACGCGCGCCGCGGCCGCCGACCGGCTGCGGACCACCGCCGACGCGCCCGACGCCGGGGTGGCGGTGGTCTTCGGGGCGGGCCTGTGGAAGGGCCGGCCGACCCCGTACCTGGCGTACCGGCTCGACGCGGCGGCGGAGCTCTACCGCGCGGGCAAGGTGAAGGTGGTCCTGGTGACCGGGGACAACAGCCGCACCGAGTACGACGAGCCGGGCGCCATGCGCGCCTACCTCAGGGGCCACGGGATACCGGACGACCGGATCGTCAGCGACTACGCCGGATTCGACACCTGGGACTCCTGCGTGCGGGTCCGGGAGATATTCGGGGTGCGCCGCGCGGTGCTGGTCAGCCAGCACTTCCACATACACCGCGCGGTGGCGCTGTGCCAGGCGGCGGGGGTGGAGTCCTACGGTGTCGGCGTCGACGACGAGCACGACTCCACCTGGTACTACGGCGGTGCCCGCGAGGTCTTCGCGGCCGGCAAGGCGGCCCTCGACGCGGCCTTCCAGCCACAGCCGAGGTTCCTCGGCCCGAAGGAGGAGGGGGTGTCGCGGGTCCTGGCAGCTCTGGCAGACTGACACCGCGGATCGGCGTATGCCTATTAGTCATATGCGGAGTATCCGCGGTGGGGGTGGAGCGTGGGGGCTGTGGTCGATCTGAGCGGCAAGGCCGTCGTCATCACGGGTGGGGCCCGGGGCCTGGGCGCGGCGGCCGCGCAGGCGGTCGTCGACGGGGGCGGCCGGGTGCTGATCACCGACCTGCTGGAGGACGAGGGCGCCGAGACCGCCGCCAGGCTCGGCGACGCGGCCCGCTTCCTGCGGCACGACGTGACGAGCGAGACCGACTGGCGGGCGGCGCTGGAGTACGCGGCCGCCGAGTTCGGCCGGATCGACGGACTGGTGAACAACGCCGGCATCCCCACCGGCCAGTTCCTGGAACACGAGAGCGTCGAGCACTTCCGCCAGGTCGTCGAGGTCAACCTGGTCGGTGTGTTCATCGGGATCAAGACCGCGATACCCCTGATGCGGGCGAACGGCGGCGGCTCCATCGTCAACATCTCCTCCGCGGCCGGCCTCACGGGACTCGCCCTCACCGCCGGGTACGGGGCCTCCAAGTGGGGGGTGCGGGGGCTGTCGAAGATCGGTGCCGTCGAGCTCGCCGAGGCGAGGATCCGCGTCAACTCCGTCCACCCCGGCATGACGCTGACCCCGATGACCGCCCCCGTCGGCATCCGGGCCGGCGAGGGCAACTACCCCGGGGCCCCACTGGGCCGCGTCGGCGTCCCGGAGGAGATCGCGGCCGCCGTCGCCTTCCTCCTCTCCGACGCCGCCGGCTACGTGACGGGCGCCGAGCTCGCCGTGGACGGCGGCTGGACGGCCGGCCTGACGGTGAGGTACCTGACCGGACAGTAGGCCGGTCTCACCGCGCGAGGCGTGCAAGATCGATGTCGATGCCGAAGGGCACGCTCGTCTTGAGGTGCTCCCGGTGGATACCGGTGGGGACGTAGGTGCGGGTCGTGTCGTCAAGCTCGTAGGCGTGCACCACCGGGAGGCCGTGTTCCTCCTCGATGCGCCAGAAGTGCCGGATCCCGGCCCGGGCGTACTTGAAGGGCTTCGTCTCCCGATCCCGCTCCTGCGACTCGTCGGAGACCACCTCGACGACCAGCGCGACGTCCTCCGGCAGGAAGCAGGTCCGGTCCGGGTCGTAGGTGACGGTCGCTGCGATGACATCGGGCTCGGGGCGGCTCTTCACGCTCAGGCGCACGGTCATCTGCGCCGCGACCGTGCTCTCCTCTGATGCCTGGTCCTCCAATGCGGCGGTCAGACGGCGGACGACACGGTCGTGCCAGGCCCGCTGGGGCGACACCATGAAGATCAGTGCTCCGTCGATCAGTTCGGTGCGGCGGGGCAGGTTCGGGATGCGGTCGAGGTCGTCGGCCTCCCAGCCGCTGGGGCGCGGCGGGTAGAGCCACTCGGGAAGCGTGGCGGTCATGGTGTCCTCCAGTCCTGGCCCCGCCAGCCTAGCCACGCCCGGCCGCCGACGGGCCTCATCGGGTGCGGCTCACCGTGCGGGGCCGGGCACCGGGAGACCGGCGTACCCCACGTGTAACGCGAGGTGAGGCCCCCGCGTAACACCCCGCCCGCACCCTGGACCGTATGCACAGCTCCCCGGAAGCCACCGCCACCCACTGCCCCTACTGCGCCCTGCAGTGCGGCATGAACCTGCGCCCCGCCCCCGGCGGCGACACGGTGACGGTCGAGGAGCGCACCGACTTCCCCGTCAACCGGGGCGCGCTGTGCGGCAAGGGCCGCACCGCCCCCGCCGTGCTCTCCTCCCGGGTGCGCCTGACCGAGCCGCTCATCCGCACCCACGCCGGCGGCCCGCTCGTCCCGGCCACCTGGGAGGAGGCGCTCGACGCCGTCGCCGGGGGCCTCGCCCGCACGCGCCGCGCCCACGGCCCGGACGCCGTCGGCGTCTTCGGCGGCGGCGGCCTGACCAACGAGAAGGCCTACGCCCTCGGCAAGTTCGCCCGCGTCGCCCTCGGCACCTCCCAGATCGACTACAACGGCCGCTTCTGCATGTCCTCGGCCGCCGCCGCGCACCAGCGGGCCTTCGGCCTCGACCGCGGACTGCCCTTCCCGCTGGAGGACGTCCCGCGCACCGGCTGCGTCATCCTCGTCGGCTCCAACCTGGCCGAGACCATGCCGCCCGCCCTGCGCTACCTCACCGAGCTCAAGGCCAACGGCGGCACCCTGATCGTCGTCGACCCCCGCCGCACCCGCACCGCCGAGCAGGCCGACCTGCACCTCGCGCCCCGCCCCGGCACCGACCTCGCCCTCGCCCTCGGGCTGCTGCACCTCGTGGTCGCCGAGGGCCGCACCGACGAGGAGTTCATCGCCGGCCGCACCACCGGATGGGAGGCCGCCCGGGCCGCCGCCATGGCCCACTGGCCCGAACTGGTCGAGCGCATCACCGGCATCCCCGTGCCGGAACTGCGCCGCGCCGTCGAGCTGTTCTGCGCGCCCTCCTCCGCCATGGTCCTCACCGCCCGCGGACCGGAGCAGCAGTCCAAGGGCACCGACACCGTCGGCGCCTGGATCAACCTCTGCCTCGCCACCGGCCGCGCCGGCCGCCCGTACTCCGGCTACGGCTGCCTCACCGGCCAGGGCAACGGCCAGGGCGGCCGCGAGCACGGCCAGAAGGCCGACCAGCTCCCCGGCTACCGCAAGCTCACCGACCCGGCGGCCCGCGCACACGTGGCCCGCGTCTGGGGCGTCGACCCGCAGAGCCTGCCCGGCCCCGGCCGCAGCGCGTACGAACTCCTCGACGCCCTCGGCGGCGACGTCAAGGCCCTCCTCCTCATGGGGTCCAACCCGGTGGTCTCCGCCCCCCGGGCCGCCCACGTCGAGGAACGCATCCGCTCCCTGGACTTCCTCGCCGTTGCCGACGTCGTCCTCTCCGAGACTGCCGCGCTCGCGGACGTGGTCCTGCCCGTCACCCAGTGGGCGGAGGAGACCGGTACGACCACCAACCTGGAAGGCCGCGTCCTGCTGCGCCGCCGCGCCCTGACCCCGCCGCCCGGGGTCCGCAGCGACCTGGAGGTCCTGCACGGGCTCGCCGCACGCCTCGGCGTGGAGAAGGGCTTCCCCACCGACCCCGAGGAGGTCTTCGGCGAACTGCGCCGCGCCTCCGAAGGCGGCCCCGCCGACTACTCGGGCATCTCCTACGCCCGCATCGAAGCCGAGCAGGGCGTCTTCTGGCCCTGCCCCGAAGGCTCCCCGGGACAGCCACGGCTCTTCCTGGACCGCTTCGCCACCGACGACGGCCGGGCCCGCTTCACGGCCGTCTCGCACCGCGACGCCGCCGAGGTCCCCGACGCCGAGTACCCGCTGCTGCTCACCACCGGCCGGGTCGTCGCCCAGTACCAGTCCGGGGCGCAGACCCGCCGCGTGCCCGAACTCAACGCCGCCGCACCCGGCCCCTTCGTGGAGCTCCACCCGCGCCTCGCGGCCCGCCTCGGCGTGACCGACGGCGCCCCGCTCGCGGTGACCTCCCGCCGCGGCCGGGCCGTCGCCCCGGCCCGCGTCACGGACGCCGTCCGCGCGGACACCGTGTTCATGCCGTTCCACTGGCCCGGCGAGGGCCGTGCCAACACCCTCACCAACCCGGCCCTGGACCCCGTCTCGCGCATGCCGGAGTTCAAGGTCTGCGCGGTCCGGGTGGAGCCCGCGTAGCCCCGCCCCGGACGCCGTACGGCCGCGGATGACGGCCGTCCTCTTCCGGACGGCCCGACGACGGCCCGACGGCGGCTCCACGACGGGCCCGACGGCGGCCCGACGCGGCCGCCGGCTCGGACATGCGTCCGGTCCGCATCGGGGTTCCCGCCAGGGGGTAACCATCCGTCACGCGGCGGGCTCAGAAAGTGCCCGCACGCCCCTCGTGGCAGCGATGTGCCGTACCCCACACTGAGGTGCGGTGCCACCGTCCTCGGAGCCCTGGAGGTCGCCCCCGTGCAGACCCAGACCCTGACCGTGAACGCGAGCCGCCCCGCGGACGACGCCTCCGATCCGGATCCGGAGGCCGAAACCGTGGAAGACGCCGGGGAAGAGGAGCCCGAGGTCCTCGAACTCATCGCACCGGTGCCCCCGCAGCGCTCGCGCGGCCGGGACGGCGGCACCGGGGCCGGGCCCTCCGCGGACCTCTTCCGCCAGTACCTGCGCGAGATAGGCAGGATCCCGCTGCTCACCGCCGCCGAAGAGGTCGAACTCGCCCGGCGGGTGGAAGCGGGCCTCTTCGCCGAGGAGAAACTCGCCGGCGCCGCCGACCTCGACTCCCAGCTCGCCGTCGACCTCGACAAACTCGTCGTCATGGGCCGCATGGCCAAACGCCGCCTCATCGAGTCGAACCTGCGGCTCGTCGTCTCCGTGGCCAAGCGCTACGTCGGACGCGGACTGACCATGCTCGACCTGGTCCAGGAGGGCAACCTCGGACTCATCAGGGCCGTCGAGAAGTTCGACTACGCCCGCGGCTACAAGTTCTCCACGTACGCCACCTGGTGGATCCGGCAGGCGATGTCACGGGCCCTCGCCGACCAGGCCCGCACCATCCGCGTCCCCGTCCACGTCGTCGAGCTCATCAACCGCGTCGTCCGCGTCCAGCGCCGCATGCTCCAGGAACGCGGCTACGAACCCACCGCCGAAGAAGTAGCCGTCCACCTGGAACTGACGCCCGAGCGGGTCCTGGAGGTCCTCCGCCTCGCCCAGGAGCCCGTCTCCCTGCACGCCCCGGTCGGCGAGGAGGACGACGTCGCCCTCGGCGACCTGATCGAGGACGGCGACGCCACCTCCCCGATGGAATCCGCCGCGTTCTTCCTGCTGCGCGAGCACCTCGAAGCCGTGCTCTCCACCCTCGGCGAACGCGAGCGCAAGGTGGTCCAGCTCCGGTACGGGCTCGCCGACGGCCGGCCCCGCACCCTGGAGGAGATCGGCCGCATCTTCGGCGTGACCCGCGAACGCATCCGCCAGATCGAGTCCAAGACCCTCAACAAGCTGCGCGACCACGCCTTCGCCGACCAGCTGCGCGGTTACCTCGACTGAAACGCGAAGGGGGCGCCGCGAAGGACGCCCCCACCCGCACGGCCGGAGCCGCGGTCCACGCTGCCGGTCAGTCGACCTCGGCCACCGCCTGCGCGAACTGCGCCGCGTACAGCCGCGCGTACGCGCCGTCCGCCGCCAGCAGCTCCTCGTGCGTACCCTGCTCCACGATCGAGCCGCTCTCCATCACCAGGATCACGTCGGCGTCGCGGATCGTGGACAGCCGGTGCGCGATCACGAAGGACGTACGGCCGTGCGCCAGCCGCGCCATCGCCTTCTGGATCAGCACCTCCGTACGGGTGTCCACCGAGCTCGTCGCCTCGTCGAGCACCAGGATCACCGGGTCCGACAGGAACGCCCGCGCGATGGTGATCAGCTGCTTCTCACCCGCGCTGACCCCCGCGCCCTCGTCGTCCAGCACCGTGTCGTAACCGTCCGGCAGGGTGCGGACGAAGCGGTCCGCGTGCGCCGCCCGCGCGGCCTCCTCGATCTCGGCGCGCGTTACCTCGCGCGAGGCGCCGTAGGCGATGTTCTCCGCGATCGTGCCGCCGAACAGCCAGGTGTCCTGGAGCACCATGCCGATCCCGGCGCGCAGCTCCTCGCGGGTCATCTTCGCGATGTCCACCCCGTCCAGGGCGATCTCCCCGCCCGTGACCTCGTAGAACCGCATCAGCAGGTTGACCAGCGTCGTCTTGCCGGCGCCCGTCGGGCCGACGATGGCGACCGTCTGGCCCGGCTCCACCGACAGCGAGAGGTTCTCGATGAGCGGCTTGTCCGGCTCGTAGCGGAAGGCCACCTTGTCGAGGGTGACCTGGCCGCGCAGTTTCTCCGGACGCTCCGGAACCTCGACGTCCGGCTCCTGCTCCGGCGCGTCCAGCAGCTCGTAGACCCGCTCCGCCGAGGCGACGCCCGACTGCACGAGGTTCGCCATGGACGCCACCTGCGACAGAGGCATCGAGAACTGGCGCGAGTACTGGATGAAGGCCTGCACGTCACCGATCGACAGGCTGCCCGAGGCCACCCGCAGACCGCCGACGACCGCGACCAGCACGTAGTTGACGTTCGAGATGAAGAACATCGCCGGCTGCATGATGCCGCTGACCAGCTGTGCCTTGAAGGAGGCCCGGTACAGCTCCTCGTTCTGCTCGGCGAAGACCGCCGCCGACTCCTTCTGCCGCCCGAAGACCTTCACCAGCGCGTGACCGGAGTACATCTCCTCGATGTGGGCGTTCAGCGCGCCCGTGCTCTTCCACTGCGCCACGAACTGCGGCTGCGACTTCTTGCCGATCTTCGCCGCGACCACCACCGACAGCGGTACGGTCACCAGCGCGACCAGCGCCAGCAGCGGCGAGATCCAGAACATCATCACCAGCACGCCGACGATCGTGAGCAGCGAGTTCATCAGCTGGCCCATCGTCTGCTGGAGGGTCTGGCCGATGTTGTCGATGTCGTTCGTCGCCCGGCTCAGCACCTCGCCGCGCTTCTGCTGGTCGAAGTACGACAGCGGCAGCCGCGACAGCTTCGCCTGGAGCTCCTCGCGCATCCGGTACACGGTGCCGTTCATCACGTGGTTCGACAGCCGCGTGGCGACCAGCATCAGCAGGCCCGCCAGGGTGAACACCACCAGCGCCCAGAGCGCCATGACCCCGACGGCACCGAAGTCGATGCCCCGCCCGGGGGTGAAGTCGGTGCCGGACAGCATGTCCGCCATCCCGCCCTGGCCCTTGTCGCGCAGCCCGTCCAGCGCCTGCTGCTTGGTCAGGCCGTCCGGCATCTGCCGGCCGACGATCCCCGAGAACACCAGGTCGGTGGCCTCCCCGAGGATCTTCGGCCCGACCACCGCGCAGCCGACGCTGCCGACCACGGCCGCGACCATGCCCCCCAGCTTGGCCCGGTCCTGCGCGAGCTGGCCCAGCAGTCGCTTGCCGGACCCCTTGAAGTCCATGGACCGCTGGCCCGGCCCCGTCATCATCCGTCCTCCGGGCCCGCTCATGCGGCCTCCGCCTCCGTCAGCTGGGAGAGCACGATCTCCCGGTAGGTCTCGTTGCCGGCCATCAGCTCGTGGTGGCGCCCCTCGCCCACCACCTGGCCCTCGTCGAGGACGACGATCCGGTCGGCGTCGCGGATCGTGGAGACCCGCTGGGCGACGATGACCACCGTCGCGTTCTCGGTCTCCAGGGCGAGCGCCGCGCGCAGCGCCGCGTCCGTGGCGTAGTCCAGGGCCGAGAAGGAGTCGTCGAAGAGGTAGATCTCGGGGCGCTGCACGAGCGTCCGGGCGATCGCCAGACGCTGCCGCTGGCCGCCGGAGACGTTCGTCCCGCCCTGGGTGACGGGCGCCTCCAGCCCCCCTTCCAGCTCGGACACGAAGTCCTTGGCCTGCGCCACCTCCAGGGCCCGCCACAGCTCCTCGTCGGTCGCGTCCGGGCGCCCGTAGCGCAGGTTGGAGGCGATGGTCCCGGAGAAGAGGTACGGCTTCTGGGGGACCATGCCGACCGTCCGGGCGAGCAGCTCCGGCTCGATCCGGCGTACGTCCTCCCCGTCGACCAGCACCTCGCCGCCGGTCGCGTCGAACAGCCGGGGCACCAGCCCCAGCAGCGTGGACTTGCCGCTGCCGGTGGAGCCGATCACCGCGGTGGTCTCGCCGGGGCGGGCCACCAGGTCCACCCCCCGCAGCACCGGGGCCTCGGCGCCCGGGTAGCGGAAGTCGGCGCCGCGCAGCTCCAGCCGCCCGCGCCGGGCGAGCGTACGCACCGGCTCGGCGGGCGGGACGACGCTGGACTCGGTGTCCAGGACCTCCTGGATGCGCTCGGCGCACACCTCGGCGCGCGGCACCATCATGAACATGAAGGTCGCCATCATGACGGCCATCACGATCTGCATCAGGTAGGCGAGGAAGGCCGTCAGCTGGCCGATCTCCATGCCGCCGCTGTCCACGCGCATCGCGCCGAACCAGATGACGGCGACGCTGGAGATGTTCACGACCAGGATGACCACGGGGAACATCAGGGCGAGCAGCCTGCCGGAGGCCAGCGAGACGTCGGTCAGCCCGGTGTTCGCCTTGCGGAACCGCTCCTCTTCGTAGCCGTCGCGGACGAAGGCGCGGATGACGCGGTTTCCGGTGATCTGCTCCCGCAGCACGCGGTTGACGACGTCGAGGCGGTCCTGCATCTGGCGGAACAGGGGCCGCGTCTTCCAGACGATCGCCCCGACCGAGACGCCCAGCACGGGCACCACCGCGAGCAGGACGGCCGACAGCTTCACGTCGAGGGAGAGCGCCATGGCGATGCCGCCGACGCACATGATCGGCGCCGAGACCATCAGGGTGAACGTCATCAGGACCAGCATCTGGACCTGCTGGACGTCGTTCGTCGTACGGGTGATCAGCGACGGGGCGCCGAACTGGCCCATCTCCCGCGCCGAGAAGCTCTGCACCCGGTCGAAGACGGAGGCCCGGACGTCGCGGCCGAGAGCGGCCGCGGTGCGGGCCCCGTAGTAGACGGCCCCGGCGTTGCAGACGAGCTGGACGAGGGAGACCGCGAGCATCAGCGCGCCGAAGCGCAGGATGTAGCCGGTGTCCCCGTTGACGACACCGTCGTCGATGATGTCCGCGTTGAGCGTGGGCAGGTAGAGGCTCGCACTGGTCTGCAGGAGTTGCAGCAGGACCAGTGCGGCGATGGGTTTCTTGTACGGACCCAGATGGGTCCGCAGCAGTCGTATGAGCACGCGCAGGCTCCGGTAGGCAAGATCGAGGGGGGTTCACTCCATCTTGTGCCAACCGGTGGCCCGATCCCCACCGCTTTTCGCAAAGCCGGGACAAAAGGAGTAGGCCACCGTGCGGCCCGCGCCCTAGAACCCGAACGCCCCCGGGTGGAGCTGCTCCCGCGTTGTCACGTACTGCTGGCGCACGGCCTGCCAGGCCGGGTAGTCCTCGCCCGGCTCGAACACCTGGGCAGGCGGGGCCGGCCACAGCGGCGGGACGTGCGGGGCCAGCGTGCCCTGCCGCACCCCCAGCGCCCACGCCGCCTGACGGGCCGCGCCCAGCGCCGCGTAGTCCGCCGGAGCGGGTACGACCACCTGCGTCCCGAACAGCCCCGGCGCGGCGGCCTGTACGGCGGGCAGCTCGGCGGCGGCGCCGAGCAGGAACACCCGGCGGATCTGGGCGCCCCGGTGCCGCAGCACGTCGAGGGCGTCGACCAGCCCGCACAGCATGCCCTCGAAGGCGGCCCGCGCGAGGTGCTCGGGCTTCATCGAGTCCCGGCGCAGCCCGGACAGGGTCCCGGCGGCGTGCGGCAGGTTCGGGGTCCGCTCGCCCTCCAGGTAGGGCAGGAGCACGAGCCCGTGTGCACCCGGGGTCGACTTCAGCGCGAGCGCGCTCAGCCCCTCCAGGTCGGTGCCCAGCATGTCGGCGGTGCCGCGCAGGGCCCGTACGGCGTTGGACGTGTTCACCACCGGCAGGTGCATGCCGGCCGCGTCGGCGAGGGAGGTGATCAGACCGCCCGGGTCGGACAGCGCCTCGTGGTGCACGGCCATCACGGAACCGGAGGCCCCCAGCGAGACCACCGCGTCCCCCGGCCCGATGCCCAGTCCGAGCGCGGCGGCCGTGGTCTCCCCGGTACCGGCGGAGATCAGCAGCCCCTCGGGGGTCATCCCGGCGGCGTCGGCGGGGCCGAGTACCTCGGGCAGCAGCGCCTGGTGCCCGAGCGCCAGCTCGACCAGGTCGGGGCGGTAGGAGCCGGTGGCCGCCGACCAGTAGCCGGTGCCCGAGGCGCCGGCCCGGTCGGTGGTGCGGCGCGCGGGCCGGCCGAGCAACTGCCAGACGAGCCAGTCGTGCGGGGACAGCACCACCGCGATCCGGCGCGCGGCCTCCGGCTCGTTACGGGCCAGCCAGGCGAGCTTCGTGATCGGCTGCGCGGCGTGGGGGACGGAGCCCACGGCCGCGACCCAGGCGGCTTTGCCGCCGAGCGCCTCGACCAGGTCGACCGCGGCGACCTGACCGCGCTTGTCGTTGCCGACCAGGGCGGGGCGGACCAGCGCGCCCTGCGCGTCCAGCGGCAGCACGCCGTGCTGCTGCGCGGAGACGCCGATGGCCTGGACGCCCTCCAGCAGCCCGCCCCCGGCGGCTTCGCCGAGGGAGAGCAGCCAGGCCTGTGGGTCGGTCTCGTGGGGGACGGTCTCGCCGGTGGGCTGTGGATGGGGCGCGTAGCCCTGGCGCAGCACGGCCCCCGTATCCGTGTCACAGACGACGATGCGAGTGAAGGTGGAAGAGCTGTCCAGCCCGGCGACTATCCCCATGCGGAGAATTCTGCCGCACGCCGGGCCGGACCCGGCCGCCTCAGGTGTTGCTCGTGCCCCACTCGTCCTCGGTGCCGTGTCCGCGGTCCCGCAGCGACCGCACCCGCTTGGCCACGGACTCCGGCACGGCGTCGCCCACCTTGTCGCCGACCACGGCGAACGCCTTGCCCGCGAACTGCCGTCCGGTCTGCCCGGCGGTCTCGGCGGCGTTGCGGACCGCCGGGTTCTGCGCGATCCGCCGGGCGGACTTCTTGATCTCCTCGTACCGTTCCCGGCCCGCGGCCGTGCCCAGCACGTACCCGAGGGCCACTCCGGAGAGGAACGTGACCTTGTAGCGCATGCCTGTCACCCTTCGTTTGTCTCGGTGCCCGGCCTGCTGCGATACCGATTGGCGGAGCACCCCCCTGCTTGCGCTAATCTATGACTCGCAACGGGCGCTCGCCCCCCGGCAAGGCCGGAGGTGGGCTGTTCGGTGCACCGCAGCAATCCCCTGTAGCTCAATTGGCAGAGCAGCCGGCTGTTAACCGGCAGGTTACTGGTTCGAGTCCAGTCGGGGGAGCGCGGTCCCCTGTAGCTCAATTGGCAGAGCAGCCGGCTGTTAACCGGCAGGTTACTGGTTCGAGTCCAGTCGGGGGAGCAGGAAGAGGAGAGGACCCGGGAGGGTCCTCTTTCTTTTTGCCCTCCTCGGGGAACCGGGCAGCCTTCGGCGCGGTCTCTCTGAACGAGCGCAGCCGATCATGCGGGGCATCCGAGGCAGGAGATCGTATGAGCGGCTATGCTGCGGCAGACGGCGCGCACACATGTACGCGCCACGCCGTGAAGGGGCGGTAGCTCAGCCGGTTAGAGCAGCGGACTCATAATCCGTCGGCCGTGGGTTCGAGTCCCACCCGCCCCACCGCAGACCTGGTCAGCAGAATCGTTTCGACCAGCGACTTCAGTGCCCCGCCCGGGCTTCCTGGGCCGGGGCACTCTGTCGTTTCGGGCCTCGTGCGTGAGCGATGCGTGAGCGGCGGTATCCGAGCCCACCGCCTGCCGAGCCCGGGGTACGACCCGGGCAGCACCCTCCGCGGCAGCCCTGTCCACCTCGGGCAGCAGGCTCGTGTAAGTGTCCGAAGTGAGCGTGATCGTGGAGTGCCGCAAGGTCTCCTTGATCGTGTGGCTGGTGAGAAGCCCGGGCCTCTCACCGGCCCGGGTGTGCAGGAGGCCCTCAGGGGATCGGTATCAGGCCCGGTTGGGGACCTGTCACAGGTCCCCAGGGAGCCGGTCACAGGCCCCCAGAACGCAAGTAACCAGAAGCAACACAAAGAACAGCAGCCGCGCGCGACCTCTCCCTGTTCCGTGGGAAGCGAACCCGTCCGCCAGCTCGCGCTCGCAATGCAAGCGGAGGGCCTGACGGTCCACTGGAACCTCAGCCCCAGCGAGGAGCACAACCTCGAAGACCTCATCAAGCACCACGGCACACACGCCCTGGTCGGGGTCGTCGCCCGCCGCACCACCCCCGGAGACGCTCCCAAGTCCGCCCGCTACTGGCTCCGGGCCTGGGCTGATCTGGACCAGCGCACCTTCCCTTCAAATCCGACCGCGGACGTCGTCCCACTCACCCCAGGACGGAGGCGTCTGAATGAATCTGCAAGAAGTGGCCGCGCTGCTCAACCACGCCGGCACGTTCGACAGCCGCCTGCGTCGCCTGATGTCCACGCACCAACAGGCTGCTGAGCTCATCCGGCCGTGGGGCGATGCGCTTGCCAGCGTCCCTGCTGTGCTGGAATCGGTCCGTTGGGACGCGGTCCACGCCGTGGACCGCTTCTACGAGCAGCAAGGGAGCGACCGCACCGCGCAGTACCGGTCTATTGAACCGACCGACATCCTCAGGGCCTGGGCCCCCCGCCGCGCCGAGCTCCTCCAGCGACACGTCGACCCAGTCCCGGAAGCCGACCCCGATGACACGGTCGCCTACTTGGCCGAGATCCGGGCCGGCCGCCAAGCCGTTGCTGCCAGCCTCACCCCGCCAGTCGAGCAGCGCCAGCTGACCGGCAGGCAACCGGCCGCGGCAGTCGCGGCACGAGTGGCGGCTACGGGGAGCCCGATCCCGGCCGAGGCTCGCCGTGCCCTCGCCCCCTACCGGGCGCTCCAGGCACGCCACGAAACCTTCGCCGCGTAGCCCCCAGGCCTCGGGCCCTTGAACGTTTTCTCCTCTGCCCGTTTCCACCCGGCAGTGACCAGGTGGCCTGGACTGGCCGAGACGCAGGTCACCTGGTCGCGATGACGTAGACGCTGGCCCATTCGCGCTTCGGGTTGGCCATGGTGGCGTCGAACTGCCACGGTTCGACGGTCTTGAAGCCCGCCTCCGTGAACAGTTGGCGGAGCTTGTCGAGGTCGTAGGCCCAGAGGTGCGGGGTGTACGTGGGGTCGTCGTCCTGGTCGCGGAAGACATAGTTGATCAGGTCGAGGTAGGTGTTGATGTCGTCGCGGCAGTTCCGCTTGGCGTACCAGCGGTCGATCATCTCCTCGGCCTGTTGAGGGCTGGCGGGGTACCGGCTGAGGACGAATGACGCGTCTGGAACGCCGGTGATGAGCTGGCCGCCGGGGGCGAGGACGCGGTGGGCTTCGCGGGCGTACTGCTTGGCGGAGATCGGGTAGTCGATGTGCTCGAGGAAGTGCTCGGAGAACAGCACCTCCACCGTGCTGTCCTGGAGCGGCAGCCCTTCGCGGACGTCCCACAGCAGGTCGGCCGGCGGTACGGCGTCGATGTTGAAGAAGCCGTCGATGCGGTGGGCGCCGCCGCCGACCTGGATGTTCTTGGGGGCCGCGTCGATCCGGCCGCTGGGGAAGGCCCTCTGGCTGACCCTGTGGTACCGGCTGAGCTCGATCTCCTTGGCCGCGGCGCGGAGCGTCCGGGCCAGGCCGTGTGTGGTCGCGGGGTCGGCGAGGAGCGTGGTGATCTGCTCGCCGAGGTGGTCGATGGAGGTGCCGTTCGTGCGGTGGGCGTTCATCGGAGCGGTGTCCTCTCGCATCAGGCGGTGCCAGCGGCCGAGGCGGTCCACTGGTTGTTGCGCATGAGCGTGTACTTGATGTCGACCAGGCGCGGGGCGATGGTCAGGTTGAGCTCCTCGGCGGGCTGGAGGCGGCCGCTGTCGTCCTGCTCAGCTCGCCAGACCCGGTACGCCAGGTCCGGGTACGCGGGGTTGATGCCGATCTCGCCCTTCGGAATGGTCCCGTTGAAGGGCGTGATGATGTCCATGTGGTTCCAGTAGTTCCACGCCTGTAGCGCCTTGTGCTGGTCGAAGTAGAAGTAGAAGTCCGGGTACCGGCCGAAGGTGCGCAGCTCCCGGTGGATGAGGTGGCCGAGGAGTGGCCCGAGCTGGGTGGAGAGGCTGTCGAACTCCCAGCGGGTGCGGTGCCAGGCCTCGGGTACCTGCCCGGGCGTGAAGAGGCGGACCGCGACCAGGTGGCTGATCCGCTCGGTCAGGTAGCTACGGGCGTGGCGCACGTCGAGGCCCGGGTCGATCCGCGCGAGGAGCGCGGCCAGGTCAGCGGGCGACGGCCGGAACTTGGCCAGGTCGAACTTGCCCGCCATATCCGGGAAGGACGCGAACAACATCTCCTTGTAGAGCCAGTTGTCGAACTCGCCGCGCTCGGCCCGCTCACGCGTACCAGGGGTGGCGGAGTGCAGCATCAGGTACTCGGCCAGAGCCTCGAAGTACACATAGCCGAGGATCGGCAGGCGGGGGATCGTCTCGTCCAGCAGCCGCAGAAACCTGTCGGACTGGACGGCCGCGCCCTTGTAGGCGACGGCAGCCGCCAGGGCGAGGAAGGCTGTGGAGTTCTTGATCCGGCTGACGATGGTCTCGCGCAGCTGGTGGCGTTCAGTCTTGGAGAGCAGGTACTCCAGGCGGATGTAGATCTGGAGGTGGATCGAGCCGAGGCGGAGGTAGTCCACGCCGGCCAGCCCCCGGTACGCCTGCGACGGGAGAGTCACTTCGAAGATCAGCGGCGTGGGCGTCCGCCCCGAGGCGTTGGCCTTGGCGGCGAAGGCAGGGGCTTCCTTGGTCAGGATGTACTCGCCGAGGTTGTGCATGCGGAAGCCGCGCTCGGTCGCTGTGAGGGGCGCGCAGTAGACGCTGCCGACCAGGCAGCCACCGGAGGGGTAGAGCGTGCCGTGCTCGCTGATCTGCTCCAGGGCGTGCGTGACGTGGAGGAGGTGGAGCTTGCCGTCCCCGCTCAGCGCGCGGAAGAGCGCGTTGTCCCGAAGCAGTCGGCCGTTGGGGGTGTCGACCAAGCGGTCCTCCCACGCCGCGGTCTGGCTCGCGAGCGGATCCTGGACGTCGGCGGGGCTCGGGATGAGCGTGGTGTCGAAGAACGCGTGGGCGTCGGCCCACTGCTCGTAGGCGTCGATGAAGTCCATCAGCTGATCAGCTCCAGCTGTGCCAGCCCGGTGAACACGGCGTCCGCGCTACTCGCCCCCGCCAGCCACGCCGACTCGGAGCGGATGACGAGCTCGAAGGCTGTGGCGCGTAAGTCGTCGAATGCCTCGCAGTGGATCTGGGCGGGGTCAGGCCACCAGGTGAGCTTGGGCAACCGGTAGCGGTCCAGAGCGTCGGCGGCCTTCAGCAGGTCGCTGATCGTCTCGGCGCGGCTGTGGTCGGTGCGGTCGTCCGGGGAGAAATGCTCGTACGGCACGTCGTGGAGGCGGACGGCTGTGCCGGCGGCGGCGATGCGGCTGGGTGTCGGGGTGAGTCCGAAGTGGCTCCAGATGGTGTCGGCGTTGTCCGTGAGCCAGATGGCTCCCCGGGCGCCGTGGCCGCGGTCGTCCTTGTCGTGGAGGCGGCGGCAGTCGTGGACCGCCGCGGCCAGGATGAGGGTGGCGGTGTCGTTGCCGCTGAGCCCTGTGGCCTCGGCCAGGAGCGCCGCCAGGGCGGCGGTGCGCATGGCGTGCCGGACTCCGTGGAGGGAGTCATGGCACTTGGGCTCGGCGAGCCAGTCGCGGGGGATGGCCGCGCGGGTCACGATCTCCTGCGAGCTCGGCCGGAGGGTGGGAGGAGGCGGGCCGTCGGGGAAGTCCGGCCGATTGGCGGTGATCCAGCGTACGGTGGCGGGATCGGTGTACTGGTGATGCGGGAGCTGCTTGCGTGCAGCCAGCTCGACCAGACTGTCGGCCGGCGAGGTCGTGCTCATCGGACCCACCTCCTCGTGGTGGTCTACGACAGCGAATGCCTAGCTGGCGGGCGCGGCGACGGTGGCCGCGTCCTTCTCCTTGCGCTCCTGCTCGGCGGCCTCGAAGGCGGCCGTGAAGTCGGCGAGCTCCTCCTCGGTCATCAGGCGGATGCCGAGCTCGTCGGCGACGTTGCGGATGCGGGCGGCGGCCTCCTCCTGTGCCGTGGTCCCCGCGGACTCGTCCAGGAGCACCTCGAACTCGGCGTGGTGGCCCCAGGCCTCGCTCCACTTCACGGCGATCTCGACGCCGCGGAAGCGGAAGTTGTGCCGCTGGTTGAACGCCTGGTGCATGGTGCCCTCGAAGCCGAGGGCGTTGAAGATCCGTACCGCGGCAGGCACGTCCTCGCGCCCGATGGCGATCTCCGTCTCGGGGAAGGCGGAGCCCTGGCCGATCTTGCTGGCCTTGAGCGTGACCTTCGCCGAGCCGGCGGCCACGTTGTCGGTGACCTTCAGCAGCTGGTCCGGGAGCACGTAGAAGAAGATGTTCTTGTCGTCGCAGCCGACGTCTTCGGCCTCCGCAGTGAGGCGGTCGAGGAGCTGGTCGTAGGCGTCCTTGTCGAACCGGGCGCGCATCTCGATCTCGATGGCCACAGGGGCTCCCTTCCGGAATCGGGCATGGGTGATCCGCCCGAGCCAGGCCACGCATGGGGGTGGCTCGGTTGGATGCGATGTGTGGTTGATCAGCGAACGGCGGGGTGCGGTCCGCGGCCGCGTGCCGCACCGCCGCCGTGGTTGTACGTCAGTCGAGGTCGCCGAAGCGGTCGCGTACGACGCCCTCGTGCAGGTAGTTCGGCAGCGGGACCCCGCCGACGGACACCCGCTTGGTGGCGACGTCGCCCTCGGTCTCGTCCGGGAAGCCGGCCAGCAGGGTCAGGCACTGCTTGGCCCACTCACGGGACTTGGCCCAGTCGCCGATGTCACGGCTGCGGGTGGCGAGAGCGAAGGCGGTCTCCGCCGCGGCCCAGAGGTCGGTGGCCAGCTCCTGCTGAAAGACGTTCTCCAGCTCGGCTACGGAGGCGACGCGGGTCGGGTTGCTCATGATGTCTTCTCTCCTACGGTGGTGCCTGGTGGTGTTCAACGCGTCGACAGCCGATAGGTGACATCGGTCCGGGCTCAGTACGTGAAGATCTCCGCGAGGGTGCGGTAGTTGTGGAGCTCGTCCTTGTCGAACCAGAGGTCCACCTCCATGTCGGCCTCCTCCTTGTTGCCCGAGGCGTGCACGAGGTTCGCCACGGCCTTCCCGGAGGCGGCGCTGGCGCCGCGGCTGTAGTGCGAGAAGTCGCCACGGATCGTTCCGGCGGGGGCGTCGTTTGGGTACGTGCTGCCGACGATCTTTCGGACCGTCGCGACGGCGTCGAAGCCCTCCAGGACGAGCGCGATGACCGGACCCTGCTGCATGAAGGTCGCGGTGAGGTTGTAGACCTCCGGGCCGAGCCGCTCCTCCAGGTCGAAGTAGTGGCGCCGGGTGAACTCGGCGTCCATTTGCTTCATCTTGACGCCGACGATCTTCAGAGCCGCGTCCTCGAAGCGGGCGATGATCTTCCCGCCGAAGCCGCGGACCAGAGCGTCGGGCTTGAGGAGGACGAGCGTGCGCTCCACGGTGTTTTCCTGATCCTGGGCCATCGATTCCCTTTCAGCTTTCAGGCAAGCCATATGACGGGCGCTCAGCGCCTCGTCCGCCTGAGGTTACCGGCGGCGAAAGCCCCTTCTGTGCAAGTTAGTTGACAGATAGAAGGGTTATCGGCCAAGTGGCCGAGACTGTCGTCCGACGAGGACCCAGTGCAGCTGTTCCAGGCGGAAAACACACTTCCTGCACGCGTGGATCTCGACCTCGACGTCGCCCACGACGATGGAGCCGATGACGGTCACCTCGACTTCAAGCCGTTCGCAGCGGAAGCAGCTCCCGCTCCCCCACTCGAACCGCTGCCACAGCTGCTGAGGCTTCACGCGGCCGGATCGCCGTGGGCCGGCCTGAGGCCGTCGATCGGCGCCATCCACTCCTTCCCGCCGCCCTCCGGCCGCAGCCAGGCACTGGTAGGTGGCCTCTCGGAGTAGTAGGGCCACGGCTGCACCTCACCCCGGCGGCCGGTGCCAGTGTCGATTACCAGCGCGCGGACCGTGAGCCACTCCGGCAGCGAACTCCAGCCGGCTGCGGCTTCGACGGTCACGGGGCGCTGCGATACGGCCTGGACCGCTCCTTCGGGATCTCGCGGTGCGGGCGTCATGGCTGGGCCATCTCCGATCTCTCTGCCTGAAGAAGACGGGCGGAACGGACGAGCATCGTTAGCCAAAGCCAGTCGATGCAGAACGAGTTGTTCGCATCTCCCAGCAGTGTTCTCGGTCTGCTGCGACAGTAGCCAGGGCGCCCGGTGACACCCCGGAAAAACCTTCCGGGGTTCACTTCGGCCACGAGGTGATGATCAGGACATGCGAGGTATGACAGAGAACCTGACCATCGGCGAGCGCGTCGCCTGGTACCGGCGCCGGCGCGGCCTCTCCCAAGAGGTACTGGCCGGCCTTGTCGGCCGCACCACGGACTGGCTGAGCAAAGCGGAGAACAACCGGATCGAGCTCGATCGCCTCTCGGTGATCACCTCACTCGCCGACGCCCTCGACGTCTCCCTCGGAGACCTGCTCGCCGAGCCGGCTCTCATGGAGTGGTCAGCCGACAGCGGCCACCGCACGGTTCCCGCGCTGCGGGAAACGCTCATGGACTACAAGCAGCTCGCCCCTTTACTTGGAGCGGCCAGCGACGAGGAACCACCCGCCGTACAGGACCTCCGCGGCGACGTGGGCGACGTGCTCGATGCCTACCAGGCGTCTCGGTACGGCTTCGCCACCCGACGTCTCCCCCTCGTACTGGCCGATGCCCTCGTCGCGTCCCGCGCCTACACGGGGCACGAGGCGGAGGAAGCACACGCCCTGCTCGCTCTCGCCTACCACGGGGCGGCCATGGTGCTGGGCAAGGTCGGAGAGTCCGAGCTGGCGTGGATCGCCGCGGACCGCGGTCTGGCAGCAGCGCAGCACAGTGGCCGCAGTGAAGTCACGGGATCGCTCTTCCGAGCGGTCACGCACTGCCTCCTGGCCACCGGACGCTTCACAGCCGCGGTCCAGCTGGTGAACGACGCGGCAGCTGTCATGCAGCCCGAGCTCGGCAACGCCAACGATGAGTACCTCTCGGTGTACGGCACGCTGTTCCTCACAGGCGCGATGGCCGCCGCACGTGCAGAAGACCGGGCGACCACGCAGGCATTCCTCCGCGAGGCAAACGAGGCGGCGCAACGACTCGGCGCCGACGCCAATCACATGTGGACGGCCTTCGGCCCGACCAACGTGGCGATCCACTGCGTGGCCACCGCCGGCGAACTCGGCGACATCCAGATCGCCGCGGACCTGGGCTCACGAATCGACACGACCGGCCTGCCCGTGGAGCGGCGCGTACGGCACAGCCTCGAAGTCGCCAGGGCACTGAGCTCCTGGAACCGCACTGACGAAGCCCTGGCCGTCCTGCTGGAAGCGGAACAGGCGGCCCCCGAGCAGGTCCGCCACCACTACCTGAGCCGAGAACTGGTCATCGGCTGGATACGCGGCACCAGGGGCCGGCCTGCCCATCCCGTCGCAGACCTGGCCCGCAGACTGGGCATCGTCGCGGGCAGCTAGAGTCCGATCCGTGAGCGAGAACGAGCACGAAGCGAAGATGGCCCGCCCGCGCATGGCAGCCGGCGCTCTCTTCTTCGACGAAGCCGATCGAGTCCTCCTCGTCGAGCCGTCCTACAAGGACTACCGCGACATCCCTGGGGGCTACGTTGAGGAGGGGGAGTCGCCTCGAGCGGCCTGTGTGCGTGAGGTCCAGGAGGAACTCGGCATCAAACCGCACATCGGCCGCCTCCTCGTCGTGGACTGGGCGCCGAACCCGGGCGAGGGGGACAAGGTCCTCTACCTCTTCGACGGCGGCCGCCTGAGCGCAGATGACTGCCGCCAGATCGCACTACAAGCCGACGAGCTCCGCGGCTACGACTTCCACAACGCCGACCAGGTAACGGAGCTCACCATCCCTCGCCTGGCGCGTCGAGTCGTGGCCGCCATCCAGGCCCGGGTGGACGGCAACACTGTCTATCTGGAGCATGGTGTAGCGCCAGCATCGCGGGCGTAGCCCACAGAGAGAAACGACGCCAACGTCGGCGGCGCGTACCCCTACCTCGGCTGAGCTGGCATCATCCCGTCGCGCGAGCCACTGCGCGCAAGCTCCGCCGACGTGCAGAGGCCCTGCGATGCGGGCTTGCGGGCGGTGACCATTCCCGAGCTCGTCGTCTGTCAGCCGAACTCGCCCAAAGCAGCGGTTTGTGTGCTTCGATGATCGCTTTGGAAGCAAGCTGAGCTTGTCTCCTGCTGGTCAACTGAGTCAGATGGAGTTTGTGTGGCGCAGATCTCAGCCGAGCGTGTGATCCAAGCAGCCGATGCCTTGTCGTCGGTGGGCACTGCCCGGGCCGGCTCGGACGTGGCCAAGCTGCTGGTCCTGAAGCGTATGGGCCTGGAGCACGGGAAGACGTTGACCATCAGTAACCAGGCCATGAGGGAGGCCTGCGATGATCTTTTCGGCGCAGCTGGCAGGGAACCGTACAAATGGTATGAACCGTTCAGTGGCCGCTGGAACAAGGACCAGAAGAACGGTGGTTGGCCAGTCGGTAGTTTGAAGACGACACTTGAGCGCCCCAATAAGAAGTTGTTGGCAGTCCTTAGTGTCAGCAAGGACGGGCCTAGTGTCCATATTGCGCTAAAGCCAGGCACTGGCGCCGAATGGGCGAAGATTCTCGTTCAGCAATTGAAGGGGAAGAAGCTTCCGCTGGTGGACTCTATCGCCTGGTTCCTCCGGGATCGACAAGATTTCCCTGACGGTGTTGAGCTGGCGGTCGCAGGTCTTGTAAAGCAATTTCGCGATAAGTTTCATCTCTCCACAGAAGAGATGGATGAGCTCTTTGGTGACATGTCTCTAGAAGATGCGATTCCCCTCCAGTTGGAACCTGCCAGCCAGGAGCTCGGACTTCTCCTGGAGCCTCCAATCTCGCCCAAGGAAACGGCCGTAGTCAACCCGGCAGAAGTCGATTCGAGCTCCACTGAAGGCTACGAGTGGACGCGAGATTACTCGACTCGGTCCTTTGTCGGAGCCGACATTAGGGCGATGGTTGAGGTCGTGAAGTCACTTGCTGACGAGCGCGACCTCATTCTGCCGGACGAAGATTCTCTGATTGAGCGGTGTGTCGTCGCCCTACTGTCCGGCAATCTTGTACTTCAAGGCCCGCCCGGAACTGGCAAAACCACGCTGGCACGTCTACTTGCCGAGGCCTTTTCAGCGGATACTCTGATCACGACGGCTACCGCTGACTGGACTACGTACGAAGTAATAGGCGGGTTGCGCCCGACAAATAACGGATCTCTCGAGCCCGTGCTGGGCGTCGTGCCAACGGCAGCACTAGCTTGCGCGAAGAAGATGCAAGAAGACGAGGAAGATGGCTCTTCAAGCGATTCGAGTACCACCTCCAGCTGGCTGATCATCGATGAGCTGAACCGGTCGGATATTGATCGTGCTGTAGGCGGCTTGTACACCGTGCTCTCGTCCACTGACGGTGGGCACCTGCGGTCGACGCCCATTGATCTTTGGTTTGAGCAGGAGCCAGCGAGACGTCTTCTTTGGGTTCCAGGGAGGTTTCGCATCATTGGAACCATGAACGATGTGGATACATCGTTTGTTAATTCGATCTCGCAGGGGCTAACTCGGCGCTTCCAGTTTGTTTATGTAGGCGTCCCTGAGGAGGCTCAGGTTGAGGAAGAGGTTGATCTCTGCCGCCGCCAAGCATCCGCATGGTTGGGTAGGCAGTACCCTGAGATGCTTAACGGTGCACCCGAAGGTAAGGCCAAGACGGCTATCTCCTCGATTCAGGATACGATCGTCGGAATCTTCCAGTGGCTACGATACGGCAAGACGGGAAGTGCCGATGGGCAAGAGCTTTCCTGGCCGATTGGCAGCGCCCAGGCAGTAGATCTTTGGAAGGCTGTGCTGCTGACCATGGCTGCAGTGCCTGACGTTCAAGAAGACGACCTGCGGAGGGCGCTTGATGCTGCGTTCGCCGACCGCATTGTGCCTCAAATGAGCACTCTGCGGGCTTCTCACATCTTGCAAGTGCAGCAGTATTTTGACAGCCAGCAGAGCGCGCTCAGTGAAACTCGTCGTGCCATCCGTCATCTACGCAACACACAATCGGTGCGGTAGGCGTGGGGAGTGAAAGCCGAGTAGCTGATTCTTGGCAGTCTAATGGCTACTTCAGTGAGGAGGGGAGGGCTGCAGCCACTTATGGCGCGCTTCCTCTCATCGGCACGTATTTTTCGCGTGGGCTTCGAGAGAAGTTGACGGAGGCCAGCGGAGGAGTGGCGGGAGGAGATTACGGCGAACCAGGATCACCGGCTCGGGCTCTTTCCGGATTGAGGCTTAGAGTGTCCCTCGCTGCCGGCCTGAGCTTGGTCACGATACTCGAGTCGGTTCTCGATCGCCCGAACTTCCGTTACCGCGTAAAACGAAGTGATTCCGTAGGCGCACTAGCAGGAAGGCTCGACGTAGCGCGATGGGCGACTCGGCGGGCTGAAGTCCGAGTTCCGTCTATTTATCCCGTATTGAGAGTCGAACGTTCCTCGCGTACACCCGAAAACCTTCTTGCGTGCTACTCACTTGCTTGGGTGGAGACTGAGATCGAGCAGGCTCTGGTGGCGGCTGCTGCGCCAGTCGGCAGCAGGGAGTGTCAAGAAGCTGATGCGCTGCTGGAACGCCTCGCAGCACTCTCGTTTTCGCCGGAATTCTCAGAGCATCGCGGTGAGGTTGCGCGAATGGGTAGCCGAGAATGGGCTCTCGCCGTCCTGGAAAACGTAGACGGGCGCCTTGACGCTGGCCATGTGGGGAATCGAGAACCGTACGAGCTGTTGGCCTCATGGGTGCGTCGGATCATGTCAGCTTCGCCGCCAACCTTTGATCCGGGCGAGCTGGCGTGGCTTTTCTATGACTCGTCGTTTGATGCGACCCTGTTCGAGCTCTGGTCTCTAGGAGAGATGGCTGGCACTATTTCAAAGTTGCTTGGCCAGGATCTTCCGGAAGTTGAAGAATTCTCCAAGCTGCCCGTATTCTCATGGGCTGCCGGTGAGACGGATGTTGCTGTCCGCTTTCAGTACGACTTGGCAAAAACGGCTGTTGGTGCAGAAGTGGCCTGGAAGCGTCCAGGCGGGCGACTTGGAGGTAGGCCAGATTTCACAGTGATTGTCGGCGACAATGTATTTTATGTTGATCCGAAACTGAGAAAACGATCTGGAGTGCCAACAGAAGAGATCTACAAAATGCTGGGGTACTTCTCCAATGCCGGGCTTGGTGAAACGGGTCAGGGTGCAATCATCTACTACACTCCGCGTCCCATTCCGCAGAAGTTCTACGATTTCACGTCTCAGGTCGGTGGGCGCGTACTCGCCATCGGCGTTGACCCGGAGCGGCCTGAAGGAAACGTCGCAGGATTTCATGAGCTGGCGAAGATGATCCTCGCGGGTGTGCCTTTTGCGTCGCCAGCCTTGTAGCAGACAAGTATGGGTGCGAAGCCGGGAGTCCTGATTGGACTTCCCGGCCCGCACCCTGGCATGTCAGCTGGTATTTCTGCCTTGGCCCGTTACCTCGGCGAACTTGCTGTCGGTGATCGGATTGAGGTCAACACCAACAGCAGTACGGCCCATTGCGAAAGCGGTCTTCAGCGTAGTGCCAGTACCCATGAATGGGTCGAGGACCACGCCACGTTGCAGCGGGGCGTCTTCAGGGCACTGGCAGCGCGTCCAACCTGTCGTGCGCTTCTGCGCAAAGGTGAATTCTCGGAAGTAGCCCCCGAGAGCTTTCTTTGCTTCCGCGGCCAGGGCTTGAACATCGGCCGCGTTTCTACCGGTTCCTGTTTGTACCTTGAGGGCCTTGCCGGCGTCGGACACCCCCGTCGCTTGGATGGCCGCGATGTGCCGCGAGGTAAGCCCTGCTTCCTTCGCTAGTTCCATGGCTCGTCGCGCCTGCGGGCGTGTCGGATCAAGTTGGGCAGTGCGCTCAATGATCCGTTCGCTGGGAGTTCCGCACTTGCCGCAGACGACCAGTGGACAGGCGAGCAGGACTGCACGGCGGACGATTTCCGTAGGGAACGGGGCGAGGTGGCGACTCATGTTCCGTTCGGGATTGATTCGCCAGACGTCGCCCGGGTTAGCGCCGTTACCTACGTCGTTCGAGTAGCCATGAAGATCGTAGTAATACGTCGGACGCGGGGTCAGGTGAATGATGTATTCATGCCTGCCGGCCAGCCTGTTCCGGGCTGGTTCGGGCATGCCACCATCTTTTGCCCAAATGATCCTATTTCGCACGAGCCAGCCGTCGTCAATGGCGGCTGCCTCGATTCGACTCGGAATCCCGGCGAGGGAGCGTTTTACGTAAGAGTCGCCCACGTTGAGGAAGACGGAGCCGGTGGGGCGAAGTACTCTCCTCCACTCCTTCAGGCACTCCATCATCGCGTCCACATAGGCACGAGGAGTGGTCTCTTGCCCAATCTGACCGGAAACGCCGTAGTCTCGCTTCTGGTAGTAGGGAGGGGAGGTGACGATGAGGTCCACTGTGTCATCGCCTAGGGCTACGTTTCGGGCATCCCCGACCTGCACTTCTACGGTGGGCTGCTCGGCTTTCCTGAACTCCGAGGCATATTCTGCGGGAAGCAAGGCGTTTGGGACCTCATCGAACAGTGGAACTTCGACAGCTGTGGGACTCCCGCTTGCTTCTCCTGCGGAATTAGACTTTCTGCGGTCTCGGCTCGCCCGGACTCCGCTGGGCGGCGTACTTGCCATTGCCTCGAGACCGCCTTTCTGTGTTTCCTGAATTCGGAATTATCAACTCTGCGCTGGAGCTGTATCTGGAAAGAGTTGAGGTGGCTCCCTGGCCGTGTGACTTGTCGAGTATAGAGCCTGACGATTAGCTCGTCGAGCCCCTCTGACCTGCAGATTCGTCACAGAGATCAGTGAGTGCCCGTCAGGTGAGCGTGTAGCTTCCGCTGCTCTGTGAGCTCGAACGGTGCTCAGAAGATCGCGGCAGTCATGGGGTGAGTCGGTTCGGTCCGCGAAAGAGGAAGGCTGCCTCGCGGATGGACTCCAAGCCGTATGGCCATGAGGATGCGGCCCAGGCCGGCGCCGAGGCCGCTGTGGGGCGGGCAGCCGAAGCGGAAGATGTGTCAGGGAGTCCTGCATCGGCTCGGTGCTCATGCCCTTTCCTTGTCCTCCGCCTGCTTCAGCAGGACGTCGGTGCGATGCTCACGCTGAGCTCCAGTGGTGACCTCCAGGCCCTTCCACAGCAAGTCGAAGCTGAGTGTCAGGTCTGGCTGCCCCTCCGGGCGCATGTGGTAAAAGGGCTGGATGCTCGCCGGGTAGTGCGTGATGAACGCGAACTCGCGCCCGGTCCGCTCCTTCATGTGCGCGGCGATCCGACGCTCACCGTCTGGGTCCTGGTCCTCCTTCATCCCCTCCGAGTCCAAACCGCCGGCCCGCAGGACCTCCTGTGTCTCGGCCATCGTGATCTGCGGGATCGGCGTCTCAGGCACCGCCATGTCGACCCCGAAGATCTCGCGGATCCGCTCCCCGTGGACCTCGGCGACCTTGGCGATGGCGTGGGTGAGCATCCGCTCCTCGAAGGCCATGGTGTCCTCGACGTCGTCGATCCACGACAGTTCGATGTCTACACCGGTGAACTCGGTCGGGTGCCGGGAGGTGAACGACGGCTCGGCCCGGAAGACCGGCCCGATCTCGAAGACGCGGTCGATACTGGGGGCCCCCGCCATCTGCTTGTAGAACTGCGGCGACTGCGCTAAGTATGCCGAGCGGTCGAAGTACCCGAGTTTGAACACCTCCGCCCCGGACTCCGAGGCGGTCCCCATCAGCTTCGGGGTGTGCATCTCAGTGCAGCCGTGCTTCATGGCGTACTCGCGCAGCCCCTGCTCCAGGGTCGTCTGCACCGTGAACACCAGCTGGGCGGTCTCCCGCTTGCGGACGTCGAGGAACCGCCAGTCGAGCCGGTGCTCGGGCCCGGTGCGCTCGCCGATCGGCAGCAGGGCCTCCGCCAGGTTCAGCACCTCGACCGACTCGGGGACGAGCTCCAAGCCGCCGAGCTCGACCTGTGACGCGTCGAAGGCGCGTCCGGTGATCCGCACGGCGGACTCGGGGTCAGGGGACTCGAGCACGGACTCCAGCTGCCGTCGCGTTTTTGGGTCAGCTGGACCATGCCGGAGTGGTCGCGCAAGATGAGCACTTGCGTTCGATTTGGGCCCTTGGGGATCACCTGATCATGGCTAAAACCGCCCGCCTGTGCGAGATGTGCCTGATCGGGTGAGTGTGTTTCGGTCAATTAGATCTTGGCCTGATTTTCCTTAGCCCCTTTGGCTGGTGGTGAACTCTTGCTGAACTTTCTGGTCCTTCTCTATTCTCGCGAACTTGTGTCGCTGGGTAGTTTGGGGGAGCGGTGGCAGCTGGGGTTGAGGGGCCGGGTTCGTTTCTGTCGGAAGAGGATGAGCGACGTCTGCAGGAGGCTTACCGGAGACGGCTCAAGGAGTTCGATGAGATCGAAGCAGATCTCAAGGCGTCTCGCACCTTCCAGCGCATCTACTGGCTGTGCTTAGCAGGTGCGATCACGCTTGCTGCCCTTCTGGGCTACACGGTCATCGTGGGGCTCTGGCAGACCAAGCCGGCATTTGCTCGTTATGCGGGCCTAGTCGCCGTCACCTGCCTCTGGGTGGCAATGGGGTGGCTGCTCCTGAAGAACCGCAGGAAGATCGTAGACCGTACGGGCGCGCTGCGTAATGCGCTCCAGGACCGGCAGACGGCGGCAGCCGACCTGCCCCTCGACTCGCCTTCCGGTCTTCGGATCTATCGGGAGGCCTCACTTGACCTCATCGCTCAGTATCGGAAGTCGGCTAACGCTAACCGGCGCATCCATAATTTCTTCCAGCTGATCATCATCACGGGATCGATCGTCACTTCGACGCTGACCGCGATGAATGAGGGCAGTAGTCTGGTTCTTCGGATTATTACGTCTGCTCTGAGCGCGCTCGTCGGCATCTCGGCTGGTGTAACGGGGTATTTCAAGTTCCGTGAGCGTGGGTACAACCTTCAGTCGACGGCGGACGAGATTGAGAAGCATTACAACGCATCTCAGTTCATGCTCGATGATTATGCAGGCCATGGCGATGTCCCCCTTTCTGAAGGTGAGCGTCTTCGGAAATATGCAGGATTCGTTGAACGGCTGAAGGAAGAGCAGAGGAAGCGTGAACTGCAGCTCGAGCAGTCAAGCTCCTCGAGCGAGGAGCGAGCGGGTTGAGCGCGACGGCCGTCAGTGAATGGGTAGCGCGACACTGCCCCCTGCGCAGGTCATGCTCCCGGAGCTGGCTCGCGCTCCGATGCAGAATATGAAGCCACACGTGATCCGTTGGCTGCTGGCGCCGCGTTGGCAGTGGAGGGCCTGGCGCCTCAGGGGCGCGCACGGAGCGTCCCTGTCGCGCACGACGGCCTGGTGCCTCGTCGCTCTCGCTCAGGACCCTGCAAACATCGCTTTCGTTCGGCACGTGGCCGCCCAGCACCCGATGGAGAAGAGCGGTACGCCAGGGGTAGCTCTCGACTGTTGGACGGTACTGGGCCCGGATGAGCAAGCCAGACGCCGAGCCTGGCTCGACAAGTACGGGGCGACCCCTTTACGTCGGTTGGGAGTCCCGGAGGAGATCATCGAATTGGCTGGCCTCCAGGTCGTTGAGTGGAGGCTTCCTCCCGGCCCGGATGCTGCCTCCATCGTCGCCCAGAGCCGCCCGAACTCTGTGGAGAGCTCGGAGGGGGGTGAACCGAATGCGTGATTCCAAGCCATGATTGGCGATTTCGACGCTGTTGCGTCAATGACTACCTCATGACACTTGCGTCATGTCTTCATGGGTAGCGATCGACTTTGAGACGGCCAACGAACACAGGGCGAGCCCCTGCTCCGTCGGACTGGCGGCCGTGGATGGTGGACGGGTGGTGGACACCTGGTCGGCCCTTATTCAGCCGCCCGCGGCGCACGGGCACTTCAATCCGTACAACGTGGGGATCCACGGCATCTCCGCCGGTGACGTGGCAGCGGCGCCCGAGTGGGGCGCGGTGTTGCGCGACATCCTGACCTTCGCTGAGGGCCGTCCGCTCGTGGCCCACAACGCTGGGTTCGACATGAGCGTGATCCGAGCCGCATGTGATGCCGAAGGGATCGGCTGGCCTGAAGTTCAGTACACCTGTTCGCAGGTTGTTGCCCGACGTACCTGGAAGCTGTTGAGCTACGGGCTTACCTTCTGCATGGATGCTGCCGGCCTCCCCTTCGCTGATCACCATAACGCCGAGGCAGACGCCCGCGCCGCGGCTGAGGTCATGCTCGCCGCGATGCGTGAGGCGGGGGCGGTGTCGCTGGATGAGCTCCTGGCGAAGCACCAGATCCGCTGGGGTTCCATGACCCCCGATGGACAGTGGCGGGGGAGTCAGTACCAGGGTTCGGGCGAGCGGAAGCCTGTGCCCGGGGCGGACCCGAACGCAAACCCGGAAGGGGAGCTGTATGGGCTCACGGTGTGCATCACGGGCGCCCTCACGTCGATGAAGAGAGACGAAGCGTTCGCGCGGCTCGCCGCGGCTGGTGCACAGCCCGCGGAGAACATGACCAGGAAGACCAACATCCTGGTCTCTGCTTCCCAGACCCAGCTCAAGCCTGGCGACACGCTGAGCGGCAAGGCCAAGAAGGCGCAGGCCCTGCTCGAAGCCGGGCAGGACATTGAGGTTCTGGATGAGGACGAGTTTCTGCGCCGCCTGGGCTCCTGAGGCCCGGCCCGGCCTCTTGGACGCCCCGCCTCAGCTCGATATCTAAGCGGGGAGCGATCCCCGTTGGAGGTGAACGTACAGGTCAGCGCACATCAGGGATCAATCTGTGCGTGAGCGATGCGTGAGCGGACGGGCTCGGACGGATGCGGTCCGAGCCCGTCGGGGCTCACTCAGCTGGACGACAAGGGTCGCTGACCAGGCAAGTAAGGACACGTGGGGGTCAGGGGTGATCGTCTTGGACGATCTCTTCGGGACTCACAATCCGTCGGCCGTGGGTTCGAGTCCCACCCGCCCCACCGCAGGCCGCAGGTGCAGAAACGATTGCACCTGCGGCTTCGGCGTTTTCTGGGGCGGGGTGGGCGGGCAGGGCAAGGGACCGCGGGTCAGTCCCAGCCGATGGTGCGCTCGTCGGTGGCGGCGGAGTCCCAGCCGATCGTCCCGGGGCCGGCAGCCCGGACCGAGTCCCAGCCGATGGTGCCCGGAGCCGTGGCCGCCTGGACCGAGTCCCAGCCGATGGTGCCCGGGCCGGCGGTGACCGCGACGGCGGCGGTGCAGGACAGCAGAGCGGTGACGCCGGCGGCAGCGATCAGGCGAGCGGTGCGAGACATGGAATCCCCCTGCGGAACACGAGCGGCTTCAGTGCGGTGTGGATGGGCGCGCTGCACCGGTCCGGCCTTTCGTCCCTGGCCTGGGGTGGGGCTCCGCGCCCCGCCGTCCCGGTGAGCACCATCCTGCTGGGCGCCGTATAGAGGGAGAAGAGGATTCCGATGGCACCAAGGTGACAGGCACCAAGGTGACAGGGGCGAAGGTGACAGGGGCGAAGGTGCCGTCCCGATAGCCCCTACGGGATCCGGCCAGATCCGCTCCGCCCCCGCGGGCGTCGCCGAGGCGCCCGACGGCTGCCGGCAACCGGTCGCTCCACCGGCCCGCCACGCCCGGCCGCCGGATGGGGAGCGGGCCCGGCGAACAAGATCGAAAGAGACTGCCTATGGCCCGACCTGCGCACCTTTAGGATCAACCCGCGGCGGAACTTCATCCGCCGGGACCAACAGGCCGGGGGGCACAAGCATGCTGGAAGCTTTGGGACTGGACACCCTCGTAGAGGCCGTCTACCGGGAGATGCTCGCCGATCCGACCGGCGGGGTGGCCGAATTGGGCGCACGGCTGGGGATCACGGAGGCGGAGGTGCGCGAGGGGCTCGACCGGCTCGTCGACCTCGATCTGCTCACCCCCTCGCGCGACCACGCGGGCGGGCTGCGGGCCGTCAGCCCGGAGGCGGGACTGGAGCAGATCCTGCGCCGCCAGGAGGAGGAACTGGTCCGCCGTCAGCAGGAGCTGGCGGCGAGCAAGGCGGCCGCCGCCCGCGCGGTCGCGGAATTCGCGGGACTGCGGCCGAACACGGAGTCCGACGGCGCCGAACGGCTCGTGGGCCTCGACGCCATCCAGGCCCGGCTGGAGGTCCTCACCCGCAGCCTCACCGTCGAATGCCTCTCGATCATGCCGGGCGGCGCCCAGTCCCAGGCCAGCCTGGACGCCTCGCGGCCACTGGACGAGGACGCCCTGCGGCGCAAGGTCCAGCTGCGGTCGGTCTACCAGGACAGCGTGCGCAACGACCCCGCCACCCTGGCCTACGTGCAGTGGGAGACCGACCTCGGGGCCCAGGTGCGCACCAGCCCGGTACTGCCGCCCCGCCTGGTGATCTTCGACCGGAAGACCGCAGTGGTCCCCATCGACCCCGCGAACTCCAGGCTCGGCGCCCTCTGCACCACCGCCCCCGGCATCGTGGCCTCCCTCGTCAGCCTCTTCGAGCAGACCTGGGAACAGGCCGTCCCGCTCGGTGCCGCCCGCGAGCACCCCGCCGACGACGGCATCACCGCCGGCGAACGCGAACTGCTCAAGCTGCTGGCCTCCGGCCTGACCGACGAGGCCGCCGGCAAGCGGCTCGGGGTGTCCCTGCGCACCGTCCGCCGCCAGATGGCCGCGCTGATGGAACGCCTCAACGCCACCAGCCGCTTCGAGGCCGGCCTGCGCGCCGCCCAGCGCGGCTGGCTCTGAGGGGCACCGCGGCCGCGGACGCCCCGAGCGGGCATCCGCGGCCGCGGCCGCGGGGGGAACCGGCTAGAAGTTCTCCGTCTCCTCCACCAGGTGGCGCAGCACGTCCGTGAGGTCCCCGCGGCGGGCGAAGACCGTACGCTGCCGGGCGGCCCCCGACCCGTCGCGCAGCAGCCCGCCCAGGGTCTTGGCCGCGTGGTCCAGATCACCCACGGCGGCCAGGTCCCCGGCCACCAGGTCGAGCAGCGCCTCCGCCAGAGCGGCGGCCGGGATCTCGGCGCCCGTGTACGGGTCCAGGCCGAAGCCCTCCAGACCGTCGTGCGCCGCCCGCCAGCGCGCGAGACGCAGTACGTCGTCCCGTACGGGCGGTTCCGGCCGGCCCTCGGCGATCGCGCGCAGCGCCGAGGCCACCAGGGCGCGCCCCAGCTCCGCCTGGAGCACGGCCGTGTCGATGTCCGACGACATGTCGGGCGCCCGGATCTCGAGCGTGGGCCAGTTCCCGGACGGACGCAGGTCCCAGTAGACCATCTTGGTGTCCAGGGCCGCCCCGGAGCCGAGCAGGGTCTGCACGGAGTGCCGGAAGTGGGCCGTGGACGTGAAGTGCGGGGGCAGCCCCGCCGAGGGCCAGCCCGACCAGGCCATGGCCCGCCAGCTGGAGTGACCGGTGTCCCGGCCGCCCCAGAAGGGGGAATTGGCCGCCAGCGCGATCAGCGTGGGCAGCCACGGTCTGACCCGGTTGGACACGGCCACCGCCGTGTCCACGTCGAGGGTGCCGATGTGGATGTGGCGGCCGCAGCTCACCAGGGTGTCCGTCAGCGCGCCGAACCGCCGGTGCTGCTCCCGCTGGCGCGGCTCGTCGTCGGTCAGGTGCAGGGGCCCCTCCACCGCCATCACGGGCGAGGGGGCGGCCAGCAGCCGGCAGCCGTGTTCACGGGCCGCCGCGGAGAGGGAACGCCGCAGGACGGCGAGCTCCTCGCGGAGGGTCACCGCCGAATCCGCGACCGGAGTGGAGATCTCCACCTGGTACCGGGTCCCCTCGGCGTGCAGCTGCTGCGGGAGCCCGGCGGCGGTGGCGAGGACGAGCGGAGCGGCGGGGACCACCCGCAAGGTGGTGGCGTCGACGAGCAGGAACTCCTCCTCGACCCCGACCGTGAGGGGGACGGGAACCCCGCTCACGATGGCGCTCGTTGTGCTGTTGCCAGGTTCGATCACTACGCCTCCCTGGACATACGAGTCTTTTCATCATGAGCCGAACAGGAGGCGTGGAGGGTACGTCGATCCGGTCAAATCTCGGGTGATAGTGGCGAGTTAGCGGTAAGATCGGGCGCGCCGTGGGGCCCCGGCTCCGCGTGGTGAGGGCGTGGCCGGTGGGTGCACGCCCGCCGGGCTCGAGGGCGGCGCTAGACGGGCCTGGTTACCATCCCGTGTGACCGGTACCGCCTCCCCCCTCCGACCCGCGCGACGCGTATTCGCCGACCTGACCCCGCTGCGCACCTCCGCCCACTACCGGCGGCTGTGGGTGGGCGGCACCATCTCCTGGATGGGCCAGGCGATGACCGCCCTCGCGATCTCGCTCCAGGTCTACGAGATCACCGGCTCCAGCTTCTCCGTCGGCCTGGTCGGGCTCTTCTCGCTCGTCCCGCTCGTCGCCTTCGGCCTGTACGGCGGCGCCATCGCCGACACCGTGGACCGGCGCAAGCTCGGCCTCTACAGCCAGAGCGGGCTCACCGTCCTGTCCTTCGGCCTGGCCGCGGCCGCGCTGCTCGACTACCACCGGGTCTGGCTGCTCTACACCGTCGTCGCCCTCCAGTCCGTCTGCGGGGCGCTGAACGGACCCGCCCGCTCGGCCATGATCCCCAAGCTGCTGCCGCCCGAGCAGCTGCCCGCCGCCAACGCCCTGAACTCCGTCACCATGACCTCCGGGACGATGCTGGGGCCGGTGCTGGGCGGCGTGATCGTCGGCTGGTGGGGCTACCAGGCGGCCTACCTCGTCGACGCGGTGACCTTCGCGGCCGCCCTGTACGCCATGTGGCGGCTGCCCTCGATGCTGCCGGAGGGCCGCACCAAGGGCGGGCGGGCCTCCGTCCTCGACGGCCTGCGCTTCCTCGGGACCCGCCCCAACATCCGGATGACCTTCTTCGCCGACCTGGCCGCCATGGTGCTGGCGCATCCGAGGGCACTGTTCCCGGCCGTCGCCGTGCTCTGGTACGGCGGCGACGCCAAGACGGTCGGCCTGCTGGTGGCCGCCCCCGCGGTGGGCGCGCTGCTGGGCGGGCTGTTCTCCGGCTGGCAGGGCCGGATCCGGCGCCACGGGCTGGCGATCCTGCTCTCCGTCGGGGCGTGGGGGCTGGCCATCGCCGTCTTCGGCCTGACGCGGAACCTCTGGCTGGGACTGGTCTTCCTGGCGGCGGCCGGCTGCGCCGACACCGTCTCGATGGTGTTCCGCAGCACGATGATGCAGGCCGCCACCCCGGACGAGATGCGGGGGCGCCTCCAGGGCGTGTTCATCGTGGTCGTCGCGGGCGGACCCCGGCTGGGGGACTTCCTCGCCGGAACCGTCGCCGACCTGACCTCGCCGACGGTGGCCGTCACGGGGGGAGGAGTCGCGTGCGTGCTGGTGCTGTGCGGGCTCGCCGCGCGGTGGCGCTCGTTCGCCCGCTACGACGCGCGCTCGCCCCAGGCGTAGCGGGCGCGCGCCTCCGTGCCGGAACGCCGTTGGCGCGGGGCGCCGTTCGCGGGACGGGCTCAGCTTGCGGGACGGGCTCAGCTCGCGGGGGCGACGATCCCCCGGGCCACCCCGAGGGCGACCAGGTCCTGCGGCCGGATGCGCAGCTGGTCCGCCGTGGCGGGGGCCTCCTCCGCGGGGCGCTTCAGGATGGCCGCCGCCAGTTCCGGGGCGATCACCGAGAAGTAGCTGTCCGGGGTGACCCAGGTGTTCTCGGGCGCGGCCAGGGCGAGCGCCCCGCCCGAACCACCCTCGCCGATCAGCAGGGTGGTCACCGGTACGGAGGCCTCCGCGAGCGCCGCGAAGGCGTCGGCGATGGCCGGGCCGGCGCCGGCGTGTTCGGCGGCGGCGTCGTTGGCCGCGCCGGGGGTGTCCACCAGGGTGAGCACCGGGATCCCCAGCCGGTCCGCGAGGCGGATCACCCGGGCCGCCGTACGGTAGCCCGCCGGGCGGGTGGCGGTGCCGCACTGGGCCGCGTACGCGACGGCCCGCCCCCCGCGCAGCCCGAACCCGCACAGCATCCCGGGATCGGCGGCCCCGGCCCGGTCGCCGCGCAGCGGCAGGCGCAGCTCGAAGTAGGCCCGCAAGTACGCCTCCGCCCGCGGGCGGTCCGGGTGCCGCGCCTGCCGGACGGCGTCCCAGCCCGTCTCCGGGGGCGTCGCGCGGGCCAGCGCCGCCGGGGGCTCGACCGCCCCGTCCGGGCGCGGCGCGGTCAGCACCCGCAGCCAGTCCGCGACGGCCGCCGGGAGCTCCGCGGCGGGCACGACGGCGTCGACGTGCCCGGCGGCGTACTGCCCCTCGGCGGTGTAGGCCGCCGGATCGGCGTCCGCCGGCCGCACCCGGGACCCCGCGAAGCCGACCTGCGCCCCGGGCAGCGCCAGCACCACGTCGGCCCCCGCCCCGAGGGTGGCCCACCCGCCGCCGGTGGTCGGGTCGCGCAGCACCGCGATCTGCGGCAGCCCGGCGGCCCGGGTGAGCACGCACTGCCGCGCCACCCGCTGGAGCTGGGTCAGCGCCAGCATCCCCTCCTGCATCCGGGACCCGCCGGTGGCGATCAGGGACACCAGCGGCAGGCGCCGCTCCCGGGCGTGCCGGTACGCGGCCTCGAGCCGGTCTCCGGTGTGCTGCCCGAGGGAGCCGCCGAGGAAGCCGAACTCGAAGGAGATGACCGCCGCCGGACGGCCGCCAATGAGGGCGGTGCCGATGACGACGGACTCCTGCTCGCCGGTCCGCGCGGTGGCACGGGCCCGGGAGGCGTCGTAGCCGGTCCAGCCGATGGGGCCGTCGTCGGGGGACTCCGCGCGGGGGACGGGGAGTTCGGCGAACGTACGGGGATCGGTGAGGGCGGCGATGGCGGCACGGGCCGAGAGGCGGATCGTCACGCAGCCACCCTAGGCGGAGCCCGCTCGCGAGGCCATGGACTAGGGGCGGGGGCGGGGGCTGGGGCGGGGCGGGGTTTCGGGGGCGGGGTTCCGGCGGGGCGGTGTCGGGGCTGGTTTGGGGGTTTCCCGTCAGTCCCATCGTCCTTCCGGTTCGGGCCGGCCTGTCAAGGGCGCTCCTTCGTCGCGTCGCTTCGCGATGTCGCTTCGCTCCACCCTTGACAGGCCGTCCCGCCCCGGAAAGACAAGGACTGCCGGGAAGCCCCCAAAAGAACGGTCACGGGGCAAGAGTCGGAGGGACGGGCCCCTCAGTGACGAGGCGGGCGGCCGGGGACGGTCCGTCGGGCATCCGGGCCCCCGAAGACCCTCGGCGGTCCACCCCCGCGCGTCAGATCGCTACGCGCTCCTCCCGGCTTGGCGTCCGGCGGTCGTCATGGGCTGATACCCGCTCGAAATGTCGATCAGGGGCCCTTTCGGGAGCGGTGGGCGCGTCAGATCGCTACGCGCTCCTCCCGGCTTGGCGTCCGGCGGTCGCCATGGGCTGATACCCGCACCACATGACCATCAGGGCACCCTCGCGGGCCTCTCACGGGTCTCTCAATGGTCTGTCGGAGCCTGGGGACGCCTTCTTCAACGGCAGACTCCGACAGAGACCCTTTACGCCTCACCCACGCCCATCAAGAGTGGCCAAAAGGGACTATCGGCCTCGCTGGTGGGCCACACACCACAGGCGGGCCGCAGACGCCTCCCGGGCGGAAGCGCGTAGCGATCTGACGCGCCCACGGGCCCCGGATGCGGCCCTGATCGTCATTTGGTGCGGGTATCGGCCCCGGACGGTCGCCCGACGCTATGCCGTGAGGAGGGTGTAGCGATCTGACGCGCGAGGGTGGACCGCCGACGGTCTCTGAGGGCCCGGATGCCCAGCAAGCCGACGCCTGGCCCCTCGTCTCGTCGCTGAGGGGCCCGTCCCTCGCCTTCCTGCCCCGTGACCGTTCTTTTGGGGGTTCCCGGCAGTCTTTCGGCTTTCCTGGGCGGGTCGGTCGGTCAAGGGTGGCCGAAGGCCATCGCGTAGCGACGCGAACGAAGTGAGCGCCCTTGAGGGACCGGCACGAACCGGAAGGACGATGGGACTGACGGGAAACCCCCGAACCGGCCCTGAGACCGCCCGAGGGGATCTCCCTACAGTCCCGCCTCCCACACCACCGTCGTGCCCCGCGTGCCCGCTTCCGTGCGGCCGTCGTCGGAGACCGTCAGGCGGACTCGGGACGGGGTCGCGTCGATCTCGACCTCGATCGACGTGACCTCGCTGCGCCGGTGTGCCGCCGCCAGGGCGCCGCGCAGGGTCGACAGGAGCGCGGACGTCACCGGGTCCGGGAGGAGGGCGTCCACCGGTCCCGCGAAGTGCACCGACGGCTGGAACCCCAGCAGTACGGCGGCTCCGCCCGTTTCGCGCAGCACTCGCCCCCGGAACGTCGTCGGGGCGTCGGTCGGGGGTTGCTGGAGGGCGAAGATGGCCGTGCGGACCTCCTGGATGGTGGAGTCCAGCTCGTCCACGGCGCGGCCCAGCTCCTCGCCGACTTCGTCGCCGCCCTCTCCGTCTCCCCCCTCTTCGCCCGTCGCCGCGTTGGCCGACCGCCGCCGCGTGCTCTCCAGCATCATCTCCGTGGCGAACAGCCGCTGCACCACCAGGTCGTGCAGGTCGCGCGCGATCCGGTCGCGGTCCTCGTACACGGCCAGCTGCTCCCGGTCGTGCTGCGCGTCCGCCAGGACCAGGGCCAGTGCGGCCTGCGAGGCGAACTGCGAGGCCAGCAGCCGGTCCACCGCGTCGTACGGCTGCCCGCCCCGGGCCCTGGGCAGGGCCAGGGTCCCGATCAGCTGCCCGCCGCTCTGCAGCGGCAGCATCATGCTCGGCCCGAAGCGCTCGCGTACGTGGGTGGTCATCCGGGGATCGGTCGCGGAGTCCTCTATGAAGACGGGCTCACCGCCGAGGAGTTGCTCCAGTACGGGCGAACCGGGGGCGATGGCGGTGCCGACCAGGTCGCCGGGGTCCCCGTGCGTCGAGGCGGCCACGATCTCCATGCCGCCCTCCGGCGTCGGCTGGAGCACCACACCGGCCGCCGCGTCCGCCAGCAGCCGGGCGCGTTCGGCCACGCACATCAGGGCGTCCGCCGCCGGGCGTCCCGCCAGCAGGGTGGTGGTGACGGCGGCCGCGCCCTCGATCCAGCGTTCGCGCCGGCGCGCGGTCTCGTACAGCCGGGCGTTGCCGATCGCTATGCCGGCCTGCGAGGCCAGGACGCGCATCAGCGCGAGGTCCTCGTCCGTGAAGGGGCCGCCGCCGCGCTTCTCGGTGAGGTAGAGGTTGCCGAAGACCTCGGTGTGCACCCGGATCGGCACGCCCAGGAAGCTGCGCATGGGCGGGTGGCCGGGCGGGAAGCCCGCCGCTCGGGGGTCCCTCGTCAGGTCGTCCAGCAGCAGGGGCCGGGGGTCGGTGATCAGCGCGCCGAGTACGCCGGTGCGGCCGTCGGGCAGCCGGGGGATCGCGGCGCGTTCGGCGTCGGTCATGCCGGAGGTGAACAGCTGGGTCAGCCGGACGCGCTCGGGGTCGACGACCCCGAGCGCTCCGTACCGCGCCCCGCACAGGTCGGTGGCGGAGTCCACGACGTGCTGGAGGGTGGTGTGCAGCTCCAGTTCGGAGCCGACGCTGAGGACCGCCTCCAGCAGCGCCGGGAGGCTCGACGGCACACCGGCCCCGCCGGTCCCGGCGGCGCCGGCGGGTCCGTCCAGGGTCATCCGGCCAGCGGGTTGAGGACCATGGGGGCGATTTTTCCTTCCAGCATCGCGCCGAGTCCCAGCACGGCGCACACGTCGGGCCGTTCGGCGATGGCCACGGGCATTCCGGTGGAGTCCCGCAGCATCTGGTCCAGGCCCGGCAGCAGGGCGCTGCCGCCCACCATCATGATCCCCCGGTCCGTCAGGTCCGCGACCAGGTCGGGCGGGCAGTCCCGCAGCACCTTGCCGATGCCGTCGAGGACGGCCGTCAGCGGGGTGTGGATGGCGTCCCGCACGGCGGCGGTGTCCACGTGGACGGAGCGGGCGAGTCCGGTGGCGACGTCCCGGCCGTGGATCAGGGTGGAGGCCGGGCCGTCGGGGGTGATGCCGTTGCCGTGCAGGGCCAGCTGGAGGGGGCGTACGGCCTGGCTCGGCAGCATCAGTTCGTGGGCGTGGCGCAGGTGCTGGACCACCGCGTGGTCGATGGCCTCGCCGCCGACGGGGATCCGCTGGGCGGTGACGATCGAGCCGAGGGAGAGCACCGCGATCTGGGTGGCCGCCGCACCGCACACCATGATCATGGTCGCGGTCGGCTGTTCCACGGGCAGGCCGCAGCCGACGGCGGCCGCGATCAGGGTGTCGACGAGTTCGACGCGCCGGGCGCCGAGTCCGACCATGGTCTCCACGGCCGCCCGCTGGGCGAGCGGATCGGCGTCGTGCGGGGTGCAGCAGGCGGCGCGCAGTCGGGGCTTGCGGCGCAGGGCGCGGCGCAGTTTCTCGCCGAGGAGGTGACGCAGCATCCGCTGGGCCATCTCGATGTCGACGACGGTGCCTCCGGAGACGGGGCGCACGACGCGGATGTAGTCGGGTGTGCGGCCGGTCATCCGCTCGGCGAAGGTGCCGACGGCGATGAGGGCGCCGGTGCGGGTGTTGACGGCGGCGACGCTGGGCTCGTCGACGACCAGCCCCGGTCCCTTGACGTAGACGCGGGTCCTCGCGGCTCCCAGGTCGACGGCGACGTGGCAGCGGCGCAACTGCTCAAGACTGACGGTCACGGCAGATCCTCCCGAGAGCGCGGACGAAGGATGAGAGACCGGCAACCGCCGATCGCATTTCACATCTTCTCGGATAAAGGGGTCATACCGCCCGCTGGGCTGGTCCGGGTGGGGTCATGGCGTACGGGTGAGGGGTGCTGCACGGGGGTGGATTTCTGTACCGACAGGCAGCAGCATGCGCGCACCATCCGCGCTACCCGTGCGTAACAAGGTAAAGGGGACCCGATGCTGACGCCCCGCCAGAGACTCCTGGCGCTCCTGACCCTCTGCCTGGCCCTCCTGGCACCCCTTCCGGCCCAGGCCGCCGTCCCCCGGGCGGCCGAGGACGCCGCCGCCCGCAATCCGGTGGTCTTCGTGCACGGCTACAACGCCGACCCGGGGGTCTGGGGGTCCCTGCGCGAGGACCTCAGGGCCGACGGGTACGCCGATTCGGAGCTCTTCTCCTTCGGCTACGACACCCACCAGTCCGTCAACGAAGTGCTCTCCGGACGCCTCGCCGCCTACGTCGACCAGGTCCGCCGGCAGACCGGCGCCGCCCGCGTGGACCTCGTGGGGCACTCCTTCGGCTCACTCGTCAGCCGCTGGTACGTCAAGTACGGCGGCGGCGACGCGGCCGTGGACCACTGGGTCTCCCTGGCGGGCCCCAACCACGGCACGTCCACCGCCTGGGCCTGCGCCCTGTGGGACCAGGCCTGCCGCGACATGACCCCGGGCTCGTACGTGACGAAGAACCTCGCCGCCGGTGACGAGACCCCGGGCGCGGTCAGGTACGCCACCTTCTGGTCGGAGTGCGACGAGGTGGTCAACCCCGACGGCAGCGTCCCGCTCGCCGGGGCCCTCAACACGCCGGTCGGCTGCCTGAAGCACAACGACCTGCTCGGTGACGACACCACCTCGGCCGGAGTCCGCGCCTTCCTGCGGGGCTGACCGGAGGCGGCCCTACCCCTCCTGCACCCGCTGGAGCAGCCCGTACGTGAACTCCGCCACCAGCGGCCGGTCCGACGCGGTGAACGCGAGCCGCCAGCGCGTCGGCGCCGTGCCCTCCATCGGCCGCGCCGGCGCGAAGGCCCGCGCCACCTCGTCCACCGTCGCCGACCAGGGCCGCAGGTCACCGGCCGTCTCCAGTACGGGTCCCCGTGCGCCCGGGGCCCGGACCAGCCACTCGTTCCACACCGCCCCGTCCGGCGCGGCCAGCACCTCGAACCGCAGCTCCGGCCACAGCGGCACCGGCCACAGCAGGGCCTCGCACCCCAGGTCCCCGATGGTGCGCCGCTCCACGGACTCCGGCGGGCCGAGCACCGACCGGTAACGCGCCAGGGCCCCGCGGGACCTGGGGGAGCGGACCATCGCCTGCCAGCGCCGGTTGGCCTCCCGCTGCTCCGCGAGGGTGGCGCCGAGGCGCAGCCGGGCCTCCTCGGCCAGGCCGGGCTGGAAGTCCGCCATCCTGCGCAGCAGCACCAGCTGGAAGGCGGCCGGCCCGAAGGCTCCCGGACGCCCGGGAGTCGGGGTCGCTGTCATGGAAGTAACGATTCCACACAGGATCCTTACGTTCCCGGAATGCTTATGTTGCCGGGGACCGCATAGCCTGCGGTCGCCATGAACTACTTCTGCCCCGCCTGTCAGAGGCACCTCAACGGCGCGCTCGCCTGCGCCGGGTGCGGAACCCCGGCCGAGCACCTGGTGGTCGCCGCGCCGAGCGCGCCGTCCCCGGGCCCCGAGCCGCAGCCCGCGCTGGCCGAGGTGTTCGCCGATTCGCTCGTCGTGCTGTCGGGCCCCCACGAGGGCCGCGCCGGCACCCGCAAGCGCGCCGCCACCCGCCGCAGACGGGGCCGGGGCGTGCTCGCGCTCGGGCTGGGTCTGGTGCTGGCGACCGGGGGCTCGATCGCCGTGGCCCGGATCGTGGCCGACGACGAGGGCGCCGACCGGGCGGACAAGGTGGTGCTGACCGACGACGGGCCGAAGCAGCCGGACCCGCTGCCCAGCGGGGAGGGACCGGCCGTGCCCTCGGTCCTGCCGAAGGGCTCCGGCGGGGCGGCGAAGGCGGCCCGGCCCAGCGGCAGCCCGAGCGCCTCGGCGCAGCCGTCGGGGAGCGCGAGCGCCTCCGCCTCGGAGGCGACGCCCTCGCAGAAAGGTTCCAGCAGCGGGGCATCCGTAAAACCGACACAGCCGGGACAGCCCGCGCCGGGCCCCACCGGCACGGCGCAGCCCACCCGGCCGAGCCCGACGAGCACGACGGGCAAGCCGAAGCCGAAGCCGACCGAGACCTGCGTGTTCTGGATCTTCTGCTGACCGGGCCTCACGGCCGGTACGGCACGTCCGGTGTGCAGGGCAGCTCCGATCCGTGCGGCCCCCCCGGCCGGTGCGGCGTATCCGGTCCGTACGGCATCCCCGCGCCGCTCAGCCCAGCATCCGCCTGAGCAGGTCCCGCAACGCCGTGCGCTCCTCCGCCGAGAGCCCGGCCAGCGGCTCGCGCGCGAAGTCCAGCGACTCGCGCAGCCGCTCGGCGGTCGCGGCGCCCTCCTCGGTGGGCGCGGCCAGCTTCACCCGGCGGTCGGCCGGGTCCGGGCGGCGTTCGACCAGGCCACGGGTCTCCAGCCGGTCGATGATGCCGGTCACGTTCGAGGGCTCGCAGCGCAGCTTCTGCGCGATGTGCCGCATGGGCAGCGGCTCCATCGCGAGCAAGTTCAGCACCTTGGCCTGAGCGCCGGTGAGCTGGTGGCGGGCGGCCGCCTCCTCGTACTCCATGTGATAGCGGGCCACGACATCGCCGATGAGCTCGACGACCTCGACGGTCACTGGGTCTGCGCGACGACTGGGCATGGCTCCAGCGTACCGGTTTACTTGACAACGTGAAATATCCAGGCGCATGGTTGTTTCACGTTCTGAAGTAAAACTTCGTTCCCCTGGAGTCCCTCATGTCTCAGATCCCCGCCGTCAGCCGTGAGTGGCACCTCGTCCGCCGCCCGCAGGGCTGGCCCGTGGCCGAGGACTTCGCCCTGCGCGAGGTGCCCGTCTCCGCCGAGCCCGCCCCCGGCCGGATCCTGGTCCGCAACCTGCACATGTCCGTGGACCCCTACATGCGCGGCCGGATGAACGACACGAAGTCCTACATCGCGCCCTTCCGGCTCGACGAGCCGATGCAGGGCGGCGCCGTCGGCGAGGTCGTCGCCTCCAACGCCGAGGGCTTCCAGGCCGGCGACCACGTCCTGCACATGCTGGGCTGGCGCGAGTACGCCGAGGTGGACTCCGGGCAGGCCGTCAAGGTCGACGCCTCCCTCGCCCCGCTCTCCGCCTACCTCGGCGTCCTCGGCATGCCGGGCCTGACCGCCTACGCGGGCCTCTTCGAGGTCGCCTCCTTCAAGGAGGGCGACTCCGTCTTCGTCTCCGGCGCGGCGGGCGCGGTCGGCAGCCTCGTCGGCCAGTTCGCGCGGATCAAGGGCGCCTCCCGGGTGATCGGCTCCGCCGGCTCGGACGAGAAGGTGACGCTGCTCACGCAGAAGTACGGCTTCGACGCCGCCTTCAACTACAAGAACGCCCCCGTCGCCGAGCAGCTGCCCGCGGCCGCCCCCGACGGCATCGACGTCTACTTCGACAACGTCGGCGGCGACCACCTCGAGGCTGCCGTGACCAGCATGAACGTCCACGGCCGCGCCACCCTCTGCGGCGCCATCGCGGGCTACAACGACACCGAGGCCGCCCCCGGCCCGCGCAACCTCATGATGGTCATCGGCAAGCGGCTGCGCCTCCAGGGCATCCTCGTCGGCGACCACTACGGACTGCAGCAGCAGTTCGTCAAGGACGTGGCCGGCTGGCTGGCCTCCGGGGAGCTCCGTTACGACGAGACGGTCGTCGAGGGCGTCGAGAACGCCACCGACGCCTTCCTCGGAATGCTGCGCGGAGAGAACACCGGCAAGATGATCGTTTCTTTCACCGGTTAGGCTCACTCCACGACCGTCGCGATCGTGGGCGCGCATCGCGGCGATTCATCTGGAGGAAGTTCTTCATGTCCATCACGCAGACCGACGTCGCGTACACGGCCGTCGCCACCGCCGAGAACGGCCGTGACGGCCGCGTCGCCACCAACGACGGCCAGCTCGACGTCGTCGTGAACCCGCCGAAGGAGCTCGGCGGCAGCGGCGCCGGCACCAACCCGGAGCAGCTGTTCGCCGCCGGCTACAGCGCCTGCTTCCAGGGTGCCCTCAGCGTCGCCGCGCGCAACGAGAACCTCGACGTCACCGGCTCCACCGTGACCGCCGAGGTCGGCATCGGCAAGAACGACGACGGCTTCGGCATCATCGTCAAGCTCACGGCCTCGATCCCGACCGTGGACGCCGCGACCGCCAAGGACCTGGTCGAGAAGGCCGACCAGATCTGCCCGTACTCCAAGGCCACCCGCGGCAACATCACGGTCGAGCTGAACGTCGCCTGACCGCGTCGCACGCCTGGTGAAGGCCGTACCCCCCAGGGTGCGGCCTTCGCCGTACCCGGCCCCATAAACTGGCCCCATGCGTGATCTTGCGGGGGGTTTCCGGTACTTGCTGGCCGGACAGAGATGGGTGTTCCGGAACGGCCGCTGGCTGGGCTTCGGCCTGCTGCCGGGCCTCGTCGCGCTGGCGCTGTACGCGGCCGCGCTCGCCGGCCTCCTCTACGGCGCCGACGACTTCGTCGAGTGGGCCACGCCCTTCGCCTCGGACTGGTCCTCGCCCTGGCTGGGCCTGTTCCGCGGCTTCCTGACCGCCTTGACCCTCTCCCTCGGGCTCTTCCTCTCGGTGATCACCTTCACCGCCGTGACCCTGCTGGTCGGGCAGCCCTTCTACGAGTCCCTCTCCGAGCAGGTCGACCGGACCGAGGGCGGGGAGGTCCCCGAATCGGGGCGCTCGTTCTGGGAGGACCTGTGGATCTCCGCCCGGGACAGCGTGCGGCTGCTGGTACGGGTGGTGCTGTACGGGATCCTGCTCTTCGCCCTCGGGTTCATCCCCGTCATCGGGCAGACCGTGGTGCCGGTGATCGGGTTCTGCGTCTCCGGCTTCTTCCTCACCCAGGAGCTCACCTCCGTCGCCCTCCAGCGGCGCCGGGTGGACCTGGCCGAGCAGCTGGTCCTGCTGCGCGGGCGGCGGGCGCAGGCCCTGGGCTTCGGCGTGCCGCTGGTGCTGGCGTTCCTGATCCCGTTCGTCGCGGTCTTCCTGATGCCGGGCGCGGTGGCGGGGGCGACCCTGATGGCGCGGGAGCTGGTGGGCGCCGACTCCGCCGATTCCCCCGAGGGCGGGGGGGAGGGCGAGCGCGAACCGGGGCCCGGCACGGGCCCGGGGGCGCAGGGCCCGTACGGCCAGTCCCACGGCCAGGGTCCGTACGGCCCGGGGCCCTACAGCCAGGGTCCGGGCCAGTCCCCCGGCGGGGCTCCGAACCCCTACGGCCAGACCCCGAACCCCTACGCCCAGGGCTGACCGGGCCCGGACCCCGCGCGTTGCCGCCGGCCCGAGGCGTGGCTACCGCCGCCGCAGCAGGGTGAGCGCCGCGACGGTGTCCTCGCTGCCGTGGGCCGCCGGGTCGGCATCCAGGCGCTCGCGCATCAGGTCCAGGTACGGGCTGATCAGCTCGGCGCTGACTCCCTGGTCGGCGGCGGTGCGCAGCAGCGTCCCGCTGGCGGCGACCTGCATGGCCAGCCCGGACACCACCCCGCTGGTGAAGTCCCGCGAGGTCAGCCGCTCGGCGGCGTTGCCGACGAAGAAGCCCATCGCGCCCAGCCACTCGGACAGCAGCGGCGCCAGGTCCTCGGGGGCGATGTCCTCGCCCTCGATCAGCGCGTAGGCGTGCGAGATCCCCGCGAACATGCCGTACATCGCGCTGAGCAGCGCCACGTCGTGCAGCGCCGCGTGGCCCGGGTCCTCGCCGACGAAGCGGGCGACGGCCGGGACCTCCAGGGCGGCCCGGTGGGTGTCGAAGAGGGCGCGGGAGCCGCTGTAGAGGACGTACCCACCGGAACCGGGGGCGCCGATCATGTCCGGCGTCGCCATGATCCCGGCGTCCACGAAGCGGGCGCCGCGCTCCTGGGCCCAGGCGGCCCGCGCCCGGCCCTCGGCGGGGGTGCCGGTGGTGAGGTTGACCAGGTCCTTGCCGGCCAGGTCGACGCCGTCCAGGGTGGATTCGATGCTGGCGTCGTCCAGCAGGCAGAGCACGATGAGGGTGTTCGCGGCGACGGCCGCGGCCGGGCTCCCGGCGACTGCCGCGCCCTCGGGGGCCAGGGCGGCGGCCTTGGCGGCGGTGCGGTTCCAGACGGTCAGCGGGTGCCCGGCGGCGAGCCAGGTGCGGGCGAGGGCGGTGCCCATGTCGCCGAGTCCGAGCAGGGTGAGCGGACGCTTCGTCACGTGTGTGTCGGTCATGCCGTTTAGCCTGGTGGCAGGCGGTGACGCGCTCAAGTACGCACTTCGGAGTGGGTGGTTACCCCGAGGTGAGCGAGCAGGTGGGGAGGGGAGTACGTGATGGCGGTTACAGGACGGCCCGGGGCGGACCACTGCGGGATCGCCGCGGCGATGTCGGTGATCGAGGGCAAGTGGAAGGTCTCGCTCCTGTGGGAGCTGGAGCGTTGCCCGCGGCGCCGCTTCGGCGAGCTGAGGCGGCTCGTCCCGGGGGTGTCGGAGAAGGTGCTCGCGGCGCAGCTGCGCGAGCTGGAGACCGACGGCATCGTCCGCAGGGAGGTGTACGACGAGGTCCCGCCGCGCGTCGAGTACTCCCTGACCCCGCTCGGCGAGGAGCTGAACGGGGCCCTGGAGGCCCTGGGGGAGTGGGGCGCCAAGCACCTCCTCCCGGACTCCGCCTGAGGGAGACCGCCGGGCGGCCGGCCGTCAGGCGGGGACCTCGACCGTGACCACGTCCGGGCCGCGGTCGCCGGCCTCGGCCAGCAGGGCGCCGTCCGGGGCCCATACCGCCGCGCCGCCGCAGCCCGTCCAGGGACCCGCCGGGCCGACGTGGTTGGCGAGGACCACGTACAGGCCGTGCTCCCTCGCGATCCCGGGGTACACGCTCGCCCGCTCGGCGATCCCGTCGCCCGTGCCGTACAGGGAGCTCGCCAGGTGCACCGCGCAGCCGTCGGCGGCGGCCCGGCCGGTCAGCTCCGGGAAGTGGTTGTCGAAGCAGACGCCCAGGGAGAAGCGGATGCCGCCGAGTTCGAAGCGGCCGTCGGCGGTGCCCGCGGCGAAGGCGCCCCGTTCGTGCTGGTAGAGGTGCTGCTTGGCGTACGTCGTCACGTGCGCGCCGTCCGCGTCGTACACCAGCGTCGCGATGGCGGGCAGCGGCCCGCCGGTGCGCAGGGCGACGTTGACGGCCACCGCCGTGCCGGTGGAGCGCAGCCCGTCCAGGCGGGGGTCCTCGGCGTCGGCCAGCCACAGGCCGGGGTCGTCGGCGAGGGCCTCCAGCTCGTACCCGGTGAGCGTGAACTCCGGGAACACCACCAGCTCCGCGCCCTGTCCGCGCGCCCGGACGGCGAGGGCGGCGGCGGCCGCGGCGTTGGCGGTGACGTCGGCGGGGACGCAGGTCAGCTGGGCGGCGGCGATCTTCATGGGCTCAGGATGCCAGCCCCTCGGCCGCCTCCCGGCTCCGGCCGCCGGGGAGCCGGTCCCGGCGGCGCACCAGGCCCAGCTCCACCAGGTTCAGGGCGGTGACCACGGCGGTCAGCAGGGCGAGCGCCCCGAGGGAGGGCAGCAGCACGGCCACCGGCAGCAGGGCCAGGACGGCCGCGGCGGCCGCCAGCCGGGTCACGGACCAGGAGCGGAACAGGTACCAGCGGGTGTAGCCGAAGGTGGCGAGGAAGAGGGCGCAGCCGCCGTGGAGGAGGGCGGCGACGCCGAGCGGGAGCCGCGTCCCGGGATGGGCGACGGCCTCGGCCATGCCGACGGCCACCGCGATGACCGAGGCGATCAGCGAGAGGTGCCCGTACGAGAGGACCTGCCGGGCCACGTCCGCCCGTACGGCCGCGGTCTCCAGCCCGTGCCGGACGGCTCCGGCGGCGAGGTGGAAGTACACCCACCACAGACCGCAGACGAGGACGAAGGCCACGGCGACGGCTGCCAGGGAGCCGGTGCCCAGCTCGGGGGCGGCGGCGACCGGGGCGCCGACCGCGACGATCGACTCGCCCAGCGCGATCATCACGAACAGGCCGAACCGCTCGGCGAGGTGGCCCGAGTCGAGGTTCAGCCGGACCATGCTGGAGCGTGTCAGCCGGGGCGCGGCCAGGTCCACGGCGGCGGCCAGGGCCCACAGCGCGACGCGGAGTCCGCCGTCGAGGAAGGCGCTGGCCAGCAGCAGCGGTCCGCTGATCAGCACCGACAGGGTGACCGGGGTGGGCCTGAGGCGGCGGCTGCGGCCGTGCGCGAGCACGGCGAGCACCAGGCGTGCGCAGAAGTAGGCGCCGGCGAGGAGGAGCCCGCGGTCCCCGAAGGCCTCCGGCAGGGCCAGGGCCATCAGCAGGCCGCACAGCCCGGCCGTGAAGAGGGCGATCCGGTTCAGCGGCCGGACCGCGTCATGGGTGTTGGCGTGGACGGTGTTGCCCACCCACACCCAGTAGACGGGCACGAAGACGATCAGGGCGCGGCCGGTACCGGCCCACCCGTGGTCGTGGTGCAGCAGGGCGGAGACCTGGGTGACGGCGAAGACCAGCACCAGGTCGAAGAACAGCTCCGACCAGGCGACCTTCTTCTCCGGTCTCTCCTGCCCCAGGCCTCGTCCCGCGGGCCGCGACGTCCGGATCCAGCGACTCCATTTCGTGTCCCCCCGCTCGGAGTTCGGGGAGGGGATGCCCGGCAGGACGGGGCGGCTATGCGCCCGGACCCCTCAGCAGGGTGAGGAAGGAGCGGAACGCGGCGGGCATGTCCACCGATTCCGGGGCGAGCAGCCACTGGTACTGGAGGCCGTCCATCACCGCCGTGAGCAGCGGAGCGGCCTCCTCCGGGGTGAGGCCGGAGGGGAGGCGCGCACCGAACTCAGCGCGCAGCAGCGTGGCCATCTCAGCCCGCACCTGCGCGTACCGGTCGGTGAAGAACTCGCGGGCCGGATGGCCGTCGGTGACGCTCTCGCCGAGCAGCGCCGAGAAGGTCTGCACGATGCCGGGACGCATGGCGTTGTACTCCACCAGCGACTCCAGCAGGTCCAGGCGCCAGGCGTCGGCGGCCGCGCGGGAGCCGCCGCCGGTGTCCCAGCGGTCGCGCTCCTCCAGGACCGCGACCAGCAGGGCCTCCTTGGTGGGGAAGTAGTGCAGCAGCCCCTGCTGGGTCAGGCCCACGCGTTCGGCGACGGACCCCAGGGACGCGCCCCGGTAGCCGCGCTCGGCGATCACCTCGACCGCCGCGCGGACGATCTCGCCGCGCCGCTCTTCGCTCTTCGCTCTGGCCATCGCCCGGCGCTCCTTCCGCTCACACCTGCCAGCAGGACCGTACGGCATGATGACATCACGAAAAGATTACGAGACCTACCGTCCTACAGGCAACGGGTCCACGATGGGGGCCATCCGCACCGCACCCGCACGCACATCGACGAGGAGGCACGGCCGTGACCGACGCCGATCAGCTACGCGAGCAGCACGAGGACCGCGAGCCCCGCGAGGACCGCGACGACCGGGCCCGCGAGGACGCCGTGGAGGCCGCGCTGGGCAAGCTCGACCTCGACACCAAGGCCCGCCTGCTGGCCGGACAGGACATGTGGTCCCTGCCCGCCCTCCCCGGGATCGGACTCGGGTCCCTGGTCATGTCCGACGGCCCCGTCGGGGTCAGGGGCGTGCGCTGGACCGCCGACGATCCCTCGGTCGCGCTGCCCTCCCCGACCGCCCTCGCCGCCGCCTGGGACCCCGCCCTCGCCCGCCGCGCCGGCCGGCTCCTCGCCCAGGAGGCCCGCCGCAAGGGCGTGCACGTCCTCCTCGCGCCCACCGTCAACCTGCACCGCTCCCCGCTGGGCGGCCGCCACTTCGAGTGCTACTCCGAGGACCCGTACCTCACCGGCGCCATCGGCAGCGGCTACGTCAGCGGCGTCCAGGACGGCGGGGTCGCCGCCACCGTCAAGCACTTCGTCGGCAACGACGCCGAGACCGAGCGCTTCACCGTCGACAACGTCATCGCCGCGCGCCCGCTGCGCGAGGCCTACCTCGCACCCTTCGAGGCCATCGTCGGGAACGCCCGCCCCTGGGCCGTCATGACCGCCTACAACCGCGTCAACGGCACCACCATGACCGAGCACCGGCAGCTGGTGAACGAGGTCCTGCGCGCCGAGTGGGGCTTCGACGGCTGCAACGTCTCCGACTGGACGGCCGCCCGTTCCACTGCCGGGTGCCTCCTCGGCGGCCTCGACGTCGCCATGCCCGGCCCGCGGACCGTCTACGGGCCCGCCCTCGCCGAGGCCGTCCGCTCCGGGGAGGTCCCGGAGGCCGCCGTCGACGGGGCCGTGCGCAACGTCCTGCGCCTCGCCGCCCGCGTGGGCCTCCTGGAGGACGCCCCCGCCGCCGTCGCCGAACCGCCCGCCCCGCTCGACGGGCAGGCGCTGGCCCGCGAGCTGGCCGCCCGCGGGGCCGTCCTCGTACGCAACGAAGCCGGCGCCCTGCCGCTGGACGCCGGCCCCGGCCACACCGTCGCCCTGATCGGCGCCGCCGCCCGTGACGCCCGCGTCCTCGGCGGCGGATCCGCGACCGTCTTCCCCGAGCGGGTGGTGTCCCCGCTCGACGGGCTCACCGCCGCGCTGCCCGAAGGCGCCCTCACCTACGCCGTCGGCGCCGACCCGAGCGACGAACTCGCCCCCGCCGGGCAGGGCTTCGCGCTGCGCGCCGTCTGCCGGGACGCCTCCGGGGCCGTCATCGGCGAGGGCACCCTGCCGAGCGGGCAGGTCCAGTGGATCGGCGACGACCTGCCCCAGGGGGCCTCCTACGAGGCGATGGCCACCATCGAGGTCACCGGTACCTACCTGCCGCGCGAGAGCGGCGAGCACGCCTTCGGCACCCGCGGACTCGGCGCCTTCACCCTCGCCGTCGCCGGCCGCACCCTCTGGGAGGGCGTCCAGGAGACGGGCGACGAGACCGACCCCTTCGAGGCCTTCTTCGGAGCGCCCGCCGAGCGCGCCCGGGCCGTCCTCACCGAGGGCGAACCGGTCGAGGTGTCCCTGACCTACCGGGTCCCCGACACGAGCGCGCTGCCGCTGCGGGCGGTGATGTTCTCGCTGCTCCACCTCGGGCCGCGGCGCGACGCCGACGAACTGATCGCCGAAGCGGTGGAGGCCGCGCGCGCCGCCGGCACGGCCGTCGTGGTCGTCGCCACCACCGAGCGGGTGGAGTCCGAGGGCTTCGACCGCGCGGACCTCGCCCTGCCCGGCCGCCAGGACGACCTGGTGCGGGCCGTCGCCGCCGTCAACCCGAACACCGTGGTCGTGGTCAACGCGGGCTCCCCCGTCGAGCTGCCCTGGCGCGAGGACGTCGCCGCCGTGCTGCTGACCTGGTTCCCCGGGCAGGAGGGCGGGGCCGCGCTGGCCGACGTACTCCTCGGGCGGACCGAGCCCGGCGGGCGGCTGCCCACCACCTGGCCCGCCACCCTCGCCGACGCGCCCGTCACCGAGGTCGTCCCCGCCGACGGGCGGCTGGAGTACCGCGAGGGGCTGCTCATCGGCTACCGGGCCTACGAGGCCCTGGGGGTGAAGCCCGCCTACCCCTTCGGGCACGGCCTCGGCTACACGGACTGGGCGTACGAGTCCCTGGAGGCGACCGCGGACCGGGTCCGGGTCCGCCTCACCAACACCGGGACCCGGCGGGGCCGCGAGGTGGTCCAGGTCTACCTGGCGCCCCTCGCCGGCCGGGACGGGCACCCGCCGAGCCGGCTGGCCGGCTTCGCGGGCGTGGAGGCCGGCCCCGGCGAGAGCGTCGAGGCGGAGATCGAGCTGCCCGCCCGCGCCTTCGAGGTCTGGGACGAGGACGCGCACGGCTGGCGGCGGCCCGGCGGCGCCCACGAGGTCCGCGCGGGCCGCTCGCACGCCGACACCCGGCTGACGGCGACCCTCCGCCCGTGACGGCGGGGCGGCGCGACACGCCGTAGTGCGGAATTGGCTGGAAAAGACCCGTGCACCGGGCCGGGGGCGGCCCCTGGGACCGCCTCGGACCCGGTACGCGTCAACGTGGCGGCGCCGCCGCCGTCACCTGTCGGTGCGCGAGTTCCGCGAGCCGCGCCTGCCCGTCCCGGCCCGGGTGGAACCAGTCCCAGCGGCTCAGCTGGTCCGCTCCGAAGGGGTACTGGAAGACGGCGCCGCCGTCGTAGCGGCACAGCGCGTCCGTCGCGCACACCTCGCGCAGCACCTCGTTGTACTCGACCACCCGCGCCCGCACCTTCTCCCGGCGGGCGGTCGCCACCGCCTCGGCCGACAGCGGGTCGGCCAGCATGGACTGACAGATCCCCAGCTTCCAGACCTGCCGCACGACCGGGATGTCCTTGCCCTGCTCCCACAGCCGCTGGAGGTCCGGCACGGAGGACACGTACACCTGCGAGTCGGGCGACGCGCTCCGCAGCTCCTTCAGGGCGCGCTCGAAACCGGCGCGGAACTCCGCCACGGGGGTCATCGACGAAGCGGTGGGCCGGCAGGCGTCGTTCGACCCGACCATGACCGTGACCAGGCCGGGCTTGTGCCGGGCCGCCAAGGCCAGCTGTCCCGGAAGGTCCGCCATGCGCGAGCCGGTCACCGCGTAGTTCCAGCTGCGCGCGGGCACCTCGGCATCACCCAGCAGCCGGGCGGCCAGGGAGCGGACGGCGGGATCGCTGCCGGTGGCCCAGGAGACCTCGGGACAGTCGGCCAGCACCGAACAGGCGTCGAAACCGCGGGTGATGGAGTCCCCGACGGCGGCGACCGAGGCGGGCGCGGTGTTCCAGCGCGGCGCGGCCTGCGCCCCCCGCTCACCACCGGCTGGCGGACCGCCGGAGTCACAGCCCGTGACCGTCGCGGCCAGGACGGCCACCGCCACGCCCGCGGACCGGAGTGCGCGACGGCGGGCGGCGGTGGAGCGCATGGGGTGGTCCTCCCTCGTCGCCCCCGGTCCTCCAAGGGGCGTCCTGCTGAGTGAATGCTCTGGGTTTACGGGTCTTGGAGCGACCGTACGTCACACCATGACCCTTGGCGCACGGTAGCTTTTTCCCGTGGCGTTTCGGCCGCAGGTGCCGTAGCGCAATGTCCAATAATTTCCGTTACATTACATCACGTCACATACTGTCCGTTTTCTGGAGTTTATTCCCGACCTCGTCCCATACTGGAGGTCCAGGTGACGACACGTGGAGTCCTGTACGTGCATTCCGCACCGCGTGCGCTCTGCCCGCACGTGGAATGGGCCGTAGCGGGTGTGCTCGGGGTGCGGGTGAACCTCGACTGGATCAGGCAGCCCGCATCCCCCGGTACCTGGAGAGCCGAGTTCTCCTGGCAGGCCGAGGCGGGCACCGCCTCGAAACTCGCCTCCGCCCTGCGCGGCTGGCACCTGCTCCGCTTCGAGGTGACCGCCGAACCCTGCCCGACCGCCGAGGGCGAGCGCTACAGCTCGACGCCGGAGCTCGGCATCTACCACGCCGTCACCGGTCTGCACGGCGACATCCTGATCCCCGAGGACCGGCTGCGCGCCGCGCTCGCCCGGTCCGCGCGCGGCGAGACCGACCTGGAGGCGGAGATCGCCAAACTGCTCGGCAAGCCCTGGGACGACGAGCTGGAGCCCTTCCGCCACGCCGGCGAAGGCGCCCCGGTCCGCTGGCTCCACCAGGTGGTCTAGCCGCCCGGTACGACGAAGGCCCACCCGGCGTCCGGGTGGGCCTTCGTCGTACCGGTTGCGGTGTTCGAGACGACGAACACCGCAACCATCAATTGAGCAGCAGAACGGCGAGCAACCACGTCCGCGAGAGCGGCGCCGGTTCAGGCGCACTAAACAGTGCGGAACGCCAGCGAGACGTTGTGGCCGCCGAAGCCGAAGGAGTTGTTGATCGCGGAGATCGGGCCGTCGACCGGCAGCTTGCGGGGCTCGCCGCGCACGATGTCCGCGTCGATGTCCTCGTCCAGCTCGTCGACGTTGATCGTCGGCGGGGCGATCCGGTGGTACAGCGCCAGCACGGTCGCGACGGTCTCGATACCGCCCGCGCCGCCCAGCAGGTGACCGGTCATCGACTTCGTCGCCGAGATCGCGATGTGGTCGAGGTCGTCGCCCAGCACCTTGCGCAGCGCCTTCAGCTCCGCCGTGTCACCCTGCGGGGTGGAGGTGGCGTGCGCGTTGACGTGGACCAGCTCGGCCGGGTCCAGCTGCGTGTTGTCGAGCAGGTTCTGCACGGCGGCCGCGACACCGCGGCCCGTCGGCTCCGGCTGCGCGATGTGGTGGCTGTCCGCGGACAGGCCCTGGCCCAGCACCTCGCAGTAGACGCGGGCGCCGCGCTGGGCGGCGTGCTCGGCGGACTCCAGGACCACGACACCGGCGCCCTCGCCGAGGACGAAGCCGTCGCGGGCCTTGTCGTACGGGCGGGAGGCCGTGGTCGGGCTCTCGTTGTTCTTGGACATCGCCATCATGTTGGCGAACGCCGCGATCGGCAGCGGGTGGATCGCCGCCTCGGTGCCGCCGGCGACGACCACGTCGGCACGGCCGGTACGGATCATCTCCACGGCGTAGCCGATGGCCTCGGCGCCGGACGCGCACGCGCTGACCGGGGTGTGCACACCGGCGCGGGCGTTGACCTCGAGGCCGACGTTGGCCGAGGGGCCGTTCGGCATGAGCATGGGAACGGTGTGCGGGGAGACCCGGCGCACACCCTTCTCCTTCAGTACGTCGTACTGGTCGAGCAGGGTGGTGACACCGCCGATGCCGGAGGCGATCACGGTACCCAGACGCTCGGGGACCACGGTCCCGTCCTCGCCGGCCGGGGCGGTGTAACCCGCGTCGGCCCAGGCCTCACGGGCCGCGATGAGGGCGAACTGCGCCGAGCGGTCGAGCTTGCGGGCCAGCGGGCGGGGCAGTACCTCGCTCGGGTCCACGGCGGCCTGGGCGGCGATCCGGACCGGCAGTTCGGCGAAGCGCTCACCCTCCAGGGGCGAGACGCCGGACCGGCCGGCGAGCAGACCTTCCCAGGTCGAAGCGCTGTCGCCACCCAGCGGAGTGGTTGCGCCGATACCGGTGACGACCACGGTGCGATTGGTCGGGCTCACAGGAATTCTTTCTCCACGTCTAAGGGGGTGCTGAATTGTCACGGCGCCACCGCCAGGTGGCGACAAACGCTCGTCAGGCTCAGGCGGCCTGGTGCTTCAGGATGTAGTCGGCGGCGTCGCCGACCGTCTTGAGGTTCTTGACGTCCTCGTCCGGGATCTTCACGTCGAAGCGCTCTTCAGCGGCGACGACGACCTCGACCATGGACAGCGAGTCGACGTCCAGGTCGTCGGTGAAGGACTTGCCGATCTCGACGTCCTCGACCGGGATGCCCGCGATCTCGTTGACGATCTCCGCGAGACCCTCGACGATTTCGTCCTGCGTGGCGGCCATGTGGCGCTCCTTCTGTAGCTAACTGGTGGATCAGGGCGGGAAGTGATCCCGGGCCCTAGGGGAGGGTAACGACCGTCGCGGCGTAGACGAGCCCCGCCCCGAAGCCGATGACGAGCGCGGTGTCGCCGCTCTTCGCCGCTCCGGTCGCCAGGAGCCGCTCCATGGCGAGCGGGATCGAGGCGGCCGACGTGTTGCCGGTGGTTTCCACGTCACGGGCGACCGTGACGTGCTCCGGCAGCTTGAGAGTCTTCACCATCGAGTCGATGATCCGCATGTTGGCCTGGTGCGGAATGAAGACGTCCAGGTCATCCGGGGTGATCCCGGCGGCGTCGAGCGCCTGCTGGGCCACCTTGGCCATCTCGAAGACGGCCCAGCGGAAGACCGCCTGGCCCTCCTGCGTGATGGCCGGGAACTTCTCGCCGCCGTCCTTGCCGAGGTACTCGTCCCACGGCACGGTCTGCTTGATGGTCTCGGACTTGTCGCCCTCCGAACCCCACACCGTGGGGCCGATGGCCGGCTCGTCCGAGGGGCCGACGATCACGGCACCGGCGCCGTCGCCGAACAGGAAGGCCGTCGCGCGGTCCTCCAGGTCGGTCAGGTCCGAGAGCCGCTCCACGCCGATGACGAGCACGTACTCGGCGGAACCCTCCACCACCATGCCCTTGGCGAGCGTGAGGCCGTAGCCGAAACCGGCGCAGCCCGCCGAGATGTCGAACGCGGCCGGCTTGCCCGCGCCGATCCGGTGCGCGATCTCCGTCGCGATGGCCGGGGTCTGCTTGAAGTGCGAGACCGTCGAGACGATCACCGCACCGATCTGCTCGGGGGCGACACCGGCGTCGGCGAGCGCCTTGCCGGAAGCCTCCACCGACATCGCGGCGACGGTCTCCTGGGGCGAGGCCCAGTGCCGGGACGCGATGCCGGAGCGGGAGCGGATCCACTCGTCGGAGGAGTCGATCGTCTCGAGGATGACCTCGTTGGGCACCACACGGGTCGGGCGGTAACCGCCGACACCGAGGATGCGGGCGTACGGGGAGCCCTTGGCCGGCTTGATCTTTGACATGCTGTGTGGGCTCCTTCTCTCAGGCCGTCTGCTCGGCGACGAGCGCCGCGGCCTTGTCGAGATCGTCCGGCGTCTTGAGCGCCACGCTGGGCACGCCCTTGAGCGCGCGCTTGGCCAGACCCGTCAGGGTGCCGCCGGGGGACAGCTCGATGATCCCGGTGACGCCCAGTTCGGCGAACGTCTCCATGCACAGGTCCCAGCGGACCGGGTTCGCGACCTGGCCCACGAGACGGGCGACGACGTCGGCGCCCGAGGAGACGACGAGGCCGTCCTTGTTCGAAACGTACTTCAGCGTCGGGTCGGCCGGAGCGAGCGCCTCGGCGGCCTTCTCCAGGGTGGCGACCGCGGGGGCCATGTGGTGCGTGTGGAAGGCGCCCGCGACCTTGAGGGCGACGACCTTCATGGAGCCTTCGGGCTTGTCGGCCTCCAGGGCGGCGATCTGCTCCATGGTGCCGGCGGCCACGATCTGGCCCGCGCCGTTGATGTTGGCCGGGGTCAGGCCCAGCTTCTCCAGGTGCGCGACGACCACGTCACGGTCGCCGCCCAGCACCGCGGCCATGCCCGTCTCGGTGACGGCGGCGGCCTCGGCCATGCCCAGACCGCGGGTACGGACGAAGGACAGTGCGTCGCCCTCGCTCAGTACACCGGCGACGGCGGCGGCGGTGATCTCACCGACGCTGTGGCCCGCGACGGCACCGAAGGCCGTCGGCGCACCGAGGGCGGAAGCGGACAGCAGCCCGGCCGCGACCAGCAGCGGCTGGGCCACCGCCGTGTCGCGGATCTCGTCCGCGTCGGCGTTCGTGCCGTAGTGGGCGAGGTCGAGCCCGATGGCGTCGGACCACCCCGCGACGCGCTCGGCGGCGCCGGGGAGTTCGAGCCAGGGAGTCAGGAAGCCGGGCGTCTGAGCGCCTTGGCCTGGAGCGACGAGTACGAGCACCCTCACACTCTCTCTTGTGGATGGTCTCCGCCGCCCGTGGGGACAGGGACGAAGAACGGTCGGGGTAATTGTTGATGTCCGACAAAAGTCTAGGACTGTTGATCTCCGTCGGCCAGACGCCCCAGGATCAGGGCGATTCGCAGCGTAAACGCCGAACGGACGTCCGAGGGTGACCAGCCGGTGACGTCGGTCACACGTCGGAGCCGGTAGCGCACCGTGTTGGGGTGCACGAACAGCATCCGCGCGGCCCCCTCCAGGCTGCTGGCCTGCTCAAGGTAGACACTCAGCGTTTCCAGCAGCGCCGAGCCCGCTTCCTCCAGCGGTCTGTAGATCTCCTCCACCAGCTGCTCCCTGGCCGAGGGATCCGAGGCGATCGCGCGCTCGGGCAGGAGATCGTCCGCCAGGACCGGGCGCGGCGCGTCCTGCCAGGCCGTGCACGCCTTCAGGCCGGCCGCCGCGGCCTGCGCGGACTTCGTCGCGTTCAGCAGGTCCGGGACCACCGGCCCCGCCACCACGGGACCGGCCGCGAACGGCCCGATCAGGGACTTCGCCACCTGCATCGGGTTGTCGCTGCCGCCCGCGATCACCACCAGACGGTCGCCGAGCACCCCGGTCAGCACCTGGAGCTTGTGGTGGCGGGCGGCGCGGCGGATCGCCTCCACCGTCAGCTCGCTGTCCCCCTCCGGGGCGGTGCCCAGGACCACGCAGACGTGCTCCGGGGAGTTCCAGCCGAGCGCGGCGGCCCGGGACAGCGCGCCCTCGTCGGCCTCGCCCGACAGCACGGCGTTCACGACCAGGGACTCCAGCCGGGCGTCCCACGCGCCACGCGCCTCGGCGGCCTGGGCGTAGACCTGGGCCGTCGCGAAGGCGATCTCCCGGGCGTACACGAGCAGCGCCTCGCGCAGGATCGACTCGTCGCCCGGGGCCGCCACCTCGTCGATCGCGGCCTCCATGACCTCGATCGTCGTACGGACCATCTCGACGGTCTGGCGCAGGGTGATCGCCCGGGTCAGCTCGCGCGGAGCGGTCCCGAAGACGTCGGTGGAGATGGCCTGCGGGGTCTCCGGGTGCCGGAACCACTCCGTGAAGGCCGCGATGCCGGCCTGTGCGACCAGACCGATCCACGACCGGTTCTCCGGAGGCATCGCCCGGTACCAGGGCAGGTTCTCGTCCATCCGCGCGATGGCGTTGGCGGCGAGCCGGCCGGACGACTTCTCCAGTCGGCGCAGCGTCGCGGTGTGCGGGTGGACCGGATGCGCGGGACGCGTCTCGGGGGGCTGCTCACGTTCGGGTTGGGGCACGGGACAAGACTGCCTTATCGGCGGCCCGGCTCGGACTCGGGTCCGCACGCCGTCCCCCGGGGGCGGCTACGGTGGCCCGCATGATCGATGTACGCCGCGCCGCCGACCGGTACGCGGGAGGGGATCCGGACGCCGGGATCACCACCCGCCACGCCTTCTCCTTCGGGTCCTTCTACGACCCCGACAACATCCGCTTCGGTCCGGTGCTGGCCTGCAACGAGGAGAGCCTCGCGCCCGGCGCCGGCTTCGACGAGCACCCGCACAGCCACACCGAGATCGTCACCTGGGTGGTGGAGGGCGAGCTCACCCACCAGGACAGCACCGGCGGGCACACCGGCACGGTCCGGCCCGGGGACGTCCAGCGGCTCGGCGCCGGCTCCGGGGCGCGGCACGTGGAGCGCAACGACGGCCCGGTCCCGCTGCGGTTCGTGCAGATGTGGCTCGCGCCGCTGACCGCGGGCGGGGAGCCCGCGTACGAGGTGGTACGGGGCCTCGCGGACGGCGCCCCGTACGAGGTCCCCGCGGCGGGCGCGGTGCTGTACGTCCGGCGGCCGGGCGCGGGCGAGCGGGTCCCCGTACCGGACGCGGAGCGGGTCTACCTGCACGTGGTGCGCGGCGACCTGCGGCTCGACGGGCAGGAGCTGGGCCCCGGGGACTCGGCGCGGATCACCGGCGAGAAGGGCTTGGAGATCACCGCCGGGTCCCCGGGCGAACTGCTGATCTGGGAGCTGCCCGCGTAGCCGTCGCCGGCGGGCCTAGCGGCCGCGCAGCTCCGCGAGGACCGCGTCGGTGAAGGGGGTCCAGGCCTCCACCGCCCAGGGGCCGAAGGCCCGGTCGGTCAGCGCCACGCAGGCGGCGCGCACGTCGGGGTCCACCCACAGGAAGGTGCCGGACTGGCCGAAGTGGCCGAAGGTGCGCGGGGAGGACGTCAGGCCCGTCCAGTGCGGGGACTTGCCGTCGCGGATCTCCAGGCCGAGGCCCCAGTCGTTGGGGGACTGGTGTCCGTAGCCCGGCAGGACGCCCTTGAGACCGGGGTGCACCACGGAGGTGGCCTCGGCGACGGTGCGGACGTCGAGCAGCCGGGGCGCCTGGAGTTCGGCGGCGAAGCGCATCAGGTCGGCGACCGTGGAGACGCCGTCCTTGGCGGGGGAGCCCTCCAGGCTGGAGGAGGTCATGCCCAGCGGCTCGAAGACGGCCTGGTGCAGGTACTCGGAGAAGGGGATCCCGGTGGCCTTGGCGAGGTGGTCGCCGAGCACCTCGAAGCCGGCGTTGGAGTACAGCCGACGCTCGCCGGGCGGGGCCGTCACCCGGTGCTCGTCGAAGGCAAGGCCGCTGGTGTGCGCGAGGAGGTGACGGACCGTCGACCCCTCGGGTCCGGCCGGCTCGTCCAGTTCCAGGGCCCCCTCCTCGTACGCGACGAGGACGGCGTACGCGGCGAGCGGCTTGGTGACCGAGGCGAGCGGGAAACGGCGGGCCGTGTCCCCGTGGGAGCCGGCCAGGCTCCCGTCGGCGCGTACGACGGCCGCGGCGGCGGCGGGTACCGGCCAGGTCTCGATGGCCCGCAGGCTCTGCATGGTCTCCATGCCGCCGAGCCTACTTGCTTGGAGTGCGCTCCAGGGTTTTAGCGTAGGGCCATGAGCCTGACGGAGACGCGGTACACGATCAGCGAGGTCGAGGCCCGGACCGGGCTGACCCAGCACACGCTGCGCTGGTACGAGCGGATCGGCCTGATGCCGCACGTGGACCGCTCCCACTCGGGGCAGCGGCGGTTCACCGACAAGGACCTCGGCTGGCTGGCCTTCGTGGGCAAGCTGCGGGCCACCGGGATGTCGGTGGCGGACATGGTCCGCTACGCCGAACTCGTCCGCGAGGGGGAGCACACCGTCGACGAGCGCCGCGAACTGCTGGAACGGACACGCCGCGAGGTGCGGGCGCGGCTCGCGGAGCTGACGGACGCGCTCGGCGTACTCGACGTGAAGATCAACATGTACGGCACGAAATCGACGGGCACCCCGGCGGCAGGCGCCGAAGCGGTCGCCGGGAAGGCACGGTCATGACGGAGCACGGCACCCCGATCGCGCGGGCCGAACTGGGCCGGGGCGGACCGGTCGTCGGCGTCCAGGGCCTCGGCTGCATGGGCATGAGCGAGTTCTACGGGGAGACCGACGAGACGGCCGCCCGCGCGACCCTGGACGCGGCGCTGGCCGCCGGCGTCACCCTCTTCGACACGGCGGACGTCTACGGGCGCGGCGCGAACGAGGAGTTCCTGGCGCCCTTCGTGGCCGCCCACCGGGACGAGATCACCCTGGCGACCAAGTTCGCCATCGAGCGCAACGACGACCCGCTGTACCGGGGCGTCCGCAACGACCGCGCGTACGTCCGGCACGCGGTCGAGGACAGCCTGCGGCGGCTCGGCGTCGAGGTGATCGACCTGTACTACATGCACCGGCGCGACCCGGACGTGCCGTTCGCCGAGTCGGTGGGCGCCATGGCCGAGCTGGTGCGGGAGGGGAAGGTGCGCCACCTCGGCCTCAGCGAGGTCACCGGGCCCGAGCTGCGCGAGGCGTACGCGGTGCACCCGATCGCGGCGGTCCAGTCGGAGTGGTCGCTGTTCAGCCGGGACGTGGAGCGCAGTGCGGTGGGCGCGGCGGCGGAGCTGGGCGTGGCCTTCGTGCCGTACTCCCCGCTCGGGCGCGGCTTCCTGACCGGGGCCTTCGCGGACGCGGCGGCGGAGCTGCCGGCCGACGACTTCCGGCGGCGCCAGCCCCGCTTCACCGGCGAGAACGCCAGGGCCAACGCGGCCCTGCTGGCTCCGGTCCGGGAGATCGCGGCGGCGCGCGGGGTCACGGCGGCGCAGGTCGCGCTGGCGTGGGTGCAGCAGCGGGCGGCGGTGCACGGCCTGACGGTGGTCCCGATCCCCGGCACCCGCAAGCCGGGCCGGCTGCGGGAGAACACCGCCGCGACCCGGATCACCCTGACCGGGGCGGAGCTGGCCCTGCTGGAGCCGCTGGCCGGCCGGGTCGCGGGCGCGCGCTACCCGGACATGGCCTTCACCTCGGACTCCCGCGAGGCATAGGCCGCGCGTGCGCCGCTGCGCTCACGCCCCGGCGCGCTCACGCCCCGGCGGCGAAACGGTCCCGCAGCATCGCGTACTCGGCGTCCGTGAGCAGGCCCGTGCTGTGCAGCTCGCTCAGGTGCGTCAGCCGGTCGTCGGACGTCCGGGCGCGCGGGACCGAGGCCACGGGGGCCCGTTCGCGCAGCGCTGCGAGCACGGCGGCCGCGAACGGCAGGGACTCGTGCACCGCCCCGTACCCGACCCCGAACACCGCGGCCGCGAGGTCGTGGTCCGGCGGGCCGGGGTCCCCGGCGGCGTCCCGGGGCCGCAGCCGCAGGTACCCGCCGCCGGGGCGGTCCGGGGAGGCCCACTCGACGCCGGCCAGACCTGCCAGCCCGAAACGCTGGTCGCCGGCCCGCCACTTGGCGCTGCTGGCACCGGTGCGCGACCAGTGGAAGGTGACCGCCGAGCCGTCGAAGCCCACCCGGGCGTCGTACGCCTTCAGGTGGACCGGCGGCTGCGGCACCTCGACCAGGAAGCGGTCGGCGGGTTCGTCGGAGCCGGGCCCCAGCCGCTCGCGCAGCGCGTCGGCGAAGGCCACGGCCTGCGGTGCCCGGTCCCCGGGCAGCACGAGGCGGTACGGGTCACAGCCCTCCTTCAGCTGCCCGGCGGCAGCCTCCATCAGCGGATCGGCGCCCGCGCGCGGAACGGCGCGCAGCACCACCGTGTCCCGCCGGCCCATCGCCCCGGCGGCGGCGCTCACGTTCACCCCGGACAACGCTTCCAGGGGGATCCGGCGCTCGCCCAGTGCGTGCCAGAGCCGTGGAGTTCGCATCCCCCGTGCGAAGCGGATGAGCACCGAGTCCGAGTCGAACTCCCAGACGGCATGATTTCCGGCCAGTACGTCACCCATGCGGCACATCGTAAAGGGACGTGCCCCCGCGCGTCCCCCTCGTCTCCCGGCCCGATTTTCGACTTGCTACGGCTGCGGGGCGGGGGACGGCCCCGTTAGTCACCGTCCGTGCCGGAAATTCCGAGCCGGCAGTCGTCTCCGCCGTTCGCGCACGCGACGGAACCGAAGGCGCCGGTTCCGATCTTGGCGAAGTTGTCCAGGGAAGCCGTACCTGGCTCGAAATAACCGGTGTGGCTCCCGGCCCCCTCCGAGGACAGCAGCCGTGAGCCGAATTCCGGGGCCACCGGGTCCGCGCCGTGGCCCACCCCGCCGACCTCGACGTGCGGTACGCCGGAGATCCAGTCGCCCTCGTCGCGCATCGCCCAGACCCGCGCGGAGGTGTGCAGCGCGGCGGCGTTCTCGGCGCGCATGCCGGGGCTGCCCGCCACCACCAGGTCGGTCACCCGGTCCGGCAGCCGGCGCGCGGCCACGCCGCACACCACCGACCCGTAGCTGTGGCAGAACAGGGCCACGCTCGCGTCCCCGGGCAGGGCCGCCGCCAGGGACTCCAGGCGCACGGCGCCCTGCACGGCGAGCCTGCCGGTGGCGGCGTCCACGCCGACCCCGGTGGGGGCGGTGTAGCCGGCCCAGGCGATGACGGCGGTACGGCCGGCCGGCGCGGTCGCCAGCTCGGCCTCGTAGAGGGAGCGCGCCATGCCGGCGGGGGCGGTGAGGCGGCGCTGGGAGCGCTCGAAGGTGAGCGCGTCGGTGTCGACGCCGGGGACGACCACCGAGACCCGCCGGGCCGCCGCGAGGTCGCCGAAGACCTCGGCCACCAGGCCGCTGCCGGTGGGGTCGAAGACGAGGATCTGCCGGCCGGGTTCGGCGAGGGACTCGAAGCGGTGGGCGCGCCGGACGGCGGTGCCGCGGTCGGCGGGGGTCAGCGCGACGTCCCGGCCGCGGGCCCGCTCCAGCCGCGCGGCCTGCGCCAGGGCACGGCGGTTGGCCCGGTAGCGGATCTCGGCGGGCACCCCGTCGAGGTTGCCGACCACGAGCGGGTAGCCGTCGGCTAGGTGGGCCCGCTGGGCGCCGTCGAGGCCGGCGAAGAAGCGGGCGACCGTCCGTACGGGGGCGTCGGCGGGCGGTACGGCCTGCCCCGCCACCCGGACCGAGGCCCACGCGACCAGCTCGGCGGCCCGTGCCTGGATCCCGGTGTCGGGGCGGTGCACCGCGGTCCAGCCGGTGGTCGCCAGCATCAGGAACACGACCGCGAGCGCGAGCAGGGTGCGCAGGGCGGCGGGGCGCGCGGGGGCGTCCGGGGTGGTGGGGGCGGGGCGGCCGGGCAGGTTCACTGGAGCCAGACTAGGAGACCGCCGGAGGCGGTGGCGTCCCGCGTGACCGGGCTCACGGCCGGTCGTGGGACACATCTCCCCGCCGATCACGCTCCGTTGCCGCCACGGGCTCGCGGTCGGGCCCCGGGCGGGTGCCGCGGGAGCGCCCGGTGCCGCCCGTACGGCGTGTCGTCGAAGGGCGCGGGCCGGCCGGGGCCGCGTGACGGCAGGTCTAGCCCGCCGCGGCCTCCCGGCGCCAGTCCGCCGCCAGGGCGGGGCCGATCTGGTCGAGGTAGGCCCCGGTCATCCGCCGGATCGCGGACACGCTGGTGTCCTCGCCCTGGCCCCAGAGCCGGCCGGTGACCCGCATCACCCCGCAGAACGCGGCCACCGCCACCCGGGGCCGCGGGTCCGCGTCCAGGTCGAGCCCCTCGCGGGCGGCGATCAGCCGGGCGATCTCCTCCTCCAGCTCCGTGGAGCGCCGCAGGTGCACGGCGAGCAGGGCCGGAGTGGACTCGATCAGCTGGTAGCCGCGCATGTAGAGGTCGATGGGCACCACGTCGGAGATGGCCTCCTCGACGGTGTCCCAGGCGGCGAGCACCGCGTTGCGCATGGCCTCCAGCGGGGCCTCGGAGGCCGGCCGGGCCCGTAGCGCGGCGACGAAGTGGGACTCGACCAGGTCCTGCACCGCGAACGCGACCTCCTCCTTGTTGGCGAAGTAGCGGAAGAAGGTGCGCTGGGAGACCTCGACGGCGTCGGTGATCTCGTCGACCGTGGTCCGCTCGTAGCCCTGGGAGAGGAACAGGAGCAGGGCGGCGCGCAGCAGCGCGTCCCGGGTGCGCCGCTTCTTGCGCTCGCGCAGTCCGGCCGCCGGGGCGGGCCGCTGGTCGGTCATCGCCGCGGGGTCCTCTCTGTTCACGGATGGGACGTCCATGGGTGGGGCGTGGTTCATGGGTGGGACGTGTCGATCTGACGCTGAGTAAGCGGTCAGGGTACCTGTGACCGACCTGACAGCTACTGTCGCGTTAAGCCGTTTGTGAAGTGTCAGTCGCTGTCATTAGCCTGATCGCATGACTAGTCAGATCACGCTCGCCAAGGAACCAGACCCGGCTCCGGCACGTGCCGGACTGCGCGGTCACCCGTGGCTGACCCTCTTCGCCGTGGCGGTCGGGGTCATGATGGTCACCCTCGACGGCACGATCGTCGCCGTCGCCAACCCCGCCATCCAGCAGGACCTCGGCGCCAGCCTGGCCCAGGTCCAGTGGATCACCAACGGTTACCTGCTGGCCCTCGCGGTCTCCCTGATCACCGCCGGCAAGCTCGGCGACCGCTTCGGACACCGGCAGACCTTCCTCATCGGCATCGCCGGCTTCGCCCTCTCCTCGGCGGCCATCGGCCTGTCCACCGGCGTCGGGCTCGTCATCGGCTTCCGCGTCGCGCAGGGCCTCTTCGGCGCCCTGCTGATGCCCGCCGCCCTCGGCCTGCTGCGCGCCACCTTCCCCGCCGAGAAGCTCAACATGGCCATCGGCATCTGGGGCATGGTCATCGGCGCCTCGACCGCCGCCGGCCCCATCGTCGGCGGCCTCCTCGTCGAACACGTCAGCTGGCAGTCCGTCTTCTTCGTCAACGTGCCGGTCGGTGTCGTCGCGCTGCTCCTCGGCCTGTTCATCCTGCTCGACCACCGCGCCGAGAACGCCCCGCGCTCCTTCGACCTGCCGGGCATCGTGCTCCTGTCGGCCGCGATGTTCTCCCTGATCTGGGCGCTGATCAAGGCCGCCGAATGGGGCTGGGGCGACACCAAGACCCTGCTCTTCCTCGGCGCTTCCGTGCTGTGCTTCGTGCTCTTCGCCGTCTGGGAGACCAAGGTCTCCGAGCCGCTGATCCCGCTCGGCATGTTCCGCTCGCTCCCGCTGTCCGCCGGCACCGTGCTGATGGTGCTGATGGCCTTCGCGTTCATGGGCGGCCTGTTCTTCGTCACCTTCTACCTGCAGAACGTGCACGGCATGAGCCCGGTCGACAGCGGCCTGCACCTGCTGCCCCTCACCGGCATGATGATCGTCGGCTCGCCGCTGGCCGGCGCCGCCATCACCAAGGTGGGCCCGCGGGTCCCGCTCGTCGCCGGCATGGCCGCCACCGCCGCCGCCTGCTTCGGGATGGCCCGGCTCACCCCGGACACCGGCACGCTCACCATGTCGCTCTGGTTCGCCCTCCTCGGCCTCGGCCTCGCGCCCGTCATGGTCGGCGCCACCGAGGTCATCGTCGGCAACGCGCCGCTGGAGCTGTCCGGTGTCGCGGGCGGCCTCCAGCAGGCCGCCATGCAGGTCGGCGGAAGCCTCGGCACCGCCGTGCTCGGAGCGGTCATGGCGGCCAAGGTCAGTGACACTTTCGGGGACAACTGGCAGGGCGCCGGGCTGCCCCCGCTCACCCCCGAACAGCTCGACCAGGCCGGCAAGGGGGTCCAGGTCGGCATCGCCCCGGTCCCGCCCGGCACCCCCGAGGCGGTGGCGCGGACCATCGCCGGCGTCGCGCACGACACCTTCGTGTCCGGCATGAGCACGGCCTTCACCTGCGCCGGGATCGTCGCCGTCCTCGCCGCGATCGTGGCCTGCTTCACCAAGCGCGGCCAGAACGCCGAGGCCGCAGCGGGCGGCGCGGCCCACATCTGAGCAGCCCGCGCCCGCGTTACGGACAGGTCAACCCCGCGCCCGCCACAGCCCCGCCGGACGGTTCCGGCGGGGCTGTCGCCTATCCGGGTGGACCCGTCCACAGCCCCTTCCGCACCACCGTCTGCGCAGGTCAGCGTGGTGTCGACGGAGCACCGGAAACGGTCCGGGGCCCGTCCGTCAAGGAGGAGTTGACCCCGTCATGCGTACGTGGAGCACCGCTCGATCCACCACCCTCGCCGCCGTCCTGCTGGCCGCCGCCGCCCTCGTCCCGGGCACCGCCACCGGCGCCCACGCCGCCGGGCCGCCCTGTGCCACCGGGCAGCTGTGCCTGTGGGCGAAACCGGACTTCAAGGGCACCAAGCAGGTCCACGACCTGAGCACCCTCGACATCAACAGCTGCACCGCCCTGCCCGCGGGGCCCGCCTACCAGTCCCTGATCAACCGGACCGGGCGCCCCGTGACCACTTACCAGTCGGCCGAGTGCGCCGAGACCGGGGAGTTCCAGACCTATCCGGGCGACGGGACCTGGCTGCCCCAGTCCGCCTTCCAGATCAAGGCGTTCAAGATCTGGGAACGGTAGCGCCCGTCGGCTCCTCGCGGACGGACCCGGCGGCGGCCGGGGCGGGCACCGCGCCCAGGCCGCCGCCGCCCAGCAGCGCGACCTCGGCGCGCAGTGCCCGTACCTCCGCCTGGAGCTCCAGGACCGCGGCCAGCTGGAGCCGCTCCACCTGGTCGTCCCGTTCGAAGCGGGCGATGAACCAGGCGGCGATGTTGGCGGTCACCACACCGAGCAGGGCGATCCCCGACAGCATCAGCCCGACCGCCAGCACCCGGCCCAGACCCGTGGTGGGGGAGTGGTCCCCGTACCCGACCGTGGTCATCGTGGTGAACGACCACCACACCGCGTCGCCCAGGTTCCTGATGTTCCCGTCAGGGGCGTCCCGCTCCACGCTCAGCACCGCGAGCGAGCCGAACATCAGCAGTCCCACCACGGCCCCCGCCACGTACGTGGTCAGCCGGATCTGCGGCGCCATCCGCGCCCGCCGCCCCACCAGCATCAGGGTGGCCACCAGCCGCAGCAGGCGCAGCGGCTGCACCAGCGGCAGCACCACCGCGGCCAGGTCCAGCCAGTGCGTGCGCACGAAGTGCAGCCGGTCCCGCGAGAGGCCCAGCCGCACGAGGTAGTCGACGGCGAAGGCCCCCCAGACCACCCACTCCGCGTACGCGCACGCCCTGTGCACGGACGGCTCCGCGTCCGGGGCGACGATCGGCACGGCGTACGCCACGGCGAAGGCCACGGCGAGGAGGAGCAGCGGGGTCTGGCTCCGCCGCTCCCACAGCAGCTGGCGGGAGGTTTCCTTCATGCGCAGCATCGTAGGGAACGGGCCGGCGCCGGTGCCCGCCGGATCCACGGCCGGGAGCAGCCGGTCCGGACGGGGCACGGGTGAGCCCCGCCCGGCATCCGGACGGGGCTCACCCGGCGGGCCCCCGGTCCGGCGGCCCGCCGAAGGCGTCAGGCGTCAGGCGTCGCCGCCGGCCGCGCCCGGGTCGGCGGCCGTCACGTCCAGCAGCTGGTACCGGTCGACGGCCTGCTTCAGCACCGAGCGGTCGACCTTGCCCTCGCGGGCCAGCTCGGTGAGCGTCGCCAGCACCACCGACTGGGCGTCGATGTGGAAGAAGCGCCGCGCCGCGCCACGCGTGTCGGCGAAGCCGAAGCCGTCCGCGCCGAGCGAGGTGTACGTCCCCGGCACCCAGCGCGAGATCTGGTCCGGCACCGCGCGCATCCAGTCCGAGACCGCCACGAACGGCCCCTCCGCACCCGACAGCTTCCGCGTCACGTACGGGACGCGCTGCTCCTCCTCCGGGTGGAGCAGGTTGTGCTCCTCCGCCTCGACGGCGTCGCGCCGCAGCTCGTTCCAGGAGGTCGCCGACCAGACGTCCGCCCGTACGTTCCACTCGGCGGCCAGGATCCGCTGGGCCTCCAGCGCCCACGGCACCGCCACGCCCGAGGCCATGATCTGAGCGCCGACCGCGCCCGAGGTGCCCTGCGAGACCCGGTGGAGGCCCTTGAGGATGCCGTCCACGTCGACGTCCGCCGGCTCGGCCGGATGCTGGATCGGCTCGTTGTAGACCGTCAGGTAGTAGAAGACGTCCTCGGCGTCGGGCCCGTACATCCGTCGCAGACCGTCCCTGACGATGTGCGCGATCTCGTACCCGTAGGCCGGGTCGTACGCGACGCAGCCCGGGTTCGTCGACGCCAGGAGCAAGGAGTGGCCGTCGGCGTGCTGGAGGCCCTCACCCGTCAGGGTGGTCCGGCCGGCGGTCGCGCCCAGGACGAAACCGCGCGCCAGCTGGTCGGCCATCTGCCAGAACTGGTCACCGGTGCGCTGGAAACCGAACATCGAGTAGAAGACGTAGACCGGGATCAGCGGCTCGCCGTGCGTCGCGTACGCCGAGCCCGCGGCGATCAGCGAGGCCGTGCAGCCCGCCTCCGAGATGCCGTCGTGCAGCATCTGGCCGGTCGGGGACTCCTTGTAGGCGAGCAGCAGGTCGCGGTCGACCGCCTCGTACTGCTGGCCCAGCGGGTTGTAGATCTTGGCGCTCGGGAAGAAGGCGTCCATGCCGAAGGTGCGGTACTCGTCGGGCGCGATCAGCACGAAGCGCTTGCCGATCTCCTTGTCCCGCATCAGGTCCTTCAGGATGCGGACGAAGGCCATCGTGGTGGCGATCGACTGCTGCCCCGAGCCCTTCTTGGCCGCCGCGTACGCCTTCTCGTCCGGCAGCTGCAGCGGCTTGGCGCGCACCACCCGGGTGGGCACGTAGCCGCCCAGGGCGCTGCGCTGGTCGTGCATGTACTGGATCTCGGGCGAATTGCGGCCCGGGTGGTAGTACGGCGGGGCGCCGTTCTCCAGCTGGGCGTCCGTGATCGGGATGTGCAGGCGGTCGCGGAAGCGCTTGAGGTCGTCGACCGTCAGCTTCTTCATCTGGTGCGTGGCGTTGCGGCCCTCGAAGTTCGGGCCCAGCGTCCAGCCCTTGACCGTCTGCGCCAGGATGACCGTCGGCTGGCCCTTGTGGGCCTTGGCCGCCGCGTACGCGGCGTACACCTTCTTGTGGTCGTGGCCGCCGCGGCCCAGGTGCTGGATCTGCTGGTCGGTCATGTTCTCGACCATCGCGCGCAGCCGCTGGTCCCCGCCGAAGAAGTGCTCGCGGATGTACGCGCCCGACTCGGTGGCGTACGTCTGGAACTGCCCGTCGGGAGTGGAGTTCATCTTGTTGACCAGGATGCCGTCGCGGTCCTGCGCCAGCAGCGGGTCCCAGGAGCGGTCCCAGATCAGCTTGATGACGTTCCAGCCGGCACCGCGGAAGATCGACTCCAGCTCCTGGATGATCTTCCCGTTGCCGCGCACCGGGCCGTCGAGGCGCTGGAGGTTGCAGTTGACGACGAAGGTCAGGTTGTCGAGGCCCTCACGGGCCGCGATCGACAGCTGGCCCAGCGACTCCGGCTCGTCCATCTCGCCGTCGCCGAGGTACGCCCAAACGTGGGACTTGGAGGTGTCCGCGATCCCGCGCGCCTCCATGTACCGGTTCATCCGGGCCTGGTAGATCGCCCCGAGCGGGCCGAGGCCCATCGAGACGGTCGGGAACTCCCAGAAGTCCGGCATCAGCCGCGGGTGCGGGTAGCTGGACAGGCCGTGCGGAGCCTTCGACTTCTCCTGCCGGAACGCGTCGAGCTGCTGCTCGGAGAGCCGGTCCAGGAGGTAGGCGCGGGCGTAGATGCCCGGGGAGGCATGGCCCTGGAAGAAGATCTGGTCGCCGCCGTCGCCCTCGTCCTTGCCCCGGAAGAAGTGGTTGAAGCCCACGTCGTAGAGGGAGGCGGAGGAGGCGAAGGTGGCGATGTGGCCGCCGACGCCGATCCCGGGGCGCTGGGCGCGCGAGACCATGACCGCGGCGTTCCAGCGGGTGGCGTTGAGGACCTTGCGCTCGATCTCCTCGTTGCCGGGGAAGAACGGCTCGTCCTTGGTGGCGATGGTGTTGACGTAGTCCGTGCTGCGCATCTCCGGCACGGCCACGCGCTTCTCGCGGGCACGCTCGATGAGCCGCAGCATCAGGTAGCGGGCGCGCTCGCGGCCCCGCTCGTCGACGGCGGCGTCCAGGGAGTCGAGCCACTCCTGCGTCTCCTCCGGATCGAAGTCCGGGACCTGGCTCGGAAGACCGCCAATGATGATCGGGTTGCGATCGGATGCGGAAGCCACGCTGTTCCTTCGCTGTCGGGGGAGTCGTGCCTTGGGTCGCCGCCTCCCATGGTCTTACGCCCGGCCGAAATCTTCACCTCTACCACTGGGTAACACCTGGAGCGGCGAAGGAGCGGCCCGGCGGGCCCTGGGCGGAGCCGGGCCAAATCGCAACCATACGCCCAGGCCGATCATCGGGTTCGCAAAGACGTTCGCCCTTCAAACAGAGAGGAAAGTCCTCCTGCGGTGCCGAATGAGCTGGAATGGTGTGGGATGAATCACCGGTGGTCCACCGGGGAAGCCTGAAAGTTGCGGCGAGACGGCCGCAATCGTCACCGTTTCGACGGTCTCGGCGGCCGGGTACTTGCGCGATCCGCCGCGCCCGTGTGGACTACGCCCAATGCTGCGCGTACGCGCGCCGCCGAAAGACATTCACCGAACATGAGCAGGAGGCACCCCGTGAGCGCGACCGCGGACCACGCGGAGAGCCTGGCCGCCCGGCTGGGTTTCCAGTCCGAACAGGTGGTCCAGGAGATCGGCTACGACGAGGACGTCGATCAGGAATTCCGTGACGCCGTCGAGAGTCTCGTCAGCGAGCTCGCCGACGAGGACTACGACGACGTCGCCGACGCGGTGCTGTTGTGGTTCCGCGACGAGGACGGCGATCTGACGGACGCCCTGGTCGACGCGACCGAGCTGGTCGAGGACGGCGCACTGATCCTGCTGCTGACCCCCAAGACGGGCCGTGACGGCTACGTCGAGGCCAGCGACATCAGCGAGGCCGCCGAGACGGCCGGCCTCTCGCTTGCCAAGGGCGGGCCCATCGGCAAGGAGTGGACCTCCACCAAGCTGGTGACGCCGAAAGCCGCCAAGGCCAAGCGCTGATCTGCGCCCCGCAGCCAAGCGGAAGAGCACACCCCGCCGACCGGGACCACCCCGGCCGGCGGGGTGTGCGCGTTCCGGCGGGGTCGTGCGCGGCACCTCCGGCGCGTCGGCCCGGCGTGGTCCGCGGCGACGGGCCGTAGGCTGGGCCTCACCCGAACGGCCCCGTGCGGGGACGCAGGAATACGAAGGGATGCGAGAGATGGCGATCGAGGTCGGACACAAGGCCCCGGACTTCGAGCTCAAGGACAACCACGGCGCCACCGTGCGGCTCTCCGACTTCCGCGGCGAGAAGGCCGTGGTGCTGCTCTTCTACCCCTTCGCCTTCACCGGCGTCTGCACGGGCGAGCTGTGCGAGCTGCGCGACCAGCTGCCCCGTTTCCAGAACGACGACGTGCAGCTGCTCGCCGTCTCCAACGACTCGGTCCCCACCCTGCGCGTCTTCGCGGAGCAGGAGGGCCTGGAGTACCCGCTGCTGTCCGACTTCTGGCCGCACGGCGAGACCTCCCGCGCCTACGGCGTCTTCGACGAGGACAAGGGCTGCGCGGTCCGCGGCACCTTCGTCATCGACAAGGACGGCATCGTGCGCTGGACCGTCGTCAACGGACTGCCCGACGCGCGCGACCTGAACGAGTACATCAAGGCCCTCGACAGCCTCTGACGGCTCCCGCACCGGAACCGGCCCGGCGGCCGGTTCCGTACGAAAACCGCCTGCGGGCGGGAACCCGTCACTAGGATCGGAACGTTGATCCGGTAGAACGCACGACGGGGCCCCGCCCCGCACACATACCAATGGAGGACCCGTGGGAGTCAGCCTCAGCAAGGGCGGCAACGTCTCGCTGACCAAGGCCGCGCCTAACCTGACGGCGGTCATCGTCGGTCTGGGCTGGGACGCTCGCACCACCACCGGTGTCGACTTCGACCTCGACGCCAGCGCGATCCTGACCAACGACCAGGGCAAGGTCGCCAACGACTCGAACTTCGTGTTCTTCAACAACCTGAAGAGCCCGGACGGGTCCGTCGAGCACACCGGTGACAACACCACCGGTGAGGGCGAGGGCGACGACGAGGCCATCAAGGTCAACCTCGCCGGCGTCCCTGCCGATGTCGCCAAGATCGTCTTCCCCGTCTCGATCTACGAGGCCGAGAGCCGCCAGCAGAGCTTCGGCCAGGTCCGCAACGCCTACATCCGCGTCGTGAACCAGGCCGACAACACCGAGCTCGCCCGCTACGACCTCTCCGAGGACGCCTCGACCGAGACCGCCATGGTCTTCGGCGAGCTGTACCGCAACGGCGCCGAGTGGAAGTTCCGCGCCATCGGCCAGGGCTACGCCTCGGGCCTGCGCGGCATCGCGCAGGACTTCGGCGTCAACGTCTGAGCCGAAATCGAGAGCAAGTTCGTCCGTCCGGCGCCGTGCACCTCTGTGTACGGCGCCGGACCGGCTTTGCCACCATGGGCGGGTGGCTCGGCCACCACCACCACGTCGTACGGGGAGGACACATCATGGGCGTCACACTCGCCAAGGGGGGCAACGTCTCCCTCTCCAAGGCCGCACCGAACCTCACCCGGGTTCTGATCGGTCTCGGATGGGACGCGCGCTCGACCACGGGGGCGGACTTCGACCTCGACGCCAGCGCACTGCTGTGCAACAGCGGCCGGGTGCTGGGGGACGAGTACTTCGTCTTCTACAACAACCTCAAGAGCCCCGAGGGCTCCGTCGAACACACCGGGGACAACCTCACCGGCGAGGGTGACGGCGACGACGAGTCGATCATCATCGACCTCACGAAGGTGCCCGCCCAGGTCGACAAGATCGTCTTCCCGGTCTCGATCCACGAGGCGGACGCCCGCCGCCAGAGCTTCGGCCAGGTGAGCAACGCCTTCATCCGCGTGGTGAACATGGCCGACGACCAGGAACTGGCCCGCTACGACCTGACCGAGGACGCCTCCAGCGAGACGGCGATGATCTTCGGCGAGGTCTACCGTTACGGCGGAGAATGGAAGTTCCGCGCGGTAGGACAGGGGTACGCGTCGGGGCTGCGGGGCATCGCTCTAGACTTCGGGGTCAACGTTTCGTAAAGCCGTACAACACGATGGGGTGCCAGTGGTTCTCAAAACCTTCGGCTGGTCGTTCGCAGTCACTGCGCTCGGTCTGGTCGCAGCGGTGTTCTACGGGGGGTGGACCGCTTTTGGGATCGTGGCGATCCTGTCGATCCTCGAGATCTCGCTGTCTTTCGACAACGCGGTGGTCAACGCCGGAATCCTGAAGAAGATGAATGCCTTCTGGCAGAAGATCTTCCTCACCATCGGCGTCCTCATCGCCGTGTTCGGCATGCGCCTGGTCTTCCCCGTGGTCATCGTGGCGATCAGCGCCAAGGTCGGCCCCATCGAGGCCGTCGATCTGGCGATGACCGACAAGGACATGTACAAGCAGCTGGTCACGGACGCCCACCCGTCCATCGCCGCCTTCGGCGGCATGTTCCTGCTGATGATCTTCCTCGACTTCATCTTCGAGGACCGTGACATCAAGTGGCTCGCCTGGATCGAGCGCCCGCTCGCCAAGCTGGGCAGGATCGACATGCTGTCCGCGTGCATCGCGCTGATCGTCCTGGTCATCACCTCGGTGACCTTCGCCGCCAACGCCCACCAGCACGGCGGCACCCATGTGGACAAGGCGCAGACGGTCCTGATCTCCGGAGTCCTCGGCCTGATCACGTACATGGTCGTCGGCGGTCTCTCCGGATACTTCGAGAACAAGCTCGAGGAAGAGGAGGAGGCCGAGCACGAGGCGGAGGAAGCGGCCAAGAAGAGCGGCAAGCCCGTCTCGGCCGTCGCCATGGCCGGCAAGGCCGCGTTCTTCATGTTCCTCTACCTCGAGGTCCTCGACGCCTCCTTCTCCTTCGACGGCGTCATCGGCGCCTTCGCCATCACCAACGACATCGTGCTCATGGCCCTCGGCCTCGGCATCGGTGCCATGTACGTCCGGTCGCTCACGGTCTACCTGGTCCGCCAGGGCACCCTCGACGACTACGTCTACCTGGAGCACGGCGCGCACTACGCGATCGGCGCCCTCGCCGTGATCCTGCTCGTCACCATCCAGTACGAGATCCACGAGGTCATCACCGGCCTCGTCGGCGTCCTGCTCATCGCCTGGTCCTTCTGGTCCTCCGTACGCCGCAACAAGCGGCTGGCGGCCGAGGGCGGCGACAGCGCCGCGGAGGTCGGCGCCGGGGTGTGACCCGGCGCTGATTGCGGAACGCTTCCAGTAACGACGGGGCGGCCGCGCGGATCCACTGGACCGCGCGGCCGCCCCGCCGCATTTCCGCACCGACCGACCCGGGGGGTTGGAACACATGGGGTTCTTCGACGGGATCAGGGGCGCTCGCGCCATGGGCTTCGACTCGGGCAACGCCTCGTCGAACGCCATCGAGCTGACCAAACGGCACCCGACGGTGTCGCTCACCAAACAGCAGGCCGTCCACGGCAACATGCGCGTGAACCTCTCCTGGCGGATGCGCACCTCCGACTTCGGCGGCCGCTCCGGCCAGAGCGGCCAGCTCTTCCGGCATCCGTTCAAACTCTTCAAACCGGACATCGTGCAGGCCCACACCCAGGGCATGGTCAACGTGGACCTGGACATGGGCTGCCTCTACGAGCTGACCGACGGCACCCGGGGCGCCGTACAGCCCCTGGGCAACCTGCTCGGCGACCTCAACGACCCGCCGTACGTGAAGCTCAGCGGCGACGACCGGTTCGGTTCGGGCTCGGGGGAGACCCTGTACATCAACCTCGACCACGCCGCAGAGATCAAACGGCTGCTCGTCTTCGTCTACATCTACGACCAGACCCCGGCCTTCGACCGGACCCACGCCCTGGTCACCCTCTATCCGACCGCCGGACCCAGGATCGAGATCCCGCTGGACGAGCGGCACCCGCAGGCCCGCTCGTGCGCGGTCCTCTCCCTGGAGAACGTCAAGGGGGAGCTGCTCGTCCGCCGCGAGGTGAAGTTCGTGTACGGGTTTCAGGCCGAGCTGGACCGGCTGTACGGCTGGGGGCTCCAGTGGGGCCGGGGCTACAAGAGCACCAAGGCCTGAGCGCGGGGGCCGCGCGGCCCCCGCCGGCGCCGTCCGGTCAGCGGCGGATGAACTGCGGACCCTGCACCGGCAGCCGGAAGGACGGGTCGCCGCCCGGAGCCGGCACCGGGGCGGGGGACACCGGCTGCGGGTAGCCGTAGGCCGGCGGGGCGGCCGGCGGGGCCTGCGTGACCGGCGCCGGCACCGGAGGGCGCATGGCGGCGGTCTGCTCCGACCCCGGGGCGGGGGCGGTGGCGGGGGCCGCCTCCGCGGCGGAGCCGGCCGCCTCGGCGGCGTTCTCGTCGACGGAGATGCCGTGGTCGGTGGCCAGCCCCACCAGGCCGTCGGAGTAGCCCTCGCCCAGGGCGCGGAACTTCCACGTCTCGCCGCGGCGGTACAGCTCTCCGCAGATCAGCGCCGTCTCGGCGCCGGTCTCCGGGCGGACGTCGAAGTGGGCCAGCGGCTCGGGAGCGCCGCCCGGGGTGGCGTCGTACAGTTGGATGCGCAGGTCGCGGACCTGCTCGAAGGGCACGTCCTCGGCGGATGCCACCACCAGGATCCGGTCCACGGCCGGAGGAACGGCACGCAGGTCCGTCTGGACGGCGTCGGTGACCCCGTTGCCCACCTGCTTCTTGCCCAGGCGCCACACGGACCCCGAGGGGTGCCGGGGTTGGTTGTAGAACACGAAGTCCTCGTCCGAGCGCACGCGCCCGTCCGCTCCCACGAGCAGCGCGGAGGCGTCCACGTCCGGCACCTCGGGTCCGGTGGTCCAGCGCAGCACCGCCCGTACCGCCGTGGCGGCCACCGGGATGTTGGAGCCCTTCTGCATCGCGTGCGTCATGCCCGTCATCCTGCCCTCCCGGGGCCGACCGGGACAATGCGGCCCCCCGTAGGGTCTTGTCCCGAGAGCGGGAGCTGGGCATGGTGCGAGAGGGTTACCTGAACTTCATGTGCTTGAGGAACTCTTGACTCGCGTTCGTACGTACTATTACCGGCCACGCCAGTTGGGCCGCCGAGGCAGTACGGGGGAAGCACATGCGTCACTTCGGGCACATATCGCCCACCGTCCGCAAGGACCTCTTCCACCAGGAGCCGGCCGAGTTCACCCTGGCCTCCCCCGCCCGCACCCTGGCCGCCGCCCTCGGAGCGACCCTCTACAGCCCCGCCACCCGGCCGAAGCTGGCCGAGGACATCCGCAAGCAGGCCGGCCGGGGCGTCGTCTCCATGGTCCTCTGCCTGGAGGATTCCATCAGCGACGCCGACGTCGTGGACGGCGAGGACAACCTCGTCCGGCAGTTCGCGGCCCTCGACGCCGAAGGGGCGGGCCCCGCCGGGCTGCCGCTCCTCTTCATCCGCGTCCGCACCCCCGAGCAGATACCCGATCTCGTCCGGCGGCTCGGCCGCTCGGTGCACAACCTGGCCGGATTCGTACTACCCAAATTCACCGAAAGCCGTGGAACGGCCTTCCTCGACGCCGTCGCCCACGCCGAGGCGGCCGCCGGACTGCCCCGGCTGTACGCCATGCCGGTCCTGGAGACCCCCGACCTCCTCCACCTCGAAACCCGGGTCGAGGCCCTCGCCGGCATCTCGCGCACCGTCAACCGCTACCGCGAGCGGGTCCTCGCCCTGCGCCTGGGCGTCACCGATTTCTGCTCCCTCTACGGACTGCGCCGCACTCCCGACATGACCGCCTACGACGTCCAGATCGTCGCCGGGGTCATCGCCGACGTCGTCAACGTCCTCAGCCGCGCCGACGGCACCGGCTTCACCGTCACCGGCCCCGTCTGGGAGTACTTCCGCAGCCAGCAGCGCCTCTTCAAGCCGCAGCTGCGCCGCAGCCCCTTCCTCGAGGAGGGCGTGGAGGAACTGCGCACCGCCCTGATCGAACACGACCTCGACGGGCTGCTGCGCGAGATCGAGCTCGACCGCGCCAACGGGCTGCTCGGCAAGACCTGCATCCACCCGGCCCACGTCACTCCGGTGCACGCGCTGTCGGTGGTCTCCCACGAGGAGTTCAGCGACGCCCAGGACATCCTGCGCCCCGAGCGCGGGGGCGGCGGCGTGATGCGCTCCGCCTACACGAACAAGATGAACGAGGTGAAGCCCCACCGGGCCTGGGCCGAGCGCACCATGCTGCGCGCCGAGGTCTTCGGTGTGGCGAAGGAGGAGGTCGGCTTCGTCGACCTCCTGACGGCCGGGCTCCAGGTGTGAGCCGGCCGGCCATGACGAGGAAGGGCAAGACGATCGACACGGTGTGGTCGGGAACCTGGGTCGCCGAGCGGCTGGGCGTGGACCTGAGCCAAGCCGCCGGCGAGACATCGCCGCGGCTGAAGGAGCTGCTCGGGCTGGCCCTGAGGCACAATCCCAAGCGGGCGCACCTGCTCGTCTCGCAGGTCCTGGGCAAACACGTCCCGCAGTCCCCCGAAGCCGTGTACGCCGCCGGCCACGGGCTGGGCGTACGGGTCCGCGAGCTGCTCGGGGACTCCGCCGCCGCCGCGGTGGTCCTCGGCTACGCCGAAACCGCCACCGGCCTCGGCCACTGCGTCGCCGACGGCCTGGGCACCGCCACCTACCTGCACTCCACGCGCCGCCCGGTGCCCGGGCTGCGGCCCGCCGGCGGGTTCGAGGAGGCCCACTCGCACGCCACCTCGCACCTCCTGCTGCCCGAGGACCCCGCCCTGCTGGCCGGGCAGGGGCCGCTGGTCCTCGTCGACGACGAGTTCTCCACCGGCAACACCGTCCTGAACACCATCCGCGACCTCCACGCCCGCCACCCCCGCGCGCACTACGTGGTCGTCGCCCTCGTCGACATGCGCTCGGCCGCCGACCGCGACCGCCTCACCGCCTTCGCCGCCGAGCTCGGCGCGCGGGTCGACCTGATCGCCCTGGCGTCCGGGACGGTCTCCCTCCCGGACGGGGTCCTGGCCAAGGGGCGGGCCCTGGTCGAGGAGCACGAGGCCGCCGATGCCGATGCCGTCGCCGATGCCGGGACGGGGCCGGGCGTGCCGCCCACGGTCACCCGGGTCCGGCTCGGCTGGCCCGCGGGGCTGCCGGACGGCGGCCGCCACGGCTTCACCCCCGCGCACCGCGAGACGCTGGAGGCCGCCCTGCCCGGCATGGCCGCGCGGCTCGCCGGCGCGCTGGGCGAACGGCCCGGGAGGGTCCTCGTACTCGGCAACGAGGAGCTGATGTACGCGCCGCTGCGCCTCGCGCGGGCCCTGGAGGAATCCGGCGCGGCCCGCGAGGTGCGGTTCTCCACCACCACCCGCTCGCCCGTGCTCGCCGTGGACGACCCCGGCTACGCGATCCGGACCCGGCTCGTCTTCCCGGCCCACGACGACCCCGCCGACGGGCCCGGGGACCGCTACGCCTACAACGTCGCCGGGGCCGGCTTCGACACCGTCGTCGCCGTTGTCGACTCCGCCGGGGACACGCCCCGGCTCCACGCGGGACTGCTCGCTGGGCTCGCCCCGCACACCGGCCGGGTCGTCCTGGCCGTCGTCCCGTCCTACGTCCCCGACCGGCAGGAGCCGACCGTGACCGAGCCGCCGCTGCCCGAACCGCTGCGGGGGCCGGCCTTCTCCTCGTACGCCCCCGAGGACGTCGGCTGGCTCCTCCAGGACCTCTCCGGCGTGCGGCTGGAGGCCCCGACCGAGGAACGCGAGGAGGCCATCCAGGCGGGCGGCGCCCACTACGCCGAGTCCCTGCCCGTCGAGTACCAGCCCTCACCGCAGTACCAGGAGCTGTACCGCAGCGCCCTGGACGCCTCGGCGGCGCGCATCGCCCGTGCCGTCGGCACCGTCACCGAGACCGTGCTCGCCGAGCGGTCCCCCTCGCCCGTGCTGGTCTCCCTGGCCCGCGCCGGGACCCCCGTCGGCGTGCTGATGCGCCGCTGGGCCCGCGCCCGGCACGGCCTGGACCTGCCGCACTACGCCGTCTCCATCGTGCGCGGCCGCGGCATCGACGCCAACGCCCTGCGCTGGCTCGCCGCCCACCACGACCCGGCCGACGTCGTCTTCGTCGACGGCTGGACCGGCAAGGGCGCCATCACCCGCGAGCTGCGGGAGGCCCTGACCGGCTTCGAAGGCTTCAACCCGGAGATCGTCGTCCTCGCCGACCCGGGGTCCTGCGTGGACACGTACGGCACCCGCGAGGACTTCCTGATCCCCTCCGCCTGCCTGAATTCCACCGTTTCCGGACTCGTCTCGCGTACGGTGCTCAGGTCCGACCTGGTCGGCCCCCGCGACTTCCACGGCGCGAAGTTCTACCGGGAGCTGGCCGGAGCCGACGTCTCCGCCGCCTTCGTCGACACCGTGGCCGCCCGCTTCGACGAGGTCGCCGACGAGGTCGCCGCCGAGGTCAAGGAGCTCCTCGCCGCCGACCGCACCCCGACCTGGGCGGGCTGGGCGGCGGTGGAACGGATCAGCGAGGAGTACGGCATCCACGACGTGAACCTGGTCAAGCCGGGCGTCGGCGAGACGACCCGGGTGCTGCTGCGCCGCGTGCCGTGGAAGATCCTGGCCCAGCGCGGGGCCGGCTCCGACCTGGACCACGTACGCCTGCTCGCCGAGCAGCGCGGCGTGCCGGTCGAGGAGGTCGACGACCTGCCCTACATGTGCGTGGGACTGATCCACCCGCGCTTCACGCGCGGCGCCACGGGCGCCGACGGAAAGGCCGTGGCCTCCAAGTGACCGTCCTCGTAGCCAGTGACCTCGACCGTACGCTCATCTACTCGTCGGCAGCCCTCGCCCTGACCATGCCCGACCCCGAGGCCCCCCGGCTGCTGTGCGTCGAGGTGCACGAGAGCAGGCCGTTGTCCTACATGACGGAGACGGCGGCGGCGCTGCTCGCCGGGCTGGCCGCCGACCCGGCGGCGGTGTTCGTCCCGACCACCACCCGCACGCGCAAGCAGTACCAGCGGATCCGCTTCCCCGGCCCGGCGGCCCGGTACGCGATCTGCGCCAACGGCGGCCAGCTGCTGGTGGACGGCGTCCCGGACCGGGACTGGCGGCGCGCGGTGGCCGCACGCCTCGCGGCGGAATGCGCCCCGCTGGAGGAGGTGCACCAGCACCTGCTGGCCGTGTCCGACCCGGTGTGGCTGCGCAAGACACGCGTGGCGGAGGACCTCTTCGCGTACCTGGTCGTCGAGCGGGCGCTGGTGCCCGAGGAGTGGCTCAAGGCCCTGACGGAGTGGTGCGGGGCGCGCGGCTGGACGGTCTCGCTCCAGGGCCGCAAGATCTACGCCGTCCCGCGGCCGCTGACCAAGAGCGCCGCCATGCGGGAGATCGCCCGCCGCACGGGCGCCTCCACCACCCTCGCCGCCGGCGACTCGCTGCTGGACGCCGACCTGCTGCTGGCGGCCGACCGGGCCTGGCGGCCGGGGCACGGGGAGCTGGCCGACGCCGGCTGGACCGCGCCCACGGTGACGGCCCTGAGCGCGGCCGGAGTCGTGGCGGGTGAGCAGATCGTCCGGGAATTCGGCCGGGCGGTTGCGACACTGACCGCATGACCAAGGGCAACAGCACCAAGATCACTGACGAGCTCTACCAGTATGTCCTGGCCCACAACCCCCCGCTGGACGAGGTCCAGCGGGGGCTGGTCAGGACCACCTGGGAGAAGTTCCCCGAGTCGGCCGGCATGCAGTCCGCGGAGGAACAGGGACCGCTGCTGGCCTTCCTGGTCCGGCTGACCGGAGCCCGCCACATCGTGGAGGTCGGCACCTTCACCGGCTTCTCCGCCCTGTCCATGGCCCAGGCCCTCCCCGCCGACGGGCGCCTGATCACCTGTGACGTGTCGCAGGAGTGGACCGCGTACGCCCGCGAGGCGTGGCGGGCGGCGGGCGTCGCCGACCGGATCGAGCTGCGCATCGCCCCCGCGCTGGAGACCCTGCGCGCCATGTCGGCGGAGCCGCACATCGACATGGCGTACGTCGACGCCGACAAGGAGAACCAGATCCTCTACTGGGAGGAGCTGGTGCCGAGGCTGCGCCCGGGCGGGCTGATCGTCACCGACAACACCCTGTTCCACGGCACGGTGCTCGACGAGTCACCCACCGGCCGGGGGGCGAGCGTCCGCGCGTTCAACGAGCACGCCATGGCCGACACCCGCATGGAGTCCGTCCTGCTGGCGATCTCCGACGGCCTGACCCTCTCGCGCAAGCGCTGAGCCCGTCCCGGGGGCGTCAGCAGCAGCCGCCCCCACCGCAGCAGCCGCCCCCGCCGGCCGGCGCGGGAGCACTGCTGGTCCCGCCGACGGCGACGGCGGAGAGCAGCTTGACGGTGTCGGCGTGCCCGGCAGGGCAGTCGGCGGGCGCGGACGACTCGGACATCGGCCGGCTGACCTCAAAGGTGTCGTCGCAGGTCCGGCAGCGGTATTCGTAACGAGGCATGAGCACAGGCTACGCAGTGCCGCGGCCGGACCGGTATCCCTCGCGGACCCGCTGCTCGCGCGCCGCCTGATCGGGGTGGCGGGCGCGCCAGTACGGATTGTCGTGCGGCAGGGCGCTGCCGACCCGCCCGTACATCCCGAACCACATCAGCATCACGCCGACGACGAAGCTGAACAGCACGTTCTGGATCCGGAACGCCAGGAAGTTCAGGCTGGAGTCCAGCAGGGCCAGGTTGACGAAGCCGCTCGCGATGAAGGCCAGCCCGAGCACGATGTTCAGGGTGGAGGCGAAAGTTCCGCCGATCACCATTCCGGCGAACAGCAGCGCGCCGATGCAGATCGACAGGACGCTCAGCGCGCCGTTGGTGTTCAGGGCCAGCACCGTGTCGCCACCGGTGTCGAAGAAGCCGATCCGGTCGATCAGCCCGAGGATCCCGAAGGCGATCAGCAGGAGGCCGGTCAGGCCCGCGCCGACCCGGTAGACCTGGCTGAGCTTGTGGTCGGCGGGCAAGTGCTCGTCGAGCCGGGCATTGACGGGGTGCAGCAGGCGCTCCACCAGACGCGGGCCCTGAGGTCCGGGCGGCGGCCCGTACGGCTCGTGGGGCACGTAGGGCGCGTAGTGCTCGTGGGGCTCCGTGCACCCGTACGCCGCGTGCGCCACGTAGGGCTCGTGACGTACGGGGGGTAGGGGCGGCGGCGCGTAGCGGGTGCGGGGCCGGTGGAACATGCGGGCGGCCATAACGCCCTCCTCTGCTCCGTTCCAGCATCCGCCGCCACCCCCGCCCGGACAACCGCGGGGGTCACGGGCCCGGCTGGTGGCGCTTCCGCCGGCTGTTCCGGCGCGCACCCGGAGGTGCTGCCCCGTCCGCAACCCGGGGGCGACCGCGGCCGCGGGCCCGGTGTCGGCCCTGCAGACCGCCGCCCGGCCCCGGCCAACCACGGATGGTCCTGGGCACGAGCCCGGGCGTGTGCGCCCGCCGCGCCGTCGCCATCCAGGGATGGTCCTGGGCACGAGCCCGGGCGTGTGCGCCCGCCGCGCCGCCGCTCTCCACGGCCCGTCGCCCACCATCCGCGGGCCCGGCCGGTGGCGGGCTACCCGGTCCCGCGCTGGTCGCGGATGTCCGTCACCACCCGGCCCACCGCCACCCGGACCTGCTCCATCTCCTGCAGGAAGTGCCAGTAGTCCGGGTGCCGACCCTCCAGCCCGGCCAGCGCCCGCTCCATCCGTGCCACCGCCTCGTCCAGCGGGCGCGCGTGCCGCGGATCGGGCACGCTCCGGCCGGCCATCGCCAGCCGCTGCGCGTCCCGGATCGCGAACCGGGTCCGCTCCGCCTCCGCCTTGGGATCCCGCGCCACCGCCTCCAGCCGCGTGAGCCGGTCCTGCGCGGCCGACACCGCCTCGTCGGTGGCGTCCAGCGCGGCCCGTACCGCCCCGACCAGTGCCGATACGTCGCCCCAGCGCTGTTCGTCCCGCGCCCGGGCGGCCTCCCCGAGCCGGTCCTCGGCCCGCGCGACATCGCGTACCGCCTGATCGGGGACGTGCTGGAGGTCCTGCCAGCAGGCCGCGCTGAAGCGGCGCCTCAGCTCGCTGAGCACCGGATCCACGCGGTCCGCCCGGTTGCGCAGCGCCTGCGCCCGGGTCCGCAGGCTCACCAGCCGCCGGTCGATCTCCGCGGCCCGCTCCGGCAGCCGCACCGCCTCCGCCCGTACGGTCTCCGCGTCCCGCAGGATCCGGTCGGCACGCTGCACGGTCTCCTGCACCCCGTGCCGGGCCGCCCCCTGGTTCAGCTTCGTCAGCTCCGGCCCCAGCGCCGCCAGCCGCGCCGCGAGGTCGTCGGCCCGCATCCCCTGGGCCCGTACCGCGTCCAGCGCGTCACTCGCCGCCAGCAGCGCCGCCTTCGCCCGCTCCCGCGCGGGCGCGACCCGGGCCAGCTGCGTCTCCGCCTTGTCCAGCAGCGGCTGCAGCCCCTGCGCGAACCGCTCCAGCTCCCCCTTGACCCGCACCAGCTCGTCCCGCGCCCGGGTCAGCTGCTGCCGCGCCTGGTGCGCGACGGAGCCCTCCAGGTCGACCCGGTCCAGGTCGTGCGCGTCGACGGCCTCGATGTACGCGCGGCTCACCTCGTCGATCCGCCGCCCGAGCGCGGCGAACCCCTCGGTCGCCTGCCGCGCCGCGGGAGACCCGTCGGCGGCGGCGATGGTCTCGATGGAGATCCGCAGATCCCGCTGCGCGGTGTCCAGCTCGTAGAACGCGGCCGCCGCGGCGTCCTTCGCCGCCTGCGCATCCGCCCGCCGACTCTCGTCCCGCCCACCGAACCACCGCCGGGATGCCGTCGTCACAATCCCTCTCCCGTGCCGCGTCCGCCCATGCCCCGGTCCATTCTCCCCCACGGGAACGGGATTGCGTGGGGGGTCCGCCCTGCATGTAGGCTGTCCACTCGTCCACGGGTGTGTAGCTCAGGGGTAGAGCGCTGCTCTTACAAAGCAGATGTCGGCGGTTCGAAACCGTCCACGCCCACACGTGACGAAGACCCCCCGCCGGTCACGGTGGGGGGTCTTCTGCATGTCTGGGGTTCAGGCGTTGGGGCGCTTGCCGTGGTTGGCCTTCTTCTTCTTGCGGGCGCGCTTCTTGTTTCCTCGCTTGGCCATGGTGTGGCTCCCTCGGGGTCCCTGGTGCCGAACGGTCCGGGCGTTCGTCAGTCTAGGTTCCGGGCCGGTTTCCCGCGCGGTGACGCGGGGATCTGGAAGGTGTGGCTGGGGGAGCGGATTGGGTCTGGGTCGCGGGGCTCGGGGTGGTGGGGCTCGGGCTGCTGGTGGTCGCCCTGATGGCGCAGGGCCGGTTCGAGCGGGAGCGGGACGCCGAGCGGAAGCGGCTGCTCGCGCGGCTGGGCGAGGGGCCGCGGGAGGTGGGGGATCCGCGGCTGGTGGACGCCGGGGCGCATCAGGGGGCGACGGCCGAGCTGGGGGACCAGCATGACGACTTCACGCCGATCCTCGTGGAGTACTACGCGTACGGCCTGACGCAGGCGCGCAGCAGCTTCGCCACCAGCCAGCGGTTCGCCGGGGTCGGCGCGGCCGTGCTGCTCCTCGGGGTCGGGCTCGCGGTGTGGAAGGCGGAGAGCACGGGGGACGCGTACATCGGGGTCGTCACCAGTTCCGCCGGCCTGGTCGTCACCCTCGTCGGGCAGCTGTTCCACCGGCGCGCCGACCTGGCCCTGCGGCACATGGCCGCCCAGACCGCGTCCCTGCGCGAGGACCGGCGGGCCGCCGAGAGCACCCAGCAGGCCATAGGGCTCCTGGAGGAGGTCTCCGACCCGGAGCTTCGCGGAAGGCTCCAGGCCGGGCTCATCATGAAGCTTTCCGGGGCCGAGCTGCCGCCGGCCGCGCCATAGTGGAGGTATGTGCCGCTCCATTAAGACCCTGCGCCCGCCCGCCATCCCCGAGAAGGCCACCGAGGAGGAGATCCGCGCGGCCGCGCTCCAGTACGTACGGAAGGTGTCCGGGTTCCGTGCCCCGGCCGCGCACAACCAGGAGGTGTTCGACGCCGCCGTGGACGCCGTCGCGGAGGCGACCGCCGCGCTGCTCGACGGCGTGCAGGTCCGGGGCCGGACGGCCGCCGCCGTCTGACCGGGCCGTCAGCCCGTGTGGGCCCAGCGGCGCCGCAGCAGCCAGATGCCGGTGCCGAGCGCGCCGGCCGCCAGGGTGCCGCCCAGGGCGATCTGGCCCGGGCTCATGGACTCGACGCTGCCGCCGAGGCCGCCACGGGCTGCGCCGGGGCTGACGTGGAGGGTGACCGTGACGCGGCGGCCCCCGGCTCCGCCGCACTCGAAGGTGACGGGGTAGGAGCCGGTGGCGGCGTCGCGGTAGACGGTGGCCGTGCCGGAGAGGTTGTTCGCGTTCCGGCTGCCCGGAGCCAGCGAGACGTCGCCGAAAGCGCGGGACGAGGCCCTGGCGGTGGAGGTGTCGCAGCCGTCGACGTTGAGACTGACGCGGCCGCCGGGGGCGACGGTGCTCGGGGAGACGGTGGCGGAGGGGGCGGCGGAGGCGAGCGTGGCGGGTGCGACGGCCGCGACGACGAGTGTCGCGGCGGCGATCCCGGTCAGGCGGCTCCGGTTGCGCGTGCGCGTGGGGGACATGGAGGGCACTCCTCGGGCTCGTCGAAACGGCGCGGCCAGGGTCGGGACGCGGATGGGTTGCGCCGTCTTCTGGACGCTAGAAGCCCCTGAGGGAGGCGGCGATCCCTGCCGGGTGAACGGGTGACCGGCCTGCTCCTTTCGGGGGGTGGCGCATCCCTGTCAACGTCTGCTCGGGTGCCGTTGCGGGAGCGAGCGGCGCGCGAGGCAGAGCCGCCCCCGGTTCTGTACGGGTCGGGCGAGCCGGAAGGGGTGGGTCAGGCCGGGGCTGGGGAGGGGGAGGGGCGGCGGCGTACGAGGTAGGCGGCCAGGGAGCCCGCCGCGAAGAGGGCGGCCAGGGAGACCGCGGTGCCGAGCCAGGCCGTGCCCAGCCACTGGGTGCCGAAGTAGCCCAGCGACACGCTGTAGCTCGCCCAGCTGATGCCCGCCAGCACCGACCAGGGCAGGAACTCCGACGCCTTGCGCCGCGTCCGGCCCGCGCCCAGCGAGACGACCGAGCGGCCGGCCGGGGCGAAGCGGGCGATGACCACCAGGGCGCCGCCGCCCCTGGCCAGGGCGGTGCCCAGGCGTTCCTGGGCGCGGGTCAGCCGGCGGGAGCGGGCGATGGCCCGGTCCAGCCGGTCCCCGCCGCGCCGGGCCAGCCGGTACGCCGCCGCGTCGCCCAGTACGGAGGCTGTGGCCGCGACCACCAGCAGGAGCCTGATGTCGGGGGCCTGGGCGGGTGAACCCGTGGCCGCGGCCGCCGCGGCGGTGATCACCAGCATCCCGCTCGGCAGCACCGGCAGGAACACGTCGAGCACCACCGACACCGCCACCACGGCGTAGATCCAGGGGCTCGTGGTCAACGACCCCAGAGTCTCAAGCAAAGCGGGACTCCCCAGTCCGAAGCGCCGCGTCGTCGCGGGGAGCGGCAGGGGCGGCTGACAGCCATACAGCGTACGCCCGGCGCCGGCCCGGGGAAGCCCTGGCCTACTCCGCCGCGGTGAGTTCCCGGTCCAGCACCGTCACCAGCCGGGCCCCGGCCCGCCCCGACCGGGCCTGGTCCAGCCGCAGCCGGGCGCTGCGGCCCGCCAGGGCCACCGTCATCAGCTGGTTGCCGAACCACGGTCCACCCGTACGGCGCCAGCTCACCGGCGGCCTGCCCGTCCGGCCGTGCCGGGAGAAGCCGCGCCCCAGCCACCGGCCCAGCCGCGACCAGCCCAGCCGGAACCCCCACTTCACCACCCGGTGGATGGAGTTGTGCACGGGGGAACAGGTCAGCTGGAACACCCGGGCCGTGCTCGGTATTCGGGGCTCGGCCACGTACGCGTGATGGACGTCCCCGGACAGGACGGCAACCGTCGCCGGGGCCCTCGGGCCCGTGCCCACCTCCTCGATCAGGTCGCTCAGCGCCGCGAACGACGCGGGGAACGCCGCCCAGTGCTCCAGATCGCTGCGCCGCCGCAGGTCCTCCCCGACGCGCGCCCACCGCGCCCCGCGCTCCCCCCGGCAGAGCGCGGCGTTCCACACTTCCGCGTCATGGATCAGCGGCGGCAGCAGCCACGGCAGCGAGGACCCGATCAGCAGATGGTCGTAATTCCCGTGGCCGTCCAGCGCGTTCTCCCGGAGCCACAGCTGCTCCCCCGGGTCGAGCATGGCCCGTCCGTCCTCGGCGAGTACCCGGGCCGCCCGGGTGTCCACCATCAGCAGCCTCGACCGGCCGAAGTCCCGCCGGTAACTCCAGCGCGCCGAAGCCGGGTCGGCGTCCGCCGAGGCCGCGAAGGCGCGCAGCGCGTCGGTGCCGTCCGGGGTGGAACGTACGGCCGTGTACACCGTGTCCTCGGCGAGTTCGGCGGGGGAGAGGTTGCCCAGGTGCTGGTACACCCAGTACGACATCAGCCCGCTGAGCACCCGCTCCGACCACCACGGAGTGGACCGCATCTCCGCCAGCCAGGCCGCGCTGGTGTTCCAGTCGTCTATGACGTCGTGGTCGTCGAATATGTGCAGGCTGGGGACCGTCGACAGGAGCCAGCGGATCTCCGGGTCGAGCCAGGACTCGTAGTACAGCCGGGTGTACTCCTCGTAGTCCGCGACCTGCCCGCCGGGTGCCTCCCGCAGGTCGCGGCGGGCGGCGAGCCATTCGCGGGTCTCGCGCGAGAGTTGGTCCGCGTACACCTGGTCGCCGAGCAGCAGCAGGACGTCCGGCCGTACCTCATGGGGGTGGTGGGCCAGCCGCGCCGCGAGCGTGTCGAGGGCGTCGGCTCCGTGCGGCCCGCGCCGGCCGGCGGGCGGGGCCGCCTGACGGCAGGAGCCGAAGGTGACGCGCAGCCCGGGGGCGGGCCGCCCGGGGCCGCCCCCCACGGCGGGGGTGCTGATGGTGCTCGGAGGGAAACCGTCGCCGTCCGCCGGCCAGACGAGGCGCCCGTCGAGCAGCACCTCGTACGCCGTGGTCGTGCCCGGGGTCAGGCCGGTGACCGGTACCAGTGCGTAGTGGTGGCCGGCTACCTGGAAGGTGCGGATGCTGCCGCCGGATCCGTCGGCGCACCGCACCTCGGCCGTGCACGGGCGGTCCGCCTCGACCCATATCGTGGCGGAATCGCCCGCGTCCCAGTCGACGTAGCGCAGCAGTGGTCCCAGTCGCAGCCCGGCCATCCAACTCCCCCTCCTCGGCAGCCCTTTCGATCACGGTAAGGGGCGGGAGGGGGCTGGGCCTCCCCCTGGCGGGGGATAGGGAGGGTGAAAACCCCGGGACTTCCCCGAGGGGGCCAGGAGAGGGCCGGGCGGCGACCGGGGCAGGACCGGGCGGGGCTTCGGGTCAGCAGCCGTTCAGGAGGTTCACCAGGGCGGTCTTCTCCCCGGAGTCCATGCGCAGGCCCCAGTGCTGCTTCACCTGGACCCACATGCGGGCGTAGGTGCAGCGGTACTCGGTGCGCGGCGGCAGCCACTTGCCGGGGTCGAGGTCGCCCTTGGCCTGGTTGACGTTGTCGGTGACGGCGATGAGCTGCGGCCGCGTGAGGTCGTTGGCGAACTGCTGGCGCTTCGTGGTGGTCCAGGAGCTGGCCCCGGAGCGCCAGGCCTCGGCGAGCGGGACCATGTGGTCGATGTCGATGTCGGAAGCGGCGGTCCAGGTGGCGCCGTCGTATTCCGAGTACCAGCTGCCGCTCACGGAGGCGCAGGAGGAGTCGGTCACGACGTTCACGCCGTCGCGCTTGAGGACGGTCTCGCGGGTGTTGCAGGTTCCGGAGACCGTGCTCCAGTGCGGGAACAGGGAGCGGCTGTAGCCCGTGAGGGAGCCCTCGGCCGCCGGGTTGACGGTGGCCAGGTAGGAGCGGGCCTCGGCGGCGGTGATGGGGGTGGGCGGAGCGGCCAGGGCGGCCGGAGCGTTCACGAGCGAGGTGAGGGAGGCCAGGGCGACGGCGGACGCGAGGACGGCCGCGCGCCCGATGCGACGCGCGTAGACGGAGGGCGTGGGGGCGGATATGAGGGCCATGGAGGGCTCCCTGGGTGCGGGGGGTGTGGCCGTGCGGCCCCGGCGGGGCGCGGCCATGGTGGCGGCGCCAGATGTCGCGGGGACGGGCACCAGGTGACAGATTGCCGACATGGGCACGTCACATCAAGGGCGACAACGTCCCCCACTCAAGGGGAAGTTGGGATTCCGGTGCTCGGAGCGGGGTCTGAAGCGGGGGCGAGTGGGGTCAAACTCACATACGGGACGCCGTGGCCCCGTCGGTGCCGTCGCGTACCCTGGACGGAGCAGAAGGGGAGTAGCTCTTCGCCGGACCGTCGACATACTGCTGGGTCACCCAGCCGGCGCCCGGAGGCAGACCGCGTCAGCGGCCGGCCAGCGAGACCTTCGGCCGCAGTGCCCTGTCCATGTGACGTGGCACGCGCGACGCATGCTGATGCGTGGCGCGTGACGTGATCACACCTCCCAGGGCGCCGCCGAGCCGAAGCGACCCCTGAAGAACCCAGGTCTCTCGGTCCGACGGCGTCCTGCCCGACCGACCGATCGAGGTTCCCACCCCGTGTTCAGCTTCAGCGTCCTCGCGATCGCCTTCGGCGTCGTCTTCCTGGCCGAACTCCCCGACAAGACGGCCCTCGCCGGCCTGATGCTCGGCACCCGCTACCGCGCCTCCTACGTCTTCGCGGGTGTCGCCGCCGCCTTCGCCGTGCACGTCGCCCTCGCCATCGCCGCGGGCAGCGTCCTCACGCTCCTCCCGCACCGGCTCGTCCAGGCCGTCGTCGGTCTCCTCTTCCTCGCGGGCGCGGCCATGCTGCTCCTGAAGAAGAACGACGAAGACGAGGAGGTCAAGCCGCCGGCGGACCAGTCCTTCTGGAAGGTCTCGGGGGCCGGCTTCATGCTGATCCTGGTGGCCGAGTTCGGTGACCTGACCCAGATCATGACGGCGAACCTCGCCGCGCGGTACGACGACCCGCTCTCCGTGGGCCTCGGCGCGGTGCTGGCGCTCTGGGCGGTCGCGGGCATCGGAATCCTGGGCGGGCGCACGCTGATGAAGTACGTACCGCTGCGGCTCATCACCAGGATCGCCGCGGTGGTCATGGCGGCACTGGCCTGCTTCTCGCTGTACGAGGCGATCGCGGGCTGATCCGGGCCGATCCGGCCGCGACCCCTTGTCCTCCGGGCTCCCCCGCGTGGGGGAGAGGGCCCCCACTGGCGGGGGATGTGGGGACCTTTACGCGGGGACGAGCATGGCGGTACCAGAGCGAGCGAGAGGAACGACGATGACCGCCGGCCACCCCCGGAGCCTCCACGGCGTGCCCCGCCACATCAGATGGGCGGCCTACGCCGTCCCCCTGTGCGCCCTGCCCTCGGGGCTGTGGCGGATAGCGCTCGTCGCCGGCTGGCCCGACTGGGACCCCGGGCACGTATGGCTGCCCGGGGAGCGGTGGTACGTGCTCTCGCTCTCGCTGGTCGCCGAGTGCCTGGCGCTCCTCACCCTGGGGCTGGTCGCCCCCTGGGGTGAGCGGCTGCCCCGTTGGGTGCCTTTCACAGGAGGCCGGACGGTGCCGCTCCGCACGGTGGTGACCTGCGCTTCCGTCGGCGCCTTCCTGGTCACGGCGCTCGCCGCGTACGCCACTCTCAACCAGCTGTTCGGCTTCGTCCCCCCGCTGAACGACACCGGCGAGACCTTCGCGACCAGCGGCCCGGCCGCGTGGGCCCAGTGGGCCTGCTACGCCCCGATACTCGCCTGGGGGCCGCTCCTGGCGGTGGTGACCCGGGCCTACTACCTGCGCCGGACGCGTGGCGGGAGCGGGCGGCGCGTGAGGGTCATACGGGCAGCGTGAGGGTGAGGCGGACCGTGCCGTCCCCGGCGGGGCCGACGCGGACCGAGGTCAGGTCGGGGACGTGGGCCGTCGGGCCGTGCGCGGCGGCACGGGGGCCGACACCGATCACGCGCATGCCGGCCGCCAGGCCTGCCGCGATACCGGCCCCGGAGTCCTCGAAGACCACGCAGTCGGCCGGGTCCACACCCAGCTCGGCGGCGCCCTTGAGGAAGCCCTCGGGGTCGGGCTTGCTCGCCCCGACCGACTCGGCGGTGACCCGAACGGCCGGCATCGGAAGCGCGGCGGCCGTCATCCGGGCCTCGGCCAGGGCGGCGTCGGCCGAGGTGACGAGGGCGTGCGGCAGGCCCGCCAGCGACGCCATGAAGTCGGGGGCGCCCGCGACGGGGACCACGCCGTCGGTGTCGGCGGTCTCCCGCGCCAGCATCACCGCGTTCTCGGCGTGGTTGAGCTCCATCGGGCGCTCGGGCAGCAGGATCGCCATCGTGGCGTAGCCCTGCCGGCCGTGGACCACCTTCATGGCCTCCTGCGGATCCAGCCCGTGCGACAGTGCCCACTCGCGCCAGCACCGCTCGACCACCGCGTCGGAATTGACGATGGTCCCGTCCATGTCCAGGAGCAGCGCCCTGGCGGTGAGGACGGCGGTGGCGGTGGTGGTGCTGGCCGGCATCGGCGGGGCTCCAGACGGGTGGTTAAAGAGAACAAGTGGTTCCGTCCACCGGTCAGGGATTGCGGACGGAACCACTTTGTTTCTTCACGATACAAAACCTGGCGGGGTGCGCGCCACCGACGGCCGAGTGACTTATCCCTCCAAGGCGCTGCGGGTCGCCGGGCCGTAGACGCCGAAATCGTCCTCGTAGATCCCGTTCTCCAGCTGGAAGTCCGCCACCGCCCGCTCCACGCCGCGGCCGTACCGGCCGTCGAACCTGCCCCGGTACAGCCCCTGCTCCCACAGCAGCCGCTGGAGTTTTTCCACCTCGGGGCCCGAGTCGCCGGGACGCAACGTGGCGGGCTTCGCCGACTTCGCCGGGGCCGAGGGGCTCGGGGAGCGGGTCGCGGTGGGGGAGGGCGACGCCGAACGGGACGCGCTCGGGGAAGCGGACGCGGACGCCGAGCGGGAGGCGCTCGCCGACGGGGAAGGCGGGGCCGAGGCGGAGTGGCTCGCCGTCGGGCCTGAGGGCGCCTCGGACGGCACGGCCGGGGCGGACTCGGTGACGGGTGACGACGGCTTCGGGTCCACCAGCGCCGCGTCGTGCTCCCCGGACCCCGTGAACAGTACGAGGGCCACCGCCACCGCGCCGACGGCCACCGCCGCACCCGTAGCGGCCAGCAGCGGCAGCCGCCGGGAGCGGGCCCGCTCGGCGGGGCGGCCGTCGGGCCCTCGCAGGGGGACGGCCCGGAGCTGCACCGTCTGCTCCGCCGGCGGTACGGGTCCGGCCACGGGTGTCCCGTACGGCGGGGTGCCCGTCCCCTCCACGGGACCGGGTCCGGCGGGGACGGGCGGCAGCATGGCCGTCGCGGCCTCGTCGCCCCCGGCGGCGTGCCCGTGCGGTGCGATGTCCGGTCCCTGGGCCACCGGGCCCTCCCCGGCGGTGTAGGCGGGCCACGGAGTCGCCTCGGTCGCATACGGAACACCGGGCGGGTCCATGGGAGCGCCCGTCGAGCCGGCGCCGGTCCCGGCATCACCCGGCCGGGCCCCCGGCACGCTCGCGAGGAAGCCGGGTGTGGGAGCGGGCGCCGGGGGTTCCTGGGCAGCCGGGGGGACGGCCGGGTAGGGCGTGCCGGGGTCCGTGCCCGGGTGCGTGCCGCTGTCCGCGCCCACTACCCCGCCCCGGTCCGGGTCCGGTTGGGCCATGGCGCCGAAGACCGGTTGGGGGGACGGCGGGGTCTGGTCGGCCCCCGGCATGGCCACGTACGGCCGAATGCGCAGCGGGTTGAAGCCCACGCCCCGCGCGCACTCACAGCCGACGCCCACGGCGCCGCACTCCGGACAGCGCTCTGTGCTCACTGGTACCCCTCCCCTGGACATTGCCAGCGATTATGCAGACCCCTCCGGCCCCACCCAACCCTTCCGAGAGGCCATAACGGGACACACCGCTCAGGATGGAGATGTTGATCCGGCCTGAGGAGAGGAGGAGTCGATGGCTCAGGATGTGACCGCGTCGGCCAGGGGCCCGAAGCCCGCCGCCGAACACGCCTCACGCGAGGTGCTCGTCTCGATCGGGGCCCTGCTGCTGGGCCTGCTGATCTCCGCACTCGACCAGACCATCGTCTCCACCGCGCTCCCCACGATCGTCAGCGACCTCGGCGGCATGGAGCACCTGTCCTGGGTGGTCACCGCCTACATGCTGGCCGCCACCGCCGCCACACCGCTGTGGGGCAAGCTCGGCGACCAGTACGGACGCAAGAAGCTCTTCCAGGCCGCCATCGTCATCTTCCTGATCGGATCCGCCCTCTGCGGCCTCGCCCAGGACATGCCCCAGCTCATCGGCTACCGCGCCATCCAGGGCCTCGGCGGCGGCGGACTGATGGTGCTGTCGATGGCGATCGTCGGCGACATCGTCCCGCCCCGCGAGCGCGGCAAGTACCAGGGCCTCTTCGGCGCCGTCTTCGGTGCGACCAGCGTCCTCGGGCCCCTGCTGGGCGGCCTGTTCGTCGACCACCTCTCCTGGCGCTGGGTCTTCTACATCAACCTCCCCATCGGTCTCGTCGCGCTCCTCGTCATCGCCGCCGCCCTGCACATCCCGGTGCGCTCCTCCCGGCCCACCATCGACTACCTCGGCACCTTCCTCATCGCCTCCGTCGCCACCTGCCTCGTGCTCGTCGCCTCGCTCGGCGGCACCTGGGGCTGGGGCTCGGCCCGGATCATCGGACTCGCGGTCCTCGGCGCCGTCCTCCTCGTCGCGTTCCTCTTCGTCGAGCGGCGGGCCGCGGAACCGGTCCTGCCGCTCGGCCTGTTCCGGATCCGCACCTTCACCCTCTGCTCGGTGATCAGCTTCGTCATCGGCTTCGCGATGTTCGGGGCGATGGTCTACCTGCCGACCTTCCTCCAGGTGGTCCGGGGCGTATCACCGACCATGTCGGGCGTCCATATGCTGCCGATGGTGCTCGGCCTGCTGATCGCCTCCACCGCCTCCGGACAGATCGTCAGCCGCACCGGCCGCTGGAAGGTCTTCCCCATCACCGGTACCGCCGTCACCGCCCTCGGCCTCCTGCTCCTGCACCAGCTGAACCGCACCAGCTCCGACTGGGAGACGAGCGTCTACTTCTTCGTCTTCGGCATCGGCCTCGGACTGGTCATGCAGGTGCTCGTCCTCGTCGTGCAGAACGCGGTCAGCTACGCCGACCTCGGTGTCGCCACCTCCGGCGCCACCTTCTTCCGCTCCATCGGCGCCTCCTTCGGCGTCGCCGTCTTCGGCACGGTCTTCACCAACCGGCTCGACGACAAACTGTCCGACACCCTCGCGGGGGTCCCGCTGCCGCCCACCGCGACCCCGGCACGGCTTGAGGCCGACCCCCGGGCCATCGGCGCCCTCCCGCCCGAGCTGCGCCCGCGGGTGCTGGACGCCTACTCCTCCGCCATCACCGACGTCTTCCTCTACGCGGTGCCCGTGGTGCTGCTCGCCTTCCTCGTCTCCTGGTTCCTGAAGGAGGACAAGCTGCGCGCGTCCGTCACCGCACCCGATGTGACGGAGACCCTGGCGTCCAACCCCGTGCACCGTTCCTCGCACGAGGAGGTCGCCCGCGCGCTGTCCGTGCTCGGCACGCGCGAAGGCCGCCGCCACGTCTACGAGAAGATCACCGCGAAGGCGGGCTACGACCTGCTGCCCGCCGCGAGCTGGCTGCTGCTGCGGATCAACAAGTACGGCTCCGTCGAGCCGGCCGTGCTCGCGGAACGCACCGCCGTCCCGCTCAAGACCATCACGGAGGCGGCCCGCCAGATCGAGGAACGCGCTCTCGCCACCAGGGAAGGGCTCCAGCTCGTCTTCACCGACCGGGGCAGGGAGGTGGCGGCCCGGCTGGCGCAGGCGCGGCAGGAATCACTCGCCGAGCTGCTCGGCGACTGGTGGGGGCCCGACCGGCCCACCGACCTCGTCAAGCTGGTCGAGGAGCTCAACCGGGAGCTCTGCGGATCCGACTCCGAGGAGCCCTACGACGCGCTTCCGCGCCGGGACCACGCCCCCGCCTAGGAGGAGACGGCGGCGGTCCCGCCGTCGTCGAGGTTCTTCTCGAACCAGTGCTCGGCGTACGGCCCGGAGTTGTACGCGGGTATCTCCTGGTACCCGTGGCGCGCGTACAGGGCGCGGGCCTCCACCAGGTCCGAGCGGGTGTCCAGGCGCACGCGCGTGGCGCCCAGTTCGTGGGCGGCCTTCTCCAGGGCGGCGAGCAGGGCCGCCCCGCCGCCGGTGCCGCGGGCGCGCTGGTCCACGTACACCCTGGTGAGCTCGGCGGTGGCGGGGTCGAGCAGGCGTATTCCGCCGCACGCCAGGGGCCGCCCGTCGAGCCGGCCGACCACGAACTGGCCCGTTGGCGGCACGAGCCCGTCCGCCGGGTCGTCCAGCATCCCCTGGTCGATCTCGGCCTCGGTGACGGAGCGCTCCCAGTACCGCCCGGCGACCTCCGCGTAATAGGCGCGGCGCAGCGCCGTGGCGTCCGGGGTGGCGAAGGGCTCCGCGACCACCTCCCACCTGCCGTTCACGGTGGCCGTGGCGCCTGTCGTGGCGTCTGTCGTGCTGCCTGCCGTGGTGATCGAATTCCTGTCCATGGCGTCATTGTGCAGCGCCCGCCGAACCTCCCGCGTGGAATATCCACAGGCACGGGCTGATGATGAGGAAAGGTGTAAATCGCACAAGCGGAGGGTTGAACCGTCATGTCGGAGCATCCGGACTGTGCCCTGATCCGCCGCGGCTACGAGGCCTTCGGCAAGGGCGACATGGAGACCCTGGGCACGCTGATGACGGCCGACGTCATCCACCACGTGCCCGGCAACAACGTGCTCTCCGGGCACCACAAGGGCCGGGAAGCCGTCCTCGAGCTCTACCGCCGCCTCGGCGAGGAGACCAACGGCACCCTCCGGGTCCGCCTGGAGAACGTCATGGTGGACGGCCGCGGCCACGCGATCTCCGTGCACCTCGCCCAGGGCGACCGCGGCGACCGGGGCATCGAGATCCACGAGGGGCTCTTCTTCACCATCGTCGGCGGCAAGATCACCGACATCGACCAGTGCACCCAGGACATCGACGAGAGCGATGCCTTCTGGAGCTGACCGACCAGGAGCGCCGGGCGTCGGGCGTCGGGCGTCAGGCGTCAGGCGCCGGGCCGAGGCCGGTGGTCCCGGCCACGAACGAGCCGGACCAGAGGGCCCCGGGCGCCGAGGGGCCCCGGCCCGACGCCCCCGACGGGCGCGCCGGGTCCCTCCGTGCCCCTCGCCCCAAGGGGCCGTCAGGCCTTCTTCGGCGCCGCCTGCTGCACGACCTCGAACGACCACACCTGCGATCCGGAAGCAGCCGGCTTCGGCCGCTCACCGCCGGCCCCGCCCGCGCCCCCACCCTGGTGCGCGGCCTTCATCGGACCCTCCATCCACGCCTGGAAGTCCTCCTCCGACCGCCACCGGGTGTAGACGAGGTACTGGTCCGTGCCCTCGATCGGCCGCAGCAGCTCGAACCATTCGAACCCGTCCGAACCCTCCACGGCGCCCGCCCGCGAGGCGAACCGCTGCTCCAGCAGCTCCCGCTGCTCGTCCGGGACGGTCAGTGCGTTGATCTTCACGATGCTCATGGCCGCCATCCTAGGGATCCCGCCGGGATATCGTCGTCCAGGTAATGAAACGGGGCACGACGCGCGGCAGCCAGGCGAAGTCACAGTGGCGGTCGACAGGGCGGAGGGCGGCGGGGCGTGGCTGACGTGGCGGAGCGGGGCGGTGCCGGCGGGCATGCCGGGGTCATAGGCGGTAGCGGCCGGCCGGCGGCGGTGCGGCTCCTGCTGTGGGCGCTCGCCGCCGTACTCGGCGTCAGGCAGGCCGCCGCGGTGCTGCGCGTGCCACCCGGAGAATGGCTCGGCGGCTTCCAGTTCCCCGGCTCGCTCTACGACGCCGGGCAGTTCACGGGGACCCCCTTCGCCGGGCTCGTCCTCAAGCCGCTGGCCGCCCTCGCCGCCCCCTCCCTGGAGGTGGCCTGGACCTGCGTGACCGTGCTGCTCGTCGTCGCGACCGGCCTCGTCGCCGCGCGGGCGCTCCCCGGCCCCGATCCCAGCCCCGGCCCCGCTACCGCCCCCGCCCCCGTGCCCCGGCGCGCCGCGCTGCCGGCCGCGCCCTTGCTGGTCGCGCTGCTGCTGGTCTCCCTCCCCGTCCGCGAGGCCGCCCTGGCCGGGCGGACCGCCGTGCTGCCCGTGCTGCTGGTGCTCCTCGCCGTCTTCCGGGTCCCCGCGGGGCGGCCCGCCGGCTTCCTCGCCGGCCTCGCCGCCGCCCTCCAGCCGGCGCTGCTGCTCTTCGTCCCGCTGCTGTGGCTCATCGGCCGCCGCCCGGCCGCCAGGGCCGCCGCCGTGACCTTCGCCGGGGCCACCGCCCTGTCCTGGGCCTCGCTGCCGCGCGACTCGTGGACGTACTGGGTCGAGCACCTCGCCGGCACCGGCCTCGGCGGCGCTCCCGACGGCCTCGCCAACCAGTCCCTGCACGGCGCCCTCCTGCGCCTCGGCCTCAGTGGCCCCGGCGAGGTCGTCCTCGCCCTCGCCCTCGCCGCCGCCGTCGCCTGGCTCGGCCTGCGCCGTGCGGTCCGCTACGCCCGCGACGGCCAGCTGCTGCTCGCCGTCGCCGTCACCGGCTGCGTCGCCGTCGTCGTCTCCCCGGCCGGCTGGCGCCACCAGCTGCTCTGGGTGCTCCTCGCCGTGGCCGGCAAGGTGGGCAGGCGGGCGGCCGACCGTCGGGTGTGGCCCGTCGCCGTCGTGCTGGCCATGACCCTGCCGAGCGCCGTGCTGCTGCCCAACCTGGCCGCGCTCGCCCCCGTACGCGACAACGTGCCGCTCCTCGCGGCCCTGGCGGCGGCCTGCGCCGTGCCGTTCCTGCCGCGCTCCTCCCCGTACTGGCGCGAGCCGGTGCCCACCGTCTACGGGCGGCCCGCCGACGCGCGCTGGTCCCGCGTCCCGCTGCTGCCGTTCTGGCGGCGGGTCGCCTCGCGCCCCAACCTGCTGCTGGAACTCCTGCTGATACGGGTCGGCTACTCGGTCTACTCGCACATCCGCGCCGCCGCCCCCGCGAGTCGCTCCGTCGCCGAGGACAACGCCGGCCGGATCCACGGGATCGAGCGGGCGCTCGGCATCGACATCGAGTACGCCGTCAACCAGGCCGTGGTGAACACGCGCTGGCCGGAGGCCTTCTTCAACTTCTACTACACCTCCTTCCACTTCGTGGTCCCCCTCGGCATCCTCGCCGTCCTGTACTGGCGCAGCCCCGGCGACTACCGCTGGGCGCGCGCCTCCCTCGGGCTGGCCACCGTCCTGGCGCTGGCGGGCTTCTGGCTGTACCCGCTCGCACCGCCGCGCCTCATGCCCGGCCTCGGCTTCGTCGACACCGTGCACGGGGTGCAGGACCTGGCGAACCCGTCGTACGGGGCGATGACCGCGATCTCCAACCAGTACGCCGCGATGCCCTCGCTGCACTTCGGCTGGTCCCTGTGGTGCGGGGTCGTGATCGTGGTCCTCGCCCGCCGGCGGTGGCAGAAGCTGCTCGGCGTCCTCCACCCGCTGATCACGGTGTGCGCGATCGTCGCCACCGCCAACCACTGGGTGCTCGACGCGGTCGGCGGCGCGGCCGTGGTCGCCGCCGGCTTCGGGCTGGTCCACGTGCTGTCCGGGCCGCGCGGGCTGAAGGCGCCCCTTCCCGTGCAGCGCCGGACCGCCGGGGACCCGGTACGCGCCCCCGCGGCGTCGGGCCGGGCGTAGCGGCGACCACGGCTCCGCCGCGTCGGCGACCACGTCTCCGCCGCGTCGGGCCGGGCGTAGCGGCGGCGAGGGCCGGTGCCCGGCCGAGGTGCCTGGACGCGGCGCCCGCCGCGGTGATCCCGTCCTCCGGGGCCGTCACCACCGGGTCTGCTCCGGCGTCACCCGCCGGTGGCGGAATTGGCCGAAGGGGCGCCGGGGGCGTGGCGTCCCCGGCGCCCCTTCGGTGGATCGCCGCGTCCTGTCAGGATCGGCCAGGTCCCGTGATGCCGCCACCCGGGCCGGCCACCCGGCCGGCGGACGGCAGGGGCCGGGGCGTGGGTGGTACGGCCCCTGCCGTCCTGGTTCACGGGCCCGCCCGCGTCAGCGCGGGGTCCCGGCGGTCCGTCACCCCGCGGCGACCCGCAGCTCCTTGATGCCGTTGAGCCAGGCAGCCCGCAGCCGCCGCGGGCCGTCCGAGGCGGGCCGGAGGTCGGGCAGGGCGTCGGCCAGGGCGTTGAAGATCAGGTCGATCTCCAGGATGGCCAGGGACTTGCCGAGGCAGAAGTGCGGGCCTCCGCCGCCGAAGCCGAGGTGCGGGTTGGGGTCACGGGTGACGTCGAAGACGTCCGGGTTCTCGAAGACCTCGGGGTCGTGGTTGGCGGAGGAGTAGAACAGGCCGACCCGGTCACCGGCCTTGATCTTCTGGCCGCCCAGCTCGGTGTCCCGGGTGGCGGTGCGCTGGAAGGACACCACGGGGGTGGCCCAGCGCACGATCTCCTCCGCGGCGGTGGACGGCCGGGCCGCCTTGTACAGCTCCCACTGCTCGGGGTGGGTGAGGAAGGCGTGCATGCCGTGGCTGATGGCGTTGCGCGTGGTCTCGTTGCCCGCGACCGCCAGCAGCAGGACGAAGAGGCCGAACTCGTCGGAGCGCAGGTTGCCCTCGCCCTCCGCCGCCACCAGCTGCGTGACGATGTCCTTGGCCGGGCACTCCTTGCGCTCGGCGGCCAGGTTCATCGCGTAGCCGATGAGCTCCACGGCCGCGTTGGAGCCGACCTCCTCGGTGATCGCGTACTCCGGGTCGTCGTACGCGATCATCTTGTTCGACCAGTCGAAGATCCGGGAGCGGTCCTCCTGCGGTACTCCGATCAGTTCGGCGATGGCCTGGAGCGGGAGTTCGCACGCCACGTGCGTGACGAAGTCGAAGGAGCCGTCCGCCGAGGCCTCCCGCGCCTCCTCCACGATCTTCCGGGCCCGGTCGCGCAGGGCCCGTTCCAGGCCCCGGATGGCGCGGGGGGTGAATCCCCGCTGCACGATCTGGCGTACGCGGGTGTGCTCCGGCGGATCCATGTTCAGCATGATCAGGCGCTGGGCATCTATCTGTTCGCGCTGGATGTGCTCGTTGAAGCGGATGATCGCGGTATTGGTGGTGGAGGAGAACAGCTCGGGGTGCGTGGAGACGTACTTGACGTCCGCGTGCCGGGTGACGGCCCAGTAGCCCTCGTCGTCGAACCCGGTGACGCCCCTCCGCTGCGCGCACCACCACACGGGCGCCGTCTGCCGCAGCTGCGCGAACTCCGGGAGGGGGACCCGGTCCTGGAGGATGTCGGGATCGGTGGCGTCGAAGCCTTCGGGCAGCGCGGGACAGGGCATCGGGCGACTCCAAAGTCTGACGAAGGTCTGACGGCCCATCAGAAGTTGGCTCGAAGGTAGTAACGAGTTCTAGAACTCACAAGGGCTCTCACGGCAACTGTTGCGTGTGGAATCCGTGTAAGGCGGGTGCAAGACCCTTGCGTGCCCGGGGTCGAGGTCATAAGACTGCGGGGGATAACTAGAACGCGTACTAGTTCGTGCGGGGCAGTCGCCGGGACGGGCCCGCCACGCCGGCGCTGTGCAGAGAGTGCAGGAGAGGACGAGCTCATGGCCGCGGAACCCGTCATCGTCGAAGCCGTACGCACCCCCATCGGGAAACGCGGGGGATCCCTGGCCAACCTCCATCCCGCCTACCTGCTCGGCGAGACCTACCGCGAGCTCCTGGCCCGTACCGGAATCCAGCCCGACTGCGTCGAACAGATCGTCGGCGGCACCGTCACCCACGCCGGCGAGCAGTCCATGAACCCCGCCCGCAACGCCTGGCTCGCCATGGGCCTGCCGTACGAGACCGCCGCGACCACCGTGGACTGCCAGTGCGGCAGCTCCCAGCAGGCCAACCACATGGTCGCCAACATGGTCTCCGGCGGGGTCATCGACATCGGCATCGCCTGCGGGGTCGAGGCCATGAGCCGGGTCCCGCTGGGCTCCGGTTCCAAGCACGGGCCCGGCAAGCCCTTCCCGGACGAGTGGAACGTCGACCTCCCGAACCAGTTCGAGGCCGCCGAGCGGATCGCCCGCCACCGGGGCCTGACCCGCGAGGACGTAGACCGGCTCGGCGTGCTCTCGCAGGAGCGGGCCGCCACCGCCTGGGCCGAGGAGCGCTTCAAGCGGGAGACCTTCGCCGTCCAGGTGCCGACGACGGAGGAGGAGCAGGCCGCCGGTCAGGGCATGTGGCGGCTGGTCGACCGGGACGAGGGTCTGCGCGACACCAGCATGGAGGGCCTGGCCCGGCTCAAGCCGGTCATGCCGACGGCCGTGCACACCGCCGGGAACTCCTCCCAGATATCCGACGGCGCCGCCGCCGTGATGTGGGCGTCGCGCAAGATGGCCCGCGCGCTGAAGCTCAAGCCGCGCGCCCGGATCGTCGCCCAGGCGCTGGTCGGCGCGGACCCGCACTTCCACCTGGACGGCCCGATCGACGCGACCAGGGCCGTCCTGGGCAAGGCGGGGATGTCCCTCAAGGACATCGACCTCGTCGAGATCAACGAGGCCTTCGCCTCCGTCGTCCTCAGCTGGGCCCAGGTCTTCGGCCAGAACCTGGAGAAGGTCAACGTCAACGGCGGCGGCATCGCCCTCGGCCACCCCGTCGGCGCCACCGGCGCCCGGCTGATCACCACCGCGCTGCACGAGCTGGAGCGGCGCGACAGGGAATTCGCGCTGATCACCATGTGCGCGGGAGGCGCGCTGGCGACGGGCACGATCATCCAGCGCCTGTGAGTCCGGCTGCGGGCGCCCGCTGAATGAACCCCCTGGGAAGGGACGCGGAAGGCCCCGGTGGCCGGACCTGGGGAGGCCGGCCACCGGGGCCTTCGCGTGTCGTGGGGTGTTGCCGGCTTAGTACCAGTGGTTGGCCTGCCAGAAGTTCCAGGCGCCGACCGGGCTGCCGTAACGCTCGTTCATGTAGTCCAGGCC
>NZ_JBVISF010000006.1:0-462082 GCF_055575675.1 Streptomyces sp. NPDC034043
CCGCTACGACAAACGCGCCTACGTTTTCCACGGCACCATCACCACAGCAGCCATCAAACTCTGGCTCCGCGAATGATCCGCCGGACACCACCTAGCCAGCCCCGTGCACCGGACGCCGCCGCCGGGGTGTCGCTCCATCACCGGGCTGGCTTCGCCCGTGTTCGGCACACCAGGACACTGGGACCACGCCCCCGCAGTCGTACCGGCGGCACGCGCACCCCTCCCCCGAGCCGGAGTGCGGCACCCCGTGCCCGAACCACTCCGCCCGGCCGACCCCTCCGCGGCGGCGCCCCGGGAGGCCCGCCGGCCGGGAGAGGGAACAGCGGCGAGCCGAGGGCCCGTGTTCCGGTAGCCGCGCCCGCTGCGGCGCGGGTCGGCCGTCGGCTGATGGCCGACCCGCGCCGCAGGGGTGTGATCAGCGAGCCAGGAAGGCGAGGATGCGCTCGTTGACTTCCTGCGGCTTCTCGGCGAGCAGATGGTGGCCGGCGCCTTCGATCATTGCGCCGTCCGATCCGGGGGGCAGCATGGCGATGATCTCGGCGAGTGTCGCCTCGTCGACCACGGGGTCCTCGGTTCCGTGGAGGTACAGGGTGGGCTGGGAGGGCAGCTTGTTCAGCACGCGGGCCATGTCCCATTGCGGGGTGCCGAATGTTGCGGCCGGGAAGTTCTGCCGGTAGAGGTCCAGGCCGAGGTGGAGCCTTTCCGGCGTGTTGAGTCCTTCCTTCATGGCCTTGCGGTCCTCGGTGGAGTCGTAGCCGGGGACGGTTCCCGTCCAGTGGTCCCAGAGCCAGTCGAGGTAAGCGAGGTCGTCCGCTGCGACGAGTTGATCGGCTATGGCCATCTGGAAGAAGTAGAAGTGGACGTACCGCTCGATCCTGCCGGGATCCGCGCTGTGGCGGTCGTAGAACTCCAGCGGCGGGACGTCGTTGACGACCACCTTGGCCCACCGCTCGGGTGCGGCCGCGGCGGCTCCCCAGGTGGTGAACCCGCCCCAGTCATGCCCGATGAGGACCGCATCGGAGCCGCCGCCGAGCGCCTCGTGCAGGCCGTTGGCGTCGGCGATCAGGTCGGGAAGGCGCATGCTGCCGTCCGGCGGCACCTGGGACGGGGCGAACCCCCGCATGGTGGGTACCACGGCGTGGTATCCCGCCTCGGCCAGCGCGGGCATGAGGTACCGGTACAGGTGAGGCGTGTCGAACCCGTGCAGCATCAGGGCGAGCGGCCCTTCTCCCGCCTCGACGTAGGCCAGGTCCAGGCCGTTGACGGTGATCCGCTTGTGCTCCATTTCCAGCTCCTTGGCATCCAAGAGTCGCTAAAACGAACGTTCTAACTAGTCGGAAGTTAGCACGGGGTCCGCGCGGCCCACAAGCTAGAACGAACGCTCTACCCAGTAGGCTTTGCCGCATGGCGAACACACCACAGCCGGGCACTCGGGAGCGCATCGTCCACGCGGCCTCCCTGCTGATGCAGCGTCAGGGGTACGAGGGGACCGGCATCAAACAGGTCGCACTGGAAGCCAAGGCCACGCTCGGCTCGGTCTACCACTTCTTCCCCGGCGGCAAGCAGGCTCTGGGCGTCGCCGCGGTCCAGCATGCCGACCAGGAGTTCGCGGAGCTGTTGTCGGCCGTGCTGTCCGCGGAGGCCGACCCGGCGAAGGCCATCGCCGCCTGCGCCCGCGAGCTGGCCCGCCTCCTGCGCGAATCCGGCTGGGTGGACGGCTGCCCGATCAGCGCGACAGCGCTGGAAACCACCGGGCGGGCCCCCGACATCGAGCAGGCGGTCGCCCAAGCCTTCCAGCACTGGCGCGACTTGGTGGCGGACACCCTTCGCGCAGCCGGATTCCCGGAGGGCGACGCGCACGACCTCGCCACCACCGTCATCAGCACCCTCGAAGGCGCCGAGCTCACCGCACAGGTCGCCAGGAGCGAGACGCCGCTGACCGTCGCGGGCGAGCACCTGGCCCGGCTCATCAATTCCTACAAGGGGTGAGAGCCGGCCGGCCTCCCGTGCCGGCCTCGCCGCCAGGACCGGGCGGGCGCAGGCCCCCTCGGCAACAACGGCTCCAGCACCGCTCCCACTGCTCGTCCGTGAGATCTCCCGCCCCTGAAAAGGCGGTCCGTGGACTGGTAGGCCTGAGCGGCCAGGCCACGTTGTTGCTTGAGGTTGTCGATGCACGGCTCGACGGTGTGCTGCTGCGCCGCTTCCTTGAAGGCCCCAAGGCCTACCTGCGGGACCTGGTCAGAGTGGATGTCGGAGGTCCCTGGGAAGATCACGGCCATGGAGCTCCTCACCGCCCTTGCCGGGCTCGACGCCCACCCCTGGTCCACTGTCAACCACGCCTATGGCCCCGCCGAGGACCTGGCCGGGTTGTTGCGTGCCTTCGCTGAGGGCGGTGAGGACGCCGAGGAGGCACTGGAGGAGCTGTACGGCTCGATCGTGCACCAGGGCACCGTGTACGCCGCCAGCGTCGATGCCGCCCCGTACCTTGCCCGGATCGCCGCCTGCGGCCGGCAGACCGTCGACGCGCTCCGGCTGCTCGGCTGCCTCGCCGAGAGCGAGGACGAGTACGACGTCGAGCCGGGTGCTGTCCGGGCCGCTGTGACCGCCCAGCTGCCGTTGCTCATACCGCTGCTGGCCGATGAGGAGGCCGCCGTCCGGCAGGCGGCCAGCTGGACGGTCGGCCACACCCGGGACACCGGCACCGCCCTGCCCGCCGTCCGGGCCCGCCTGGCCGCCGAGACCGAGCCCGCCGTCCGGGCCGAACTCCTCACCGCTTACGGCCGCTTGGACTGCGCGGGCGCCGCCGCCGAGGCCCGCGCCCTGCTCGGCACGGACACGCCCGCGCCGCTGCGCCTGGCCGCCGTGTTCGCCGCCCTGGACGCCGGGAAGCCGTGGCACGCCGCGCACCGCGACGCCGTCCTCGGCCTGTTGCCCGCGCGCGAGACGGCCAGGTCCGGCTACGCGGACGAGCACCGGGAGCCGCTGCGCGCCATCGTCGGAATCCTGCTGGGGCGGGACACCGACGCCGACCGCGAGAGTGCCCTCGCGCTGCTCGACGCCGCGCTGCGTGACGAGCGCCCCGAGGTGCGGGCCGAGGCCCTGTGGGCGGCCGACCGCGCCTGCACCCTGTCCCGCAGCGCTCCGCAGCGGCTGATCCCCGCGATCGCTCCGCTCGCCGCCGAATGGGCGGCCGCTCAGCTGCTGGGCAAGATCGGCCCGGCCGCCGCCAAGGCCGCTCCCCTCCTCGCCGAACTCGCCGCGCAGCCGGACGACGAGGCGGCCGACCAGGCCCTCGCCGCGCTCGTTCTGGTAGCGCCGCAGACCGCCGCCCCGCTGCTGGCCCACGCCCTCGGCCGGCGCCCGCGCGCCATGCAGTGCGCCGCCGGGTCCCACGCCCCTACCGATGCGCCCTTCCCGTTCGATGCGGAACTGTTCGCCGCGGTCCGCGCTCGCCTGGCCGCCAAGGCGCTGGAGCGTCCCGAGGGGGGCAAGGACTGCGGCTGCCCGGCGACCGAGGACCACAACGACACCGCCGGGCTCGTCCACCTGCTGCGGCAGTGGGGCCCACAGGCCGCCGCGGCGCTGCCCGAACTGTGCGCCATCCTGCCCCGGTTCCAGTACGCCGCCACCGCAATCACCGCCGTCGCCGCCGGCATCGGGCCGGAGCAGCGCAAGCAGGCCGCCACCGCCCTGCGGGCCGAGGCCCGGCAGCTGTTCGTGGCGCAGGCACTGCACGAGCTGACCGGCGAGACCGGGCCGCTGTTCGCCGCCGCCGAGGCGGCGCTCGCCACCGGTGTGCGCGGCGGCGTCGAGGGTGCACGCGCCTTGGCCGACCTCGGCCCGGCGGCCGCCCGCCTCGCCCCGGCCCTGCGGACGGCGCTCGGCCGCACTGTCGACCGCGACACCACGCCGGAGGTGGACACCGACCTCGCCCTGGCGCTCGCCCTGTGGCGGATCGCCGGTGAGGCGGCCGAGGTCGTCCCGGTGCTGGCATCGGTGTTCGACAGATGCCAGGGCCGGCAGTGGTTCCACTGGACGGCCGCCCGCGCCGCCCGCGAGATCGCCGTGCTCGGCCCGGCCGGGCGCCCGCTGACCGCCCGGCTCCAAGCTCTCCTCGACGACCCGGCCCAAGCACCCTCGGCCGTCCTCGGGCTGCTCGCCGTCGCCGACCCGGCCGGCCTCGACCGCGCTCGGCTCGCCGAGGCGGCGCTGCACTCGGCCGAGACCCGGGCCGACCTCAAGGGCGCCTGCGACGCCCTGCGGGTCCTCGGCGCCGCCGCCCTGACGCTCGAGCAGCACGACCGGCTGACCGTGCTCGCCACCGGAGACCGCCGCCTGGTCGTCTCCGGGTCCGACAACGCGATGATCCGCGAGGACGAACAACTGCGCGCCGCGCTGACATCTGTCCTCAACCAGGTCGGCTGACTAGGCGCCCGCCCTCTCCTTTGCCCGGCTCCGGCTCCGCCTGCGCCCACGCCCACAGCTCCCCGTACACACCATCCCGAATCAGGACACATCAGACCGCACCCAGACCAGCGAGGCTCCTGACAGCAGGCCCCCCTGCGGGCGATCCGCAGGGGGTCCTGCTGGAGAGGGTGGCGGCGTCAGCCGGTGAGGAAGAGCGCGGCCTCGGCCGCGTTGTCGGCGACTCCGACGGGCACCCATTCCCCGGACTCGACGTCGAGCTCCAGGAGGACGCGGGGAGCCTCGGGGGCAAGGTGCGCGGCGCGGCCTCGGGCGGCCGGGTCGAGGGGTTCGACGCGGCGGCGGCCGGTGATCTGCCGGTCGGATGCGCGCCGCTGGTCGCGGCGGGCCGCCCACTGCTCCAGCGGTTCCTCGAGCTCGCCCACGGCCGTCCTCCTCTATCGCCACTGCGCCCCCGGCAGCAGGTTGCCGGGTTCGTCCAGCCATGGTGTCTCACCGTGGGGTGTGACGGTAAGGCCGAATGAGTCGATGCCAGGGCGGCCTTGTTCCTCCCACCAGGTGCAGGCGGCTTCTACGGCGTCCCACAGGCGTCGGGGCCCGTGCTGGTAGACGATGCCGGGCCTGTCCTGCTCCGGCCAGCACACGGCCGCCCACGACCGGTCGCTGCGGGAGTAGAACCAGGCGGCGCGGGTGCCGTCCTCTGCGCGGAAGACGGTGTGAGTGGTGTGGGGGACGGCGAGGCCGATGACGAACTCGGCGTCGGAGTCGGCGAGCTGGTCGGGCTGCACTGCCGTGCCGGTCGAGCCGGGCCACGTGGTGACGTAGTCCTCGTGGGCCGGCCACACGGTCCGGTGCGCCCGGGCTCGCATGAACTCGATCCCCGCCCGGAAGCGGCCGGACGCGGTGCCGTCTCCGTACGCGGTGAGGCGCAGCAGGGCGTCCCGGTTGCTGTAGTGGGTGCCGTAGGGGACCGCGATGACCCCGCCGAGCCGGAGCTGATCCATCCAGGCTCGGGGGATGGAGCGGACGCCGAACGTGCACAGCACCCGGTCGTACAGCCCGCCCCCCGGGTGACCGACGAGGGCGTCACCGGTGAGGACCTCGGCGTACAGGCCGAGCCTGCACAGCCGTTCTCGTGCGGCGGCCGAGACGGCCTGGTCCACGTCGATGGTGACGACGTTCTCGGCGCCGCAGCGGTGGGCGAGGAGGCCGGCTGTTTCCCCCGTGCCGGTGCCCGCGTCCTGGACCCGCATTCCGGTATCGGCGTCCAGGGCGGCGAGGAGTTGGAACACGACGGTTGGCTGTGAGCTGGAAGACGTCGCGACGCGCCCCGGGTCGGTGCCGCGATGGTCGCCGTCGTCCCACTGCGTGACGATCGACAGGACGCTGTCCGCGTACTCGTACCAGGCCGCCGGATCCGTACGCCGGTCCACCGTGACGGCCTGGGCCACTGCCGCCTCGCCGCCGGGGAGAAAGGGCCACATCAAGGGCGGCAGGAACGCGGCCCGGTCCACGGCGGCGAACGTGGGCGCCCAGTCGGAGGTGAGGGCGCCGGATTCCATGAGGCAGCGCCCCAGCTCGGTACGGCTGGGGCGCTGCTGGTGTGCGGTGGTGGTCATCTACTTGCCGTGCTTCCCGCCGCCGGGGGGCGTACTGGTGTCCGGGTTGGACGGCGGCGGCGGGGGCGGGTGGAAATCGGCGCGGACCCGCCGCCGTGGCTCCCTCCACTCCCTCCACTTCCTCCGCTTCCGCTGTTGTTGGCCATCGCGCTTCTCCAATCTCGTCGGTGGTGCGGTGCCGGCCGGGCGGAGTGCCGGGCCGGCGGCCCTGCGCACGGGTGGACCCGTCGCAGGGCAGTCTCAGGGGTTCGCGATCCGTTCGGTACGGCGCTTGACCACGCCGGGGAGCTCGGGCTTCTCGGTCTCCCACCGGGTCGCGAAGTTGCCGGTTCAGACGGGGCGCAGCACCCACTCAGTCACGCCGGTGCGGACGTTTGTGACGATGGCGGCGTGCCTGTCGGCGTCGGTAGCCCGGTCCCGCCGGTCCAGCCGAGCACGGCCTGGCCAGGCGTTCGTGGGTGGCGCGTTCAAGGGAGAGTTCGCCCTCTACGGCACGCCCTCCCCGAACCTGCTGGCCCGCGCCGACCGCGGCTGGGTGGTTGCGCGCCGGGATGGGGCGTGGGGTGTCGCGGTGTGGGGGCATGAAGGGGGCCTCGTTCGCCTGGTGGCCGATGGCGGTTGTGCGGTGCCTTCGACGCTAGGGGCGCGCCCCGGTGGGTCTCAAGGAAGTTGCGTGAAGTTACGGCCGGTCACCCGAGCTCGTCGATCGCGGCCCGGATCAGGGCGCGGGCCGGCGCTCCGAAGACGGCCAACTCCTTGAGCTGACCGAACACCTTGGCGTACACGGCGATCTCGGAGGCGCTGGTGATGGCGATCTCGGCTGACAGCGTCTCGACGAGGACGCGCTCGGTGTCGAAGACCATGAATGTCTCCAGCGGCCAGATGGTGCGCTGTGCGGTGAGGGGGATGATCCCGAAGGCGACGGAGGGCAGGGACATCAGTTCCAGGAGTTTCCCGAGCTGGCCGGCCATGACGGCGGTGTCGCCGATGCGGTAGCGAAGGACGGCCTCTTCGGCCAGGAGTACGAAGCGGTGGTTGCCTTCGTAGATGACGCGGGAGCGGTCCAGTCGCGCGGTCGCGGCGTCGGCGGCGTCGTTGGGGGTGCCCTGGAAGGTGCTGATGGCCGAGAGCAGCACGGTGGCGTAGGGGTGGGTCTGCAGAAGGCCGGGGACGACGTTGGAGCAGTAGACGCGGAAGCAGCGCGTGCGCTGGTAGAGCGGGATGACCGACTCCTGGAACGGCTTGATGCCGCTGCGGTGCAGTCGTTTCCACTCCTGGTACATCTCGTCCGCGGTGCGGGAGGCGGCGATCAGGTCGGGCGCCGAGTCGTCGGCGTCGCAGGCGCGGCACCAGGCGCGGATGTCGTCGTCCGAGGGCAGGGAGCGGCAGTTCTCGATGCGGGAGGCTTTGGATTTGTGCCAGCCGCACCGGTCCGCCACCTCGAACGCCTTCAGCCCGGCGTCCTTGCGCAGCCCCACCAGGCGGCGGGCCAGGGCTGCGCGGGCGGCCTGCGCGGCCGGGGAGACGGGGAGGCGGTCGTCATGAGGTGGCGGCCCTTGGATGCGCGTCGGTCAGATGCGGTAGTCGGCGTGCGGGACGGCCAGCTCCCACACCGCCTGGAAGGCGTCGGCGCACAGCTTGATCGCGGCCGGATCCTCGGTGTGATCCGGTTCGAGGGCTTCGCCGTCGCCGGAGAAGACGTTCCACCGCACGACCCGGTCGTCGATGAGCCAGAAGTCGTTGCCGGGCAGAGCGAGGGCGGAGGCGTGGCGGCGGCCGAGCCACCGGACTTCCTCGCCGGCGCGGACGTTGGCGTCGGTGATGGCGTGCTCGAAGCGGATGTACTCGGTGACCGGCTCGGACACGATGCGGGCCCGGGCCACCTTCACGCCGCGGGCGACGGTCCGCTCCACCAGCGGCAGCCACCCGCTCCAGTACGCCGAGTCATCCGCGGGAACGCTGCCGTCCCTCAGGAACGCGCTGTAGACCTCGCGTTCCTCACCGACGGCATAGACATCGCGCAGTTCCAGGTGCAGAGCGTGCACTTGGGCGGAGTCGAGCAGGGTGTCAAAGCTGGGTGCCGGCGGCTTCTGCGGCATCGCACGCCCTCCTGATCTGCTCCGCCATCCGGGCAGGGATACGGATGACTGCCTCGTCGTAACACGGTCACCAGGCGGCTGCTCGGACTCGGCTGAGGCGCAGGGGACAACGCCGCCCGTACGGCCTCCGGGTCGGCGGCCTCCACCACCGCCCGCGACCACAACCCCGGCCCGCGTCGGCGGGCGGAACCAGCCCCGTACCCGCCGCCCACCGCCACGCCGCCACGCCGCCACCCTCAGCCGGCCCGCACCCGCGTACTCGTCATAGCCCTCACGCACCGCACGCACCAGAGCGCTTCAGTTGGCCCCTGAGCGTGCTGGTTGGCCCGGGCGCACTTGCGGGCCCTCGAACACTGCAGTCCGTGTGCGTGGTTCCCCGGAACGCGGGTGGCGAGGCGGTGGTGGTGTGGGAGGGCTCAGGGCGGTCAGCACGAGTCGTACCAGTGATCGAAGGGGCGCTCCGGGCAGGTACGGCACTCGAAGATGTACACCGAGCCCACACCGTTCACATCAAGCCCGGTGGGGTCCACGGGGACTGCCCGACCGCCATCCTCGTCCCGGTCCTCCAAGGGCAGCCAGATGCGCCACGAGGCTCCGTCGCATTCCCAGCTTGCCACGGTGAGCAGGTGGTCCATGCGGCGGCCGCACCCGTCGCAGTCCACCCACCCGGGCCCTGTGAACCAGGACGGATACCCGCCGATCTTGATGCCCGGTGCCTCGGCGAAGTCGGAGAAGGACAGCAGCGGAAGCGCCTCCTGCCGTGGTATCGCCTCCTGCAGGCGGCGGAAGTCGTCCTGCCACTGGTGGGCCAGGTCTTCCGGCAGATCCCAGCTCGGGTACTCCGTCACCCGCTCCGGGTGGACCACGCACGGCGCCGGAACATGCCGACGGGCCGCCGCCGGATCCGCTGGCGGCGCCGGGAGCACGGCCTGTACCGCGGCGGAGTCGCGCCAGAACACCACCGGCCACGGTGAGGCGGGAAACTCGTGGGTGAACGGGCACCAGAGCACCTGCAAGAGATCCGCGCCCTCAGGAAATGGCACCACGCCGGGCGGCAGGTCCGAGCGGAAGACCTGTACGACCGGCACCATCGGCACCCTTGAGCTGCTCGGCAGGCCGTCGCCGAAGCCGCTGTGCATTTGCGTACATACCGGCCACCCCTCGTGGGCGGGCCACAGCAACGGCCCGCCCACGGAACTCTCGCTATGCGCCGGCACACCCTGCCTCGGGTGCAGACGCGCCGTGTCCCGCGCCCACGCGGCGAGCCCTGGAACCAACCCCACCACGTCCACCGGGCGTGGCGGCGTCCGCCGTCTCGCCACGTCCGCACCGGGCACCGAGTCCTTCAGATGATCATTCATGGACGGAACCCTGCCAGACAGTGGCTGAGTGCTGCAGCTGGCCGGACGGGCCAGCTGCAGCACTCAGTCACACCCTTGACCACCCCCATACCCGCCCCCAGCCGGCCCGGGCCAGCAACCTGGGCACCGAGCCAGGCTGGCCCCTGTGCCCGATGCAACCGCGATATTGCGCCCCGGCCAATCCCTTGTGCGAGACCTGCCGCGAGCAGCGACGGGCGCAGTACGGAAGCTGATCATGAAACCGCCTACCCGCCGGCTGCACCCGCTGCGCTTCCTTGAGCGCGTCCAGGTCCAGGATCTCCAGCGGACCCGCGACTGGATAGCCACGGAGGAGCAGCTGATCGCTGCCGGTGCCGGGGCACGGCCTGCGGCGCCGCCCCCGGAGCGGCTGATCGAGCACGGGATCGGCACTGGCCGGCCGTGCGGGTGCACGTCGGTACCTGCTGGGACACCCGGACCCGCTGCAAGCCGGCGTCGGCCGACGCCGCGCGGCGGGCCCTGGCCGAGGGGATCCCCGCCTGTCTGCACTGTCGCCCGGACACCGCCCTCGGAGTGCTGGAATGACCGGCCACCGGCACGGTGGAAGGATGAGTCCTGGCCTGCGCGTCGTCGTCTGCCCGCCCGACCCCCAGGGCGGCCGCCGCGTACGCGTCGACGGCGAGATCCTCGGCCGCGCCCTCGGCCCCAACGACCTCCTCGAATTCCTGCGGCGGGCCGGCCTCGACTGCGAGGACGTCGACCTGAGGGACGCGCTGCTGATCGAGTGGCGCGGCGGCGGGCCGGCCGTCTGGACCCCGGATACCGCCGAATAGTGCAGGGCCGGAAAGCCACCCGGTCACGTCGAGCAGCATGCCGTCCAGGGATGTCCGGGGCCGGCCGCGGCGAGGTGCTCGCCGACCTGCCGCGCCTGATCCGGGCGCAGAGCGACCGTGCGGCCGACGGCGCGCGGCCGGCCCGTGGTGTCGCGGCGGCCCAGGACAAGGAGCTGCGGGCGCGTGAGGGAGCCGGTGACCGCGCCGATGATCGCCTCGGTGGTGTCGCGTCGTTGATCTTGGTCGACCCGCGGCACAAGCTCTGGATATGGCGGTTGGCCAGGTAGACGACGGACAGATGCCCGACGGACGCCTCCCTCCGCGTCGCTGCCCAAGTAGACCGGCAAGCCGGCCCTGACGAGACGGCCAACCTCCGAGGCGGTCACCACGGGGTGGCACCGCAACGACTCCCCCAAGGTCTCCGTCCATCGGTCAGCAGCCCACCCCGGCGCCGAACGGGCCCCCCAGGGCCGCACGCACCTGCTCCGGGTTGGCAGCCTCCACCATCGTCCGGTGAAGCCGCTGGCCGGGCGAGCTCGGCCAGCCGGCGGCTGCCCAGCGGTGTTCCCCCTACCCTGCCTGCGCCGCAGAGCAGGGCGTCAGGCGGCGAACGGGTTGGTGTGGCCCGGCAACTGCTGCCCCGGGCGCAGGAACCGCTGGCTGCCCTGTTCGTCGCGCACCGCCAGGAACCCGGCTTCCGTCAGCCGCTGTGCGATCTTCCGGCGGCGGATCGCGCCCACCTTGAACGCCAGCGTGAAGAGCAGCGCGACCGCCCCGCCGGAGGCGACCGCTTCGACCAGGGACCTGTCGATGAGCAGGAGGACGGTCAGGACCACGCAGGCGAGGTAGCCCTTAACCTTCTGGCTCCGGTCCGCGACGTACATGGCCATGACGTCGAAGGTGATGAGGTCCTTCAGCACGGCCACGGCACCGACCGCTTCGGGGAGCGGCTTCAGCGAGCCCTGTTCCAGCCCCGGCACGGTCCCGCCGTTGCCCGCCTGCGGATGGGCGGTGATGGTGGCAGCCTCGCGGACGCGCGCGTCGGGCCCCGGGTCCCGGTACATCCGGACCTGGACGAGCGAGTTCTTGAACCCGGTCCTGTACGCCATGCCGTACATGTAGCCGTACTGCTCCGCCACGTGCGCCAGAGCGGCTGCCTTCGGTGTGGAGCCCTGGGGGGCGATCTCGACGATGTCCTGCTGACGGGCGATCTGCTGGAGCACCCCCGCTATATGACCGTCTACGGACATGTTCCCCCCGCCCCTGGAGCCCCGCGCCCGGAGCCGACCGGCGCACAGCCTAGGGCATGCGTCGCCCCCGCGCGCCTCGTACACCGCACCTGCACCCCCTCTCACACCGCTAACGGCGCCGTTCCCGGCGCAGTCCGCCCGCCCCCCCAACGCCCTGACGGCCCCCGCCCCAGGGCGACCAGCTCGTCGGCGTCCGCATCGGCGTGTTGGCCTCGGCGGGCGGGACCCAGGCATGCGCCGAGCGGCCCGAAGGCCCAGCCGGCCGGGAGCGGGGCGCGGCCGGACCGGTACACCTGTAACGGGCCCGGTAGACGGCAGGCCACCGCCCGCGGTGCGCGCCACCCGACTGGTACGCGGCTTCGAGGCCGGGAGCGGGGTACCGGTCAGGGCAGCTGCTTCCCGCAACAGCACTGCGGCCTCGGCAGCGTCCTTCGCCTGCGCACGGAGATCCTGCGCACGGTGCCACGAGGCGGTGGCCTCCACCAACCTCTACCAGCGGGAGCAGCAGCGTGAGGACAACCGCGGCGCCGCCCCCGCGCGCGGCGCGAGGGGCCCGCTCCCAAGCGCGGGCCGATGCGCGCCATCCGGCCCGGGCGCGGCCTTCCAGAGAGCGGGCCGGAGCTGGCTCATCTGAATCGGCGCAAACAACGTGCGCTCGCTGGGAGACGGCGCGGGCGCGACCCTTCCCGGCGTCGCACAGCGGGTCCCGCGCGGGGCGATGGCCACCGCGCACTCGCCCCAGCCGTCTCGGGTCTGCTCCGGCCAGGGAAGCCCAGCACGAGCCATCCGTGCGACGCCAGCAGCTCGTTGCTCACCGTGTACTTCCCCCTCGGTCATGACGTCCGTGTCTCGTGCCGATCCTTCCGTCCGGCGGTGAGGGTGGGCAAGGGGCGCTCTCCGGCCGCCCCGACCACCGCCCCAGCTCTTCCCCCTGGGCCACCACCGAGCGGACCCCGGACTCGTCGGCCGTGTCGCCGGCGAGGGACACCGTTCGAGGTCGGAAGACACAGAGCAAGCTATGGCTGGGCCAGCTTGTGGAAGAGCGCGCCGATCTCCACCCGGTTGGCGACCAGCGGGAGGGTGTCGAAGTACAACTCCCACTCACCGCCCGAGCCGAAGCGCTCCACGATCCCGAACGGGATGTCCTGGCCCTTCGGTCCGGAGACCGTGCCGTGCCACTCCACGTAGGTCGTGGTCCTGCCGAAGGCGACCTGGCCGGCCTTGAAGCGGACGTCCGCCGTGCCGAAGAAACGCTGGAGGTAGGCCCGCTTGCCGGCCTCCGTCGTCAGCGGAGCGTCCAGCCCCGGCCCCGACAGCCGTGCGTTCCCCGTCCGGGCCAGTAGGGCGTCGACGTCCTCCCCGTTCCATGCCGCCAGGCGGTCCGGGATCTCCTCAGCCCGCAAGCGCTCAGGCGCCGGCCCCCGGGAGGGAGCCGGGCCGGGGTCCGCGATCCCGTCGAACAGCCCCTCGGGCGCCAGCTCCGGGACCGTGTCCCGGAACAGGGCGTAGCGGTCGTAGTAGCGGCGGGCCTGGAGGGTCTTGCCGTCGTCTCCCAGGACATTTCGCGCGATCTGCGGGTAGGCCACCTTGTGGCCCTTCAGCCTGACCTCGTTCCACTGGCCGAACATCATGACAGCGCCGTCGGCCACCACGTCCGTGCCCCGGTAGCGCAGGTCGGGTGCCAGCCGCAGGGATCCGGTGATGGAGGTGCCGATCACGGTGTGGCCGCGCTGGGGGGCGCTGCCCGCCTCCCAGAGGGAGGCCTCCTCGTCGAAGATGTCGAGATAGGCCTTCACCCGGGGGTGGCTCAGGTCCCCGATGGCCGGCGGGGCGCCGGTCGGCAGCTCACCGAAGGCGATCTGGCGCCGCATGAACTCGCAGGCGTTCGGGGTGATCCGGCCCTCCAGTCGCTCGACCTTGGCGCGCACCTCCGGGCAGTCGCCCTGGTCGGCGGCCTCCCCACCACCCGGCAGCGCCGCCGCTGAGGTCGCCACCCCCGCGACGACCGCCGCCACCACGACTCCCACCACACCACGCCGACCCGCGAACATTGCGTACCCCGTCTCGTTCCCGCCCGATGCGGCCCGTTACCGCTCGTGTGGGACCAACATGCCCGTCCGCCGGGGCAGGGGTCGATTACTCCTGAGGTAATGGCCAAGGTCAGAGGGGGTGCGAGCCTTCTCCGCAGGCGGGTCAGGCGCAGAGAGCCGCAGCCGGGTACCAGCCGCCCGACACCGGCTGCTACGACGGCCGTGCGCACCAGGAGCAGCGGGATTCCGAGGGGGAGAAAGCAACCGTGCCGTGTACGCGCCGATCCTGGACGCCGGTGTCCCGCTCCTCGTCACCGACCCGCAGACCGCCGAACTCGCCAAGGGCACCGCGAACACCTTCCTCGGCCTGAAGATCAGCTAAGGCCATCGCCGACATGTGCCAGGCTACTGGCGGCGACGTAGCCCAGATCGTGGAGATCCTCGGCATCGACCCGCGGGTCGGGTCCGGCGACATGAGGCCCGGCATGGGCTACGGCGGCGGCTGCCCCGTCCGGGTCAGGGCTCCGCAGGAGCGGGATCAGCCATGGGTGGTGGACGACGGTCTTGCCGGGTTCGTGTACCGGGGCGGTGGGGGTTCCAGGAGGAGCCGCTCGAGCGGTTCGTGCGATGGGCGTTGGAGGAGCAGCTTGCTCCCGCCGAGGTGCTGCCCCGGTATCGGTGGGTGTACCGGGTGGTCGACGGTGAGAAGCGGCGGTTCCGCCGGGATCGGTGGTGGACGTCGCGGAAGTCGATCGCTGACCAGGGCAAGCACGCGGTGATGCGGCGGCGTCAGGACGCCGCGCGGGCGCAGCGTCAGGCCCGGCAGAAGGAGCAGGAGGAGGCTGCGGAGCGGAGCCGCCAGGAGGTGGAGGAGCAGGAGCGGGCACGGAAGGCCGGGGAGGCTGAGCGTCGACGACTGGAGCGAGAAACGGTGGCCGGGCGCGCAGCGCCGTGCGCAGGCGCTCCGCGACTGGTGGTCGGCGCCGCTGCCGGGCCGGCGCGGTACGGCGCCGGATCTTCAGGAGCAGCTGCTGTGCAACGTGCACGGCTGCTCCGGCCGGGCATGGGGAACATCCTGTTTGCAGTCCGCCGACGCATGGGGGTTGGGCTGTGAGGTCCTGGCACCTTCGCCTCAGACGCTCCCAGCCATGGGCTGAGGCTGGCTTGGGCCTGTGCGTGGCCGTGCACCACCACGATATCGGCGACCACCCCGCGCTGGAGGAACACGGCGACACCGAGCCGGTCACGGCGTTCTTGCGCCGACTGGCGGGCCGGGGGTCGGGGGCGCACCGCCAGCGCGCCGCGTCCCGTCTGCCGGGCGGCCTGGCCGCGGTGGTGGACGACCTGACCGGCGCGCCCCCGCAACCGCCGCCGGGAACGGATGCCAACCGGGCCGCGAAACCGTACGTCACCTGACCGGCGGGTGTGCGACGGCGCCGGGCCCCTGCCCGTGTCAGCCTGGGATCCCCACGACACGCCGCCACTGGTGTCCGCACAACCGGCCGGGGCCGAGCTGTGCCCCGTGGCTCAGGAGGACCCCGTGAAGCAAGCCCCGACCCTGCACGACCGCCCGCACACCAACGACGCTGTCACCGACGCCCTGCGCCAGGATGGCTACGCCCGCTACCGCGCCGCGGACCTGGAACCGGACACGGACGCGCGCCGTACGGACCTGGCCGAGATCGAGAGCGCCTTCGCCACTCTTCCGCCCGACCCCTACGCCCCGCACACCAACCGGTTCCGCCGCTACTCCCACGCCGTGTACCTGCCGTGGACCGGGCAGCTGTCCTTCACACCCGGCGCCCCCGACCCCACGTACGGCACGGTGACCGAATACTGGCAGGACGACCACAACCCGGAATTCCCGGACGTACGGCGCCGCCTGCCCGACCTCCCCACCACACTGCACGGCAACGCGCTCCTGCAGCGCCTCATCCACAGCGACCTCCACCACGCCCTGTGGCTGGAAGACCTCCAGCGCACCCCCGTCTACGTCGGCGTCCACCTGCTCAAACTGGCCGTCCACGCCAGCGCCGAAACCGCCGTTTCCTCACCCAACAGCCTCCACCAGGACGGCGGGTCACCGGCCACGTTCACCTTCGCCCACTTCATCGGCTCCACCAACATCCGCGGCGGCGAAAACGTCATCGCCACGCCCGAGTCCGCCGGCCGCCAGCCCGATGACCTCCCTGAGACCGCGGTGCACGCACGCTTCACCCTCAACGAACCCCTCGACGGGTACGCCGTCCACGACCACAGGGTGAGCCACTACGTCGGACCGGTGAGCCTGGGCGACGGCACCGGCCCGGGCGAGCGCCGCATCCTCATCATCGGCCTCGCCCCGTACGGGCCCCGTCTGTAGGGCGGCCAATGCACCCGGCGAGCTGCTACTGCGGGAGACGGACGAACCGCAGGAGAACGCGTCCTCCAGTTGCGTCAGCTCTTCCGCGCTCAGCTCGACGGCATGCTCGTGAGTGGCGAGGGGTTGGGCATTGCGACGGATCGCCGCGCGTATGTGAACCATGGCCTCGATGGCGCTCATGTGAGTCTTGCCCTCGGTGTACCGAACATGGTTCTTGCAGAACCAGACGGCGTTCTCGTCGAGCAGCATTCCGTCCAGGGGCCCGACCAGCTCCATGTAGTCGTGACCCGGCCTGGGGCCGGGTTCCGGGTCATCCGGCTCCGACCCGTACACACGCCGGTCCCACCCCGTAGCATCCATGCACGCAGCCTCCCATCAGAGGCCGGTGACGGGGCGGTGGCTTTTCATGAGAACGGGTTCTGGCTCACTTTCCGTGGAGCTGTCACGGAGCGTCAGATCTTCGGAGCCATGCGATGACGGTTTGGATGGGCACGAAGCCGCGGTGAGGTGAGTTCCAGGGCCCGGTTGTCGCGTCCGGCACTCATGTGGTTGAGCCAGCGTTCGTACCAGTCGAGGAAGTCGGTGGCGGAGGAGACGTTGGGGCCCCGGTAGCCGTCGCTGTTACCGATGAGGACGCGGCCGGTGAGGGGACCGGTCACCGCGATGACGCATACGTCGGTGCAGCCCATCTCGATGATGTGGAGGAAGAGGTCGAGTTCGTGTGCCCCGGAACCTATGCCGTCGAAGCCGCGGGGTGCCCCCGGTTCTCCGCGCGGATTCATGACAAGCAGGGAACAGCGCTCCAGCGGTATGAGGCCGTAGAACGGTGCCGCGCCTGAGCCGCCGATGTGCGTGAGGAACTGCCGATAGGCGTCGGGCAGGACGATGTCGTGCTCGGCCTCGAACGCAGCGACGCGCGCTTCGGCCAGCTTCGGACCGAGGCAGAACTTGTGCTGCTCTTCCCCGAAGGAGTGGCTGCGCAGTGGTTGGAACGGGATCGCGGCCAGCTTGCGACGCAGGCGGGGTATGCGGGGATCCATGGCGCATCTTCTCTCGTCCCCGTCACCCTATGGGTAGCGCTGGTCAGCTGGCCAGGAGAACCCTCTTTCGCAGGAGAGCGAAGCCGGCACGGCCGAACATCTGGCGTTTGAGCATCTTGATCGGGTTGACGTGTCCTTCGACGACTCCGGAGTTCCAGGGCAGGGTGAGCCCAGCGATGACGGCATCGCGGTCACGTTCGATGCCTGCGGCGAGGGTGTGGAGGGCGGGGAGATCGTCACGCCGGACGGCGCCCAGCCACTGCGGCAGCCGTTCGCCCTGGCGCTCGGTGAGCATCTGGGCAAAGGACCGGACGTGAGTGGTGAGGGCGTCGAGTTCGGGGCAGTGGACCAGGACGGCCTTGAGTCGAAGGTGGTCGACCTCTGGGAGGGTCTCGGGGCGCCGGAGAATCCAGCCGGCGACGACGCGGGGTGACGGTGACCGAGCTGTGATCGGGTTGGGAGAGGTCCGCTTCTCCCGGAAGTAGGCGCGAACGCGCTGGTAGCTGCCCTGATAGCCGAGTGGCACGATCTCCTCCCATACCGTCCAGGCGTTGGTGCAGCCCTGGTTCCAGCGGTCATCCAGGTAGGGCTTGAACGCATCCAGCTTGGACGGCCGACCCTGCCACTGCCAGCGGAACAGGTCCTCCGGGGTGGCTGCGTCGGCGAAGAGTTTGACGGTGCGCGAGGTCATGCGGAGCTGGCGGCCGATCGCCCTCCGACCGAGTCCGGCGGTCAGCAGTTCGTGGACGGTCGCGTGGTTGGCTCGAGTTCGGTCGGCGAAGCGATGTCCCCTTGGCCAGGGCGAGCCGGACGGGTCTTCGATTGTCTCCGGCTCGCGGGCAGGCTGGGCTGGATCTGGCGCCAGGACCTGGAGGCATCCGCGATGGTCTGCGACACAACGCTCTGCGGCTTCGCTCAGGTTGTGCCAGAGGTGCCACCTGTCCGCCACCTGCACCGCCTGGGGCGCCCCGGCGGTGGCGCCTTCGGCGAAGAACGGTGCCCGGTCACGGCATACGACCTCTACCCCGGGACGCTTCGCGAGCCACGCGGCCAAGCTGGAGGTTTCCCGGTCGGGCAGCAGGTCCACCGGGCGTCGGCGTTCGACGTCGACCAAAACGGTCCCGTAGTGGCGGCCTTTGCGGGTCGCGTACTCATCGACGCCGACTACGCGCGGGGCGGGAAATCCCGGGTCGGGCAAGGCTTCGACCAGCCGCAGTACCGTGCTGCGGCTGACGGACACGCCGAAGACTCTCGCCATGCGGGCACCGGCCCGACCGGCGAGAGCGAGGCCGACTGCGGCCAGCGTCGATCGCAGGCGCTCGGTCCGCCGGCCGTATCGACGAGTCAGCCCCGTCATCTTCTCGGCGAAGGTCCGGCGCCCGCACGAGGTGACCGGGCAGAGAAACCTGCGGACGCGTAAACAGAGGATGACTCGTCTGCCCCCACTGGGAACATCAGCGGGAAACCGCAGGTAGGAGCTGTGAACGCGCCGAGACCAGCTCCCGCAGCCAGGACAATCGGACCCGACCACCGTGCTTCGGGCCTCAATGCGTACCGCCTCATCGTTCACGTCGACCGACAGCACAGCCACGTTCGAGAGCGACGGGAACAGCAACTTCTCCAGTCGGAGTACCACTTCTTCCACGGGCCGAACCGTCAGCCACACCGCGCTGGGGACGGATCATTTTCAGGCAGCTTCCCAAGGTCCTGCCCGCCAGACGAACGTCACTGAGCGTGGTGGTCACGGAAAGTGAGCCAGAACCCGGGTTTGGGAGGCGCCCGGATCACGGGGTCGGGAGATGTCCACGACCGAAGCCGACGTGGATTCCATGCCCTTCCGGGCAGCTGCCAGTGCAAGGGCCGCGAGAAGGCCGCGCCAGTTGCAGGCGGCATCGACGCGGACAACCGTCGGGTGCACCATGCCTTACGGGCGTCCGCGCCCTCCGCGGGGAAAGCGTCAACACCCTGTGGGGACGGCTACAGGTCAAAAAGGAAGCTCCAGACCGGCTCGCTGGTGGCGGCCTGAATCACGATGTCCTCCAAGGCCATTTCACGGGGTGTCAACTCCCCAGGGCGCACCGGCACATCGACCTTGTCCATCCAGGTCAGCGAACCCACGATGTCGGCAGGTCGCGCAACCCAGCCACCGACGCGCAGGTCGCCGCAGAACCAGAGCAGCCCGCGTCCGTCCGCCATGGCAAGCCAGTGCGACCGCGGCATGAAGCCCCGCAGCGCAGCAGCCACGGTCCGGTCCGGCGCCAGCAGTAGGACCTCGGCAGCAATCATCAGCGAGGACGCGTCACCGCCCACTGCCTCCAGCCGGCACGGCCACACCTGCCACGGGCGACTGCGGACCATCTCCACGGCCTCGCGGCGGCGGGCCGGCAGCCCGGAGGGCCACACCGCGACGCCAACGCAGATCCCCACCGCCACGGCCGCGAACACAGCGATCCCCGGCACTGCACTGAAGAGCGCCCCGCAGACGCCTGCCGACACGAGGCTGGCACACACGGCGTTGGTGCGGCGGAGTTTACGCCAATGCCTGTCTCCCCCAGCGACCTTCTCCATCACACCGGGCATCTGGCCTGCCGGGCCCGGCGAAACCGCATATCCGAACTCCTCGGCCAACACCCGTGCCCCCCACCCGCCAGCCGCCAGCCGCCAGCCGCCAGCCGCCAGAAACCGTCACCCTTATCGTCCCCGCCGCCTTCACGCTCGACAAGGCCGCGATACCCCCACCCACACCGGATGGACAAGAACCGTCACCGCGTCTCAGGCACGGCGCCTGCCCGCCCGTGTGTTGCCCGTGGAGCCGGTCGGGCTCCGGCACAGAGTGTGAGAGCCAACCGGCGCTCGGAGCGGCCAAGTCCTGTGGTGCCGGGACAGCTACTGGACCTGCCGCTCATAGACCGCCGGTCAAGATCACCTTCGAGGACAACGGTGACGTCCACGTGCACACCATCGCACGACCGGAGCCATGGCAGCGGCACTCTCGCCCAAGATGCGCACCAGGACGCTGGGTGGTTTCGCGGCCGCCGATGCCAGCGCTCCCAGAGCCTCGCGCGGCATGGTCAGCCGTTGCGCGAGGGACAGCGCCTCCCCAGCCCGCGGAGACCTGGCGAGCCACTCCAGCGACCCCAGCAGTTCCGCCGCCACAACTCGGCCCGTTGGGTCACCTGGCCATCGCCCTGCTCGCAACGGGCCACGCTATCGAACGACCGGGCCCAGGCGGCGTTCCGCTCCGCCTGCGGCCTCCCCCGGTCGCCGGTCCCGGTCGGTACGGGCAACGTCGACCACCTGCGCGAGCTGGTCGACGCCCTGGTGTACGAGGTCGATGACCAGGTGGCCGGGAGTACCCGGCAGTTCCTCCAGACGCAGGTCGGCTCTTTCGGCGAGGCATCCCTGAAGGAGCACGACGAGGCCTGGCTCCGGGTCCTCGCCCACCTCGGCGAGGTGCTCGCGGCTCAGCGGTGATTGCCGCACCCTTGTCTCCGCGGCGGAGGTGGGCGGACGATGGGTCCGTGGAGCGGCGATTGACGGTTCATCAAATCGGCGTACTGGTGGAGCGGGCTCTGCGGCCCGGGGGCGGGTTCCGGGCCCGCCGCGCCGCGGCCCGACTGTGCACGCCGGAGGCCGTCCGCGAGTCGGGCTCCGACCTCGTCGAGCAGTTGGTCCGGATCCTGCGGTCCGCGCCCGACCCGGACATCGCGGCCCAGGCCGCTGGGACCCTGGCTGACCCCCGGGTCAGCGGCGATCCGGAGCTTCTCGCGTCGACCGTCATGGCCATGAGCAACCGGTCAGGCTCTTGGAGCGGCGCGAACGCCGAACTGGGTATCCGAGTCCTGGACTTCCTCCTCGGCCCACAGGCGGGTACGAGCCGCCTCGAGTCGTTCCTGGGCGCCGCTCAACCCCGTTCCGACTGGAGGACGAGTCCGGAGAGGGTGAGCTTCTGGTTCGTCGAGAAGGCTCTCGAGACCCGGGACGACACGGTGCGAGCGCGCGCCGGAGCTTTCCTGAGCGGGACTGCCGAACCGCACTTGCTGCGTGCGATGGAAAGGGTCGTGCTCTTCGACATCTGCCAGACGTTCCACCTGCCGGCCCTGTACACCCTGCCTTCCGGCTGGGAGTGGCAGCCCCTGTGGAGCGGCGGCGACCTCTCACTCCGGCTCCGCCTGCTCCTGGCCAACCCCCGCCTGCCCCTGCGCCCGCCCCACGGCCCGTCACGATTCGGTCCATTGGAGGCGTGCGCCGGCCCTCTGCTGGCCGTCCTCTCACAGCGTGAGGACCTGATCTCGGACTATCTGGCCGTCCACGGCCCGGAGCCGACGGTGAGCGCCCTGCTGAAGGGGGTCGCGGAGTCCAGCGGCCGGGCCGGCTTCGCAGCCGACTGCCGCAGCGCCCTGTGCGGGCTGCCCGCCGGCCCCGCCCGCGAGGAGCTGTGCCAGCTTGCGGCACGCTGGGGCTCGGACGTGGGGCGGAGCATCGTACGCGAGACCGGCTGGGCCTGGGACGGCGACGAAGCCGCGTTCTGCTGGTTCACCGAGCAGTGGGAGCGATACGACGCGCTCGACCCGGACGGTGCCCGCCTGCGCGCTTTCGCTCTGACCCGGAAGGACGACCACCAGCTGTTTCGCCGCGCCGAGCGGATCGCCGAGGAGAACGGCCGCCCGAACCCGCTTCCGCCACCGCCCCCGTTCCCGAAACCGACTCCGCCGAGCCCCTCCCCATGGCAGGGAGGCTCGTGGCCCACCTCCCCGGGGGCGTCGTATGGCGGCAGCTTCTGACGGTTCGAGGAGGTGATGGCGTCCGCCGCACCCCAGGCTACGCAAACCGGACGTAACCGCCTTGCCAACGGGCGGCGCCTCCACACCCGTGCCCTCTCCCACCCGCGGTTCCGCCACCCCGGTCTCACTTGGCACAGCACGGCGACCGGACACAGCACCCTCCGCCTGCGGTACCGCCTGAACCGCTCCGCGCCACCGCCCAGCAGTAGGTGCATGCATGCGGCTCGACAGCCGATGGCCTTGGGGTCGGCGTCGATGCCCAGGTCGTCGGTGACGCGGGTGCGGCGCCGGCCTTCCATGGAGAGTGCGATGAGCTGGTCGTGGATGTCGGCGATGTCGCGGCAGTAGGTGAGCCCGGGCAGCCCGGACGCCCACGGGTGGGAAATCCGCTTGGTGTCGAGGACGAACACGAGCGAGCCGTGATGGAGCATCTGGCAGGAGATGCACCGCAGGGTCACCGACTTGCAGCCGCCCGTGGAGGCGTTGACCAGGATGTGCGGGGATTCGGCGTCCAGGTCGACGGTGACGATCCGCCCGGCGGAACCGAACCCGATGACGGGCGCGGACGCCTTGGCGGCGGCCACGATCTCGCGGACCTTAGGGTCCTTGAAGGCCGCCTTGGCCGGGGGCTTGCGGGTCTTCTTCACCGTCACGTACGTCTCGCTGCCCTCCAGGTGCCAGGAGAAGGTGACGCCCTCCAGGGCGAGCTTGGTAGTGATGATGTCGACGACCAGGTCCTTCGAGAAGTCGAGGCGGCCCGGCACGTCCACGCGGATCACCGCGTCGTCCTCGGAGAAGTCGCGCGGGATGTGGAGGTAGCGGAGCGGGTCGGTCTGCTCCGGCAGGCGCAGCGGAAGCGCGAGGGCTTCGTGCGGCGGGAGCACCCACTCCCGCATCAGCTCCCGGCGCTTGCGGGTCAGCGCGGGGCAGGCGGCGGTCCCCACGGCCGCGCTCGACGCCGCGGCGATCCCGGTCTGCTCCAGCGCGGTGATCGCGGGATCCGGGTCGGCCCATATCTGCTGGGCGGTGGCGTCCTTGTCGACCCACCCTGCCTGGTAGCCGCCCGCGCCGAGGGCGGCCAGCGTGCTGATGCGGAAGGTCAGGAGCTTCCACCCAGCGCGGTAAGACGAGCGCGAGACGCGGCCTTCGACCTTCGGCAGGACGCGGGTGCCCGATCGCCAGAACGTCGCGTCGGTCCGCTTCACCCCGTCCATCGGTCGGCCGGCCAGGAACCTGCCGATGCCGAACGCTACGGATTCGGCGGTCTCCTCCACCTGCTTGTCGAACTTGGTTCGTGCCATGGCGGTGCCTATTCGGTGTGCGTCCAGGCACCTCACCCCCGGAAGCGGACACCCCTTTCTAGAAGCCCGGGCGTGGATACGGGAGGGTGAGGAGCGGCCCTGAGCTGCAAATCTGTGGATAACTTCTTCGCCCTGGGGGCTCCTGGACGGCTCAGCTGCGCTGCACGTGTGACTGAGCGTCGCAGTTGGCCCGTCCGCCAACTACGACGCTCACGGTCCGGGACGAATGGTGCGGGGCGCGGCCTGGTTCAGGTGTCAAGGCAGCCGACGATGCCCGGCAGGTCAGGGTGCCGCGGTGTCCGGGCAGGCGGTGAGAAGTGTCCGGGCCCGGTTTCGGAGGGCTTCGTCCTGGCGGATGACGCGATCTTCGACTCCCGAGCGGACCACCCGGGCATCGCCGTCGGCGAGAGCGGCAAGTCGGCGCGCTTGGTCGTCGGTCAATGCGTCGAGGCCGAGTGCTTCCAGGGCATCGCAGGCACCTGTCGGATCGGCGTCCGATTCGGCCGACCGCAAGGCGGCCTCGGCGAGCGAGGTACGGTCCAGCGAGGCGGGCTCGGCCACGGCCGTGAGGGCCAGCACCGCGGCCGGTGCCTGTGCCGGATCGTCGAGGGCGGCTTCCAGGCGGGCGCCGAGCGACCGACCCGCGGGGCCGAGGAGGCCCGTCGTACGGGCGGCCAGCGCCACCGACCACCAGGACCAGGGGTTCTGTTCGGCGCGCGCCAACACCGAGTCCAGAACGGCAACTACCCCGTCCGCGTCCCCCGTGACACGCCACAAGGCCTCAGCGAGGGCCGTGTCCGTATCCAACGCGGGCGTGGTGTCGCCGTCCGTGCCGCTGAGCGCCTCGCGCAGGGCAGGCGCAAGCGCCGCTGCCCGGGGACCGAGCGCACCAGCCATCCTGGCGGCCTCCGTGAGCTGGCCGGCGCCACTCCGGAGGTCCTGTTCGAGGCAGTGCAGCAGGGGCGCGATCTCGCCGTCGAGGTCGTGCAGGGCCTTCGCCACGGGGAGGACTCCCTGCTCGGCCGCCACCGCCCGCAACGACGTGACGGCCCGGGCGCGGTCCGCCGGGGCGCAAACGGCGGCGACGGAAGCGATGGCCCGGGCGGCCTGACCGGGAAAACGCTGGAGCGCCGCGCACAGCTCGGGCAACGCCGGCGCTGCCTCGGCGCCCCACCCCGCCAGCAGGTTCGTCAACTGCCAGGGTTCGTTGCCGCTCAGGGCGTTGGGCCGGGCAAGGCGGTCCCGGACCGCGTCGAGGAGTTCGCCGCTGTATGGGAAGGCGAAGTCCTCCGGTCTCTGGAACCCGGCGGCGGCAGCGAGGGCCCGCGGGCGCCGCCCGAGGCCAGCGGCCAGGAGCGGGGCCGCCTGCGCGGGGGCAACCAGTACGAGCGCGGCCAGGGCCCGGTCCGCATGGTCGTCATCGTGGTCCGGATTCCGTCCGGCGAGGGGGGCGAGGATGTCCGCGGCCGGTGCGGCGACGCTGCCCAGCCGGCCCAGGAGGGACGACATGGCGACCACCGACTCCTCGTCGACGGCCGCCGCTCGCAGGTTCCACACCAGTCGCCGCGAGGCACTGCGGGAGAGCATGCAGGCGCGGTCGGCCGCCCAGAGGCCTTCGGCCCGCACCTCCGCCCGACCGTCGTGCAGGGCTGCGTCGACCAGTGCGAACGCCACCTTGCGCTCCATGCGGCCGCCCCGGCCCAGGAGTGCCTCCACGACGGCGGCCAGCGGCTCGCCGCGTTCGAGATCGAGATCAGAGCGCAGAGGGTCGGCTGGCAGAAGGGACAGCATCGTCGTGTGCATGGGTTCGGTCCACGGAACGCCTGCGTCGAGGGAGGCGAAGACAGCGGCCATGCGCACCTCGGCCGGCTGGGACGGGTCCAAGACGGCGGCAGCGGCCGCGGCTCCGCCCTGCGGGTCGAGCCGTGCGATCCCGGCCAGGACCTCCGCGCGCGCGGAGGGTTCGTGTTCCTCGTCCCAGCGCGCGCGGAGGGCGGGGAGCGCAATCGCGGTCGCGCGGGTGTGGGACACCGCCCAGGCCGCGGTCCGGCGGACCTCCGGCTCCGGGGAGGCCAAAAGGGGCAGTAGCAACGGGAGCCGGTCCGCCACGGCCGCCCGGACCGCGCCCGGTGCCACGCCGTACTCGTCCTCGCTCTCTGCCATGCCGCCGAGCAGCGCCAAGACGTCTGCCGTGCGGTGGCCGGCCGCCGCGATCCCGGCCATGAACGGCACCGTCTCCGCGCTGGCGGCGTAGACCGTCCCCTGGTGGAGAACGCGTTCGTACAGCTCGGACAGCGCCTCATCCGCCGCATCCACATCGGCGCCGGTCAGAGCCCGCAGTAGATCGGGAATGTCCTCCGCGCCGCCGTACGCGTGAGAGAGGGAAGACCAGGGCCGGGCATCCAGGCCGTCGAGCAGGTGTACGAGATCCATACGGAGCATCGTGCCAGCCACTTCTGACATGCCTCGGCCACCCAGGGCTGTCTGCTCCTGGACGGCCGTACCCGCAACCGGGCCGCCACGGTCCACGCTAGGGCCGCCGGCTGGCCACCGAGCGGGCGGTGCCGGTGCAGACGACGGCGGCGCTCGATGCGCTCGCGCGGCCCGGCACGGCGGCGTGCACCGGGTGCGACACCGCCGAGACCCTGCTGCCAATCCTGCGCCACGGCCAGGACGACGTCCCCGACGCCGGCGACTAGCCAAGACCGCAGGTCAGACGGTCGGGGCCCGGTGTAGTCATACGCCCGTAGCCGCGGCCGTCACCATGCCAGTCAGGAACAGAACCGAGTCGGCCAGGGCGCCGGGGCCGGCCCGGTGCTTGATCGTCGGCGTTCGGTAGTGGCCGTTGCAGTGGGCGCTCGGGGTGCCGGCCTCCAACCGGCCCTCGTCGCGGTGAAGTCCCTCTCGATCACGGGGTCGGCGCCGTCGCCCGTCATAGCTGCTGTCGTCGATGTCCTGCGTGCTGCTCGCGCACTTGTGGGCCGGCGCGGCCGTGGCGGTGGGCACAACCGGTGCCGCTACCGCCGCCACAGCCAGCGCGGCCGCCGCCGCCGTCTTCTCGTCGAGCCCGAAGACCTCCGCGAGGGGGAGTGGGTCAGGCCCCGGCGTTAAGGCGGACGGGGTTCAGAATTGCCCTGAGCCCCTTGGGGGTGGGTCAGCCGAGGCGGAAGTGCTGGTTGGTTCCTTCCACGCATTCCCACTGGACGAGTGCCGCGCTGTTGTCGTTACTCGCGCCGGCCACGGACAGGCACTTGCCGCTGTGCCGGGCCTCGATCGAGAAGTAGCCGCTGTCCTTCTGGACGAGCCGCCACTCCTGGTTGAGGCCGCCCACGCAGCTCCACTGGACGACCGTGGCGTTGTTCTGGATGCTGACGCCGCTGACCGAGAGGCACTTGCCGCTGTTCACGGCGGCCAGCGTGTAGTACCCGGCGCTGGTGGGCACGAGCTTCCACTGCTGGTTCGGGGCGTCCTGGCAGCCCCACTGGACCGCGGCCGCACCGTTGTCATTGCTTACGCCCGCGACCGACACACACTTCTGGCTGTGGCGGGCCACCAGCTGGGCGGTGAACGTGGCGGCAGACGCAGACGGAGCCTGCACGCAGGTGATCAGGCCCGCGGTCGCCAGGGCGGCCGCGGTCGTAAGCAGGCGGGTGGACTTCATGGTGCCTCCAGGAACAGAACGAACGGACACCACCATTGACGGGCAAATCGCCACGCAGCGTAGATGGTTGCGGATCAAGACACCCAAAGGAATGAGAGATACGTAAAAGTGATAAATCGTTCCGATCTTGGCATGCCGCACGCAGGACCGATCCTCCACGGCACCACGACGGCAACAGCACCACGCGCCCGGGACGGTAGCCCTCGGCCTGCGGCAGGGTCCGGCCATGGCCTCCGAGACGCGCCCCGAACGTACGGAACCGCCGCGACCCTCCGGGTCCTCGTACTCGTGGTACTCGTAGGCGTCCCGGGGTCCCTCCCGCGCCCGCCCCCCGCGCCGCGCGTCCCGGGGCCCGGGCCGTCACCGGCCTCGTCCCACGTTCTTGGCCGGAGCGGCCTGCTGCCGGTGGGCGGGGACGGCGGCCTCGGCCGGGGCTGGCTGGCCAGAGGTCGCGGTGGCGGGCGCGGTGGTGGACCGCGAGCGGGCAGCTGTCGGGGAGACCCGGCCCGGGACACGGGCGCGGCCGGGGCGGAGGGCGGTGTCGTCAGGGAGTTCAAGCTCGCGTGCACGAGCCGCCCGACCGTGGTGGAGCCCAAGGCCTCCTTCCAGGTGGTGTCGGCCTGGAGGCGGGCCAGGTGCGCACCAAGGAGTGCGGGGCCGCCCTGGGCGCGGATTTGCTCCATGCGGGCCGCGAGCAGGGGCCAGGGGCGGGAGCCGGCCAGGAGGCCGACCTGCGTCTCGGGTGGCACGTCCTGACGAGTCCGATGATCGTGGCGTGTGCGAGCGGCTTGACGCTGAGCTGTTCCAGCACCTTCGCGCGGTCGCCGAGGCCGGTCATGACGGTGTTACCGAGGGCGGGTTTATGGGAGTGTCGCGGCGTCCAGTACGCGCTGCCGTGCCACCCGCTGGGCCCGGGTTACTGGTTGTGGGGACGACGGCCAGGCTGGGCGCGTTGTCGGGGCCGGGGAGTTCGACGATCCGGTGGTCGAGGCTGCCTGTGATCATCACCGCGAGCAGTGCCAGGTACTCGCGCTGCAGGTCCGGGCTGAAACCTTCCTCCCCCGGCATCGCCACCAGCGCCTGGTGGCCTTGGGCGAGAAGCCCGCAGGTGTCCTGCACCGCCCGGACCACCGCCTCGAACCGCGCCGGGGAGAGCCGGGCGCGCGCCATCTCCAGGTATAAGTCCAGTACATCGGCTCCGCCGGCCTCTTCGGGGCCGCCCGCATCACGTTCGATCACGAGCACCAGCCTTCCCGACCCCCCGCCACCCACACCCCGCTCTTCCGCACAGCGAGAAGGCCCGGGGGTGCATGACGGTCCCGAGCGGACAGCACATACCAAAGCTCGGTACCCGGTTCGAAGAGCGGTACAACGCCGGCATCTTGGGGAGAGGACCCCGAGGTCGTGACCGTCGGGGATGCCGTTGATCTGGTGACGGCGGGGGTTGCCAAGCGGAACTGAGTACCGAAGCGCTGAAGGGGTCGTTCGCCCGCAGGGTGGACGACCCCTTCGCTGTGCCCCAGTACGTGCGTGCGGTGACCGACGGCGGACGCCCTCGTAGCGGACGGCATCAACGTGGCACAGCAGTTGCTGACTGATCCGTTTTACTTGTGGAACTCGCGACGGGCGGATAGTAATCGATCCACCGTAACCACCATGTTCGACGCCCGATGCCGAGTCGGACCGACCGGTGTCGTGGGTGGCGGAGTGCTCCATCTGTCGCCGCGCCCAGTGCTGTGGTCGCACGGCATCGACGTTGAGCAGGTCGGTGGTCATGTGGCTTGCTGAACCGCAGTTGCCGGCCAGGCCGTCCCGTCCCTCATTGCCGCTGTTGTGGTTGCCTTCGAACTCTTGCATCGCCGCAGGGGCTGGGAGTCAGGGCGGCGAGGGCGGCCAACGTGGCGGCACGACATACGGCAAGGGCGGGAACGGTGGCATCAAGGCCGGTGGCGAGAACAGGTACAGCGGAAGCAGGTGGACCGCGGGCGCCGGACAGCGGCACGCGAGGGAACCCTGACGGCGACAGCACGGCCGTGATCTCCTGTTGAGTACACCAGCGGACAGATGCATCCCGGCGGTGGTCGGCATGATGGCCGCCACTGGTCAGAGCATGCGGTTGGAACGAGGCCTCGGTTGCAGGCAGAGGGTTGCGTGTCGTCGGCGGCCCGCCGGCCCGCACGAACGGCGAGCAGTAGCCGGTGGCCCCAGCCTGCTCGGCGGCGGCTCGCCCCGGCCGGGAACGCAGCGGTTGACGGCCGCCTGGGCAAGCAGGCGATCCCCTGCCCAGGCGACGTCTCTGCCTCGATTGCCTCGGCCTGGCCCAGGACTGCGGCAGGCTCCTGGACAACTGCTCAATACGCTTCGGCGCGAGCACCTTGTAGGCGTCCGCGAAGGCAGGGCGGCCCGCCACGTCGGCGGCCGAAGCGGGCGGGCGGCCCGAACGCGAGGGAGGTGAGGGAGGCGAGATAGGGGCCGGCATCATGAGCGCGCCTCCGGCAGAAAGGGGCAGAGCGCACAGGCTCGACACGGTGGTGACGGTGCCTGCCGCGCTCCAGCGCGGACAGGTGCGGCCTCGAGGACGGCGACGATGACCGGGGGCGCGGCGGGGACCATCGCGGTGACCCACTGCCCGGTGTCGAGCTGGACCAAGGCGCGGCGGGGGGCGGCGGCGGGGCGAGGACGACAGGGTGCGCCTTGTGCTCGGCGAGGGCCTGCGGCCGGTAGATGACGGGGGCGGTGGGGGCCAGGGCGCAGGGCGGGGTCTGGTGCATGCTCGTGCGCTCCTCATGAGGCGGGGCGGCGGGGGCTGGCGGGAGGTCAGCCCCCGCCTGGTCGGGTTCAGATCCAGGGGGCGGCGTCGTAGGCGCCGCGGGTGTAGCGGCGGGCCTCGTCGGCCGTGGCGGAGTCCTCGAGGACGGTGGCCCCGGCCGGGGCCAGGTGCGGGTGCGCCCGGCCGGAAGCAGGCACCGGCTGCCGGACAGCGTGATGGGCTGGCAGCAGCGGGGACCGGGGCGGCGGGTGCTTTGGCGGCGACCTTGGTGGTGGTGGCGGCGACGGCCTGGTCGACGCCCGCTCCGGCCGTGTGCGCCTCGAGGTATCCGGCTCCCCACCCTGCGGGCCCGCTCGTGGACGACAACCTCCCTCGTAGTCGGCGCCGCGCGGTGTGGGGCCGGGCGAAGACGAACTCGTCGGCCCACCGCCGTCAGCTCCCCGCGCCGACCGGCTCGTGGCCGTGGAGCCCGCCCCGGCGGCCTCCACCTGCACTTCACCGGCATGCGCGAACCCCTCCGCCTCGCTCTGCCCGCCCCGGCCCGGAGAGTGTCAGGCGTCCGGTCACGCTGACCAGCTGCTGTCCGCCATGCGTACGCCGCCGACCACCCCGCCGCCGCCCTCATCACCTATCAGGACGGCGACGAGACCTTCGCGGGCGCCTTCACCGCCCGCACCCTCACCGGCCAGAAGACCGTCGTGGGGCGCCCGCGGCGGAAGCCAGCGCCCACCCCGGCCGAACTCAGCGCCCGACCCCCTCGCCCCTGAAGTGTTCGACAGCGGAGTTCAGATGCCGGGCTATGCGAAGTCGGAGTAGGCAAGGTGGACCGCACAGACCCGGCACTGGAAGAGGTACGCGGTCGGCTGACCGTCCTTGTCCAGATCGGTGAGGTACTGCTCGACCTGCTCCGGCCGCCAGCCCAGGCCACTGACCTCCGAACGGAGGGACTCGACCGCATCCGGGCGGGTCTGAAGTTCTCGGGCCCCTGCGCGGCCGACGAAGGCGGCACCGTCGCCGCAGTGCAGGAGCCACCGCTCGTCCTGCCACCCGGTGAAGCCCGGCGTGCATTCCGCGATGACCCGCAGCACCTCCATCGGCGCGTCGTCCCCTGCGGCGCCTGCGCTGAAGTGAGCCTCGTACCTCGCTGCCGCATCTCCGCCCGCGATGCACCACGGGCAGATGCGACCAGCAGGTGCCTCGACCGCGTAGACAGGTCCCACGTACAGGTAGCCGCGGTCCTGCCCGCAGCACGCGCACGCCGCATCGGCGGCCACCACCGACCCGGTGGCCAAAGGATCGGGATGGTGCGGGAACCTTGGAAGCGGCTCAGTCACAAGCACCGACCGTAACAACCATCCCGAGCCCAACACCGGTCAGGTCGCCAGGACAAGAGGTTGCTGAGCTGCCCCGCCCGGAGTGAGACCGGCTGCATCTAGGGGGCGCCCCGCACACGCACCGGCCCACGTCACCGGACCGGCCGGGTTCGGCCGGGACGTACTCCGAGCGCCCCGCCGGCCCGAACCACCCGTGCTCCGACATCAGCAGCGCCCCGTCTACAACCTCCTGCGGGGGCCAGCCGGTTACGTCGAGCCGAAGCCTGACCCCAGGCCGGGTCATGGCTACGTGAGCACGGAGCCAGCGGGGTCAGGCGGTGCGCAGCAGGGCCTTGCGGGTGCTGCGGGTGTCGCGCAGGTAGAGCAGGGCCACGCAGGCGGTGATCCACGCGGTCAGCACGGCGAGGCCGGACCACAGGCCGTCAGCGTGGAAGTAGGACATCCCCTGGAGAGCGCGAACCCCCGCGCCGACGGGCAGCACGCCGGACAGCGGATGCAGCCAGTCGGGCAGGTAGAAGGGGGGCATGACGCCGCCGCTGGTGGCGTTGCCGAAGATCAGCAGGATCACCGAGGCGATGGCGGCGCCCGCGGATCCGGTCCATTTCACGATCGCCATGGTCGCGCCTCCCGCTGCCATGGCCATCAGGGCGGTCACCGCGGCCGTGCCCGCGAAGGAGGCGGGGAGGGCTCCGAAACCGGTGTCGCCGGCGAGGAGGGCGACGATGATGCCGCCGAGGGCGCCGAAGAGGGTCAGGCTGGCGATGCGCTGGCGAAAGCGCAGGGCGGGCGCGGCCTGGTAGGTCATCATGCCGAAGAGGTAGCCGGCCAGGACGAGGCCGAAGGCGGCGTAGAAGACCGACAGGCCTCGGGTGTCGCCGGCGGACACCGGCAGGATGTCCTCGCCGGCCGGGGGCGGGCCGTGCTGCGCCGCGGCTTGGGCGAAGGCGGCGGTCAGGGTGCCGGTCACGGAGGGGCCGTTGGCGCCGGCGTAGAGCAGCTTGCCGCTGCCCTGTCCGTGGGCGGGGAGGTGGGCGGCGTAGACCTCGCGGTGCTCGACCGCCTCGCGGGCCGCGGCTTCGTCGCCGTAGGGCCGGATCTCGAAGCCGCCGGGCAGGACCCGTTCCAGGTCGGCTTCCAGGCGGTGCGCCTCGGCGGCGGTGCCGACGGCTGCGACGGGGAGGTCATGCGGGCGGGGAGCGTGGAAGGCGGCGAGGTAGACGCTCACGAAGATCGTCCCGATGGCGAGCACCACGGCGACGGGCAGCAGGACGCCCTTCAGGCCGGAGTTGGGGTGAGGTTCGGGGGCGGGGTCGGGTATGTCCCCGTGGGTGGCCGACAGGGCGTCGGCGAGATGGAGGGAGGTGGGGGCTGGCATGAAGAGAACCGTCCACAAGTTGTAAGGTGCCTGATAACCGAAGCAGTAAAACATAAGTTGCCTTACAAGTGGGGTCCCTGTGAGCGAGCAGCCCATCCACACCGGCTATCTGGCCTGGCACTTCGCCCAGGCCATGGCCACCCGTCTGGAGAGAGAACTGCGCGCTCTCGACCTGAACCTCGCGCAGTACAACGCCCTCCAGCGGGCCGAGCGCCAGCCGGGGATCTCCAGCGCCGACGCCGCCCGTCACGCCGGCATCACCGCCCAGTCGATGGGCTCTGCCGTGGCCAGCCTCACCGACCGCGGGCTGCTCACGCGCTCGCCCCACCCCACCAACCGCCGCATCCTGTGCCTGCACAGCACTCCCGACGGCTCCCGCCTCCTGGAGCAGGCACGAGACGTGGTCCGCCGGGTCAATGAAGAGGCACTGGCGGTTTTGGAGCCCCAGGAGCGGGCCTCGGTGCATCACCTCCTGCACCGTCTGGTCACCCATCTCAACCCCGGCGCCCTGCCCCCCACCGCTGGTCCCACGGCAACCCCCGACCCGTGAGACCAGCCGCCGTACCTGCCGGCGGCATCGGCGCGGGGCGACTGATGGGCAGCCCCGGCGCACGCGCGGGGGGGCGGCCCTGTTCTCGTCATACCTCAGAGCTACGCAACCGAGCAGCTCTGCAGGGTGACGCCGACCACGGCCCCCCATCCCTAACGTCGGTTGAGACTCCCTCCCGACCGCTCAGACCATGGACGCCACTCCCGGCCTGTCCGCCACGGAGCTCATGGCCGCCTACTACGGTCAGCGCGCCAGTGCGGGCCTGATCGTCACCGAGGGCACCCAGCCGTCGGCGGTCGGTCAGTGCTACCCGGACACCCCCGGCATCCACTCCAACGAGCTGATCGAGGCGCGGAAGAAGGTCACCGGCGCGGTCCACGAGCGCGGCGGGGTGATCTTCCTACAGCCGATGCACACCGGGCGGGTCGGCCACCCGAGCCTGATGGGCCTGACACCGGTCGGACCCTCTGCGGTCAAGGCCGCCGGCCAGGTCTACACCCACCAGGGCCCGCAGAATTCGTCACTCCTCGCGAGCTGACCGAGGCGGAGATCGCCCGGACCATCGCCGACTACGCCACCGCCGCGCGCAACGCGGTCGCGGCCGGCTTCGACGGCGTGGAACTGCACGGCGCCAACGGCTCACTGACCTCACTCGCCGGCCTGGGCCGGGAGCAGGAGGCCGCCACGCTTGCCGCAGCCGGCCGCCAACTCGAAGCCTACCGCGTGGGGTTCGTCCCGGGCCGGTTCGGCTTCGACGCCGACGAGTACACCCTCCACCAGGCCGAGTCCGCCATCGCCCTCGGCCACCACAACCGCGCCCGCTCTGCTGCCGAAACGTCCATCGCCTCCGCTGCCGTGGCCACCCCCGGCTGGGCCGCGGCCACCCTGGTGCTCGCACAGGCCGAGGCACCCACCCAGCCCCGCCGATGCCGCTCAGCGGGCCCTGGACGTCCTCGCCCGTATCCCCGCAGCTCGGCTGCGTTCGACATCGCGCGCCCGCCTCGCCCGCCTCGACCAGGTCCTGGCCGGCGTTTCGGCAACAGGAGTCGGCGACCTCCACGAACGTGTCCGCGTCCTGGTTCCCTTAATCGACGACCATGGCCACGCCAGCACCTGATGGCCAAGCCCTCACTACCGCTCCGGTGTCACCGGGACGACCTGCGGCCCGCCGAGGACGGGAAAGTCCCCCCAGAACTGCGTTTCGTCCCGAAGCACACCTGCGTCACGCCTGATGGCGGCCCCAACGGCCCAGCGGGCGAGCTCGCTGGGGGCGGCCGCCTCCGTTAGGCCGAGCGCGGCCGCGGCCTGTGGGGGGAGGGCGTCCTCCTTGGCACAGCGGGCCGCCCAGTACCCGACTTCGCTGGCGGTGGTCTCCAACCGGCGGGCCGCCCGTACCGCGGCAAGCGGCGCGGTTTCGGCGAGCTTGCCCATCTCGGCTTCCACCTGCTCCAGGAGGCGGGTGAGCGTCTCCGGCAGTGGGATGGTGGCCTTCTCGACGGCCGCTGTGGTAGGCCCGCAAGGTGTAGCGGCGGCCATCACGGAGAGTGCAAGTGCCGGTTTTCGCTCCGATGTAAACGAGCTCTGATCTCGCATAGCTGCAACCCCGCCAGGCGGGGGCAGCGTGACCACTACTCTGACGGCAGATCTGGACCGGAAGGGGGGCTGCCGTGCCCGAGCAGAGCGTCCACGGTGACCAGGACGGCGAGAGGATCTCCTTCGCCGAGAAGGCCAAGGGCCTTCTGCTGGGTGCCGGCACTGTGGCTGTCGCTGTCGGCCTGCTCATCGTGCGTGCCAGGAAGCAGTACGCCGCCGAGGTTGGAGAGCCCGACGAGTCACTCGGCGCCAGGGTTCCGACATCTGCGGAGCTTGAGTTCGACGCCATCGTGCGCGCCGTCGCAGCAGACGCCTGGAGGGTCAGGAGCGTCGTCACGAACGGCTTTCGCGTGTACGCACGGTTCGAATCGGGCGGGGGAGGGACGTGGAAGGCCTCCTTCCATTTTGATCCTGCGACAGGCGACTACCGCTACTCCGCCCCCTATCCGGACGCGAAGGCTCCTCTGTTCTTCGGTGACGAGGTCCGTCGCCGAATGAGAGAAGCAGGGGCCGGATGACAGCCGGCCCCGGCCGAATGCGTCACTGCCTCTGGAGTAAAGCGGGCAGCAGGTACTCGTGACCGGGCCGACTCTCCACAGACATCAAGGGCTTGCGCCTGATGGTCAGCCCGTTCAGCTCGCTGCCCAGCCGAGGCAGCCGGCGGTGCAGGGCCCGCTGCGCGGCGTGGAAGCGGGCCCCTCCTGTGCGGTGTAGGGACGGCGGCGCGCTGTTGCCAGGGCCCAGGAGGCCCAGTGGTCCTACTCAGCGCGGCGGTGGTCGCCGTCGATCACCCGAGCAGTCGCGACGGCCGGGTCGGCCACGATGTCGGCCCCGACGGCCATGGTCGATAGACAACCGGTCGCTCGGCCCGGGCCCGAGTACGGCAGCCGGACGCTCCGGTTCGACGCCTGATCATCGTCACGCCCCGATATGAGCCGCCGCGCGCGGCGGGCGACTGGTCCGGAGCGGGGCACCCGGACCGTTCAGGTGCGTGCCGGCCTGCGTACTGACAGGAGCAGGCCATTCTCCCCGTTGCGGGTGATGAAGACGCCCGCTCCGTCGTCGGTGTGCAGGAGGGGAACCTCCGTTCCCGCTTCCAGGGCCTTCGCGTCGCCGGTGGGGGCGTTCAGGTCCAACTGGGTGAGCACGGTTGAGCCGGCCGCCGCGGTGTCTTGTACTGCCCCGTACGCGGTGCTGTTGTCTCGGATCGACGCCACCGCGATGGTCTTGCGGTTGCCGTCGCCCTGCAGGCAGATGCTGCGCTTGTTCTTGAGGTCGAAGACGACGGCACCGGCTGCGAGGTACTGGCCGCTGGGAGAGGAGACCATCGGGTATTCGCGGTCGGGGTCGTCGACGGAGGCGCCCTTCTGCCCGCAGACCATGTGGGCCTGGGGCTTTCCGGTGTTCAGGTCATGGACGGACCATAGAGGGGTGTCGCCGGCGGACTTGGCGTACCAGTTGATGAGAGCGTGTCCGGCTGCTGCGCCGTAGACGCTGCCGTTCCACTGCCCGAGGAAGCCGATCTGTGCCTCGACGCCCTCGGGTGTGAGGGTCTCGCTGAAGTAGCGGCCGGGGATGCCGAATCCTCCTCCCCCCATGGCGACCAGCGGGCCGTTCTCGGTGGCGGCGGCGACGCGGCTTCTGTCGCACGAGAACACGCGCGCACATTGCTGCATCAGCCGGTCGGCGTCCTGGTGGACGGCTACCTCGCCGTTGGTTACGTTGACCGTCGCGGCCCGCTTCGGCAGGGCCCCATCCTCTCCCCAGGCAACCAGCAGGCGACTGCCTGTTGCGTGGACCCGAATCTTTCCAGGATCGGCGGACACGGGAACGTCGATTTCCCGCAGGGGCTTGACCGACTCCCCCTTCGCGTCTGCGGGGAAGATCGCGAGGCGGACGATCTCAGCGCCGTCGTGCAGCTGGTCCTTGCCGCGCAGGCCGTGGGCGTACGCCACCACGTATCCGCGGCCGTCGACTTCCGCGCCCGTCATGTCCGGGATCTCGGCCGGGCCACTCGAGGTCTTCTGGGCTCCGGCTACCGGGGTCGGTGCCGCCCAGGGGGCTGACCGCCAGGCCAGCTTGCCGCTGCTTGCACGCGCGGAGATCGTGTAGCCGTTGGAGGCTGCTTGCATGAACGCGACAGTCTGAGACCGTGGCACGACCGTCACCGGCAGCGTCCTTACGGACTGCGGCACCCATGAGAGAACTTCGTCCCATCCGCTCGCGGCGTCGTACGGCGACGGCACACTCAGCTTGGTGAGCGGAGTGGCGGTCGCGGCGCGGCCGGGCCATCCGAGAGGCTTGTTTTCCGCGTTGTCGGTACCACTGGAGCATCCTGTGGCTACTCACGCCAGCAGGGTCACTGCGGTCATTGTGTGCCGTGCGCATCTTCTTGTCCTTCGCGGGGCGCCTAGTGATGTTCGACTGGACGGTAGCAAGCCGTTACGCAGCGTCATCCGAGTGTCAGAGAGGATCAGCCGACGATGCGCCGGACTACCAGGATCGGGCCGAGTTCCTCTTGCTTGGTGACGCTGACGGGGCGTCCGGTGCGGGGTGCGTGCACGACGTATCCGTAGCCGATCGCCATGGCCACGTGCTCGGGTGCTGATCCGCGTGCGAACAGAAGGTCGCCGGGGGCGATCCCGGCGGACGGTACTGCGTGTCCGTCGTAGATCTGGGTGTAGGTGGTGCACGTGATTTCCACGCCCGCGACTCCGTAGGAGCGCTGGGTCAGGGAGGAGCAGTCGCACCGCTCGGAGGGGTTGGGGCCGTGGGGGTTGGGGCAGCTGCCGCCCCACTGGTACATGGTGCCGAGCTGGCCAGGGCGCGGGGAGCAGGGTAACCGGCACTTGGACTGCAGCCACTGACAGTCCGGGCAGGCAAGAGCGCATTCAGAAGCCAGTCAGGGACTGAAGGGACCGAGTTTCGACATGCAGTAGCTCGCTTCGCGCGGCTGGGACCGTCTTGGTCAGGCGACGGTACGCGTGGCGGCGCCCGCCGCTCCGCGCTGGGAACGCTCGGTCTTCATCCCAATGTGCCCGGGCTCCACCGTGCGCGGGTCTACCGCCTCGCCCGGGGCGCCGACCCGAGGCGCAGGCCGTTGAGACTTTCCCGCCTCCTGGGGTTCTGCGGGATCCGGCCTACGAGCAGAAATCCGACGGGCACCGCATGCTGGTGTTCACCCCCACCGGACCTGGCGGGCGTGTGCTGCTGCAGACCCGCCGCGGCGCCTTGGTACAGGATCGCTTCCCCGACCTTGTCGCAGCCGCCGAGCAGCTCCCGCATGGACTGGTCCTCGACGGTGAAGCCCTCGTGCGGAACCCGGAGGCCGGCGCCCTGTCCTTCGAGGGGCTGCAACGCCGAGCCGCCGTCCGCGCCCGCTCCGCCCCCGCTCTGGCCGCCCGCAAGCCGTCGTCCGGCCGGGCATCGAATTTGGTCACGAGGCTGTCGTCTGGCTGACACCGGTGCAATGTTGCCATCAGCGGTGATCGTCGATCTGACGGCCACCGCCCTGGCTCCCCCAGGTCTCCTGGGCGCGGGCCGCGCCGTCCCTCCCGGCCTCCCCGCGCGTATCTTCCTCCACGGTGTTCCGCCGGTGTGAGACGACGGGGCCCAGGCAGAACCCGGGCAGGCGTCGGCCCTCCGGTGGGGGTGCGCCAAACGGGCGACACAACGGGGACCGACCGCGCATCACGGTGTTGAACCTGTATGCCGTCCTCGCGTTCTCGCCGCTGGCAGCCGCGGCCGCCCGCCGTCACTCGCGCCCATGCCCCGCTGACTGGCGAGTTCGCCGCCGACCCGGCGTTGTGCCATCAGGCGTTACAGACCGCCGTCGACTTCGGCATCTTGGCCATCGACGCAATCGCCGACCTACTCCCCCACGAGGAATCCCTCGCCTTGGTCAAGCGCTTGGGCTTCTGCGATGGCGGCCGCCTCGCCCTGGACGACGACCTCACCCGCAGCGCACTGAGCACCGTTGCGGCCGCCAACGTGGCCGCCTGCCAGGGCCTGGTGCTCGTCGCGGTCGCCTACGCCCACCGCACCTTCGGGTGCGCCGGCCTCAGCACCTTGGTCCACGAGCTCACCGAAGGCCGCCGGGCCACGTTCGAGCCTCCAGCGCTGACCGCTCTCCTGGACCGCGTCCGAGCGGCCCACCAGGCGGAGCACGGCCACGCCGGCCACAGCCGGATTCCTGACGCGGTGATGTGGCCGAAGACTGCGGCCTGCTCCATGCCCGAGCTCATCCCCCACCCTTGAACCAGCCGCACGGCAAAGGCAAGCGCGGCCGTTCCCGCTGGAAACGGGCCCGGCGATCACCGAGCCACGTCCGGCCAGGCGGGTTTCCCACCGCAGAGACGTCCGCGCCGTGAGCGAGGAGTTGTGTAGGCATGAGCAGCTGTACGTGCGACTTCGGCGTCATGGTGGGACCGGCGGTGATGGCCGCCGGCTTCCTTCGCCTCATTCAGGCCCGGGCCGACGGGAAAAGGCGCCGTGGCGACAACGGGACCATCCGCGAGGTGCTGGACACCCTGGCCAGCCAGCCGGCCGGAGGGCGGCCGGCCGGTCCTGTTCGAGTTCGCTCACTGGGCCGACGAACTGAATGTTCGTGTCACGCGACTGAGGGAGGTGGCGGGGTGGCTCGTCGAGCACGAGTTTCTGGCAATGGAGGGAGACGTGGACGGCATCGCCCGCTTGTGGGTGAACCCCTCCGTAGCCCTCGCACCCTGGGCGGACCTCCGTCCCCTCGCGTCCCGATACCGCTTTCCCTACATCACAACGGCGGAAGGGGGGATGACCGCCGAACAGCCAGTGATCGTCCGCCCGTACGACGCGGCCGGGTGGGACGAGTTCTACCAGTCGCACCTGCACATGATCGAGGACCCCTGCTGCTTCTCCTCCGCAGGCTGCCCGACCCACGACCGGTAGCCCTTCGGCAGGGAGCCGTCCAGGACCGGCGGCCGCGCTCTGTCAGGACACAGTGTCCGCTGCCTTGGCTCACATGGGGGTCAGCTGTGCCGTGGGCGGCGTGGGCCAGACCAGCTTGCCTTGGCCGCGTTCCGTTCCATGCGGAACTGCGCGGGCAGTACGGCGCTCTCGATAATGTCGAGTGCCAGTGCGTTGACGGACACGTAGGTGTCGTCCACCCGCTCCACGAAACCGCGGGTGATGAGCCGGTCGACCGCCTCACACCATTCGTCGGCGGGGATGAAGTCCAGAGGCAACAGACAGAGCGCCACCGCGAAGTCGTCGACCGTCCGGGCCTCAGCCTGAGAAGGGCCAATCGCAGCAGGGCCGCGGTCTCGTACGGGTACGGCGCCAAGTCGGCCATGACGTCCTCGTGCCAGGCCGCCACGAGCGTGTCGGACCGCCCAGGCTGCAGCTCCATGTAGACACCGTTGGCTTTGTACACGTCGAAGAGCAGCGTTTCGACAGCAGTTCGGGAACCACCCTCGCCATCAGCACTGGGCCGTTGTTCATGACGACGGGAGGCACCGCCCACCGCCGGCAAGTCGTACCGACGGTCTGGGCGTCCCCGAGGCCGGGGCCGGGCTTCGGGGAGCATTGGTACAGCGGTGCTCCGGGACAACGGCGGCCTCGGCGGTGGGCGGGTCTTCTGGGCCGCCGACCTGTGACCCGCACGCCGTCGGTCGAGGTGTCCGGGCGACACGGCGGCTTCGGACATATATCCCCGTATCCGGTACCGCCGCATGCTAGAGATAGGGAGCAAATTGTCACGAAGTAGGAGGTATAGGACTATGCGGACAACTCTTCTCCGTGTGACCGCCGCGCTGGGTGCCGCGGCAGTGCTGGCCATCTGCGGCGCCGGCGCGGCCAGCGCCGACGGCGTGGGCAACGCAGGCATCGGCAACGCAGGCGTCGGCAATGCAGGCGCTTTCAACGACGGCATCGGCAACGCGGGCCTCGCCAACGGGGGTCTGGGCAACGCGGGCATCGCCAACACGGGCATCGGCAGCCACGGCATCGGCAATTCAGGCATCGGCAGCTCCGGCATCGGCAACTGAGACGGGTCCACGGCCCCCGCACGTCCGGGTCGCCCGACGCGCCCGGCTGACGCTGGGCCGGTCCACCACCCGGGCTGCCTGCTCCACCAGCGGCCAGCCCGGGTGCGTGCGTCCAGTAGCTGGCTGTGAGGATGGCGAAACACACGCAGGATCGGCTTCACCTCGTTGCACGAGAACCTGGATGCCATCACCTGCGGCGGGACGGATCGGCGGCCGCCCAAGGGCTGCCACCGAGGAAGAAACGGACAGCGATGTTCCCCGCTTCGGGAGGCGTCAGAGCCCCCGTGGATCCGAACGGTGCTGCTCAACGTCGTGGCTGTGCTTCGGCCCCGCCAGGGATTCATAACACGTTGGACTGTCTGCCACGGAGTTGCGACGATGCCCTCGGTTTCTCCAGCGGAGGGCATTTGTTCGTTTTCGTGTGTGCGGGATGCGGCGCCGAGCTGACCAACCCGCTGTCCGGGGTCGCCCTGCCGGCCCACCCTCATCAGAAGTACGGGAACGTTCGCCGTGGACCCGGAGCCCTGGGGGCCGCCGTGGCGGAGATGGGAGGAGATCCATCCGGACGAGGCGGTGGCCCGCGGCATCTACTCGCCGGTCTACGCCCTCTCCGACGGCGCCCGCGGCTCGATCGTCATCACCCCCGGCGACGCCCGCGGCACCCTGCTGGTCCCGGAGCGGGTCGGCGGCTATTGTTGCGGCCTCGACAGAGCAGACGGTCCCAACATGGCATGCGAGGAGTGCGGCCTGCCCGTGGCGAGCCGGGGCGACGAGTGCGCGCTCCGCGACGACCCGCCCGCCCCCCGGTACTTGTTCCGCGCCGATCCGGGCGTGTTTCAGCACACTCTGGTCCGGCTGCCAGCCGTCCGCAGTCCGTGGTGGCGTGAGATCCCCGAGAACCTCACCAGCACATGCGCGCCGGCCTCTTCTAGCGGACTGACCAAAGGTGCCGAGACCGCCTCAGGCTGTGATGCGGCACGACTTCGCCACCACAAGGTAGACAGAATCGGAACCGGCCACAGTGGCACACCAGGTGCATCACACCGGTCTTCAGCCTGTCGGGCTCAGCTCTTCGCGGCCTTCGCGGAGTTCCGCCATCAAACGCGCGGCGTCGGTCAGGAGCGTGCCCTGCAAGGTCACGACAGCCGGCTGGGATTCTGGGGTGGTGGTCAGAGTCTGTTGCTGGGCGCGGTCGAGCTCAGCGGCTGCGTCATCGAGCGCCGCATCGAGCTTGTCCGGTTCGGTGCGCCCCGTATGGCCGATGTGCTCCATGGCGGTGGCCATCGTGCGGAGCAGGGACGCGTAGCTGGAGCGGAAGGGGGTGGGTACGGCATCCAATTGCCCGCTGTCGACAGCGTGGCCGAGGGTGCGGGTGACGGAGCGGAGGTGGCCCAGGCACCTTTGGGCCGCTGTGACGGCTTCGCGGGCCCGGGGAAGGGCTTGTGCGGCGCCGTCAAAACTCCGGCGGGGATTGAGGCGGCTGTTCTCCTTCTCCGTGTCAATGGAGCGCTCGATGCGGTCCGCGTCCGCGGATGACTGCCGCAGCTCCCACCGCCACTGCTTCACCTGATCGGCGTCCGGGCCACGCGCCCCGAAGGCGTCGGCCAGGTCAGCGATGCGGCGCTGGATTCCGGTGTAGAGCTCGGCGACCGCTTCCTGCCGGTGACGGACATGCCGCGCCGGGGCGAGCAGGACATGGGTGAAGAGGCCGCACAGCGCGCCGATGGCGACGGAGACGGCCAGATAGCCGATGTAGTCAATCCTGCCGTGCCCGGAGGAGAAGGCGAAGATGCCGACGATCGCAATCTGAATCCCGTGCTCACCCAGACGCCTGACCCGCCCGAGCGCCAGGGCAACGAGAGTAAGCAGTCCGAAACTCCAGCTGTGAAGCCCTGCGGTGGCTGCCAGCGTGGCCGCGAGTACAGCTCCGGCCGTCATCGCCAGCAGGTATTGGACGCAGTCGCGCAGGGAGCGGTACAGCGTCGTCTGGAGTACAACCAGAGCGGCGAACGGGGCGAAGGTCACCACCGCTGGCGTAAGGAAGTGGTGGGCCAGCATCCATGCCGCCATGGCCGCGACCCCGCTCTTTGCGATCAACAGCAGGTCATCACGTTCGTTTCCCGCAGACCGCCCTGCACGCCGCAGATACCTGAGTGTCTCCAGAGCCTGCACCCCCACGTCTCTCAACGTCTTGCGCCACCGTGGCACATGAACCACCTCCAAGGAGCCGCATGCCCCCGTCGGCAGGTTGTATATCTGGTGTGCGGTACGCCGCCGCGTCGCCGGAGACCAGCTGATTGAGGCAAACCGGAGCTGGACCGAGGGGGTGCGTGACGCTTGGGGTACGTGATCCACGGTCCTGCGGATCCCTCCCGGCTTCGAGGCAGCTTTGCGTGATCGCTGCCGTGGTCCTGGTCAGCGCCATCCGCCATGGCGGCAGCGTGCCCCACGCCGGGAGGCGCGCCAGCCAGCAGTGCTCCTGCGGGGAGCCCTCCTCGCTCCGTCGAGCTCGCTTCGTTGCTCTCGGTCCTTCTTCGTCTGCTGAACCATGGCCCTCCGCCCGATGCAATACGACGTAACGGAAAAGTCGTGCTGTCCGAGAACGCCTCCGCCACCGGGCACGAGAGTCGGGTCGAAGCGAACGCCCCACACAGAATCGGCACGCCGCACCGGCCTGCCCGGGTAGGGGTAAGGCGGGGCGCGCTCCAGTGCGTTATCGCTCCGACAGAAGCAGACTTCCTCGGGTTTCGGGGGAGACGGCGTGGGGCGGGAAGGCGCGGCTTCATGCGCACCGGCCGCTTTCCGCCTCGACGTGAGCAGAGACCCCCGCGGTGCCCGTCGCGCCACCGCCGGCGGCTGCCGGCCCGTCGATCGGAGACCTCATCGGCGAGATCGGCCAGGGGCTGTCCCAGCTGGTCCGCGATGAGATCGAGCTGGCGAAGGCCGAGATCAAGCAGGATTCAGCGAAGGCCGGCAAGGCGGTCGGCATGCTGGGCGGAGCGGGTTGCGCCGGGCATGTGCTGCTGCTGTTCGCCAGCCTCACCGTCGTCTTCGCCCTGGCCAACGTCATGGACCCTGCGTGGGCCGCCCTGATCGTCACAGCCCTGTGGGCGGTGGTCGGGGCTGTGCTGTACGTGACGGGACGCAAGCGCCTGCGGGCCGTCAACCTCAAGCCGGAGCGGCCCTGAGCAGCGGCCCCCGCACAGTCGGCGGTCCGAGGCTTCGGGCCGCGGTTGCGTGGGGTGGAGCAGGGGAGTCAGGCCCGGAGCAGACGGCCGATTTCCTGAGGGTCCAGTCCGGTGAGCTGCGCGATGCGGGGCGCGGGGATTCCGGCGGTCAGGGCGCGGTGTACCAACGCCTCCCAGTCCTGCGTGGTGTCGCGGAACTCCAGGAGTTCGGTCTCCATGTCCCTGATGGACTGGGGCGCGCACTCCTGCTGGACGCGCAGCGACTCCTCCTCGCTGAGCGGTACGGGCAGCCGCTCGGCCCCCTCGGGGATGAACGCCTCCGCGTCGGCGGGCACGATCCTCACCTTCTCCGACGAGGCGGAGGCTTCGTGGGCCTGTAGCCAGCCGTGGACCGCGGGGGTTTGGGCGCACTCCAGGTCGCCGACGGCGGCCAGGGCCGCGCCGAGGCGGGGGTGGCGATCGGGGAGCAGGAACAGGTAAGCGTCGTCGGCCATCGTGTCGTTCACCTTCTTCGGTCGGTCATGAACGGGGCATTGATGCTAGTGCCCCGAAGTTGCCTGGGCTTGCCGTTGGCGCCGGGTGTTCATATGACCTCGATACCGATCAGGCAGGTGTCGTCGTCGGTGTCGGATTTGCTGTGTGTGAGCAGCGCGTCAAGCCGCTGGTCCAGTGTGCTGCGGTGGACCCGGGCATGGTTCAGCAGCTGGGTCAGCGAGGCCTGTACCGACTCGTCCCTGCGTTCGACTAGCCCGTCGGTGTACATCAGCAGAGTGTCGCCGGTTTCCATCTGCACCTCGGCCTCTTCGTAGGAAGCCTCGGAAAGGGCACCGAGAAGGATCCCTCCGACGGGAGGCAGAACCACAGCTTTCCGTCCTCGAACCAGCACCGGCGGGAGGTGTCCCGCCCGTGCCCAGAGCAGTGTCTGCTTCTCGGGGTCATACAGCCCGCAGACCGCGGTAGCGGTGACGTCCTCGGTCAGGTGGTGGGCCACGATGTTCAGCCACGACAGCAACTGCGCGGGCCCGGCGCCGGTGACGGCCAGACCGCGCATGGCGTTGCGGAGCACCACCATGCTGGTGGCGGCCCCGATGCCGTGGCCCGCCACGTCGCCGACGCATAGCATGACCTGTTTGGACGGCAGGACGACCGCGTCGTACCAGTCGCCGCCGACCATCGATCCGGCCTCGGCCGGCCGGTACCGCACGGCGACGCGCAGGCCCGGACTGTCCAGGGGGGCCTGTGTCGGCGGCATGATGGCGTGTTGCAGCTGCAGGGTCAGCCGGTCGCGTTCGACCGCCTGCCTCTCGGTGTGCGCCAGTTGGTCGCGGGTCGCGGCCAGTGCGACCTCGGTCCAGTGCTGGGCCGAGATGTCCTGATAGGCGCCGCGGACGGCCAGCAGCCGGTGCTGGGCGTCGAGGACGGGTTCGGCGATCACGCGCATGTGCCGGGTCACGCCGTCGGAGCGCTGGAGCCGGAAGGCGGCGGAGGACGGCCGGTGGTGATGCAGGACCGTCCGCAGAAATCGGCCGATGGCCACGATGTCGTCGGGGTGGGCGAAGTCGGGCAGGGCTTCCAGCGCCACCGGTCCGGCGACCTGGGGGCGGCCGTACAGGTCGAACAGCTGGTCGTTCCAGGTGATCTCGCCGGTGGCGATCTGTTCCTCGAACCCGCCGATCCGCCCGAGCCGCTGTGCGTGCTGGAGGAGGTGGGCCAGGCGTGCGGTCTCGTCCTCGATCCGCCAGATCATCAGGACGCTGCTGCCGTGGCGGCTGACGCTGATGTCGGCGACGGCGGCCAGCTGCACCTGGCCGACCAGGGCGGTCAGTGCCATGCGCTCGGCACGGAACGGCTGGCCGGTGGCGTAGACCTGGGCGATGTCCTCGAACAGCTCGCTCCCGCCGACCGCCATGGGGTAGGCCTCCAGAAGCAGCGCTCCGGCGACGGCGCTGCGGGGCCGGCCAGCGGGGTCGACGAAACGGCCGTTGACGTGGTGGACACGGAAGTCGGCGAGGCGGCCATCGGCTTCGATGTGCGGGGTGAGAACGAGCGCGGGATCGTGCAGGCCCTCGACGAGGTCCACCAGTTCCGAGAGGTCCGGCCCGGCGGTCCACGGCGGAGTCGGCGGCCCGGGGGCCGGAGCGGGGCGCCCGTCGAGGGTGTGCGCGCACAGCTCGGCCAGGGCCTCTACCTGGCGTATCACCCGCGGGGGTTGCGGTTCCATGGTGTCCGGCCAGCAGACTTCCAGGATCACCTGGATGAGGCCGCCCGTACCGGCGGGGACGGCCAGCCGGCCGCCGCGCAGGTGACCGGTCTGGCCGATGGACGGCAGGCCGGCCGTGGCGAGGGAGGGGATCCAGACGGGTTGCCGTTCGCTCAGGGCTTGCCGGGCGAGGGTGGACACACCTGGCGGTACGTAACGCCAGCGGGCGGCTTCGTCGTCGGTGAACCCGGCGTGCCCGGCCAGCGTCAGCGAGGCGTCGAATCCTGCCGTCCACACGGCCACACCACCGGCACCCAGCGGGGCCAGCGCGTGCTCCAGGAGGGACTCGGCGACCGCCTGGGTGTCCCGGGCGGCCAAGGCGCCGCTCTCGGCCGTACGCAGGCGCACCCCGACCGACGCCTCGCCGCCCGGCGCGCCGATCTCGGGGCCGCCGCCGGTGCGCCGGATGAACTCCTCGGCGGCGACGGCGAGGTGGTCACGCGCCGCCTGGTTGATGACGTCGGCCGCCAGCTCCAGCGGGGACAGGCCCGCTTCCTCGGCCAGCCGGACCAGCTGCTGCGCGGCGGCAGCAGGGCCGCACTTGAGCCGCTCGACCAGGATTCCCTTGGCGAGTTCGACCAGCGCCCGCCCGTCGGCCTGCTCCTGGGCGGTGAGGATCTCGGCCCGCAACCGCTCCACCGTCGCGGCCAGCCGGCCCAGGCTTGAGGACTTTGGCGTCGACGCCTGCGGAACACCGTGCTCGCCCTGCCGGGGGACGGCGGGGAACACGGTGTGAACAGGGCCGTCGGCCTTGGGGGGCTCCGGGGCCACGACCGGGTCCAAGGGCATTTCCGGAGCGCTCATGGGGCGTCGTGCCCCGCGCCGGCGCTGTCGAGCCATCGGCCGATGCAGGCGATGAGGTCGTTGGCGTCCACGGGCTTGGTGACGTAGTCGCTCGCCCCCGAGGCCAGGCACTTCTCCCGGTCCCCGGGCATGGCCTTGGCCGTGACCGCGATGATGGGCAGGCCCTCGTGGGCGGGATCCTCCCGGATGGCGGCGGTCGCGGCGTAGCCGTCCATCTCGGGCATCATCACGTCCATCAGGATCAGGTCGGTCTCCGGGTGCTCCGCCAGGGCGTCGATGCCCTTGCGACCGTCTTCCGCGTGCAGGACGTTGATGCCGTGCAGCTCCAGGATGCCGCTGATGGCATACAGGTTGCGGGGGTCGTCGTCGACCACCAGCACGGTGCGGCCGGCCAGTCCCGGATCGAGGGCCTGCTCGACGGCCTGCTGGCGTCCCTCCTCCGGCCGCACCAGGGGGAGGACGTGTCCGGGCTCCTCGGCGGACAGGTGCAGGGCGATCCGCTCGCGCAACTCGTCCAGGCTGGAGAGCCGTTCCAGCGGCAGCCGGGTGGCCAGTGCCGCCAGGCGGTCCTCCTGGGCCGGGTTCAGGGGGCGGCTGTTGTGCGCGAGGATGGGCAAGGTCATCCCGGCCGCGTCACCGTGCATCGCCGTCAGGAAGCGCAGCGCTTCGTTCCTCGGCATGTCCAGTTCGAGGACCACGCAGTGGAAGGGGCCGTCTGCCAGGCTCTCGGCGGCCTCCCGCGCTCCCAGGGCGGTGACGACCTCGGTCGGCGCCGACCGCTCGCCGCGGTCCTGGGCGCCGGAGAGATCGGCCACGGCGCTCTCGGCCACCGCGGACAGCAGGCTGCGGGCCCGCTCCTCGACCACGAGCAGGCGACGGCTGCGCCGGGGCTCGGGTGCGACGCGGATCACCGGCGGCCCGTGGTCCGCCCGGTCCTCGCCGCTGCCGACCAGCGCCGGTACGGCCCCCGCGAGCTGAGCGGCGGGTTCAGCGCCGGCACCCCGGGCCGGCAGGTAGAGGGTGAACGTACTTCCCTGCCCCAGGGTGCTCTCGGCGGTCACCGAGCCGCCCAGCAGCTGCGCGATCTCCCGGCTGATGGAAAGTCCCAGGCCAGTGCCGCCGTACTTGCGGCTGGTGGTGCCATCCGCCTGCTGGAAGGCCCCGAAGATCGCCTCCAGCTGCTGCTCTGCGATACCGATACCGGTGTCGATGACCCGGAAGGCCACCATCACGTCACCGCGGTGCACCGAGTCGGGAACCTCGCTTCCTGTGGCTCTCTCGATGCGCAGCTCGACGCTGCCCCGCTCGGTGAACTTGACGGCGTTGGACAGCAGGTTGCGCAGCACCTGCCGCAGCCGGGAGTCGTCCGTCAACAGGTGCGCCGGCACCCCCGACGCGGCACTGATCGTGAACGCGAGGTTCTTCTGGCTGGTCATGGGCCGGAAGGTGGCCTCCACGTAATCCAGCAGCTGCCGCAGCGGGACCCGCTCGGGATTGACGTCCATCTTCCCCGCCTCGACCTTGGACAGGTCGAGGATGTCGTCGATCAGCTGCAGCAGGTCCGATCCCGCCGAATGGATGATGCCCGCGTACTCGACCTGCTTGGGAGTCAGGTTCCGCGTCGGGTTCTGGGCCAGCAACTGGGCCAGGATGAGCAGACTGTTGAGGGGCGTGCGCAGTTCGTGGCTCATGTTGGCCAGGAACTCGGACTTGTATTTGGACGCCAGGGCGAGCTGCCGCGCCCGGTCCTCCAGTTCTTGCCGGGCCTGCTCGATCTCCAGGTTCTTCGTCTCGATGTCGCGGTTCTGTGCGGCCAGCAGCGCCGCCTTCTCCTCCAGTTCGGCGTTGGAACGCTGCAGCTCGTCCTGCTGGACCTGCAGTTCCTCGGACCGCTCCTGGAGTTCGATCGTCAGCCGCTGCGACTCGTCCAGCAGCTCGTCGGTGCGGGCGTTGGCGACGATGGTGCTGACGTTGACGCCCAGCGTCTCCATCAGCTGCTCCAGGAAGTCCCGGTGCACGGCCGTGAACGTGGTGAAGGAAGCCAGTTCGATCACGCCCAGCACCTGGTCCTCGACGACGATCGGCATCACGACCAGGCTGCCCGGAATCGACTGGCCGAGCCCGGAGGCGATGCGGACGTGGCTGTGGGGCATCCCCTCGGCGGCGATCGTGCGCCGGCTGCGCGCCGCCTGGCCCACCAAGGACTCGCCCAGCCTGAAGCGGGCGCCCTCGGCGAAGTCCGCCGGGCGGCCGTAGGAACCGATCAGTCGCAGACCGGTCCCCGCTGCGTCTTCCTCGGCGAGGTAGAAGGCTCCGAACTGGGCGGAGACCAGCGGGGTCAGCTCGTCCATGACGAGTTCGGCCACGACCGCGAGGTCCCGGTGGCCCTGCATGAGGCCCGAGATGCGGGCGAGGTTGGACTTGAGCCAGTCCTGTTCCTGGTTCGCCATGGTCGTCTCGCGCAACGACTCGACCATGGAGTTGATGTTGTCCTTGAGTTCGGAGACCTCACCGGAGGCGTCCACGGTGATGGAGCGGGTCAGGTCCCCCTCGGCGACGGCGCTCGCCACCTCGGCGATGGCGCGGACCTGGCGCGTGAGGTTGCCGGCCAGTTCGTTGACGTTCTCCGTCAGCCGCTTCCAGGTGCCCGAGACGCCCTCCACCTCGGCCTGGCCGCCCAGCCGTCCCTCGCTGCCCACTTCCCGCGCGACCCGGGTGACCTCGGCGGCGAAGGAGGACAGCTGGTCGACCATCGTGTTGATGGTCGTCTTCAGTTCCAGGATCTCGCCGCGGGCGTCGACGTCGATCTTCTTCGACAGGTCTCCGTTGGCGACGGCGGTGGTGACCAGCGCGATGTTGCGGACCTGACCGGTCAGGTTGTTCGCCATCGAGTTGACGTTGTCGGTCAGGTCCTTCCAGGTGCCCGCGACGTTGGGCACCTGGGCCTGACCTCCCAGGATGCCCTCGGTGCCGACCTCACGGGCGACCCGGGTCACCTCGTCGGCGAACGCCGAGAGCGTGTCGACCATGGTGTTGATCACTCCCGCCAGCGCGGCGACCTCGCCCTTCGCCTCCACCATGATCTTCTGCGAGAGGTCGCCGCGGGCCACTGCCGTCGCCACCTGGGCGATGGAGCGCACCTGCCCGGTCAGGTTGGACGCCATCACGTTGACGTTGTCGGTCAGATCCTTCCAGGTGCCCGAGACGCCCCGGACCGTCGCCTGGCCGCCCAAATTCCCCTCTGTGCCGACCTCGCGCGCCACGCGAGTCACCTCGTCGGCGAACGCGGAGAGTTGGTCGACCATCGTGTTGATGGTGTCCTTCAGCTCCAGGATCTCGCCGCGCGCGTCGACACGGATCTTCTGCGACAGGTCGCCCTGGGCCACCGCGGTGGTCACCTCGGCGATCGAGCGCACCTGCGCGGTGAGGTTGTCGCCCATCACGTTGACCGACTCGGTGAGGTCCTTCCAGGTGCCGGAGACGCCCTTGACGTCGGCCTGCCCGCCGAGCCTCCCCTCGGTGCCCACTTCGCGGGCGACCCGGGTCACCTCGTCGGCGAACGCGGACAGCTGGTCGACCATCGTGTTGATGGTGTTCTTCAGCTCCAGGATCTCCCCGCGCGCCGTCACGTTGATCTTCTGGGAGAGGTCGCCCTTGGCCACGGCCGTCGCGACCTGGGCGATGGAGCGGACCTGAGCGGTGAGGTTGCCCGCCATGAAGTTCACCGAGTCGGTGAGGTCGCGCCAGGTGCCCGAGACGCCCTTGACGTCGGCCTGCCCGCCGAGGATTCCCTCGGTGCCCACCTCACGTGCCATGCGGGTCACTTCGTCGGCGAAGGAGGACAGCTGGTCGACCATCGTGTTGATGGTGTTCTTCAGCTCCAGGATCTCCCCGCGCGCGTCGACGGTGATCTTCTGCGACAGGTCGCCCTTGGCCACCGCCGTGGTCACCTGAGCGATGTTGCGGACCTGGTCGGTGAGGTTGCCGGCCATGAAGTTCACCGAGGCGGTCAGGTCCCGCCAGACCCCGCCCACGCCCGGCACCTCCGCCTGTCCGCCCAGCCGTCCTTCGCTGCCCACTTCGCGGGCGACGCGGGTGACCTCGTCGGCGAACGCGGAGAGCTGGTCGACCATCGTGTTGACGGTGTCCTTCAGCTCCAGGATCTCCCCGCGCGCGTCCACGTCGATCTTCTGCGACAGGTCGCCCTTGGCCACCGCGGTCGCCACCTGGGCGATGTCGCGCACCTGCGTGGTCAGGTTGCCCGCCATGGCGTTGACGGAATCGGTCAGGTCCGCCCATGTACCAGAGACCCCCGGGACCACCGCCTGGCCGCCCAGGGTGCCCTCGGTGCCCACCTCCCGTGCCACCCGGGTCACCTCCGAGGTGAACAGGGACAGCTGGTCCACCATTCCGTTGAAAACGGTGGCGATCTCGGCGATCAGCCCGTCGCCCTCACCGGGCAGGCGGGTACCGAAGTCGCCGTCGCGAACCGCTGTGAGACCTGCCAGCAGCTGCCGTAGCTCCGACTCGCCCACCGCGCCACCGCCCCTGGGGCGACGCGCGCGCGGCGCCGTGCGTGCTTCCTCGGCCACCGTCTCGGCCATGACCAACCTCGTTCCGCTCAGATGCCACGACGAGAAGGTGAGCGGCACACGCCGCGATCTGGCGGCCGACACTCATTTCTTTTCGTTGCCTAAAAATTTCCATACGGCAATCTTTCGCAGGCTACCCCGATCGGGTGCGGCGCGGCAATCGCGCCCGCTCTAACGCGGGCCCGGACGCCAACCGCACCGCCAGGGTGATCGTCTCGTCCGCGTGCAGGACGCCGACCGCAACTCGGTGGCGAGCACGGCCGGGACGCTCCGGGTCGGCGAACCACGGTGACGTCGAGCGGCCGCCATCAGGCGCCGCTCGCCCTCGCAGAGGACACGGCGGTTCTCGGTGAGCTCGGCGGTGCAGCGGAGGAGCAGGCCGCCCCGGTCCAGGCGGGTGCGGGTCAGGCGTTCGCTCCCCGGGGCGGGAAACCGATGCCGTGCCCGGGGGTTCCGAGATAGCCGCCCGTCCCGTCGGGCCGCGTCAGCAGCGCGCAAGGGCGGCTGCCGTTGGCCAGGCTCAGGTTCCGCGGTGGCGCGTCCCAGAAGGGGCAGCGTCCGGGGATTGACGGTGGTGGCCATTCTCCGGTGTGGAGAGTTCAGCGCGACCACCAGCTCGTCGGGGGTGCCGTCCCCTCAGGCAGGCGGCGGTCACAGGGAGCACGAACGGAGGTCCGTGGCGCAGGGCGCCTGCGGCGACCTCGCTCACGGCCAGCGCCAGCCGCGCCCGCTGCTCGGCCCACAACCGGTGGGCGAGCACGAGGCGCCGGGTGGTGCGCTGGACGGCGGTCAGGGTGCGCAAGGTGTCGCGGAACATGTCACCCCTGGTGGGAGCAAAGGCGAGGACGGTCGCGTCGTCCCGGCGGCGGGGTGGGCGAGCGAGGTGGCCAGCCGGGCCGGCGGGAGCCGCAGGAACGCCAGGGGGCTGTGCCGGGTCCAGGAGGGGTCGATCCCGTCGGGTGTGACAGCACCGTGTGGGCGGGCCCGGTCGGCTCCACGGTCACACTCGGTGAGGGCATGGTGTACCCGCCGATCCCCGGCGGTCCGACGAGCTGCCGGTCGATGCCGTGCGAGGAACAGGTGACCGCCCCGATGTTGCCCACGTCGCAGAACTCGGTGCGGTCGTGATGGACCGGATCACGGCCGCGGCAGCGCCCCGGGTACGGCGCAGCGCCCGGTGGAGCGCGGCGAGGGTGTCGTGCGGGCGGTGGTGGGCGATGGGCAGGAAGGTGCGGACGGCGCGCCGGCCGTGGCGGCGGCCTTGGGGCCGTGCCCCAGGCCGTCGATGACGAGTCCGGTCCGTGTTGGGTCGCGCGCCGCGACGGCGAACCCGTCGGCGCACTGGACCTCCCCGGACGCGGCCAGGCAGAGCGCCCCTACCTGCGGGGCTCGCGCTGTCGATCGGGGCCTCGGGCCTCGGACTCACTGTGTCCATCAACGGCGACAGCCGACATCCCGAAAGCCTCAGGCGCCGCCGCAAGCCCCGCCCCCGCCGCAGCGGCGGGGCCCCCTGGCCCCTGCGGACACACCGCGACCTCGGACGCGAGGCGGTCTCCGTCCTCGCCTTGCCGACCCGAAGACCATCGAGGACCTGGCCGCCATGGGCCTCAGCCAAGGGGCGTCGCGTACTCGGACGCCGAAGGAGACCTCCCGGAGCCCGCGGCCCTCTGAGCGGGGATGATGCGGGCGGCACCTCGGGAAGCCGCATACTTGCTACGCGGCAAAAATTGCCGTTTGACAACTGTGCGTACAGCAAACACCCTAGCGTCGCGCGATTACGACTGCGCGGCCCCACCCCCGGGTGAGCGCGCGCTCACGAGACATGGCAGGTGCAGTGAAGCGGACGACGTACCTCCGGTGCGCGACCGTCAGGCGGTGCCCGCGGCCTCACCCGGGGCATCACCGTCCGCATCACGGGCTTCGACGGCTTGGCGGAAGCTGTCCAGGCCGGCTGTGAGGGCGGTCTGCCGGGCGGGCGGCATCGCGGAGATGACGTCGAGCAGGGCGGCCTCGCGCCGGGCGCGGAGGTCCTTGAGGTAGCTTGCGCCGCGGGGGGAGAGTCGCAGTTCCAGCTCGCGTCGGTCGGCAGTGCTGGCGGAGCGGACGATGAAGCCGAGGGCGTCGAGGCGGTCGCACATCCGGCTCACCGAAGGCGGGGCCGAGCCCAGCACCTCACCCAGGGTCCGCAGGTTGATCGGCTGGTCCTGGCTCAGTGCGTACAGCACGCGCAGCTGGGAGGAGGAGACCGGAGTCGTCGAGGTCAGATCCCGGCCCTTGCTCCACAAGACCTCCAGCAGTTCGATGACCTCCCTGGCGGCCCGGGCAGCCGCATCCCGGTCCGCGCCATGCGAAGTCTCGGCATGCATGCCTTCAACTGTGACACTCCGCAACGGCCTTGTCAGTCGCTGAGACATGAGGCCATTCGCTCCTTTTGATCATTCCCGAACAGGTGCGTTCGACCGGTGAACAGATTCTTGGGTGTGGAGCGCGCTACGCGGGGCACCATCCCACGCCTTCTCGAAGCAGTGCAGACCGCGCTCTCCGCCTCCTGCGCGGCCGTGTCCGTCGACCTGCTCATGGCCGATTTACGCGATGACCATACTGCAACCGGTCCACCGCCTTCCCCACACCGGGTCAGCGTGCGCGGCGACCGCCTGGGCGTCCTCACGGTCCGCTTCCCCGACTACACCCCGCACCTGGAGCGGGAACTTTAGGGCATCGCCGAAATTCTCGGTCACAAAAAAGTCGTCGCCGAGCGCGACACCGACCTCTACGTCCAGGCCCGCCGGGCCAGCCGGCTCACCCTCGCCGCCGAGATGCAGTGGCAGCTGCTGCACGGCCGCTCCCGCGCCCGCGCCGAGTTCGAGATCGGCGCCCAGTCCAACCCGTACGCCATCTACGGCGATGACTTCGACTGTCCACTTCGGAGGACCATCTGGCCCTCGCCGTCACCAACGGCATGGGCGAGGGCATCGAGGTCGCGCTCCTGACGAACCCCGCCGTCAACGCCCTCCGCAACGCCCGCCGGGCAGGACTGTCCCTCGCCGATCAGGCCGTCTACGGCCAGTACCAGGGCCGTTCCCACCTCTCAGCCCTCCTGCTGCGCTTCGATCTGGCGACCGGAACCGTGGAGGTCGTGGACGCGGGCTCGCCCGGGATGTGGCGCGTGCGGCAAGGCAAGACCGAGCCCATCGAGCTCGAAGCACAACTCCCCCTCGGCATGTTCGAGCACCCCCACTACACCACTCAGCCCTCCACCGTGCTCCCCGGCGACCGGCTGTTCTTCCCCGTCTCCTCCTTCCCCCAGGTATCCCGCGCGGTGCTGCAGGAGATCGCCGGACACCGTGGGCCCAGCGAGGCCCAGGACGACGCCATGGTCGTCTGCCTCGACTGGCACGGTCGCAGCTGACCACCGCCGTCCCGGCCGCGCGATCTACAATGGGTGAAGACGAGACGCCAAAGAGCGCGTCGCACACTTCGCTCACCGTCGAGCGGTGACGAGAGCGGGACGTACCGACCGGTGCCTCCCGTGACCCTCCACTGAAAGCGCTGCCGTGGACAGAATCACCGGCGTGGACCGGGCACTGCGCGCCGGTGCACCCCACGCCCTCCTCGACATCGTGACCTCCGCCCTGACCGAGCAGTACGGTGCCGAGCGGGTGGAACTGCGTCTCGCCGACTACGGCCTGCACTCCCTGCAGTCAGTGGAACGGGTGCCCTACGCCACCGCCCCCGTTCCCATCCACGCAAGCCCCCAGGGCCGCGCCTTCGGAGCCCAGGAACCTGTACTTGAACCCCACGCGCCCACGGGGGGCGTCGACATCCACCTCCCGATCACCATCCGGGGCGATCGGATGGGTGTCCTGTCGGTCCTGCTGCCCGAAAGCCGACTCAACGGCTCCGTGCTCCCCGAGCTGCAGCACATCTGCGAAGCGCTCGGCCACGAGATCCTCGTCGCCGAGCGCGACACGGACCTCTACGTCCTGGCCCGCCGCGCTGCCCGGCTCACCCTCGCGGCCGAGATGCAGTGGCAGCTCCTTCCCGGCCGGGCCTGCTCCCGCCCGGAATTCTCCCTAGGCGGCCACCTGGAACCCGCGTACGCGATCCTGGGCGACAACTACGACTGGTCGGTCTCCGCCGACGACCTGACCGTGACGGTCACCAACGGCATGGACGAGGGCATGGAAGCCGCCCTCCTGACGAACCTCGCCGTCAACGCGCTCCGCAACGCCCGCCGCGCCGGCCTGGACCTCGCCGGCCAGGCCAGCCTGGCCGACCAGGCCGTGTACGCCCAGTACCAGGGTCGCGCCTACGTATCCGTCCTCCTGCTCCGCATCAGCCTGTCGACCGGTGAGGGCGAGGTCGTCGACGCCGGCTCCCCCCGGGCCTGGCGCCTGCGGGCGGGAAACGTCGAACCCCTCCGCTTCGAACCCCAGCTGCCCTTGGGCATGGGCGAGGACACCTACTACACACCGGAGCGGTTCTCCGTACTCCCCGGGGACCGCCTGCTGCTCGCCAGCGACGGTGTGTACGCCGCCACCGCGAAGGGCGAAGAGTACGGAAACCGCGCCCTGGCCCGGGCACTGACCTCCACCCGTCTGCTGCCGGCCCCCCAGGTCCCCGGCGCTGTACTAATCGACCTCCTCGGCTTCCACGAAGAAGTGCCGTTGGACGACGACACCCTGGTGGTCTGCCTTGACTGGATGGGCGCCCCGGACGAACAGCGGTCCGAGCAGCCCAACTGACCGGCAGCGCGGGCACGCGCGCCGGGCAGTCGTTTCCCAGATGGCCCAGCGCCAGGTCCGGCAGCCGTTCAGCGGCACCAGACAGCCACAAGGGCGAGCAAGACGAGGGCGAGACCGTCGCAGGAGGCACCCCGTACGGAGGCGTCGTCCTCACCGTGGGACTCAATGAAGGGGCGAGAACGGGCAGGCCGCGGCCGGAGGGCAGGTGCCCGAGCCCGCCCAGTCACCACCTGAACCTCTCGGACCTGCAGCGAGCCAGCCGACCGTCCGTGGCGGGCAGGTCCGCCTGCGGTACACCGAGCAGCTCCAGCAGCGCGATGACGGTCTCCTCGGACCCCCCGCCCCCACCGCCGGGGGCGTACCCGCGCAGGGAGACGTACAGCGCCCGGCCACGACCACGGTGCGGGCCCCGCCGGGGGCCACCAGGCCGAGCAGCTCGGCGGCTTCCCCCTCCCGGCCGACCAGGACACGCGGGGTTCGGGAACCCGCGCGCCGGACCCCTGAGTGCGGGGGCCGCCCGGCGGCGAAGCAGTCGCCCGCCACCTGAATCTGGGTAACCGCGCCTGGCCCGCCGCCCGGGCCCCGCTGGCGAGTCGGTAGGAGTCGCTGCCGGTCTGAATGATGTTGCCGACGATGCCCCGGGCAGGCTGAGCGGGCCCCCAAGATGGGCTCGCCTCGACCAGCAAAGCGTCGCCGTCGCCTCCAGCGAGTCCTTCTCCTCCTCACACGGCTGGACCGAGACCTTCACCGATCCCCGCCTCTGCGTGGCAATCGTCGACGGGCTCACCTTCGGCGGCAGCATCATCGAGACCGGCACCGGCTCCTACCGACTGGCAACCACCCGAGCACGCGCAGAACAGCAAGCAGTCAGCTGACGTCTGGGACTTGCTTCTGCCGACGACACCACGGAACAGCCTGCTTCCGTTACGACGGCAAGGCGGGCCTATCCCTGGCGGAGGAAGCTCCGCACGTCGGCGGCAAGCCTCGACAGCTGCTCTCCTGCTTCGAGGGTCGTGGTCACAGAGCACTCCCACTCATCCTCAGCGAACACCCCAGGGCGCAGCCGCCAGCTCAGCTGCGCGTGGCCACCGGCTTGGAACATCGCCGTCAGGACGAGCTGATTGGTCACCCACGACCTTTCCCCTTCCCAGCCCCGGAAATCCCCCGCCAGACCGTCCAGGAACTCGGTCAGGTCTCCAGCCCTGTCCCACACCGAGATGCTCACCGAGTCGAGCCGCGCGCGCAGTCCATCCGCCACGGCCTCCACCGCGAAGGCGACCTCGTGTTCGTCCAACCGGGCCCAGTCGAAGAGCCGGACATACGTCGATGGTGTCCTCGGGCTACGCACAACGAGCTCGGACCACTCTGCGGGCACATCGAACACACTCACGCGCCAAACAATACGAGGCCCGCAGAGCAGTCGTCACCGCGGTTCCCACGCGGCAGCACGTTGCTACTTCTCATCAACATTCCATACCCCCACCAGCCGGCCGTTCTCAGAAGACGCCGAGGAGTGTTCCCCCGTCGCTACCTACGCAGCCAGGGTGGTGCACCAGGTCTTCCCCGTCCCGCTGCAAAACGTCGAAGGCGACGAAGCAGACCGGCCACCCGGCAGCCAGAGAAGGGGCGCTGCGGCCTCGGGCGGCGGCCTCGCGCTGCAACGTCTCGGACGAGATCCGGCCCGCCTCCACGTCCCAGACGAGCAGCCCGCCGTCCAGGACCAGGCCGCCGGGAAGCTGCTCGGCGGCCGCCACCAGATCCGGAAACCGGTCCTGCGCAAGAGACCCGCGCCTGGTCTGGAGCACCACCCCGCCCGCCAGCTCAAGGATCCTGGCACTCTGTCGCTTATGCAGCATGTAGACCCCATCGACCAGGCGCGACGTCTCGTCCGCAGCCGTTTCCCCGAAGCGCTCTCCGTCGTCCTCGCCGGCTCCACGGCTACCGGAAGAGCCACTGCCAGCAGCGACCTGGACATCGCGGTGCTCATCGAGGACGGCGGCGCGACCTGCCGGGAGACGATCCGGTTCGAGGACCGTGTCGTGGAACTCTTCGTCCACACCCGTACCGGTCTCCTGGAGCTCCTCGCCGCAGACGTCGCCGCACGGCGGGCGGTGCTTCAGAACATGTACGCCTCCGGTCTCGTCCTGATCGACACCGACGGCGAAGCCGAGCGCGCTCGCGCTCTGGCCGAAGCGGACCTTCGTCAAGGTCCGCCTGCATTGGAACCCGAGACGGCCGATACCAAACGCTACGGTCTGACGGATGCGCTGGACGACCTCGCTGATGCGAGCGACCCCGTCGAGCGTCTGGCCGTGGCCGGGTACGTGGTCAGCACCGCCGCCGATCTGCTCTGCGACCACCATCACGCTTGGATCGGCGGCGGGAAGTGGTTTCCCCGCCGCCTGTTGGAAGCCGACCCACAGCTCGGAGCCGCCCTTCTCGAAGGACACCTCCACTTGTGCGGCTCAGGCGAGCCCACAGCACTGATCAGCGCAGCATCGACGGTGCTCGGCCTCGTCGGCGGCCCCCTCCGCGAGGGCTACCGCAGGACCTGGAACGGCCCCGTCGACCCGGTTGCCGCGACGCGCTGACGCAGACCGCCGACACCGCAGCGGACACCGGACAGCCGGCAACCCTGTCCATAACTCCTGCTCAAACGCCACCCCTGCGCGCAGCACCGGGCCCGGCACCGACTCTGCGGCCTGCGTCAGCATCAGCTCCACGTGCGGATACACCGTCACCCCAGGACCTCCCTCACCCCCCGCCTCTCCCTTCCAAGGGGCCAGGTGGCTCGGGCCCGGCCTGTGCGTCATCCGTCCAGGGCACCACGGTGGCGTCAGGGGTCATCGCGCACCGGCCTGCATGCCGTCCCGTATGACACTGAGACCGAGGTCGGCGTCACGAAGGCGTTTCCGCCGGGGCGGTGGGTGCACCAGCAGCGCAAGGCCCTGCGCACCGGGGAGCTCGAGGAGCGTCGCAAGGTGCTGCTGGACGCGCCGGAGGCCGGGATGGTGTGGGAGCCCGGTGAGGAGGCGTGGGAGGCCAAGCTCGCCGTGCTCCGGTCCTATCGGCGGGCCACCGGCCACCCGGCACCCCGGCAGGACGCGATGTGGGGCGAGGACGACGCCATGGTGCCCATCGGCCAGTAGATGGCCACCTCCGCCGCTAGGGCGCCAAGGACGGGCTCGGGAAGGACGAGGACACCGCGGCGACCCGGGCCGCGCAGCTCGCCGCGATCGGCAAGGACTGGAACTGCCCCTGGCCGCTGGACTGGCAGCGGCACCAGCGCGTCCTCGCGGACCTGCTCGTCGCCGACGGCCAGCTGCCCGACATAGCCCCCGGCGTGCTGATGGACGGCGACGACATCGAACACTGGCTCCAGCAGCAGACTCCCACGCCTGATCCCGGATCTACCGCTCGGCTTCCTCGGCCAGTCCCCCGATGATCTCCCCCATGCCCATGCGTGCATCCTAGGCATGACTCTCAGCAGCAGAGGGCCGCCGGAGGTGGTCCTGGGGTGCGCGTATGCGCGGCCTGGTGGGCAGACCGAGAGGGCGCGACGGCGGTCGCCCTGGCTGGACCAACGCGCTCTGTCTGGGAGAGCCCGTTGTACGGCGGAGGGGTCCGCAGGCGTACGGCGGGGCCTCGCGGCGCTCGCGCGTAATGGTGACCGCGAACCGGGGCGGTCGGGCCCGCAGCTGATCTCACATGCGGATCCACGAAGGCGCGTTCTACGGTGGAGGCAGGCGGCCGCGGCTTTGAGCGGCTCCCCGGCCGCCGCACCGGTGGGCACCTGCCCTCCCTCCCCCTTTTGTCAGCAGGTGCCCACCCCACCAGCAGGGCATCACCCGAGACCCGGGTGGAAACCGCATGCCCGGCCCCTTCGCGAACCGGGACCGCTTCCGACAGGCCTGCCTTCTGCTCCCTGGTCACGCCCAGCGACACCTGCCGGGAACTGGTGGTCACTCTGGCCGAAGGTCGTTCCCGTGGACGATCAGCGCTCTCGGCGAGGAGTCAACCGAAACCGCCGGGCCCGCGGCCTGACCCGGCCCCGCGCGCCTGAGCAATCAGGACATCACCGCCGTGCCGGCAGTCACCGGCGCGGCGCCGCCCGGGCGGAGGACACCGCTCCGGTGACGGCACCGTACCGCCCCCGCCCCACCAGCCTGTGGGTGTCAGTCGGTGGAGAGGGCCTGGAGGAGGTCGCCGACCTGGGGGTCGGGCAGGGCGCGGGCGACATCGGCCTGGGCGACGATGCCGACGAGGCGGTGGCCGTCGATGACCGGCAGGCGCCGTACCTGGTGCTCGCTCATGGTGCGCAGGATCTCGGCGGCGTCGTCGTCGGCGCCGATGGTGACCGCTTCGCCCTGGGCCAGTTCGCCGGCCTTGACCTGGGCCGGGTCCTTGCCGGCTCCGAGGACCTTCACCACGATGTCGCGGTCGGTGAGCATGCCCTTGAGCTTGTCGTCCGTCCCGCAGATCGGCAGCGCGCCCACTCCCATCTGCGTCATCTTCTTCGCGGCCTCAAGGACCGTCTCCTCGGCGCCGATGCACTCCGCGCCGCCCGTCATGATCTCGCGTGCCTTCGTCATCAACTGGTTCCTTCCATGCAATGTCGTCGGTGCCCGCCCGCCACGGTTGCCGGCCGGGCGCAGGGACATGGAGCCGGGTGCCCGCTGCGGGGTATCCGAATCAGGTGCGCAGGCGGCTGTTGGTTGCGTCGTGACCGTCGGCGTGGTCCTTCCTCGTCATACCCTCTGGTGGTCCCCCATTCTTCGGTCAGCGCCTCGACCCGGTGCCCGGACATGACCTGGGCAGGCACACCTTCACCCGCCCGGCTCTGGTCCGGGGCGGAGAAGGAAAACGGCCTCCAGCCCGACAGCGCCGCAGGTCAGCGACGCGCAATTTGCTTGAATCACAGGTGCGTGCCATGCGGGCGGTGGCCGGCTAGCGGCGGAGGTACGTTGTAGATGGCCATTGCCGGTATCCGCGCTGCCGTGTCCCCCTACCTGGGAACACTTCGGTGCGGCCTCCTTCAATCGTGCGGCCCGGCGCAGCACACTTCTTTCCCTCGGTCGGGCGCGGTAAGGAAAGGCCTTCGAACCCTTGAGAGCGGCAGCCATGCCCGTCGGCCACCACACCCCTTCCCCCGGGCCCGGCCCCGACAGCCGAAGCCGTGACCAGAGCGAACCGCTGTCCGCGGCCATCTGCGAGAAGCAGCCCCACGACACACTCATCCGCGCACGGGCCGAGTCCGACAGCGACACCACCGACGTCCTGCGAGAGACCCTCAGCCACGTTTCCTTCGCCGACTCCGCGCTCGTGCACGCTCTCCTGGACGCACGCAACAGACACGACCTCATCCTCACCGGCCCCCTCCCCCACCACCTCCACCTCCTGCTCGACAGCACCGGCACCCTGCCGGCCACCGCCAGCGGCCTGGACCGCGCGACGCCGGGCAGTGCGCCCTGCGGCAGCCCGGGCCGCTGGCATACCGCGTTGGTCACCAGCAACAGGGCCGTCTCCTCCCACGTCGCCGGCACGACATGCCCCAGCACGCTCCACCCCGACCAGCTCGCCGCACTCGCCGCACTCGCCGCACTCGGACAGGAATGGGCCGGCTCGTGACCGGGCCGGGCGCGGGCTGTGTCCACCTGGCTTTATTCACGGGTTGTGAAGTCAGTTGTTCACGACTTCGGCAGGCACCCAACCCGACGGAATGTCGCTGTTCACGAGAACGGGAGGCGGTACGCCACAGGGGTTGAAACCGGCGCTTGTACTCTCCGCGCCGGTCAATCGGGCGCCTACCCAAACGCGTCGTCTACGTCCTGGGTCCGCCCCTTGACTACCGTGAAGCTGCCTGACCGCGCTCGCCTGCATACGGAAAGACTCAGGCCATTTGACACGCTGAGTCGGATCTGGACGGCCCTCGGGAGCGTCGGACGCGTAGTGGTCGGGCTGCCCGCCGTGGTGGGCGCGTAGGCCGCCGTATTCGCTCCCCCTCGCGTCTGGCCATTCGAGGAAACGAAACCGGCACCCACAGTGCTCGGCCCGCTCAACCTCTACGCCTACTGCCGGTACAAAGGGTTCGCCGCCTCGCGGTTGCAGCAGGAAGTCCGAACCGTCAAGGACTGGCAGTGCGTACGCGCGGACGGAAGCACGACGCCCATCAGGAGCAGCGGCTTCCTCTCCTGGGACGAGGCCTGCCAGTACCAGTACGGCCCTGACGCCGTTGCGTCGGCCAGACGTCGCGCGTCAGATGTCGGCCGTCCACACCTCGGGCCCCCACCTTCCCAGCGGATCGGCCCGTCCTCGGGCAGGTCGACGTCCTACCGGTACGTCGATTAGGGCGCTCGCTGACCAACAGCGGCAGGATGGCCCGTCCCGCATGGGCGACCCGTCGGCCCCCGGCCCGGGCGCTGGGGTGGAGTTGCGCCCTCATGCCCAGCTCGGGTGGGGCACTCCTGGAGTTCCAGGAGAGGAGATCGTGGCAGCCGTCAGATCATGATGAGCGCTGCGATGCGGCAGCCCGCCGAGGCAGTATGGCGGATCTCCACGGACGTCAGGGAGGCCGGCCACCCAACGGTGCCCGGCCTCTTGGCTACGTTCTCAGTCTTTCGCCGTGGAAGAAGTCGCTCGTGGCATGGCGGCAGTCGGATCCGCCTACGCGGGGGCGGGCGCCCCGGCGGCCGCCGTGAGTGACCGGTCGGGGCTGGTGCCGACACACGCCTCCGGGGAGGGTCGGACGGCCGCACGGGGCGTCTGGGCTACGTACGAGGCGCCGACGTGCTTCCCGGGAAGTGCCTGGTGGAGCATGTCACCGGGAGGCGTGCCCTGAGCGAGGTGCGAGCCCGGTACGGCCGGCGGTCTCGTGGGTCAGATGGGTGAACAGTCCGGCTTGTCGGTCCACCCTGCTGCGCACTGGTAGAGGGTGAAGGGGGCGTTGTAGCCGTGGGCGACGCCGAGCTTGTTGTACTCGTCCACCGTGACGCGCCGTGCCACGTAGTGGTCGGTCGCCGTGCCGTAGGCCGTGTCGGAGTAGGGCGGGAGGGTGCTGGTCGGCGTGGGCGTCGGCGTGCTCGTGCCGGTCGGGGTCGGGGCGGGGAAGGAGCTGCCGTCGATGTTCCAGAACTGGACGAGGTGGTACGCGGAGCAGATGTTGACGTCCAGGATGTAGGCGGCGGCGGTGCCGCACTGGGTGGGTCCGGTGCCCGGGTCGACGGGGTGTCCGTGCCCCATCCCGGTGATCTGGTAGGTCTCCACCGTGCCGCCGTAGACCCGGTGGGGATGGCCGGTGACCGTGTCCGTGGTGTCGGGTGTCTGATCGGTGCCGTTCACGTTGGTGAACTGCTCCATGAGTTCGGTTGCGTTCATGGGTGCCACGGTGGTGTCCGCGGTGCCTTGCCAGATGGAGACCTTCGGGCGCGGTCCGGAGTAGGAGTACGTGGCCCTGACCTTGTCCCCCCACTCCTTGGGGCTCTTGCTGACGCCGGGGCTCATGCAGGTGAAAGCGGGGGATACCGAGTTCGCGCAGCCGTGGGGCAGGCCGGCGATGATGCCCCCGCCCGAGAAGACGTCGGGGTAGGCCGCCAGCATGACGGCGGCCATGGCCCCGCCCGCCGAGAGGCCGCTGACGTAGGCGCCTGCCGAGCTGTTGTCCTGCTTCGTGCGGTCGACCATCTGCTTGATCGAAAGCGCCTCCCCGGCGTCCCGCCGGGTGTCACCGGACTCGAACCAGTTGAAGCAGGAGCTCGGGTTGTTCGCCGACTGCTGCTGCGGCAGGACCACGGAGAACTGGTACGTGTCGGCCAGCTCCAGCCAGCCCGTGCCGGCCGCGTAACCCGAGGCGTTCTGGCTGCAGCCGTGGAGGGCGACCACGACGGGGCGTCCTGCGGACACTCCCGGGGGCACGTAGCGGAACATGCGGAGGTTGCCCGGGTTGGATCCGAAGCCCGTCACTTCCTGGGGAGTGCCTGCCGCGCGGGCCGGGCCGGAAGACGACACGACGGACAGTACGGCGAGCAGCAGGACGGCCAGTGCCGCGGCGAACGCTGCTGCTGGTCGGCGGGTTGCGGGCAGGGGGTGGGGATATGGCATGGGGGGAGACCTCCATGTGCGGCTCTGTGAGGACGACCCTCACGGGTTGCCTGAAAACTAGGGGTGGCCGTGGCGTCCGCGCCTTGGCAAGGGCCGCCACAATCCCGATCGCCTCGGTGGTGCCGAGCCCCATGCGTGGACTTTCGTCGGCCCGCGGCCTGCCTTCACGGCCCTGCCTCCTTACGGAATTCGACCGCGCAGCTCGAGCCCTGATCGGTGGCGGCGTTGTCGGCCCGTCCCCTTGCGGAGGCACAACGCGGCGTGGCCGAACTGACGGGACTCCTGGGACGGACCATGCCGAGCACTTCCACCCGACCCGCATCGCCTTCCTCGGAGCGACGCACGGGCCCAGCGGATCCGGGCGGACGCGCGCGTCAGTTTTAGGCGTCCGGGGTCGCCGGCAGGCAGCGCAAAGGGGATCTTGCGCTGCTGGGCGGCTCCGGCCTCGGGCGTGGGGCTTGCGGCTGCTCAAGGACTCGGGGGGTGGGGCTCGTGGCCGCTCAGGCGGTGCAGTCTCAGAGCCAGCTGCAGTTCCAGGGCCCTGGTGGGGGTGTTCCAGTCGTCGCCGAGGAGTTGGGCGACCCGGTCCAGCCGCTGCACCACGGTGTTGACGTGCACGTGCAGGGCGTCCTTGGCCTTGGAGAGACTGGCGCCGTTCGCGTAGTAGGCGTCGAGCGTTCGGACCAGCTCGGTGCCACGCTGCTCGTCGTAGGCGAGGACAGGACCGAGGTAGCGCTGCAGGAAGCCGCTGAGGTCCGACCGGTCGCCGAGCAGGACTCCGAGGAAGCCCAGTCCGGCGATGTCGCTCCCGTCTCCTGTACGGCCCAGGGAGTGCAGGGCATTCAGGCAGCGGCCGGCTTCCATGTACGCGCCGGGGAGTTGTTCTGGGCCGGTCGCCGGTCCTGCGGAGCCCACGGTCACGGGCATGCCGGAGGTCTTCCCGAGGTCTTTGGCCAGTTCGGCGGCGAGTGCGCCCGGCTCCGACGAGGGAACGAGCAGGACGATGTGGCCGTCGTGGATTCCCGCCAGCCCGCCCAGCGAGCGGGCGCTGCGTACGGCGTCTGCGAACAGGTGCGAGCGGGGTTTGTCGTCGGTGTCCAGGGTGAGCACGGCGTGGGGCTGGGCGAGGTTGATGCCGAGTTTGCGGGCGCGGAGCGTCAGGCTTCCGGTGTCGTGGCCTCCGCCGGGCCGGTGGCAGGTGAGCAGGTCGTCGAGGAGTTCGCCGCGGACGCGGTCTTCCGCCTCGGCGACGGTGCGGCGCAGCAGCAGGAGGAGGGCGGCGACCAGGGCAGCGCGTTCGAACAGGCGGCGGTCGGCGTCGGCCAGGTCGGCGCGGCCGGTCAGGATGATGCTGCCGAGGAGTTCGGAGCCGGCCAGTACGGCGCAGACCCAGGTGCCGTCCACCGGGACGGCACGGCCGCCGGTGCGGGAGGCGGTGATGCCCTGGGGGGACGGGGTGAGGGGGTCGGTGCCGGCTCGGGCCGTTTCCGCGCCGTCCGGGTCGTGGAGGGCGATGCCGCCGCCGAGCAGCGCGGCGATCTCGCGGACCAGGTCGTTGACGGTGGCGCCGCGCAGGACGAGGTCGGTGAGCCGGTCGTGGGCGTCGGCGGCGCGGCGCAGCGCTGTGCTGTGGGCCCGGGTGGTCTCGTTGGCGGTGTTGAGGTCGACCAGAGCGGTGCGGGTCTCCTCCAGCATGCGCGCGCTGTCGATGGCGACGGCGGCGTGGTCGGCAAGCGACGTGAGCAGGGCGATGGCTTCCGGCGGGAAGTCGCGGGTGGTGCGGTCGGCGGCGAAGAGCACGCCGATGACGCGTTTCCCGACGCGCAGGGGCACGCCGAGGATGCCGCGCAGCCCTTCTTCCAGCACCGCTTCGTCGATGGCCCGGGTGTGCTTGAAGCGGGGGTCGGTCTGGTAGTCGGCACTGGTGTAGGGGCGGGCGGTCTGGGCCACCAGTCCGCCCAGGCCCTCGCCCATGCCGAGGCGCAGTTGCTGGAAGCGCGCGGAGACCGATCCGTCGGTGACGCGCATGTAAGTGTCTTTGGCGACGGGGTCGTTGAGGGAGAGGTAGGCGGCGTCGGTGCCGAGCAGGGTTCTGGCCCGGTGGACGATGGCGCGCAGGACGGCGTCCAGGTCGCACAGGGCCGCGAGGTCGCTTGCGGTGTCGAAGAGCGCGGCCAGCTCGGCCTCGCGTCTGCGGTGCTGATCGAGGGTGCGGCGGATCTCGAGGGCGATCCGTGTGGCGTCCGCGAGGAGGGACCGCTCCTCTGGCGGAAGCTGCGTGGTGGAGACGTCACCCGAGAGGCGCGTGAACTGCTCGACGGGTGCTCCGGAGGTCAGCAGGGTCAGCAGCTCTTTGAGTGCCACCATCGCACTGTGTGCCGCTGCGCGGTACGTGCGGTCGTCCACGGTGGCCATGATGGCACTCCTTTCGTCCCGGTGTGTCCGGCCTGGCCGCCTGTGAGGTGCGGATTTCGTGTCAGGTGCGGTGCAGCCGAACGTGCTTCGGCCGCTGCCCGCCGCGTTCCTTCCAGGTGCGGCGGGCGGCGGTTCGTCAGCTCACACCGTGTCCGTGCCGGCCGCCGCCCGCTCCGGCCGACGCGCCTCGCGTGGGGACCCGGCCGCCATGTCACGGGCGAGGTCCCGCCCGCGGGTCTCCCTGGCGAGGGCGACGGTCACTGTGGTGATCACCGCTGCCAGGCAGAGGTACAGGGCCACGGGGGTGGCGGAGTCGTACTCCCTGAGGAGTTCGACCGCGATGATCGGCGCCAGTGCGCCGGCCACGATGGAGGCGAGCTGGGAGCCCATCGAGGCACCGGAGTAGCGGACCTTGGTGTCGAACATCTCGGAGATGAAGGCGGCCTGCGGACCGTACATGGCACCGTGCAGCAGCAGGCCCACGGTCACCGCCAGGGTGATCACCGTGAACGACTTCGAATCGATCAGGGCGAAGAAGGCGAAGGCCCACAATGCCATGCCGGCCGAGCCGATCAGGGTGACCGGCCTGCGGCCGATGCGGTCGGAGAGCGCGCCCCACAGCGGGATGGTGACGAAGTGGACGGCCGACGCGATCAGTACGGCATTCAGCGCGGTGCTCTTGGGCAGCCCGAGGTGGGTGGTGACGTAGACGAGGAGGAAGGCGGTCAGCACGTAGTAGGAGATGTTCTCGCCGAATCGGGTGCCGATGGCGGTGAGGACCTCCTTCCAGCTGCGGCGGAACACCTCGACCACCGGCGCCTTCTCCTTGATCCCCCGGGCGGCGTCGGCCTGGGCCTTGGCCTTGGCGGCGAGGAAGACAGGGGATTCGGAGACGGAGACGCGGATCCACAGGCCGATCAGGACCAGGACGCCGGAGAGCAGGAACGGGATGCGCCAGCCCCAGGAGGTGAAAGCTTCCTCCGACTGGACAGCGGCGAGCAGCGCGAGGACGCCGGTGGCCAGCAGGTTGCCGCCCGGGGCACCCGCTTGCGGCCACGAGGCCCAGAAGCCGCGCTGCTTGTCGCCTCCGTGCTCGGACACGATGAGCACCGCGCCGCCCCATTCGCCGCCCAGGGCGAAGCCCTGGATCAGGCGGAGCACGGTGAGCAGGATCGGCGCGCCGATGCCGATCGTCTCGTAGGTGGGCAGCAGACCCATCGCGAAGGTGGCCCCGCCCATCATGAGCAGGCTGATGACGAGCAGCTTCTTACGGCCGATCTTGTCGCCGAAGTGGCCGAAGACCACTCCGCCCAGGGGCCTGGCGGCGAACCCGATCGCGTAGGTGATGAAGGCGATCAGAGTGCCCACGAGCGGATCGGCGGTGGGGAAGAAGAGCGTGTTGAACACCAGCGCGGCGGCGGAGCCGTAGAGGAAGAAGTCGTACCACTCGATGGTGGTGCCGATCAGGCTCGCGCTGACGATGCGGGCGATCCCGGGCGAGCGGCCGGGAGCGGCGGTGGCCGGGGCGTCGGACATGTGTCACCAGTTTCGTGTGCGGGAAAAGGCGGGGGGCGGAGTGGGGGGCAGCGGGTCAGTTCGCTCCCCAGCCGCCGTCGAGTGACAGCGAGGTTCCGGTGATGTAGCTGGTGTGCGGTCCGCACAGCCACAGTGCGGCGGCGGCGACCTCCTCGGCCTCCAGGAGCCGCTTGACCGGGGCGCGGGAGAGCAGGACGTCGGAAAGGACATCGCCGGCGCTGATGCCGTGCGCCGCCGCCTGGTCCTGGATCTGGCTCTCGACCAGAGGGGTACGTACGTAGCCGGGATTCACGCAGTTGCTGGTCACGCCGTGCGGAGCGCCCTCGATGGCGGTGACCTTGCTCAGGCCCTCCAAGGCGTGCTTGGCCGTGACGTAGGCGGACTTGTACGCGCTGGCGCGCAGTCCGTGAACACTGGAGATGTTGATCACGCGGCCCCACCCGGCGGCGTACATGTGCGGCAGCACCCGGCGGATCAGCAGGAACGGAGCGGTGACCATCACCTGCTGCATGAGCGCGAAGCGCTCCGGCGGAAACTCTGTGAGGGGAGCGACGTGCTGCAGCCCGGCGTTGTTGACGAGGATGTCGATCTGAGCGGGCAGCGTGTCGATGACGGCCGGGTCGGCCAGGTCCGCGGTATGCGCCATCCCTCCGATGGCGGCGGCGACGGTCTTGGCCTTCTCGGCGTCCAGATCGACCACGTGGACGTCCGCGCCGGCGGCGGCGAGGGCGGCGGCGCACGCCATGCCGATGCCGCTGCCGCCGCCGGTCACCAGTGCCGCACGGCCGGACAGGTCCACGCCGCCTGCGGCCGAGAGGGTCGAGGCCACCGGCGCCGACGAGTGCGAGGATGCGAATTCCCTGGTCATGGCCGGAAACAGTAGAGTCACCTTCACCGGCTCTCCTATGGGAACCACCACCACAATGGCCGGCCGGAAGGTGGCGCTCACTCCCACACCCACGCTTGAAGTGGGGGTTTTGTCCACACCGATTGGTATACGTGGCCCCTCCAGGGCCCGCTGGAGGCGTCGCTCGCGGCGGGCGTGGTGTCTCAGCGATCGAGGGGGCAGGTCGTCAGGAGCGTCGCCGCGTCGGCCGTGGGAGGACGGGCCACGGTTCGGCTGGCCGGTGGCAGCGGGGAGTGGGCCAGCCAGCCCTCCAAGGCGGTGAACGCCGAGCGGTGACACGGGACGAGCGGCCGGAGCCGGTCCGGGAAGGCGTCCACCAGGGAGTCGGTGTGGGTGCCGCCCTCGATGCGGTAGTAGCGGTGCAGTTCGCCGCGGCCGGTCTGGCGCACCATGCGGGCGTACACGTCGGAGTCCCGGGCGATGGGCAGCAGCACGTCCAGGGTGCCGTGGACGGTGATCAGGGGTTTGCCGATACGGCCGGTCAGGGCGATCCGCGCGACGGCGCGGTGCACGTCGGCGGGTCGGGAGGCGTAGTCGTAGTCCGCGTCGCAGGCCGGGCTTCCCGGTGCGCAGTACGGGGTGCCGGCTTCCGTCGGGCCGTCGAAGCCGGGGTCGATCTCCTCGCGGTAGATGCGCTGGGTGAGATCCCAGTACACCTTGTGGTGATAGGGCCACAGGAACTCCGACCCGGCCGGATACCCGGCGGCGTGCATGGCCCTTCGCGCCGCTTCGGCGCCGGGCCCGCCGGCCGCGTACGCGGGGTGGTGGCGCAGGGCGGGCGGCAGGAACGTGAGCAGGTTCGGCCCGCCGGCACGCCAGAGCGTGCCCTCCCAGTCCACGCCGCCGTCGTACAGCTCGGGATGGTTCTCCAGCTGCCAGCGCACGAGGTAGCCGGCGTTGGACATCCCGGTGGCCAGGGTCCGGGCGGGCGGGCGATGGTAGCGCTTGGCGACCACGGCGCGCGCCGCGCGGGTGAGCTGGGTCAGGCGCGTGTTCCACTCGGCGATGGCGTCGCCCGGGCGGTCGCCGTCGCGGTGGAAGGCGAGCCCGGTGTTGCCCTTGTCGGTGGCGGCGTAGGCGTAGCCGCGGGACAGTACCCAGTCGGCGATGGCCCGGTCGTTGGCGTACTGCTCACGGTTGCCCGGGGTGCCCGCCACGACCAGACCGCCGTTCCAGCGGTCGGGCAGGCGGATCACGAACTGCGCGTCGTGGTTCCAGCCGTGGTTGGTGTTGGTGGTGGAGGTGTCGGGGAAGTAGCCGTCGATCTGGATTCCGGGCACGCCGCTCGGGGTCGCGAGGTCCTTCGGGGTCAGTCCCGCCCAGTCGGCGGGATCGGTGTGACCGGATTCCACGGTGCCCGCCGTGGTCAGCTCCTTCAGGCAGCTCGCCCGCTGGTACGCGGCCCCGGGGACCGTGACTCGCGCCGGACCGGTGCAGTGATGGTCCCCTACGGGTGCCGGGCTGGACGGCATGGCCGTCGCCGTCGGCGCGAAGGACAGCGAGGCCAGGAACAGGGTGGCAATGGTGGTGCGCAGACGTGGGCGCGCACTCGTGGTGAGGGGCGGGGCCATGGAGTACCTCCGTTTGCGGACAGGCGACGGGCGGAGGCTAGGCGGCAGCGACACCGAGCGGATACGGGTGCGCCCACCATGATCAGGCGCGGGGGGAAGGTCCTCACCGCCATACCGCGCCCGCACGGCCGAGGCTGCCGCCGGAGGAGTGGAGGACGCAGAGCCACACCGAACTGGCCGCCGCGCTCGAGACCGAGGGAAACCCTGCATGGGTGAGCACACCACCTGAGGCGTTCCCTCATGTGGGTGACGGACAACTGGGTCGGCGGTGGTGTGGCCATCGCCTCGAGGAGGCTCCGGGGCGGCAGGCGCAGGGTTTGCCATAGCCGGGGCTCTGGCTGTGTGAGTGGGAGCCATGGTGAGGGGCGGTCGGGGGTTCCTAGGCTCAGCGGCAATCCGGTCGAGCAGCATCGGTGACGAAGAGAGGTCGCATGGGTCTGGACAAGACGGTCACGGACATCGCCCAGGCGGTGAGAGGCATCCCGGACGGGGCTTCACTCGCCGTCGGCGGATTCGGTCTGTGCGGCATACCGAGCGCTTTGATCGACGCGCTGCTGCGCCAGGGCACCACCGGGCTGAGCATCGTTTCCAACAACTGCGGCGTGGACGACTGGGGCCTCGGCTTGCTCCTGCGGGCGGGCCGGATCGCCCGGATGACCAGTTCCTACGTCGGAGAGAACAAGGAATTCGCCCGCCAGTACCTCAGCGGGGAACTGGAAGTGGAGCTGGTGCCCCAGGGCACCCTCGCCGAGCGACTGCGCGCCGGGGGCGCGGGCATCCCCGCCTTCTACACCCCAGCCGGCGCCGGAACCCAGATGGCCGAGGGCGGGCTGCCCTGGCGCTACGGGCCGGACGGCTGCATCGCGGTGGCCTCACCGCCCAAGGAGAGCCGCGTCTTCGGCGGCACCGAGTACCTGCTGGAACAGAGCATCACCACCGACTACGCACTGGTGCGGGCCACCATCGGCGACCGCCACGGCAACCTGGTCTTCCGCTCCTCCGCCCGTAACTTCAACCCGCTGGCGGCGATGGCCGGCAAGATCACCATCGCTGAGGTCGAGCACCTGGTCGAACCCGGCGAACTGGACCCCGACGAGATCCACCTGCCCGGCGTGTTCGTCCGAAGCGTGGTCCGCGTCCATCCCGGTGACCCCGCAGCCGAGCGGCGCATCGAACGCCGCACCGTCCGTATCCAGCAGGAAGTCGGTGCCTGACATGGCGCTCACCCGCGAGCAGATGGCCGCCCGGGCCGCCCGGGAACTGACCGATGGCACGTATGTCAATCTCGGCATCGGCCTGCCACCTTGATCCCCAATTGCCTGCCGCCCGGAGCCGAAGTGGTGCTCCAGTCGGAGAACGGCATCCTCGGTGTCGGCCCCTACCCGACCGAGGACGAGATCGACACCGATCTGATCAACGCGGGGAAGGAGACGGTGACCACCCTGCCCGGAGCGTCCTTCTTCGACTCCGCGCTGTCGTTCGGCATGATCCGCGGCGGTCACATCGACGCCGCCGTCCTCGGCGCCATGCAAGTGTCCGTCACCGGTGACCTCGCGAACTGGATGATTCCCGGCAAGATGGTCAAAGGCATGGGTGGCGCCATGGACCTGGTCCACGGAGCACGGCGGGTCATCGTCCTCATGGAGCACACGGCCAAGGACGGCAGGCCCAAGCTGGTGGAGGCGTGCACGCTGCCGCTCACCGGACGCGACGTCGTCCAGCGGGTCATCACCGACCTCGCCGTCCTCGACGTCACGCCCCGCGGGTTCGAGCTGGCGGAGCTCGCACCCGACGTGACGGTCGAGGACGTCAGGGCGGCGACGGCCGCCAAGCTGGTCGTGCCCGGTCGGCTCCTGTCGGCCACCGCCTGATCGAACAGCAAGCACCGCACCGGCGACCGGGTCCCTCGACCCACGTGATGGAATCCCGAGCCGCCAAGAAGGAGCTGCAACGGATTCCCCGTGCCCTTCCGGCACATGCCTGCTCGTTGAGCGAGAAGCGCTGACCAGAAGTCAGACGGCTTCAGCGAGCCAGAAGTCGGTGTTCACGGTGCTTCCCGCGTGCGTAGGCCGACGAGTCGGCACCCCTGCGGTCCCCCATGCCGCAGGGGCGCGCCACTTCCAGACCGACCGGGCGCTGCCACACGCGTGGTCCGAAAGCCCACCGCCCACAAGTCGGCCCGAGGTCGCACGGTTCGCACGGGCCTCATCGGTGCGAGGGGGAGTTTTCCATGGTGGCCGGGCGCGGAGCGGCCCGGCCGATCTGCAAGGAGGAGTCGAGCAGACCTCTTGGAGGTGAGCGGGCCGCTGGTCCGGCGTCCCGACCCCTGCGGTCGCGGTCAGCCTGATCGGTGCGGGACTTCGGCGCATATCCTGGGCCGATGTACGAGACCTCCGCGGCTCTGGCGACCGCCCGCTGGCCGCTCGCCGCGTCCGCTGAGACCGACTGGCTGCGGGAACTGGCCGACGACGACGGGCTCACCGGGTTCATGCCGCCGGCACTGCCTGATGCGGCCTGGGTGCTCCACTCCATGTACGAACACGAACTCGGGCCCTTCGACATGTCGTACGTCGCATACCAGCGGGCCTTCTTGAACAGCACCAGCGCCTGCCCCGAGATCATCCCGGGCCTCGGCCCCGGGGAGGTGTTCGCCGATCCCTCGGACACTTTCGCCCCGTCCAGAGGCGAGCACCCCGGACCACGCTGGCGCCGCCTGCGCTGGGCAGAGCTCACCCGGCGGACAGGGGATCCCGTGGCGGCCGAGGGCTGCCTGCCCGGCCGCTCGTCGTTCCCTTCGCTCCGCAAGCCGGGCAGCTGGCCGGTCGGTATCACCAGTCCGTCCGAGGGCAGCCTGGACCGTGCCGACTGGAACCGGCTGGTCGAGATCCTCACCCAGCACAGCCCTCAAGGGCCGGACACCCGCTGCCTCGCCTACTACACCCCGCTGTGCCAAAGGGCAGAGGACTTCGACGACCTCCACGTCCGGGCCGGCCGGCTCACGGACGCCAAGGCCTTGTACGACCACCCCGAGGAAGAGTTCTGGACCCCGTCCAACCTCTGGGCCCACGACCGGTCCTGGGTCCTGTGCACGGACTACGACTTGTGGGCCACCAAGGTCGCCGGCCCGGCCCCGCTCATCGAGGCCCTCCTCGACGACTCGGAAATCGAGGCCGTCCGACTGCCCTGGTCCCACTGATTCGACCGCCCGACGTAGGACACGAACACCGCGTAACGAACGGCGCCCATAGGGGGCGCATCTGACTTGAGTCGGCCAATCGCCCTCATGGCTGGTCCGCAAGCCAGAGTGAGTTCGGCCTTCCGTCATCGCCCATGTGCGCCCGCTGCCAGATCTCGTTCCAGTTGAACGGGGTCTCCCGCACGAACCGGTGGCGCTGCCCGCACGGACATGGCGCCACCACCCATGCGCACCCCCGGCACAGCTCGATCCAACCGTGCCCGGTGGAGCACAGCACTCGCGGTCCCTCATCTCCGCAAGCCGGGCAGCCGGGCAACTCGGCTCCATCCAGAAGCGCGTTCTGCCGCCGGACGTACTCGGACAGGCGCAGCGACGGGTGACGAAACGGGTCTTCGTACCAGGCGCGGTCGGGGCTTTCCCACCAGCTCCGCAGCCACCACGGCCGAGGATTCGGTACAGCCCGCCACCCAGCCTGCTTCTGCGCCCGGCGTTGCGCGACGTACTCGTCCGCGCGCACGAGCCACAGCACGCGCGCTTCGTGCAGTTCCTCCACCGCCCGCACCAGCGCGTCCGGGTCCGCCTCCAGCCGGCGGGGGATCGCGGCGCTGAGCGTGAGGTGGTGGTACGTCGCCCGCAGGCCATACGGAGCGAAAACGGTGAGGCAGGTGCGCAGCGCGCTGTGCCGCCGGTGGACGGGGAGCCCGGCGTCGTGCACATGCGCTCGGTGGGTCAGGAAGCTGGTCATGGTGTGGGCACCAGGTCCAGTGCCCGTGCCAGGGCGGCAGTGGCGGCAGCAGCGTGGGCCGGCAGGTGTTGTTCAGCCCAGGTCCCGGCAAGGCTGAGGAAGTCCTGCAAATCCTGCTGGGCGCCGGCCACGAGCCTGCGTACCTGGTCTGCCGACAGCTCGATCACCGGACTGCCGTCCGTCCCATGGGCGTCGAGCGTCAGCCGGACGGTGTCGCCGACGCGTTCGGCCACCGAAGATGGATCGTGGCCGAAGTAGGCGCAGCCGGTGCCGTCGAGCACCTCCAGCCAGTCCCGCCAGGTCTCCAGGCCGTTGCAGCAGCCCGGCTCGACGAAGACGGTGCCGGTGGCGCTGTCGGTCACCCGGAAGCCGCCGGCGGCGAACAGGTCAGGCAGGGTGAGCAGCCCGTGCAGAAAGGTGCCGAGTGGGTCGGTCGGGCGCGGGCCATGCTCCCGCTCCGGCTCGAAGTCGTTGCAGTCGGCGATCCGCTTGACGGCCGTGCCGACCTCCGCCGCATCCAGTTCCCCGTTCAACACGAGGTAGCCGTTTGGCTCGTGCTCGCCAATCGGCCAGAGCGCGAAGTCATCGGCAGGGGAGATCTCCAGAACGGCCTGCATCACAATCACACGGGGATGATGCCGGACCTGCTGCTTCGTCGCCACGGGCTTTCGGCTGCGCCCTCGGGGCGGGCCACCACCTGGGCAGTTTCGCTGTGCGTTCCGGGCAGGCGGTGCTGACGTAGCGCATGGCGGTCTTCTCGGTGACGCCGAACGGGCGCATCGGCCGGAGCGGGTCGGCACCTCTCGCGCATCGCCCGACGGAGCCGCTCGATGCGCGCACTCCGCTCGCACATCAGACGGCCTGACCATCCCGCAGGAAGGAGCCGGACCCCGGGCACGAGCCGCCCGGGGCTCGACCCGCCTCTACCTCTTCGTCAGCTGCGCGATCGAGGGCGGTGCTGTGGGGTTCGGCGACGTGGTCGGCGTGACGCCAGGGGTCGGTACGGCCGTGGGGGCCAGTGTGACGGTGGGGCTCGGTGCCGGGCCCGGGGTACAGGTGGGGCTCGGCCTGATGGCGGAGCTGGGGGCCGGATCGGGTACGGAGGCCGGAGCCAGAGCCCGTACCGGTGTGGAGGTCGCAACCCGCGAGGGGGCAGCGCTCGCCGCGCGCGTCGGAGCGGCCGATGGGGCGGCGCTCGGCGCACGCGTCGGGGCAACCGAGGGGGCGGCGCTCGGTGTCGTGGACGGCGTGCAGGTCGGCTCCGGTGCGCAGGTGGGCATCGAGGTCGGGTCCGGCGTGATGGCAGGGGCCAAGGCCGCGCCGGGGGCGGCCGCGAGCGGTGCGCGGGCCGGGGCCGGTGAGGATCCGGGCTCGATGGTCGGGCTCGGAGAGCGGGTGGGAATCGGAGTCGGTGTGGGGTCCGGTCCACGGCTCGGGGCCGTCGTGCAGGTGGGACTTCCGGTCGGACTCGGCGTCACGGAGTCGGCTTGGGCCGAACCGGTCGTGAGCGTCAGGCCCGCGCCTAAGCCGGATACCGCGAGAACGGCCGCCAATCCATGAACTCGCTGGACACGCATATAAGTTCCCCCCGTCCGTCTGCCCGGCACTCGCGCCGGACAAGATCGGAAGAGAGCCAACACGATTCGTCCACAACCCGCAAGATCGTCCGGTTCACGTCCCCGGAACCCCCGTACGGGTGATCACGTTCAGGGGCGTCGTTCGAGGCCGGACCGTACTCACGGGCGGCAGCATACGGAGCGCGTCCGACAGCGGCATCCGGGCCACGACGCCGGGCTGGCAGACCAAGGCTCTTGTTCGATCCGGGAGCAGCCCCTACCTGAGTGTGCGGCTGTCGGACGGTTCCTGGACCGGATACACCGACGTCCAGACCAAGGCCAGCAACTGGGTGTCGCCGTTGATGCTGCCCCAAACGCACAACCTGGCCGAAGCCGGCTCGGCGGACACCGAGCCGACGTGCGGCCTGGTCCGGGCCGAGCGGGACGTACCGGTCGAGGAGGACCGGCAAGTCCCGGCGGCACGCAAAGGCCGCGACCTGGTCCGGATGGACGTCGGGGAGCTCGGGGTCACCGCCGAAGTAGACGAGCTGACCGGCCTTCACGAGACGGCCCACCGCCGAGGCGGTCACCCGCGGCCGGCACCGCAGCGGCTCCCCCAACGCCTTCGTCAGCCGGCCCGCCCGCACCCCGCACCCACCGGCCCCCGCTACGCCGCCCGCACCGCCCCCCTGGTAGGCGGGGGGGAGCTCCTGCGGCAGTGGTAGCAGGTCACCGTGCGGCCGTGCGCAGAGCCCGGGCAGGGGCCAAAACGCCGCGCACGGCCAGGGCGTACGTACGGAGTTGGGCGGCGCGGCAAATGGCGTCGGAGATGGTCAGCACCAGCCGTATAGCCGCCGCGGGCGGAGGCCTGGGCGGCCTCCGCCATCTCTTCGACGACCGGGTCGGCAGCAGCGGCATCGGGGGCGGGGTGGTAACGGCGGGCTCCTCGCGGGCACAGCCCAACCCCGCGACATCGACACCGCGCTGGTCGCGGAGGGCCATTCTGGCGGCCATGTCCGGGTCGGCTGCCGCCTCCTCACCGAGAAGGCGGTACAGGTCGCCCAGCGGGTGAGCGAGCGGCCGCGTGGCCTAGGCCGCGCCCGCCGCGCCGCCGAACTGGTCGTGGAGCGATCGAGGCGGGGACATCGGCGCTCAGGATGGACTCGAGCCGGGTGTCGAGCAGGCGGCGGCGCAGGAAGGGGTGCCAGCCGAGGCCGGGGTCGGCGACGGGCATGCCGGGGCCGGCCAGCAGCATGCCTGGGACGACCACCCGTCATCTGACCCATCCCGGCGCGAACGACGGGATCCGCGCGGGGCGAAAACCCGCAAGCGTACTCGACGCCGTGATCATCACCGGCTTCCACGCCAGCCGCACCCACAAGCTCATTGCCGGTGAGGAATCCGCCAACCGCGTCCTCGCCCCGGTCGAGCACGGCTTCGCCCGGCACAAGAGCTGGCGGTCCTTGCGGAGCTCCGTACCGACCCCGCCCGCGCTGCCCACCCCCTGCGCGCTCTGCTCGTCCTGACGGACCTCGAAATAGACCGCTGACAGTCGTGCTCCCCCGCAGGGCGCCGCCCTCAACTTGATAGGCAAGTCCGCACTTGCCTATTCTGTGGTTGTGGCCGACGACCTTTTCAAAGCCCTGGCCGACCCCACCCGCCGCACCATCCTCGACGAGCTCGCGGAGAAGTCCGGGCAGACACTGTTCGAGATCTGCTCGCGGCTGAGCATGAAACACCAGCTCGGCAACTCGCGCCAGGCGGTCTCCCAGCACCTCGCCGTACTGGAGGCGGCCGGGCTCGTCGAGACCAGGCGGGAGGGCCGCTACAAGTTCCACGACCTGAACACGGCTCCGCTGCGGCAGATCACCGAGCGATGGCCCGTGCCCGACACTTCCGGACCAGAGGAGAGCACCTCATGAAGATCCATCTGACCAGTGTCTTCGTCGACGACCAGGCCAAGGCCCTGGACTTCTACACCGGGATCCTCGGCTTCGTGAAGAAGCACGACGTCCCGCTGGGCGGCGAGGCCCGGTGGCTGACCGTCGTCTCGCCCGCCGAGCCCGACGGCACCGAGCTCCTCCTGGAGCCCGCCGGGCACCCGGCCGTCAAGCCATACCGCGACGCGCTCGTCAAGGACGGCATCCCGCTCGCCCAGTTCGCCGTCGACGACGTGGAAGCGGAGTACGAGCGCCTGCGCGGCCTCGGTGTCCGCTTCACCCAGGAGCCCCTGGAAGCGGGCCCCGTCACCATCGCCGTCTTCGACGACACCTGCGGCAACCTGATCCAGATCGCGACACAGCCTCAGTAGGCGGGCAGCCTCGTGCGGGGCGCGGCCGCCGCCGCGACCGGACCCTGGCTCCGGAACCCGTCAGCAGCCTGGCGTCACAACCGAGGGCGACACCATCTGGTGAGCACTACAGTCACTCATCTTTGCGGCCGCGTGTACCCGGCACCCGGCCAGCGGAGCCCGCAATCCTTCCCTCGGTCCGGGAGCGGGTAGATACTGTCTCGTGGGGAGGGCGGTATGAGCTGGGTGGGACCCGATACGGCTGATGAGGTGACCGTTCCTGACCTCGTCGGGTTGATCGTGACGGACGCACGGAAGGCAGCGTGGGAGGCAGGCCTGGTCATCGCGGCCGCTGATCCAGACGGACCGCCGGTTGGAGCTCTTACCTGGCCCGGCGTCTGGAGGGTCACCGCCCAGACCCCCGCCCCCGGATCCCGGATGCGCCGTATGGGCTCGTTGGTGATCGAGTTCTGCAAGGCGCCTGGCACCGATGCCCCGGAGCCACCCTCCCTGGCCTGACCCGAGGTCAGCGTACAGAGCTGCACGGGCCAATGCCGCCGCGCCGCCTTCACCGCAGCAACCACCCCCTGAGATAAGCAGCCGTTGCCGTACCAAAAGGTTCGCTTGACGGTCGAACGAATGTTCCCGGAGCGCGCCCACCCCCATCTGCGTCATCTTCTTCGCGGTCTCAAGGACCGTCTGCTCGGCCTCCTGGCACTGGACGGCGGTGCAACACGGAGCTGCAACGCGGGCCCCAGACCAGCCTTTGGCACCATCAGGAGCCGCTGACCCGTCAGCCGTCCTGCTGCGCTTCGCCCCACCCGCGCAAGCCACCGCCTGGGATTGCTGCTCGCCCGCCGCGCCCCATCGGCCGGTGAAGTCCTCCAGGGCGCGGCACTGCTGTTCCTCGCGGGCGATCTGCTGGCGAGGACGTCGCGGTCGATGTAGGGGTCGACGGCGGTAAGGCCGGCCCCGTACGTGCCCGGGCGGTGCACGCCGGCCCCCTCCCCTCTTTCGCCGGCCTTTTCTTTGCCCTCCTACCGGAACCGGGGCATCCGGTGTGGGCGTCCTCATCTGTGTCGTAAGTCCCCGTCTCAGGAGAATCGAGGGGACGTCATGATCCACCGACGTTTCCGCCGGATCGTGGCCCTGGCCTCCGGCGCCCTGCTCACCGCAACACTCGCCTTCGCCGCTCCGGCCTCGGCCGCCCCGGCCGGCCTCCTCCGCATCCAGGCCCAGACCCAGACGCCGCTCGTGGTCAATGCCCGCTGGGGCGGGCACCCCACGTACGACCGGATCGTCATCGACCTCCAGGGGTACGTCCCCACGGCGACGGTCACCCCCGTTCCGAAACTGATCCACGACGGGTCCGGCACGCCGGTGCCGCTGCCCGGGAGGTACTTCCTGGAGATCCGCCTCAACCCCGCCGCCGCCCACGACGACACGGGCGGGAACGTCTACCTCGGGCCCAAGCTGCAGCAGATCAACCTGCCCAAGCTCAAGGGCATCGCCCTGACCGGCGACTACGAGGGGTACGTGACCTTCGGCGCCGCCTTCGACACGCTGCCCTACTACCGGGCCTTCACCCTGCACTCGCCGGAGCGGTTCGTCGTGGACATCGCCCGCTGAACCCCCTCACGGGCCGGGGCCCGGAGGCGTCGCCCCCCGTGCCCCGGCCGGTCCGCTCGCCCGGGCAGCTCACCGGGTCAGCTCGCCGGGCGGATCCGCATCATGCTCGGGTCGCCGTTGCCGAACCAGTCCTGCACGCATTCGTAGCGGCCCGGAGCGGCCGCGCCCACCAGACCGAGACAGGCCGCGAGGGCCCGCTGGCCGTGGGCGTTGGGGTGCATGGACTCCTCCAGCGTGCCCTGCGTGTTGACGTGGCCCAGGAAGCGGAACCACTCGTTCTTCCTCGGGTCCGTGCGCCAGGACCCCTTACGGCTTCGACGCAGCCGCTTCCGCGCCGCCCGGACCGCCGCCGACGCCTCGGTGCCCCACATCGCGCGTACGGCCCAGGTGACCGAGCGTGGGCTATCTCGCCGATTGACTGTTCCAGAAACAGGGCCGAAACTCCCACGGCGATGCCTGTGAGGAGTCCGCCACCGATGCCGGCAAGCACCTCTATGCGGGGTTCGGTTTCCGGCTCTCTGACAGCCATCTTCCATGCCAGGATCGCACCGACGGCACCACGACGGCCAGGGCAGGCGCGTCGTTGGGGCCGGGGAGTTCGACGACTCGATGGTCGAGGCTGCCTGTGATCATCACCGCGAGCAGGGCGAGGAAAAGGAGTCCGTCCTCAACTCCCTCCTGACGGCGCAGACCACCACCGGCCTCCACGGCCGCACCCTGCACGCCCTCCCCGCCGACTTCCTGCACCGCCTGCCGCCCGGCCCCCGCCCTCCCGGGTGAGGGGGGCCGGGGGCGGCGGCGTGAGCGGATCGGCCTCCCGGCCGGGGGCCTGGGCGGATCGGATCCGGCGGCGTCCGGTGATGACCGCCGTGGGTCTGCTGCGTCCGGTGCTCCTGCTCTCCGTGTCGGCCTCCTGGCTGCTCGACGCCCTGAGCATCGAGCAGTTTGTCGCCCAGCTGCCGGTGGAGGCCGAGGTCCGCGAGGGCTACAACGGGCAGCGGCAGTTCGGGGACTGGATCGATGCGGACAAGGACGGCTGCAACACGAGGGCCGAGGTCCTCATCGAGGAGGCCGTGGAAGCCCCGCATCCCGGCGAACGGCTCGGCTTCCGCACCGCCCCAGGAGTCCGCGTGACCACCCCGGCGGATCCGCCGGAGGCGATCCAGGTGTCCGCGACCGGGCTGGGGCGGGCCTGCGGGAGCTGGCCGGCCTGGCGGTCGAGCTGGAGGCCCCGGACGTGGACGGGGAGCTGCGGCTGGCCAAGAGCCTCCTTGTCCAGCTGGACTCCGACTCGGTCATGGACCACCTCAGCCGGTATCCCTCGGTCCCGCTCACCGACCGCACCATCACCAGCCGACGCGCTCTGATCGAAGCTCTCGACGAGCCGGGGCCGCGTGCGGCGCAGTTCGATCTCCTCGAGTACTCCCAGGAAGAGGTCTGTGTCGCGTTCTCCCTCGGGCTGCCCCGCAGGGCAGCCAGCATCGCCCTTTCTCTGCCAGCTCACCTGCCGCCCCGACCAGCACCTCCAAGGAGCAGCCACGGCGCGCACTCCCCTGACCGGCACCCAGTCGTCGGTACTCGGAGTGCCAACGCAGTTAGCACCCCGGCCACACCTGAGCCCGCGCAGGTTCTTGCGGCGCGGGCTCAGGCTGGTTCCGTACAGCGACTCCGGTGACCGCCGACCGTGTCTGCAACCGGCCGGTGCGCGGATCGTGGTGCGGGGTTGCGAAAGCGGCTCGGCATCGGCCCCGACGCCGGCAGGAGCTACGAGTTCGCAACCTGGAGCCGGCCTCGCGCCGCGAGCTCGTCGACATCCTGCACTCCCTGGACGTCACCGTCCTGACGGTCACCCGCGGCCAGCCGTACGCCCTGGAGCTCTGCCCGCGCTCGGTCATCCTCAGCGAGGGCGCCATCGCCGCCGACGGGCCGACGGGCCGAGCTCCGCCGCCTGACTTTGGTCCGACCGGCTGGATGTGCCGGTGGTTCGTGCCGGGGTGCTCCGCGGCGCGGCGGAGTCGAGGGTATGAAGGAAATCGAACGCAATCGGATGAAAGTTCGCCATCCGGTCATTCCCGAACATCAACCTCAGGAGTCGCATGATGCGCCCCATCAGAGCGGCCTGCCTCGGCACGGCCACGCTGGTCACCCTCCTCGCCTGCACCCCCGTCGCGGCCGCCGCGACGGACACCGGTTCCGCCCAGGCCAGGGATAAGGCCCGGATCATCACACTCCTGGCCGAGGTGCAGCAGCTGACCCGCTTCCCGGTCACCCCCGGCAGCGTCTCGCAGGGCGATCAGGTCGTCGTCCGCTCGGACCTCTTCGACGAGGAGCACAACAAGGTCGGCGAGACCCACGGCACCTGCACCACCACCCGGGGCGGCGCCGATGAAGCGGAGCAGTGCGTCGTGACGTACATCCTCCCGGGCGGCCAGCTCACCGTGCAGGGGATGTACTTCAACTACGTCGACCAGGGTCCCTTCGACAACGCGATCACTGGCGGCACCGGGGAGTACAAGAAGGCTCGCGGCTGGGTCCACTCCGACACGATCGCCACGGACCCCAGGGTCGTGAGGCGCTTCACGATCCACCTCGTCTGACGGACCCCGACGTCCCCCTGACCCCGGAACCCGACCTTCTCCCCTTGCATTGCACGATTGGAGACGGTCGTGCGAAAGGAAGCGCGGGTCAAGGGGACGTCCAGGGCGGCTTACCCTTCAGGTCGTCAAACGCACCCACGACATGAGCGGGTTCGTGGTGCTTCCACGCAGGTGGGTGGTGGAGAGGACGCTGAGCTGGCTGATGCGCTCGCGGCGCCTTGCCCGGGACTACGAGACCCGGCCCAAAAGCAGCGAAGCCGCCGTCCTGTGGTCGATGACCATGCTCACGGGACGCTGCCTCGCCCGCCACCGGAGCCGAAACGTCACCCGGCAGCCCGCCTCGGCGTGAACACCCCGGGACGCTGCTCGGCCAGCCAGCCCCGCTCCACCAGCCGCTTCACCTTCGACCGCACCCCCTCGGCCTTCGCCGACACCGCTTCCAGGGCCCAGCCGTGCGGCCAACTCCCCGCCCGCAGCCCGGACCCACACGCCTCCGCCTCCAGCACGCCCACCAGCCGCTGGTAGTCCGGCGCGAGCACCTCCAGGCCCACCCGCCAGTGCGGCACCACCGACCCCGCCACCGGGGCTACTCCTCCGTCGTCCACGTCTCCCTGTCGTCCATGGCATCTCCGTTCCCGACGGGCACGCCACAACAGCGGGCCCAGAGTCGACCATGGCGTATCGGAGCTGCACGTGCGGAGAAACGGACAGCTTCACGGACTCCCGGAATCCCTTTCCCTCCCGGCCGAGGGCCGCCCCCTCCGCGAGGACGGCGCTCGCCGTCACCGCCGGATCACGGGGAAGCTACTGCCCCGGGCCTGGGGAGTCGGGGCCGACGACCGCCTGGCTGCCGGCGGTCAGCTCGGTGAAGGCGGCCGCCGCACCGGTCAGCGGGACGCGGGAGAACACCGCCAGGGGGCGGTGCCACGGCGGGTCGAGGGAGAGCAGCAGACAGTCCTCGCCGACGGCGCCCCGGACCATGTGAGCGGGGGCCATGACGGTGCCCACCCCGGCGGCCGCCATCCGCACGGCCGTGGAGGTGTGTTCCGTACGCAGCACCGTGCGCGGGGTGAAACCCACCGCCCCGCAGGCCCAGTCCAGGACGGGCTGCCCCTCCACCAGTGGTTCCATCGCGCAGCGGATCCAGTCGCGGTCGGCGAGCTCGGCGAGGCGGACGGCCCCGCGCCCGGCGAGGGGGTCGTCGAACGGGACGACGATGACCAGTTCCTCGCGGCCCACCCGCACCAGGGGGCCCGTCCAGTCCTTGGGTTCGGGGCCCACGGCGATGTCGGCGGCCCCGCGCTCCAGCTGCTCCTCCAGGGCGTCCGTGGAACCGTACTCGCGCAGCACCAGGGAGACTCCGGGGTGCAGGGCCCGCCAGCGGGCGGTGATGCCCGGGAGCATCCCGACCGCGATGGCGTGCACGGTGGCGATGTGCAGTTCGCCGCCGGCCACCCCGGCCGCCGCCCGGGCGGCCCGCTCCGCCTGGCGGGCGCTGCGGACGGCGAGCTGCGCGTGCGGCAGGAAGGCGCGGCCCATGGCGGTGAGCCGGACCCCCCGCGGCATGCGCTCCAGCAGCGCGCCGCCCACGGCCGTCTCCAACGCCTTGACCTGGTGGGAGAGGGCGGGCTGCGTGACGTGCAGGGCGTCGGCGGCCCGGGTGAAGGAGGACTCCTCCACGACGGCGAGGAAGTACTCCATCTGACGCAGGCTCATGATCGGCAAGCATAAAGAACCTGCATGGAGTCCAGAACATCTTTGCCTTGGACTGCGGGGAACGGCCGGTACAGGCTCGGTACATGAGCAACGACAGCAACAACTTCGGCGACGGCACCGCGGACGTGATCGTGATCGGCGGCGGCACCGGCGGCTACAGCACCGCCCTGCGCGCCTCGGCCCTCGGACTGACCGTGCTGCTCGCCGAGCGCGACAAGGTGGGCGGGACCTGCCTGCACCGGGGCTGCATCCCCAGCAAGGCCATGTTGCACGCGGCCGAACTCGTCGACGGCATAGCCGAGGCGCGCGAGCGCTGGGGCGTACGGGCGAGCGTGGAGTCGGTGGACTGGGCGGCGCTCAGCGCGACCCGGGACGACATCGTCGGCCGCAACCACAAGGGCGTGGAAGGCCACTTGGAGCACGCCGGGGTGCGGGTGCTGCGCAGCGGCGCCCGGTTGACCGGCCCTCGGTCCATCCGGACCGAGGACGGGCGGGAGTACACCGCCACCCGGGGGCTCGTGCTGGCCACCGGGTCCCGGCCGCGCACGCTGCCCGGGCTGGAGCCCGACGGGCAGACGGTGGTCACCAGCGACGACGCGCTGTTCGCGCCCGGGCTGCCGGCTTCGGTACTCGTGCTGGGCGGCGGGGCCATCGGCGTGGAGTACGCCTCCTTCCACCGTTCCATGGGGGTCGAGGTCACCTTGGTCGAGGCGGCGGACCGGCTGGTGCCGCTGGAGGACGCGGACGTGTCCCGGCACCTGGCGCGGGGCCTGAAGAAGCGCGGCGTCGACGTGCAGACGGGCGCCCGGCTGGAGGGCGCGGCGGTGGCGGACGGGATCGTCCGGGCCACCGTGCGGACCGCGCGCGGGGAGCTGCGCGAGCTGAAGGCGGAGCGGCTGCTCGTGGCGGTCGGCCGGGTCCCGGTCACCGACGGGCTCGACCTCGCGGCGGCCGGGCTGGCCACCGACGAACGGGGGTTCGTGGCGCCGGCCGACTGGTCCCGGCTGGAGACCGCCGTCCCCGGCGTCCACGTGGTCGGCGACCTCCTGCCGCCGCCCTCGCCGGGGCTGGCCCACGCGTCCTTCGCGGAGGGGCTGCTCGTCGCCGAGACACTGGCCGGGGTGGCGAGCACGCCGGTGGACTACGCGGCGGTGCCGCGGGTCACCTACTCGGCGCCGCAGACCGCCGCCGTGGGGCTGACGGAGGCGCAGGCGCGCGAGGCGGCGTACGACGTGGTGGTGAACACGATGCCGCTGACCGCGGTGGCGAAGGGGATGGTGCACGGGCAGGGCGGCACGGTGAAGGTCGTCGCGGAGCGGGGCGGAAGGGTGCTGGGGGTGCACATGGTCGGGCCGCACGTGTCGGAGATGATCGCGGAGAGCCAGCTGATCGTGGGGTGGGACGCCGAGCCGTCCGACGTGGCCCGCCACATCCATCCTCACCCGACGCTGTCGGAGGCGGTGGGCGAAGCCTTCCTCACGCTCGCCGGCCGAGGGCTCCACCAGCAGTAGCTTCAGAGGGCGACGCCGGCGAAGACCTCGGAGGCCGAGTCGGTTGCTCTCACGAAGTACAGGGTGAGCTTTTTGATGTCCTTACCCGTCTCGTACACCAGAGGGCGACGCCCGCCGCCGCATCGTCCACTACTGGCACCAGTACGGCTTCGTGGACACCACCGCGGCGCCGGCGCTGGCCATGACGCAGATGTACCCGTACCACTCGGTGGCGGCGCCGCGGGCCGGGATCGAGCAGGCGTGGGCCGGGATCGAGCAGGCGTGGGCGGAGAACCACGCCATGCTGGCCGAGGGCGGCTGGAAGAAGGCCGGGCCGGGCCGGTTCGAGCGGGGTGACCTTCGCGTCCACGTGGTCCGCATGAAGGAGCACCCGGAGGATCTGCGGACTGCCCGCAGGCTGCCGGCGGACTACCCCTGCCGACTCGCCACCACCCGCGTCCGCGCCGAACAGCCGACCGCCGGCTGCCCTCCCTCCATCGCATGCAGGGCCCCGATCCGTCTCGTCACAGGCGTGGGGCAGGATGGCCCCATGGCACAGCGAATCCTGCCCCCGTCAGAATCCTGGCGCCGGATCGACGCCTGGCTGGCGACCCATGCGGCGTCCGATTTCGCCGTGCTCAATCCGCCTGCCACACCGAACGACATCCAGCAGGCAGAGCGGCTTCTCGGCACCCCGCTGCCCAGTGACCTCGCTGAGTCTCTGCACTGCCACAACGGGGTCAGGGCCTGGTCGACCTTCCTGCCGGAGCAGTCACCGCTCACGGTGAGCGGCATCGTGGACCATTGGCAGACCCGCATGGATGTCGCGGCGGAGAACGACGGCCTGACCCGTCGCCCCTGGGACGACGAGCCCTGGTGGCACCCTCTCTGGGTCCCCTGGGCCGAGAGCGCCGATGGCGGGGCACAGGTGATCGACCAACGTCCCGGCCCGGACGCGGGCCGCATCGGCTGGGCAGGCCACAGCGGTGGCGGCGACTTCACCGATGCCTGGCCTGATCTTGCGAGCCTTCTCCACGCAGTCGCGCACGCGATTCACGAAGGCGGTGACGTGCGCGGGCTGCATCCCTACCTCACCACCCAAGGTGAGCTTTGGTGGGACGAAGACGGCTGCGAGGAGCTCAACGGTCAGCCGCTGAGGGCAGCACCCATCGGGCTGCCCTGACTATCAGCGTCATGGAGTGCCGTTCACGCCGCGCGGCCGCCATGCCCGGCGCGAAGGTCGTCCTCACAGGCCCGGCTGCCACCGGCCCGGCCACTACCGAACGCCCGGCGACGGTGACGCCGCCGTGGCGCTTGCAGTCGATCTCCACCGAGCCGACCGGAGCGACCCCAGCCGAGGCGCACGACCTGGCCGAAGCCGACCCTCGGACGCCGAGCCGGCGGGCGGCCTGATCCGGGCCAGGGGCACGTGCCCGTCGCGGATGACCGGCACGTCCCGGCGGCGCGCGAGGGCCGCGCCCCGGTCCGGGAGGACGTCGGGGAACTCCATGCCCTCGCCGAGGTAGACCAACAGGCCGGCCTTCACGAGACGGCCGACCGCCGAGGCGGTCACCCCCCCCGGGAGAAGGCGGCCGGCGTCAGCGCCGCCAGGACATCACCGTGGGCTGGACGGAGGTCCGCAGCGATGCCGACGACGAGCTGATCGGCTGGGAGTTCGGGCTTCTCCCCCTCCACGGGGGTGCGGTGCCGAGCCCAGGATGGATCATCCGCCACGCCCTGCTCAGCACCGCCGTCTGCTACCCCCGTCTTCACACCCAGCGGCTGCGCGAACCGACCGCGCAGACACCAGCGCAGCGCGCGCTCATCGAGGTGGCCTACGCCCACGGCGTCGCGAAGGCGTAGACCATCCCGGCCTGACGGGCGGGCGCCCGGCCACCGCAGTCAGCCGGCGGCGGCCGTCGGTGTGTCGGTGTGTCGGTGACCGGCCTACGCCACCGCACCGGCGCGGGGAGGCGGCACACGGAGGGGTCACTCGGCCGCACCGTGTTCGCGGGCGACTTCGAGGAGCGCGGTCGTCACCATGTCCGCGAGGGCGGCGACGAAGGGGACGAACTCGCGGGCGTCCGCGTGCTCGGCGAGGCGGAAGGTGTAGTCGGTGTCGTGCCCCCCGGGGCCGGGGTGGCGGATCTCGTCTGTCAGCAGCGTCCGCGCGAACCACGCGGGTGTGTGGGAGACCCATTTCCTTCGCTTGTGGGTGTAGTAGATGGTCTCGGTCCACTCTTCGGCGAATCCGACCGAACCCGGTGGTGAGGAGCCGAGCGTGAGGGTCAGCGTCTTGTAGTCGTGGGGACGGCCGTCGTAGTTTCGGTTCCACCAGCGGTCACCGGCGGGGGCCCAGGGCAGGACCGGCAGTTCGACGCTCGGCGGCGTGACGTGCCGCGGCCAGTCGAGGGTGAGGCGCCAACCGCTCACGGAGTTGTAGCCGTTCACGGTGAAGGTCCGGATCCCGGGGCTCCCGGCCGTGTGGAGGGCCGTTCCTACCTGCTCGGTGGTGGAGACGATCTCCTGCTCCGCCGCCTGGAGCGTCCGGGCGTTCACCGTCGCGCTCAGGACGTCACGCCACCACGCGGAGAACTCCCCGGGGCCGACCACCTCCTCCGCCGGACGGCGCGCGTCCCGCCCCCATTCCGCCCCGGTGCATCCGCGACCGGCCAGCACGACCACGAGCTTCGCCAGCTCTCGGGCTGTCAATGCCGGCTGCCGATGGAGGCGGGCGTCATGGCGAAGGACGAGAAGCGTGTGCCCCGCGTACTCCCAGGTCCAGACCCGGAGTTCCGCGGCCCGGGCGACGTTGGCCCACCGCGCCTCCCAGCGGTCCCGCGCGGCGACGCGGGCCAGCCGTTCGCTCTCCTCCCGGGCCCACTCTTGTTCACGGGCCGCCCGTTCCTCCTCCTTCGCCACCGCGACGAGAACCTCGACCTCCTGGCGCACCGGACGGTAGGTTCGTTCGGCGGCAGCCACCCGGGCCCGGTACGACTCCTCGGCGAGCTCCAAGCGATCCGCCAACCGCCGGCGTGTCACCGCCAGCCGCCCGGTCAGCCGCCGACGCCGACGCCTGACCTCCGCCCGAACGTCCTCAAGCCCGTCGCCGGCCGACTCGACCTCGTGGACGTAGGCGGCGACAGCGTCCCGCCAGCGGCTCACCTCGCCGGCGGTCGCCGGCACGCGCAGCCGGTCGGCGGTGCGCCCGCCGAAGGAGTCCCACGGGGGGACACCGGGAAAGCCGGGGAGGGACTCGCCCTCGATCCAGTACACGACGTGCTCGGGTACAGACCGTGCATCCCCAGGCCAGGTGCACCGCATGACGACCCGTCGCTGCTGCTCGGACATACCCCGCGCCGCCCCTCGCCGCTCGGACACGCACCGCTCCCCCATACCTACCCGTGCCGAGGCCTGGTAGCCGCTTCGGGCCATGGTCGGGCAACGGTCCGGGGAGGCGGTTGCGGCGCGGCACGCCGACTCCGAAGTGCTGAGCGGCTACCCCCTCGCCGATCGTCCTCCCGCGGGCTTGAACGCTCCCGCTGGCCGCCCGGCGGGCCGACTGTCAGTGCCGTGACGCAGGATGAAGGCATGATCCGGACTCTTCCCCTGGCCCTGCCGGGCACGCTGGTGGACCACCACGGCCTCGATCTGACCGCGCTCTACTCAACGGGCTGGGGCCTGACCCACTTCGACCTCGCCGGAGCCCCGAACGGCGAGGTGTACGCCCTGTACGGCGTTCACCGCTACACCTACGGCGTCGCCGACGAGGAACAGGACCCGCAGGTCGCGAACTTCGGGTACCGGATCATCACCCGGTACTCCGCTGAGGGCGAGGTCCTGGCGAGCGCTCAGTTCCGGACCGGCGGCGCGCGCGAGGGGGACTCGGACGTCGCTGACGGAGGCGACATCAGCCTGTGCGTACTGCCCGACGGGGTTCTCGCCATCACCGGGACGCCGGACATGACCACGCTCGTCGCGCCTGATCTGAGCCGCGTCCTGGCCGTCTACGACTCGAAGGACGGGCGTCCCTACCGGGAGTTCACGCCGGCTGAGGGCAACCCCTTCGCCGGCTCCATCAGCGTCACCCCCTCGGGCCGGCTGCTGTGCACTCTCGCCGAGTACGGCGTGTGGCGGTACGGCAACGTCATCACCAACCTCGTAGGCATCGCCGAGGGGGCCCTGACCGTCGACTCCAAGCCGGCCATCCGCGCACTCGCCTCGCTCGACCCCGCGCCGGCACACCAGAGTGACGTCGACCTCCGCGCGCACGCCACGTACCGGGGCGCTCCCGTCGGTCTGGCGAACCGCCCCCGCCCAGCCCTGACCGAACTCGTCGCCGCCGAGGACAGCCTCTCTGGCTGGGAGCGGTCCCTCCTCGGCCGACCGGTTCCGCTCTCCGACGACCTCTTCGTCGTCCCCTTCTACGCCAGGACCTTCCGAGGCGGCAGCCGCGGTCAGCCCTTCGTCTTCGCCCTCGTCGACGACCAGGGCGAAATGACCGGACGACTTCACGGCCTGCATGAGTGGCGCGACTCGCCCTTCACCGGCTTCTGCTTCAACCTCGCCGCCGACCCGCACCGAGGCCATGCCTTCCACCTCAACCGCCATGGCCTCTACGCCTGGAACAGGCAAGGAGTACTCCGCGCCAAACTGGACACCGACAGCAAGACGTTCAAGCCACTGACCCACTTCACCCTCGGATCCTGCGCCCCCAACGGCGACCTGCTGCTGGCCCACACCAAGCAGCACCTGATCCTGCGCGTTCCGGCCCCCGATGACCTCACCGACCTCGCAGCTACCGTCGAGGAGGCACTGCGGGCGTACGCCCGACAGCGCACGACCCTGAAGAAGCAGTGGAGCCCGGTCAACTGGCACTGGACGCACTCCGCACCACTCCACCGCATCTGACCACCCCCGGCCGCCTCCGCGGCCGGGGGTGCGAGTCTGCCGCGCGGGCAGAGCGAGTCATCGAGAGTGCAAGGCGACGTCATCGTCGGAGTACAGCGGGACGACGGTGACGCCGCCCTGGCGCTTGTAGTCGACCTCCACCGAGCCCCCCCTCCCCGGGCGAGACGAACCCGAGCCGCCTGCGGCGTCGAAGTGGGGGGACGTCGGGAAACTCGACGTCCCCGCCGAGGTAAACCAGCAGACCAGCCTTCCCTGGGCGGCCGACCGCCGAGGCGGTCACCCGCGGTGGACACCGCAACGGCATCCCCAGGGCCTCCGTCAGCCGGTCCGCCACCCACCCCGCGGGCCTGATCACCACCAGCCCCCTCGGGTCCGGCCCCACAAGGCAATGGCGGGCGCGACAGCCGCTGATCGACCCGGCCGGCGGCTCGCCGCTTCCAGCACACCACCCGCGGACCCTTCGTCCTGGAACGCCGCGCTGACCAGGACTCAGAGACGCCGCCGTTGCGCCTCGTGCATCGACCCCCCGCCTAAAGCCGGCGAATGATCAACGAGAATGAGTGCGGAGCAGATCGGGGCTGGAACTCGATGCCCACTCGCATTCGTAGCGAGCCCTGCTCAGGGCCGTACCCAAAGAGACACCATGCGCTTGTCCCGAACTCTGACCGCCGGAACCGCTCTCATAGCGCTCGCTTCCCTGACGGGCTGCGGAAGCGAGGAGGCCGAAGCTGGAAGCGGCGGCAAGGCCCTACCGAAGGCGAAGGACGTGGCGGCGATGGAACGGTTCGTCAACCAGTACACGACCTGCAGGGACCTGCAGACGAACCCCCCGGAGGGCCGGCACGGGGAAACGTTGCTCGAGGACGTTCCCAAGGGCGCCGGAGCGGGCGTGAAGGAGCAGATGTACTGCAAGTCCGAGGGGGGTCCGATTGCTCTGGTGGCCGTCTCCGACATGAAGAAGTTCCAGCAGGCGCTCAAGGCGAACGACGCAGCCGGAAAGGAAGGTGACGCGGTCGCGCTGGTCGGGGCGGACTTCGCCATCGTTCCGACAGGCGGCGACACCACGCTCGCGCTGAAGCCCTCCGGACTGCTCGTCGCGTCGTGCAGCGCGCGGTTCAACAGCAAGATCCCGAGTGGCTACACGAAGAACGAAGGCAAGATCGAGGGCTGCGTCACGACGGACTACTTCCCCGCGTAACCCTTACCGCCTGCTCCCCACTCTCCGGGACCGACCGGCTGACCGAAGTGCCGGGCACCGGGGCACCGGGGAATAACGAATCGCCGACGAACTGGCCGCGCTGACGGCGGGTGGACGTCGGGGAACTCGACGTCCCCGCCGAGGTAGACCAGCAGACCGGCCTTCACGAGACGGCCCCACCACCGAGGCGGTCACCCGCGGCCGGCACCCGCAGCGGCTCCCCCAACGGTACGGCGTAGCGTGGCGGGGTTGTGGAAACCAAGGACCCGAAGGCTCCGCCAAGTTAACAGCACCGTACCCGCCTGTCAGGATGCCTGCGGGCCGCCGGTACGGCCCGCAGGCCGGGCAAAGGGATGCCCCCGTGGACCGCTCGCTACGTGGCGTCGGAGATGCCGGCGTACGCCGGAGCTCGGCGCAATCCTGCTCCCGGCATGCTGGTCAGGCCCGCCCCCGGGTCGGGCGGCCGCTCGGAAGGAAGAACCGCCGTCCCGCACCCCGTTACGACGTCGGCGACACCGTCAAACGCCCGGGGACCTCGGGGACATCCGCAGACCCCGGTCGATCCTGGCAGATGCCGGCTCCGCGTCACCCGAGGATGGAGATCAAGCTCACCAGACGATGACACCGCCGCTCTCGGCTTTGGCTCGCACGGAGGCGGCAACGATGTTGTTGAAACACCGGGTGACGTACTCCGCGCCGTAGCCGCTGACTTCACCAAGGTGAGCGAGGTGCGGGCGTATCGCTTCGCACTCGGCCAGGAAGTCGTCGATCTCTCCCGGCTCGACCTGAAGGTCACCGCCGTCGAGCCGGGGAAAGAAGCGAGCCCCCAGCGTCCGAACCGCTTCAGATCCCCACAGCTTGCTGCGCGATCTCTCGAATCCGGCCATGGTCTTGCTGTAGTCGTCGTCGGGATCTCCCAGGAGGGCCCACTTTCCGTTGGCTTCGTACACGTAGGTATCCACATTGAGGCTCACGCGCTGATTCTCCGGAGCACGACCGTGCCGCGTCGACTGGATTGCAACTGTCGCGACGGCGCCACGGCAGCCCTACCAGGACTCCGACACGGTCCGCACACGCCGGAGGTGAAACAGGCGGCGAGCGTGCCTGGCCGTTGGTGGGTGCAGCGACGGCCGGTCCTGGTGTCGACCCCTTGTGACGCCGTCCTGCCGCTTGTAGTTGGTCTCCGCCGGCCGACCGGGGAAACGAACCCGAGCCGCACACAGGCGTCGAAGTCACGGCGCGGCTGGCCGGGGGGCGTCAGTGGAGGAATGGGAGGCGAAGCTTGCCTCGTACGGCACGCACTACATGTCGGTGGGCGCCGCCGACATCCAGCGCCGCGTCGCGGGCGAGGTCTCGTGGCGCAGCAGCAGCTCGACACTCCCCGGCTGTGGTCGGTGGCTGCCCGGCTGATGACCCTGTACGCCAAGACCTTCCCGGCAGCGACGGCAGCGCTGCGGTGCGCTGGTACTGGATGGCCGCGACCGCCGCCGACCAGTCGGGGGAGCGGATGTGCGGGTGTGGGTGCGGGCGGCCATCGCCCCGGGGTACGAGGGTGCGTCGCTGGGGGTGGCGGATGTTCTCGCGGACCAGGCGCTGGCGCTGTCGAGCGGCCGCCGCTGGGCCTGCTGAACGCCGTCTACGGCAAAGCCCACCCCGCCGCCCTCCGAGGTGACCGCGCCACCGCCCTCGCCCTCGACGCGCGGGGCCGGCGCATCCTCGACACCGCCGGCTCGCATGAGCAGACCTCCGACTACGCGGTGCCGTGATGGCGGCTGAACGTCTTCCGCTCCCTGCTCCTGGCTCGCCTCGGCGAAGAACGCGCCTCGACCGAATCACAGGGCCCGGTGCTCGCCGAACGACCGTCGGCCCTTCCCCGCTTCGCCACCCACCTGGAACTCCACCGCGCGCTGATACTCGCCCGCTCCAGCGACCGTACCGGCGGCATCGCCCACGCCACCGCCGCCATGGACGCCCTCCCGGTAGCGACCGCGCTCAGCACGCGGGCCGGCCGGTCCCGGGGACCTACGGCGAGGAGATCGCGGTCGAGGGCGTAGCGGAGCCGGTGGTCGTGAAGCGGGGGGTGGGGGTCTCCAACACCAAGAGCCGACGCGGCAAACTCGCCGCCGACCAGCTCGCCGCCTTCGGGGTGGAGTGGGTGCGGTAACAGGCCAGCGGTGGTGTGCTCTTGGCGGGAAATTGGTGAAGGCGACCCGATCGGAGATGATCAGGTAAGGGGTGGTGCCCGTATACCCTGACAAGTCCTCACCCATCCCTTCCTCGATCAGGATCAAGGCGGTCGGCTCCAACGGCTACCGCCTCGACCGCACGGTCTACAACGCGGCACAAGGCGGATATGACTGCACCCAAAGCAGCTCCGGCCGACCGCTCACGCGTCGTTGAGCTGCTCGGTGAACCCCGGTTCAACAGCTTCTCCGACCCGGCGTGGGAAGGGCTGGAGAGCGAACTGGGGGTTGCCCTGCCCGACGACTACAAGTGGTTCGTGTCGGCGTTCGGTCCGTGCGTACTCCACGGCACGTTCTACGTACCTCATCCCCGGGGGGTGTCGCTGAACCTGCCGGACTACATCGCGTACGTCTCCGAGGAGGCGCGTGACGCCCGGGAACACTTCCCCGAGGAGTTCCCGTATCCCGTGGTGCCGGAAGCGGGAGGACTCGTCCCGGTGGTCGAGACCTTCCAGGGGGACCGCGTGTTCCTCAGGCCGCCGGGAGACGATGACGGCTGGACCGTCATGGTCGGGTGGGACACGATGAGGTGGGACTGGCACCGCATGGGGGTCCTCGCGTTCCTCGAACGCGTACTGGGCGAACCGCCGGAGATCCCGCTCATCAGCCGGGACTCCTTGGAATGGTCGCAGGTCCCGTACCGGCTGAGCGAGTACCAGGACGCAGACTCCGCGCCCTGACCAGCTCCGCCCGATGAACGTCACCATGCTGCGGCCCGGCGACGACATCACCCTCTACCTGCGACTCCTCACCGCACGGTGTCGGACGATGGGTGCACCAGCAGCGCAAGCCCTCCGCGCCGGGGAGCCCGAGGACCGGCGCAAGGTCCGCCTGGACGCGCCCGAGGCCGGAATGGTCTGGGAACCCGGCGAGGAAGCCTGGGAGAGCAAACTCGCCGCGCTCCGGTCCTACCTGCGGGCCACGGGACACCTCGCACCCCGACAGGACGCCGTCTGGGGCGAGGACGGCGAGATGGTGCCCATCGGGCAGCACATGGCCAACCTCCGGCGCAAGGGCGCCAAGAACGGCCGGGACAAAGACCCGGACCGGGGGCGGCGGAGCGCACGGCGCAGCTCACCGCGATCGACGGGGACCGGGACTGCGCCTGGCCGCTCGACTGGCAGCGGCACCACCGGATCCTGGCGGACCTGGTCGACGCCGACGGCCATCTGCCCCACATCGCGCCGGGTATCGTCTTCGACGGCGACAACACCGGACGCTGGCTCCAGCTGCAGAGGCAGCCAGCCACCTGGGCGCGGCTGCTGCCCCACCAGCGGAAACGGCTCACCGCGATCGGCGTCGAACCCGTCCAGGAGCCGCCTCCCGCCCCCGCTACCGCTCGGGGAGCGAAGGGGCCGAGCAAGGCACAGCAGGCATTCAGCGCGGCCTGACAGCCCTCAGCAGTGGGTCGCACGGCAAGGCGCCCACCGGCCGGTCCCGAGGGGCCCACGGGGAGGAAATCGCAGTCGATGACAAGGCGGAACCGGTGATCGTGAAGCTCGGCGTGTGGATCTCCAACACCAAGACGCGCCGCGACGAACTCAGCGCCGACCAGGGTGCCACGCCCAACAGCAGGTCCTCGAGGTCGTCATCGACCCAGACACGCTGGAGGGCTCTGGACGGCCAGGTGCGGGACGAGGGTGTCATCCGAAGTTCCGCGATGGCGGATCGCTGCGGAACCTATGCGGGACGGTGAACATCGGCATGTCGTATCAGAGCAAGACAGCCGGCCCAGGGGTTTGATGCCGAGGTCCTCGAGGAACCCCAGCCGCCCCCGGGTGACGCCCGGGGCGCAGCGTCGTTGAACGATGCAATCCCGATCCGGACCCGGAATGTCATGGCTGACCCCTGGGACGGTCGGGACAGGTGCGTGGTGCCGATGGTCCCTCCGGGCCGGGTTCACCCGTCGGGGCAGGACTCCGCCGTGTGCTGAAGCGTAACGAGCAGGCCGGACCGCTGCGTACTGCTGAGGCGTCGCCTCCTGCGGACATGGACGAACAGGAGAATCCGTGGTCGAGGTGATGGCGATGACCCCCGTCAGGGAGGACGGCAGACTGGGAAGCGCCGAGGCTCATCCCGCCTTCGCCGACCCTGTGTACGTGCGCCGTCGTGATGCCATTGTCGCCAGCGCCGCAGGACATCGGGTGGGCGCGCCGTCGCCCATCGTCGAGTACACGGCTGCCGAACACGGGGTCTGGAGGCGGGTGCACGCAGCTCTGGCGGGCGCACGCGAGGGGCGCGTGTGCCGTGTGGTGGAAGCGGCTTGCCGGCAGGCGCCGATTCCCTCGGATCGTGTGCCGCAGCATGCCGAAGTCGGAGACCGGCTGCGTGAGCTGTCGGGGTTCACCTTCACACTGGCCGGAGGCATCGTGCCCAACAAGCGGTTCCTGGGCGCGATGGCCGACGGCTACTTCCACGCCGTGCAGTACATGCGGCACCCGGCTGTGCCTCTGTACGCGCCGGAGCCCGACATCATCCACGACGTCTTCGGGCACGGCATCCATCTGAGCAGCCCCTGGTTCGCCGACCTGTACCGCACCGTCGGTAGGGCGGCGCGCCGCGTGGACAGCGACGACGCCCTCGATCTGATCAGCCGCGTGTACTGGTACAGCCTCGAATACGGCGTCGCCCGCGAGAACGGCACGGTCAAGGCCTACGGAGCGGCGTTGTTGTCCTCCTACGGAGAGCTGCACCGCTTCCACCGGGCCCGCGTCCGCCGATGGAACATCCTCGACCTCGTCCGCCAGCCCTACCAGGTCACCGGCTACCAGCCCCTCCTGTTTGCGGTGGACTGCCTGGACCACCTCGCCGAGGAACTGCACGCCTTCCTCGACGACTTCGACGAAACCGCCCGCGAACGACACGGCCTTCCGCCCCTGAGCCAGCGGGGCTCCATGGGCCGCCGCCCTGCCAGACCCTGAACCGCCCGCCGGCCGTCATCGCCGCCCATGTCCAACGGCGCCCGACGCCGGAACCCATCAGCATGTGCTCTCGTTCAAGACTTACGTGGCCGGTCACCCGTTCCGCGATGCAGGCACGGCGCCGCGAGGAAAGTCCGTCGGTGATGTTCGCCGCCAGGCGGAGCAGCACGGGCAGCACGAAGGAGTCACAAGTCAGCGTCCGGTCGGTCCGGTGGCACCACGCCTGGCGGAAGACCGGCCAGGACGGGGCCGTTGCCGCGGCCCCACGTCACGGCCGAAGCCGAGCAAAGCCCTGTTCACCGTCCCAAAGAGATGCCCCGGACTGCCCTGGCCCACATCGCCTTCGCCGACCCCGGCCACCTCAACCGCCGGCTACGACACGGCCTCCGACCGACCCGATACTGCAGCCACCTCACCAACGGATGCCTCACCGGACCGGACGCAGAGCCACAACGCACTGCCATGGAAGCGGCACGTCGCAGCCGGGAAAAACAAGTGCCGACCCCGGCCCAGGGTGCAGCAGAATCACCCCATGGCAGACATGGAGGCGTTCCGGAACGCGGTAATGGACTGGGCGGCGGGCGGCCCCGGCGGGCCTGCCGGGAAGCTGGCCGCGGAACTGGGCGTCGCGGCGGTGGTGCTGGTCGAGGGACCCAGCGACCTGGCCGCCGTCGAGACCCTGGCGGCACGCCTGAACCGGGACCTGGCCGCCGAGGGCGTCTGCGTCATCTCCATGGGCGGAGCGATGAACGTCGGCCGTTACGTCCGGCTCCTGGGCCCACCCGGGCTGGGACTGCGCCTCACCGGGCTGTGCGACGAACAGGAACAGCCGTTCTACGACCGCGCCCTCCACCAGGCCGGCGCCGCCGGCCACGAGGTATTCGTCTGCGTGAAGGACCTCGAGGAAGAGCTCATCCGCGCGCTGGGCATGCCCGGGGTGGAAGAGATCATCGAGGCCGAGGGCGACCTCGTCCCGTGGCAGACCTTCATCCGCCAGCCCGCGCAACGGGACCGCGACCCGCACCACCGGATGCGGCGCTTCCTCGGCACCAAGAAGGGCCGGAAGATCCGCTACGGCCACCTCCTCACCCAGGCCCTCGACCTCGACCTCCTCCCCGCGCCCCTCGACGCCCTGTTCACCACCCTGCGCGACGCCGAAGGCGCCGACCACGGGAAGCGTTGACGCGGCGCGGTCATGGACGGGCTGCGAGCGCGCCACCAGCAACGACGGCCGCAGATCACCGGCAGTCCCCGCCACGCTCATACAGGCCCGGTTGCTCCCACCACCTGACAGACAGTCTCGGCGACCAGCCCGAGCCGGAGCAGAACACAACCAGCTCGGCACCCGCCCCCTGCAACAAGAACGGCCGCCCGGCACCATCAACCGCCTACCCGGCACAGGTCAGTGCTCGGGGTCGGGTCCGTCGGGAGGGGCGGGGTTTCCGAGGGCGAGGCACCATGGACAGCCGTGGGCGTCGCTCGTGTCGCGTGCTTGCCGGGGCAGGGGCAGGGGGAAGCCCGCCCGGTATTCGTCGCGGAGTGGACGGATCGATCCCGTTACCGGCGGGGACGGAGTGGCTGCTGTCGCTGCGCCCGCTTCAGCGAGGCGACGTGTCACCCGCATCAGTGCCGCTCGTACTGTGCTCGCCATCCGTGCTGTCGCCAGCCGGATGCGGCGGCCGGCGGCCCGCCACGGGCCGCCGTCGGGCAGGTCACCAAAGGGGGTGTGCTCGCGTCCCTTCACGAATTGGATTGCTCCTTGCGTGAAAAAAGAATAGACGGATGATACTTTTTTTACTTTAGGCACTTCTCACCATTTCGCCAACACTTAGTACGGAGGTGCGTCGAACGTGAATTACACGGGCGGCCGCCATTCAAGACCGACGCTTTGGGGAGCTAACAATGTACGGATTGCCGGGGTTTTTGCGTCGCCGAGTTGTGCGGATTGCCGGGGTTTCCTAGGGATCCGTGATATCGGCCATGTTTGCGTGCACGACCTGCCGGAATGAGAATTTCGTGGCATTCCGGCCGAGAGCAGCGGTGCACCGCTACAGCGCGATAGCGGCGCTCGGTCACGGATGGAAGGGCGGCACCCACGGCTCGTGGACGCCCTCGAGCGGCTCCGCAGGCATGCAGGCGGATGCGCCGGGAGGCTTGTCCAGTGGTGCCGCGGCTTGTCGGCGGGCCAGTTGGAGGTCGTCAACATGGCAGGACAGGACGTGCTCGAAGCGTCGCTGGCGCCTCAGTTCGACGGTGTCCACGTGCCACAGCCGGCCGGTCCCTGATGAGGTCAAAGCGGTGTAACTGGCGCCCAGGGCGGCGGAGATCAGCACGATCCACGGGAGGAGGTGTGCCACAGCTGGTCCTTTCGAAGGCAGATGCTCGAGGCGGCGCACACGATCAGCCCCCTCGATTGCCTGGCATAACGCAGTGGCATATGCAGGGTTGTGCCCGCCCCTCGGATTGCAGCCATGCGCAGCAATCCGCCCACGTTGGCCTATCAGCCTTTTTACTGATGATTAATCGACGTTCAGCACCCGCGTCGGGGATCGACGTGCTGCTGTGGGATGTGGGGCCGCTTGGCGCCGGGGAAGCCCCATGGGGCGATGGAAATATGAAGAGTCGGCGACGTATAGGGATGAAACCGACCATCTAGGGGGACGCCCGCGGACAGGCGCGCGTGGCAGCAGTACGGCGAGAACCTGCGTCGGCCGGCGCTCACCGTCTCACTGAGCTGCGGATTTGCGGTACGGGAGGACGTAACTGGTGAGTTCTTGTCGCGTTTGCAGAAACGACAAGGGAAGGGGTCAACCCCTTCTTCATCCGCCACCCTCACCTGAATGGCGCATACCCAGACCAACATCGACAGCGTTTATGGAATATGACAACAGCAAAGCCCCGCATCTTCTTCCGCAGCCCTCCAGAAGAAGCCGGACGGGGAGATGACGTCCGAACCGGGCCCGCCCGGATCGGAAAGTGGACTTTCACTCCCGGATCAGCTGACGACGGCGAGGTCAGGAACGCAACGCTGGAGGACGAGGGCCTCGAAATCGACCTGCGTTACTCGGCATCGGTCCTCGAGGACTTCCTCCATGCGATGAGAACGATCCAAGACGAATTCGACCGGAGGTCGGGGGGCACCCCGCCGTCGGGGACGGCCGTCAGCGAGCACTCGGGCGGCAGCTCCCGTGTATGAGCCGTACGGATACCCGGACCTGCACGGCTCCCACCCCCCGCCGGACACCACCCTGTTCTGGCGCCAGCCGGACCCGGGGGAACCACCCGGCGGTCCCGGTGAGGAGAACCGGCCGTGGGATCCGGGGGAAGAGCTCGCGATCCTGCTCCAGGAAGGCGCCGCACCCGGCCCGCCGGAGCCCTTCACCCGCGTCGGCTACGACGACAACGGTGAACCGGTCAGCGCCATCGGCCTCGTCGCGGGACTGAAGCAGACCCCTGCCGAGCAGCCGCCCAGACGAGCCGGCAGTGCGCACCGCCGGAACGCGTCGCGGACGGCGGCGGCAACCCTGCTGCAGACCGGCAGTCTCTTCACCGCCGTGCTGGTCGCCGTCATCGCGGCCGTGGTGAGCATCCTCAGTGGCCTGGTCATCTGCGACGCCCTGCGCCACAGCGCTGAACTCGACACGGCCAGCGAAGTCGTGAGCTGGTGGCCCCTGCTGATCTACGGACCTTGGATGGCCGCCTCCCTGTCCATCCTCAGGTCCGCGCTGCACCAGCGCCGCGCGCTTCACTCCTGGTCGATCGTGCTGCTGTTCTCCACGCTGGCGACGCTCCTCTGTGTGGCCCAGGCACCCAGAACGCTCGCCGCCGGGACGTCGTGCGCGCTTCCCGCGGTCGCGACGCTGGCCTGCTTCCAGCAGCTGGTCCGCCAGATCACGCTCACGCGGCCGCCCCGCCAGGCCGCTCCACGGCACCGGACCCGGTCCCCTTCCGTCGCGCTCCGGGTGGGACGGACGGCCGCGGCCCGGCGCGGCCCGGAGGGTGCCCGGCCCGGCTACTCCGTGGCAGACAGAGGGGCGGATCGTTCTCCGTCCGGCGGTCACAGATTCGGGTACGGCGCATGACGGCCGCACGCGGGCGGCGGTGCCCTTCGCGCAGGGCGGGGCTGCGGATCCACGCTTGGGCACGGGCAACCGTGTCGTGCAGGCGGCACGGGGGCAGCCGCGGCGTTCTTCAGTTGTCTGCTCGGCACGAGTCAGTGAGCTCCCGCCGGAGGGCCGGGCCCTCAAATCCGTACCGTCGGCGGACGCCGGCCGGCCGACAATCCACGTTCCGACGAGATGAGGTGCTGACGCTGATGCTGACTACAGGGGGGACGCGGCGGGGCTCCCGCGCCCGTCTGAGGGCGCCCACGGCGCTGTCGGACCATGACGTCGGAAGGCCGAACGTCCCGGGCGGGGCGACCGCGAAGAGCGGAGGCGGTGACAGCCGCTGACTTCTTGGACAACCCGGTCCTTCCCACTCGTTCAAAGGGGTGCTCGCTTTCACCTTTGAAACGAAGATCGAAAGCGATGGTCACGGGCCGTGCGCAGACTCTGCCGGACAGTTTGTCCAGGCCGGGACCCGTTCAACGGCTGTGGCCCGTGTCGTCCTCGGACCCCAGGCATCCGGCTGCCGCGGCCCTCGTGGGTCACGCCCGTTCGGCACGGCGGTCCCCGTTCGGCAACTGCGGCGGGGGTGCCCGTTGCCCGCCAAGTGAGCGGCGCCGCCCAGGGAACCGGTGTGTCCCGGGGCGACGTCCCGGCGCGGGGGCCGCACCCCGATGGCCCGAGCGGAGCGAAACCACGACGCGCTCCCGCCCTTACTCCAACCGCCCACGCCTACGACGAAAGGCACGAAGCATCGTGTGCGAAATGACCTACGCCGAGCGGATCCAGTACAAGCGGCGTCAGGACGCCGCCTACCAGGCCGGCGAAGACGCCGTCGCCAACCTCCAGGCGGCGCTCGCTCTCGCCGGGATGACCCTCCCGTCCCTGTACAACGACGGACCGGTGGCCGGCCACGGATTCGTCCGGCTCGGAGGATGCAACGCAGCTGTCGCCAACCGGCTCGCCGAAGTCATCACCGCGGGTGCCGACGCTCTGCAGTGTCAGCGGTGAGGAGGCGGACGGCCGCTTGAACCGGGGGACCTGGCGGCACCTGCGCGCAGAGTGCCGCCACGACACTCTTCCCCGCAGTGAGCGTTCATGGGCGGCGAGCTCTTCGACGGTCCACGCCGGCCCAGGTTCGGGCGCCGATACGGGCTGGACACCGCGCCGGCACCGCGCAGCGCCGCAGCCCGAGCCGCCACACCGTCGGGTGACGTGACTCAGCCAGGCGAGTGACCGGGGCCACCGCCGGCCGCTACCGGGCGGACCGGTGTTCCAGGATCGGTGCGCCGCCGTCCCCGGCGGACTGTATGCCGACCGTGTCAGTGCCGTGCGATCGGTTCGACCACGGCTGTTCGAGGAGTCCCGTCCCATGCGTTCACGAGTCATCGCCCTCATGGCCGCCGTCGCGGCCACTGCGGCGCTCGCGCAGCCCGCCCATGCCGCCCCGCTCATCGACGGGGTCTACCGGTTCGCAGCGCTCGCGGACGGCAAGTGCCTGGTCTGGCCCAAGCTGCACGGACCTGTCGGCACGGTGTCACTGGGCGACTGCACGGACAGCACCTACACCTCGCCGAACTGGCAGGTACAACAACAGCCCAACGGAACGATGACCGTCTCCGTGCCGAACTCGGCCCCCCGCGGCTGCCTGAGGTTGACGGACGACCACAAGGTGGGGATCAGCGACAAGTGCGACAGGTACGCCGAGTGGACCGTCTTCTACGGTTCCGCCGGGCCCGGCAGCACGGTGTGGGCCGACATCGAGCACACCCCCGGCGACCGGTCCCCCTCATGGGGAAGGCTCGTCGACGATCCCGGCGTGGTCGCCCGGCTCGTGGTGAGGCCGGCCCCCATCGAACCGCACCACTGGGCCTTGCAGCCGGCCGGCTAGGACCTGCCCGCCTCGCAGGCGGAGCGGGCGCGGAAGCGGAAACCACACCCCACTGTGCGCCCCCGCCGCCGAGGTAGGCGGTGGGGGGCAGTAGCCACGCCCGCCAGCAGCTCGGCAAACTGCTCCGGGCGGCTGAAGTGGCCGACGTGCCCGCCGGCCGCCGCCATCGCGGGCGCGTACGGCTGGCCGTCCAGGGTTAGGTCCGCCATCGCTTCCCATACGGCGCAGCGGCGGACGTAGGCTGGCCGCAGCCCGGCGCGCATCCCGAAAGGCAACTCCCGCTCCCGCATCTCCACGCCCTGCCGCCAGCCGCGATCGCGCCCGCCCCGGCCTGGCTCTTGCGAACACCGGGCAGCGGCCACACCGCCGGCCAGGCCCTCCGCCGCCTGTGTCCGCTCCGGCGCACACGCCGAAGGGATAGGTACCTACACCGCGGGACACCTGAGCATCGGTGAGCTCCTGCTGCTGACGCCGGCCACGACCCTGCTGGCGTTCCTCGGGCACCCTCTGCAGCTCGCTCTGGTACGCGTCCGGGAGGGCGGCTGGCCTTCGCGGCACGCGGCCGACCTGTCGCGGCGGCGGCAGGGGTCGCCGCGCCCGGCTGGCCTCCGGTGAAGAGCTGCCGAACGGTCAGCTCACCGAGGCCCAGGTCCAGGCGGCCGGGGAGGCCGGCACACCGATGCGGCGCCTGTTCCCACCAGCGGCCGTACTTCGGCCCACCGCACTCGGCAATGTGCCGGCGGCCACCGAGATCAGCGCGGGCGAGCCCTACGGCCTCGACGCGGTCGTCGCCTGGCCTCATCTGTAGCCGCTCCTCCCCCTGGACACCAGGCGTATGGCATACAGGTTCACAGCCCGTGCGGTGGTTGCCGAGGTCGACGTTGCCGGCGAGATGCAGGCTGGTGGCGGAGGAGGACGAAGGCTTCTTCCTGCTGTTCACCAGCGCTATCGGTGAGCCGTCCGCACAGGACATCTCGCTCGGCTCGACACCCATCGCGTAGTGTCCCCGGACCGATGCACCCCCAGACGCTACGAGGATTGCTTTCCTCGGGGGCAATGCGGGGCCCGCTGCCTCGTTTACTGACCCATCGGTGCAAGTGGCCGACGCACTTCCAACGGCCCCAACAGCCGACACGGTCTGGGCCTGTCCGTTGGACGTGCAGTACGCAGGGTGCTGCGTACCGGGTCGATATCCTGTGTCGGCGTCGGCGGCATGATGCGAAGCTTCCGACCATGACCACCTCACCTGAGCTCAGTGACCTGGACTATCTCCGGGAGATCGAGCGCCTCGCCAACCGCGTCAGTGTGGAGGCGTCCAACGAAGGATGGCTCTCGTTCCAGGCAGACCCGGAAGGGGCGACACCGCTCCAGCGCAGGGTGAACGAGCTTGCGCGGGCGCTGCGTCATTACCACTTCGACGGTGACGGCTGCCTGGACGAGGACCGACCTCTGGTCCGCCTCGTCGGGGCCTCGGTGTTGAAGCCCAGGGCGATGCCGGCTGGGGTGGAGGAGGCGTACGAGGAGGTGTGCGCCCGGATCGGTGTCGACCCCAGGCCGGAGGGGTGGGCACTGTGGAACACCTGGAGCAACGGGGACGTGCAGGTGACCATGGTGGTGTCCGCGGTAGAGACGACCGAGGGGCTGCTCGAGAACTGGGCGCGCGGGAGGGCACTCGACCCGGTGTCACCGCTGCCCTCCCAGATCGCCCTCGTCCGCCAGGGATGGATAGGACCGGTGACGTTCTCACCTCGTGGCGTCGGGCGGACTGGTCTTGGCGGTCGGCCACTGTCCTAGGCCCTGGCTCTGGTCCTCGTCCGAGCCGTGTCCACATGAGAATCGCGAAGAGGTCCGGTGCGGCCTGGTAGGCGAGGGCTCGAGCAACCGCGCGGGCACCCCGGTCACCGCGGACACGGTACTGCACCGGCCCGTCAGAACTCCGCCGGTGCGGCCCGCGCTCCGGGGTAGCGGGCGAGCGCGCGGGCCATCTCGGTGCCGGAGCGCAGGCGCGGTGCGGGCACGGGCATCAGGTGGCCGGCCTCGACAGTGAGAGTTCGGGCGGCGAGGGCCTGGGCGAGCCGTGTTTGGCTGGGGTGACGTAGTGGGCGGCCGCGCTGGTGGCTCCCCGGGTTCCCATGGCGGGCTTGCCAGGGGGGCAGGCGTGGACTGCCGGGGAGGCTGGTCCAGTGGCGCAGGCCTGCGGAAACGCTGAGGGAACCGACAGACGCAGGGACCGAGTGACCGAACGGCAGACCCTGCGGTGCACGGCGCCCAGGCGCTGGGAGGTGTCGGGGCCCGGCCTAGAAGGCATTGCGGCGGCGGAGACGGAAGGGGCGGCCGTCCGGGTCCACCAGCGCGTGGTGGAGGGGCGTGGCGAGGACGCGCATCGGGAGCGAGAGGTCTGGTGGGCGGTAGCGGCGAAGGCGGCCCGGCGGGCGGGGGCCCCGGCGGCCGCCCGCATGCCAGTCGTCGAGAGCGGCGGCCGACGAGGCGAAGGCCTCGAAGGCGGTCTCCGCGTCGCACAGCGCGTCGTCCGCGGTCGGACTGTCCGCGGGATCGAGGTCGAGGTGTTCCCGGGAGAGTTCCAGGCGCAGCTCGCGGGCGAACCGTCGGGCCCCGTCGCCCAGGCCGCCCGGGTCGCGAGGCGGGCGGCCGTCCTCCCTGTCGTCGAGTACCACGCAGCTGAGCTCCGAATCGTGCGTCCAGGAGCGGAGGTTGATGTTGTCCGACCCGATCGACGCCCAGACGTCGTCGAGGACGCACACCTTGGCGTGTACGTAGACGGGTGTCCCCGCGTGGTTCTCCAGCCCGTAGACCGCGACCCGCGGGCCGCCTGCCGCGCGCAGGGCGTTCAGGGCGGTGATGCGTCCGATGAGGTTCATGGGCAGGCTCAGCCGGCCGTCCTGTTCGGGCACGGACGGGATCACGGCGATCAGCCGCAGCCGGGGGTTGTCGCGCAGGGCCCGCGCGAAGGAGTCGATCACCCGGGGGGACCACAGGTACTGGTCCTCCAGGTAGATCAGGGAACGGACCCGCCGCAGGGCCTTGAGGTAGCCCCGGGCGATGCTCCGCTCGCCGTCCGGGGCGAACGCGTAGCCGCGCAGCAGCCGGTTCGGGTACGTACGCAGGACCTGGACGGTGTGCGGTCCGCAGGGGGCCGGGTCGGGCAGCTGCGGGGGAAGGCTGTCGGCGTGCGTGTCCTCGTGGTGCCAGAGCTCCCGCAGGCGGGTGAGCGGGCTGCGGGAGAGCGGGGCGGGGTCCTCCCAGCGCTCGCGGAAGACGGCCTCCACGTCGCCGACGACCGGGCCGCGCAGGGCCAGCTGCAAGTCGTGCCAGGGCGGGTGCGGTCCGTAGGCCTTGGCCATCGGGATGGACTGGGGGTCACCGCCGTGAGCGGCATCGTCGTTGCGGTTGTGGCACAGGTCGATGCCGCCGATGTACGCGATGTCGTCTGCGGGGCGGCCGGGGTGGCGGAGTACCAGCATCTTCTGGTGGTGCGAGCCGCCGGGGCGGACCCGCATGTCGAGGAGGCACTCGCCGCCGGCGGCCTCGATCTCCTCGCCGAGGTGCCTGTTCTCGCGCTCGCTGAACTGCAGTCGGTCGAGGTGGGAACGCCAGACCAGCCCTTTGACGATCACTCCGCGTTCGGCGGCGCGGCCGAGGACCGTCCCGATCTCCGTGCCGCGGCGGTCCTCGTCGGACCTGGCACCGCGGGGCCGGTCGTGCGGGGCGAGGCGTTCGCCGGGGTCGCCCCGCCAGTCGGTGAACAGCAGCAGGTCCCCCGCCCGCTGGGCGTCGATCCGTTCGAGCAGCTCCGCGAAGTATGCGGCGCCGTGCACCACCGGGCGGGCCTCGTTCCCCACCGACCAGGCGTTTCCGTCGGGGCGGCGATGGTCGAGGCGGGTGGCGGGGTTGCCCCGCTCACCCGGTGTCAGCAGCCAGTCACTTCGCTCCATGGAAACCATCCCTCCTCCGAGGCGCCTACCCGCCGCCTCTGTGATCATCCGTGGACGCCGGGAGGGCTCCGCGGGTGCGGAGCCGCTCGTCGGCCCCCTGCCCTACGGGATCGGGGGACGCCTGTCACGGCGAAGGGCGTGGGCCGAGGAGCCCTGGGCCGCGAAGATCGCGTGTGCTGCGGCAGGGACGGCCTCCGGCTCCTTCAGCAAGCCGCAGTGCTCAACCCAACGCCCCGAAGCCGGGACGGACGCCCGGCCGTGGGCGTGCCCTCGTAGCCGGAGGAGACGGCGAGGGAGGTGGCCTGCCGTCAACGTACGCAGCGCCGCCAACGCGCGCGAGACCGTCACCGGGTAGTTGAGCGCCAGGCTGCCGGGCACCACCAGCGCTCGTGACGTCGTCACAGTCGGCCGACGGCTACCCCCATGGTGTCGCCGGCGCCGACGGTGATGGGGGTCACCGCGCTGGTCTCGGTGTTGATCGCGAACACCGTTCCCTGGGGCGTCAAGTGGCCGTAGGAGCCGACCACGTAGGCGCTCTTCCCGTCGGGGGTGAGGGCCACTTCCGCGGGGAGGAAGTACCTGCCCGACCCGGTGCTCGGCGGGATGTCGCCGATGGGGACGGTCTTGGTGATCTTGTCGGTGTTCAGGTTGATCACGGACACCTTGCCCTGCCTGATCTTGGTGTTGACGCCGACCACGTAAGCGCGGTTGCCGTTGGGGCTGATCGCCAGCCCGCCCGTGCCGGCATCGGGGATGGTGCGGACGATCTTCCGCTTCGTGAGGTTGACCACCGAGAGGGCGCCGCTGTCCCCGGTCACGTAGAGGCGCTTGCCGTCGGGGGTGACCGCCATGCCGTTGGCCGGTTCGTTGAGGCGCATGGTGGCGATGACCTGGTTGTCGACGGTGTTGATCACGGACAGGCCGCCCTTGCTGTCGGACACGTAGAGGCGCTTGCCCTTGGGATTGATCACCACCTGATCGGGCCTGTTGACCTTGATGCTGGCGGAGGCCTCGTTGGTGGCGGTGTCGATCACCGACACCTTGTCCCCGTGGAAGGGATTCTGGACGGCCACGTAGGCGTGCTTGCCGTCGGGGGCGATCGCTTCTCCGTAGAGGATGTCGGGAGAGAGCTCGCTCTTGTCGTAGGGGATGTTCGTGACGCTCTTCTTGGCGATGTTGACCGCCGACACGTACTTGAAGGCGTTGGTCACGTAGAGACGGGCGCCGTCAGGGGTGACCACCACCTTCTCGGGGCCGCCGCCGACCGCGGTGGTACCGATCTCCAGGACGCGGTTGCTCCTCGTGTCGATCACGTACACGTGGCCGTCGAGGCTGGTGACGTAGGCATAGACCTGCCGGTGCGGCTTCGGCGGGTGCGGGGCGGCTGTGACCGGCGCCGGTGCCAGCAGCGCCAGCCCTGCCGCGATGGCCACCGCTGCGATGGTCCGCCGTAAAACGGATCGCTGAACGTACACGTGGACCTCCGGATGGTCGTGATGATCTCTCGTGCACCCGGTGTACCGCCGTGACTGACCGGCCGTCAGCGGATCTGTACGTCAGTCACCCGGAGGAGTGCCGGCCCGAGCAGCACGCGACGGGGGACGCACCGGTGCCTCGGCCATCACCTTGATCACACTCACCGCCCCTCCCCCAAGCGGACAGCGACGGTCAGGTGGGAAGGAGCTCAGCGACGAGAGCGGCGAATTCCTCGGGGTCGAGGACGCGGATTCCCAGCTCCTCGGCCTTGGTGCGCTTGGAGCCGGCCTTCTCGCCCGCCACCAGGAGGGTGGTGCGCTTGGACACCGACGACGACGCCTTTCCGCCGGCCCGTTCGATCAGCTCGTTCATCTCGTTCCGGGACAACGCCGCGAGGAGGCCGGTCATGGAGCCGGTCACCACGACCGCCTGCCCGGCCAGCGGACCGCCCACCGGGCTCTGGGCGTCGTTCGCCCCGGGCGCGGGCTCGTGCTGCGGTTCGGTGACCTGCGTGCCGACCCGCTGGGCCTGGAGCTTGTCGAGGAGCGGGGCGAGTTCGGCGAGTTCGGCCGCGATGACGCGGGCCTTCTCCGTGCCGATGCCGTCCACTCCGGCCAGCGTGTCCGCGTCGGCGGCCCGGATCGCTGCCATCGAGCCGAAGTGCGCGGCGATCCGGCGGGACATCGTGCGCCCGGTTCCGCGGACTCCGAGGGCGCAGAACACGCGGCTCAGTGCGGCCCCGCGGGCGGTCTCGATCGCGGCCAGGAGGTTGGTGGCGCTGGTCTCGCCCGTCCGCTCCAGGCCGAGGAGCTGCTCACGGTTCAGCGTGAAGAGGTCGGCGATGTCCTTGACCAGGCCGGCCTCCACCAGCTGGACCGCCCGCGTGCCGCCGAGACCTTCGATGTCGAGCTGGTCGCGTCCGGCCGCGTAGATCACCGAGGCCACGGCCTGGCAGCTCCTGCCGCGCACGCACCGCCACCTCTGCTCGGAGGTGTCGACCGCGTCGCCGCAGCGGGGGCACGCCTCGGGGAAGACGATCGGGCTCTCGGCACCGGTGCGCTGGTCGGCCAGAGGGGCCTCGACCCGGGGGATCACGTCCCCGGCCCGGTACACGAACACCTGGTCACCGATCATGAGCCCGCGGCGGGTGATGTCGGACGGGTTGTGGAGCGTGGCGTAGGTGACCGTCACCCCGTCGATGACCACGGGTTCCAGAACGGCACGCGGGGCGATGATCCCGGTCCGGCCGACGTTCCACTCCACCGCCAGCAGACGCGTCACCTTGTGCTCGGCCGCCAGTTTCCTGGCCACCGCCCATCTGGGGGCGCGCGAGCCGTTGCCCGCCTGCCGCTGGTCCTCGGCCGCGTCGGCCTTGACGACGACACCGTCGATCCCGAACGGCAGCTCTGCGCGCAGGCCGGCGATCATGTCGATACGTTCCTGCACCTGCTGCACGGTCTCGCAGCGCATCGGGGCGGCGACCGTGCTGGCGGCCGTGTTCGCCCCGAACGCGGCAAGTGTCTCGAGCAGGGCGAGGTGGCCGAGGTCGCCCAGGCCGATCGCGCTGTAGGCGAAGAAGGTCAGCTCGATCCGGTAGGGGCGGTCCTTGGCCCGCAGGGTGCCGGCCGCTCCGCTGCGCGGGTGCGCGAAGGGCGTGGCCTCGTGGGCGAGCCGGGTCCGGTTGGCCTCCGCGAACTGGGCGGTCGTCAGCAGGACCTCACCGCGCAGTTCGACGTCGACCGGTTCGGTGAGCACGGGCGGCAGACCGAGGACCGCGTCGGCGGCGTGGGTGATGTCCTCGCCGGCCAGTCCGTCACCGCGCGTGAGGACCTGGACGAGCCGGCCGCCCCGGTAACGGGCGGCCACGGCGAGGCCGTCGAGCTTGGGCTCCACGCACCACCCGGCCACCGGGTGCCCGAGACGCCGTTCCAGTCCGGCGGCCCATTCGGCGAGCTCGTCGGCGTCGAAGACGTTGTCGAGGGAGAGCATCGGCACCGAGTGCGGCACGTCCCCCTGCACGGCCCCGCCCGCCACCTTGCCGGTTGGCGACTCGGCGAGCACCTCGTCCGGGTGGGCCTCCTCGTAGGCCGCGATGGCGCGCAGGAGGCCGTCGTACTCGTCGTCGCCGAGCGGGGTGGTCCCGTCGCCGTAGTACGCGGCCGACGCCGCCACGGCGGTGGTGACGGCCTCCGTGTAGGCGGCAGGGGAGAGCAGGGCACTGTTTTCGGTCATGGAGGTCATCATGCTGCCCGGCACTGACAACGGCTCCGCCCGGCCTGCCTCGTGGCAAGGGCGCGTGACCAGTCGTGGCGTCGCCACGCTCTCCCCGCTCGAAGACGAGTCGTTCCGCGGTGCGCTGAAGCCCGAGGCGGTTGGGGCAGGACTCGGCCCAGTCGGCTGCTCCCCAGGCGTCTACTCCCCCAGGCGACCGTGACGGGCCTCGGCGCCATGCCCAGAGGGTCCCGGGGTCCCGGGGTCCCGGGGTCTCAGGGGAGGAACGTCACGGCGGGGAAGGCCGGGGACGGTCCGTCGAGCAGGTGTCCCGGGCGGTGGCGCAGGTGTTCGTCGAAGAACGCGAGCGGGTACGCCTGCTGGATCTTCACCGCCTGGTCGGGGTCGAGGGTGCCGATCACGTCCTGGAGCTGCTGCCCGCTCCATCCGAACAGCTTCGCCACCTGGGGGAACAGCGCCTCGTTGTCGCCGTACGAGATATGGGAGGCGCCCTGGGCCTGGATGTCCAGCCGCCAGCCCCGCAGATGCGACCAGAACGCGGCGGCCGCGGGATCCGTGGCCCGGGTGAACTCGGCGGACATCATCATGAACGGCCGGTCCAGGTCACCGGAGAGCGGCGGGTTCATCTGCATCGGACCGTCGAGGCTCAGACCGGCCCGGATGCGGTCGTCCGCGAGCGCGGCGCAGGCGGTGGCCGTTCCGCCCTTCGACCAGCCGAACGCGCCTATGCGCCGCGGGTCGAGGGAGCCGAGCAGCCCCGCCGGCAGGTGGCGCTGGTCGACGTCCGGATTGCACCCGGCGGCAAGCTGCTCGACGCAGTCGAGGACGAAGTGCAGGTCGGCCGCGAAGTCCCCGGGCAGCGTCGGTGCTTTCCGGTCGTAGAGCGGGACGGCGACCCGGCCGTCGGGGAATTCGGTGTACGTGTCGTACTGGTGGGCTATCGTCACGGCCGCGTATCCGTGGCTGGCGAGCTCCTGCACCATGACGGTGTGGTCGCCCTGGTGGCTGTGCGCGCCGTGCGAGAAGATGACGACGGGCAGCCGTCGGCCCGACCGCCGCACCGGAGCGCCCACGCGGCCGGCAGTGAGCGGTGCCAGGGGGATGAGACCGCTTAACCCGGCGTCGGTCAGGAACGCCTGAAGGGCGCCGGCCGGCATCCAGGGCGCCACCGGGTAGTCCTCGACGGCCCGGGCGGGGTACCAGACGGTGGCCATCAGCTCCCTGAAACGCCCGGGGCCCGCTATGTCGTCCGGGCGTGACCGGTCGACGAGGTGCAGCGGGACCGTGCCTACCGGGTGCGGGCCGGTGGGCGCGGGCAGCGTGAGCCGCTCCGCGGCGGGGCCGGGCCCGTCCGGGTCGGCCCACGCGGGGCTTGCGATGGCGACGAGGGGTACGGCGGCCAGCGCGGCTCCCAGCACGCGGCGGCGTGTCGGGCTCCTGTGGGCGGTGAAGGGCGAGACGGTCATGGGACCTCCGTGTCACGGATCGTCAATCGTGCCGTCACGGAAGGTCCGTGGGCACAACCGAACCCTGTCATATGCCCCTCCCGTACGGCATCGGCCCACAGGTTTAAATCCCAGGGTTGATGCGGTCCACGGTGCCGCCCTCCCAGGCCCAGGCCAGCAGCCGCACCACAACAAATGCAGCAGCACCGGCAGGGGCCGGTAGCGGCCCCGGGCGGGGCACTCGGTTCGAGCCATCCGACCCGTTGTGGACTGGCCCTGAACCTCACTCGCCGCCTCCTCCACCCCCGCAACTGCCGCTGCCGCTGCAGGCCGGGCGTCGCGCCGTCCCGTCCAGGAGCCCGGTGGCCCCGCCCAGCACGTACTCCGGCACGCGCGCGTCGCGCCCGGCCGCCTCCAGGCATCGCCTGCCCCTACGGGTCACCCGACGGTCCGCGCCCTACACCAGGCCCCATGCGGCCGGCCGACGGCCGATCTCCTGAATCTCCTGAATCTCCTGAATCTCCGGGAAGCGTTGCACGGCGGCGGTGCCGACGCTCTTGGTTCGCCCGCAGAACGCGAACACAGCACGCTCGACCGCATGCCCGGGCAGCTCCCCGTCCACCGTACGCACCTGCGAGGCGTGCACCACGAGCAGGCCGCGCCTGTTCAGCGCGACGATCGCACTGTCCGCCACCCGCCGGGCCCCGCCCGCCAGGAACGCGATCTCGTACACGTCCAGAGCCCGTATCTCCCCCAACCCCCTTGCGAACCGCCGGAACACCCACCGCACATCAGCCCCCCATCCGGCCCCCTTCATCCGCCGGCAGTGTCTCCAGACAGCACAGCGCCCCACCCTCTCGGCCGCAGCAACCGGTCCGTCCCGGCAGCGCCGGGCGCGACTCGGGCCGCGCCCGTTCTCGGGACGGCCGGCCCCTCGACCGCCGCGCCGGACCTATTCGCCTCTACCAGGCGTGCCAGAGCACACCATGACGGTGGCGGACCGGCGGCATGTCCGCGTCGTCAAGTTCGTGGCCGGCGCGGTGCAGTCCGCGGATCCGCTGGGCGTCGAGTCGGCTCTGGAGCCGGCCGCGGCCCTCAGCCGTAGCGATCTCGGTGGAAAACGAGCCCTTCCGGCAGTAGAGCGTCATCCATTGCCAAGAGGTGAGTCGGCGCAGCGTTTTCGCCGGGACGGGGCGGCGGCCTTCGCGGGCGGCTCGGGCCAGTTCGGCATTCGCATAGCGCAGGTCGTAGAGCGTCATGGACTCCGATGCGCCCTCTTGGAGTCGGAGCCGGCTGGGAGTCGTACGGACAGTGCGGGACATTGAAAGCCTCCGTGGGCCCTCTGGGCTTTCCAGAGGCACCTACGGTGGGTGCGTAGTCGTCAGCACAACGCAGCGCCCTTCGTTCGTCACGGCGATCCGGCAACGGAACAGTAGTCACGCGGAGACGTGGAGGACGAGACTTCCTGTAGCCAGGGCAAGGTGCTCCAAGGTCTCTCACGAACTGCGGTCACATCCAGTTCTGTCGATTCTCATCGCCGATGGGCGATGTCAGTGGGCCGTTGACAGGACGGTGCAGCCGTACCGCAGGGGCGGGACGGGAGCCGTCGCAGCCCACGGCCGGCCCTCAACACACAGCGCTCCATCCCGAAAGAGTATTTCGGGTGCCGACCGGACTCGGCTCGACCGAGGCGGCGGTCGCCTGCTGCGGCGGGTACGGGGCGCGGGTCGACCGCGATGACACTTTGTGGTTCTTCGGTGACGCGCGGTAGCTTGGCCGGGTGGTGTTCTCCCTCACCGGGTTCGCGGCGGCGGCCGCCGCGACCGTCCTGCTGTCACTTCCGCACCCCGCCCCGGCCCTCGGGCAGGCGCCGCAGACCTGCGTGCCTTCCGGGCAGGACTCCCGGGGGAGATCGTCCGTCGACCAGGGAGTGATCGCCTGGGAGGACGACACGGTCTTTGACGACGCCCGCGCGCATGCGGTCCGCCAGTGGACCAGCGGCAACCTCAAGCGGGTCACCTTCCACCCGGACACCGCCTCCGAAGTCGCCGACCTGGAGTGGAACGACACCCGGTCCAGCGGAGGCGACTGGAAGAACGTCCTCGCCCGCTGGACCGGACTTCCGGGCACCGACAGCGTCACCATGAACCGCTTCTACCTGGACGACGGAGCCGCCCGCGGGACGGCCACGCACCGGCGTCGTGTCGCCACCCACGAACTCGGCCACGCCCTCGGCTTCTGCCACAAGAGCACGCGAGTCGCCTCCATCATGTGGATCGACAACGCCGAGGCCGCGCGCGCCGGCATCAACGAAATCACCAGCACCGACCGAACCGCCTACCACCAGTTGTGGGGATGACCGTGAAGAAGCTCCTCGTCGTTGTCGTCTCGGCTGGTGCCGCCGCCGTCCTGGCCGGCGGGGCCTGGCTCGGCTGGGACCAGTACCGCACCGCGCACACCACGCACAGCGAGGCCGTCCACGCCTTCGACACCACCGACCCGAACCTGGTGGCGCCCGAGGCCACCGCGGTCTTCACCGGCACGGTCTTGGAAGACCTCGGCCGACGGACCGTCGAGGGCCTGCCCTCCGACGCCTACCGCGTCCGCGTCGACCGTGTCCTCAAGGGCACCGCATCCGGGGAGATGCTGGTCAGCCAGAGCGACGAGACCGAGCACAAGTACGTCGTGGGCCAGACCTACATCTGGGCCACCAATCCCGCCACCCGCCCCGAGGAAGGGGTGGCCCAGCTCTACGACGCCGACCCGCGCCCGGCCCGCGAGGCGGACATCGCCACCTGGACTGCCGCCTTGAAGCCCGCGCAATAGGCCGCCCTCGGGCTCCGCCGGGACCTGACGGCCGTAGAACCTGTCGCGGACGAGGGTGTGCATCACGCTCGGGGTCGTGGCGCAGTCGCCCTCGACCTCGACCTCGGCCTCGACGCTCTCGGCGAGGTAGTGGTGCACGTGGCGGACAGACCGTCGGTCCGGTCCGGCGCCGTGAACCGCATGGCGTGGACGGGGTCGAACGCGACCAACTACGAGGTGGTCCGCCGGGTCTTGTCCGTGCGCCAGATCTTGTCCGCGAAAACCAGCTCGCCGCCGTCCGAGCTGAAGGCCTGGGTCTCGCGGACGGTGCCGGGGAGGGGGGCGGTCTCGGTCACGCGGCTGACGGCCTACGTACGGAACCGGCGGGCGAGGGCCGAGGGGGCTTCTTGTCGTCCGGGTTCCAGTAAACGGGACGGCAGCGAATGGTGTCGGCGCCCCTGGGCCGTGCGCAGCGTTGTCCCCGGGCCGCGGTCGGGGTCGGCGTACCCGATGTCGGTGACCATGCCGGTCTCGGTGGTGATGCCGACGCAGGGCGCAGCCGGTGGAGGGCGGGCTCGTTGTCGCCGGTCGGGTCGGCCCGGTCGTTCAGCGGACGGCCGGTGAAGGTGACCGGCGGGCTGGGCAGGGATGCCACGACGTCGTGTCCGGTGTGCGTGAGGGCGGCGCGCCCCGGGGGCCCGCGCGGGCTGCGACCGGCAAAGGCAGAGGCCCTCCGCCGTCCGACGGCGCCGCGGGGCGTCCCGTCGAGCGGCTCGGTGGACGAGGTGGGGGCCTGGCCGTCCGGCTGTACGCCGTGACCCGAAGGGGCCAGCGGCATGGAGCCCGCCACGCCACGGGATCAAGGAGGATCGATTCGCCTGTCGGTGCCCCCCTAGGGTCGTGCCCGCAATGACCGACCCGCCTTCCTGGAAAGGGCCCCCTCCCCCATGAAGCTCCGCACCACCGCCGCCGCTGCCCTGGCGGCCTTCGCCCTGGTTCTGTCACTGCCCGGTTCGGCCCTCGCAGCCGAAGGCTACTTCCACTACAAGTACGTCGACGGATACGGGCAGGAGCAGCACGTCACCCTGCACGACCCGCACAGCGGCAAGTGCATCAACCTCCACGCCGTCAGCGACGACGACGAGCAGCCCGGCTACGGCCCGCACAACGACACGGACTCCGCGGTGGTCGTCTACGCCGGCGCCAACTGCGAGGGCCCGGAGTGGAAGCTGCGCGCGCACGGCAGCCCGGCCCGCGACGACCTCCTGGTCCGGTCCGTGCGCTTCGAGGTCAAGCCCGCTTAGCGGCACAGCATGCGAGCCCGGCGAGGCCCGGGGCGGCCAATCACCCCGGGCCTCAGGCCAGCCACCCACAGCGCCTCGGCCATCGGAGTGAGTGGCGGTGCCTCGATCCCGCGCGGCTCCTCTTCCCTGCGTCGTGAGGCGGCCGGGCCGGTGGAGCATCGACGAGCGGATAGCCGCTGGTGGACACCGTACGGATGCGTCCCGGGCGGTAGGTGGAGAGAACGGGCACTGCTCGGGTGCGGGGCGAGCCCGGCTGGTCGATCTTTGATGCGTCCGGGTGCGGGCGGGCGGTGCGTACGTCGTCCTCGGCCCGTCCCTGCCGCCTCCGCGTCTGGCCGGCCCGCGGGACGAGGCCGACTGCGTGGTCACTCTGGTTCACGCCCGGGACCACGGTCCTGGTCGGTGACGGCGTGGCGGTGCTCGACGTGTCCGCCCCTGCCGAGCCGGCCGACAGCGGGGACCGCATCGGCCGTCCCCGCGGATCCGATGCCGGTACCGCACCGGCCGTTGTCACCGCGGGGCCACCCGGCGTGCGTCTTCTGCACCTCCGGCAACACCGGGCACCCCAAGCGCGTGGTCGTGACCCACGCGAACCTCGCCGCCTTCACAAGACAGGCCCGGAGCAGACCACCTCGTGCCGGGCGGTGATCGCGTCGTCGGGGTCATCCCCGCGGGTGCGGGGAGCAGGCGTCGTGAGCTGCAACGTCAGAAACGTATTTCTGTGGGTACCGGCATTCCAGGCGACGATCGTCAGCCGCATCGGCTTTCCATGCGGATCCTCCCCCAGCCCCTCCAGGAGCCGAGTCCCGCGGAGGTGAGGGATGTGCCGTCGACGGCCTCGGTGGGCGGCGGGTTCTCCATGGGCTCGGCGTTCGCAGTGGCAGCGGAGCTGCGGTCCGTCCGGGTGCCCGGCGCACTTGCGCGCGATCCGCGGGGGACGGAACGATCGGCTTGTACGCGCAGCCTGAGCCGCCTCTGCCTAGGAGACCAGTGACCAGTACCGCATCCGCCGCCTACTGGGAGCCCCTGTGGGCCGATGGGCGCGGCTACCGGCCGCTGGAGGGGCGCGAAGCCGACTTGCTCCAGCGTGCGCTCGGCTCCGGGCGTGGGCGGGGCGCGCTCGACATCGGGTGCGGGGACGGTGGGCTCGCCCGTTTCCTCCACCACCGGCTCGGCTACCGCGTCACCGGCATCGACTGCGCCCCCAGCGCCCTCGCCGCCGCCCGGCGCTCCGAATCAGGCCCGGGCCCGGTCTGGCGGCTTATGGACTTCACCGCCGACGACCTCGGTGAACTGCCGGCGCCCGCCTACTCGGCCGTGACCTGCCGGCTGGTCTACCGGTGGGTGGACGACAAGCCCGCCTTCCTCGACCGCGTACGACGCGTCCTCGCGCCCGGCGGTGTCTTCTGGGTGGTCGCCGAGGTCGCCGGCCGCCGTGAAGAGGGTGATCCTCTCAAGGACCTCGCCATCACCGCCGGCGAGGCGGAGGCGCTCACGGCCGGATGGTCCTCCGTTCGGGTCGCCGACATCGACGTGCTGCGCTGCTACGCCCTGCGTCCCTGATCGCCGGCCCCGCTGAGAGTCGGAAAACGTCCCGGTGAGCACTCACGCCGCTTTCACCTCCGACATACGGGGAGGCGGACGCGGACGCAGATCCACCGGTCGCTGCGTGGTCGGGCTCCTTGCCAAGGAGCGTGCCGCAGCCTTTAGAAGGGATGCAGATGACCAGCGATGACGCTGCCGCGTTTCACCAGATCAAGATCCGTGTCGCGGGCCTGGTCCTGGACGGTCAGGATGTGGCGCTGATCCAGCGGACGAACGGCCAAGGGGTGGTCCACTACGCCCTGCCGGGCGGCAACGTGGAACCCGCCGAGCCGCTGCCCGCCGCTTTGCGGCGTGAGCTTCAGGAGGAGCTCGGTGTGGTTGCGGAGGACCTCGCGGAACCACCGCGCTTCATGTGGCTCCTGGATGCCATGGTGAGTCGGCCCGGCTCCACACCGCCTCGCAAGCTCCACCTCGTCTACCGGGTCCGTCTCCGGACGGGAGTCCGTCCGAGGCTGAAGGCGTTCGAGGACGATGACGCGGTCGGCCGAGGGGAGGTCGTCTGGGTGCCGTTCGACCAGACGGGTGACCTCGCCCTCTTCCCGCCCGTGCCCATCGCTGGTCTCGGGTCGTCCGACGCGTGCGTCGACGCCGGATCGGCCATGCTTCCCGCCCTGGACGACTCCAGCTACCGGTGGCTGTGACGGGGCGGCGGGCTCTCCCGCACATCAGCGGATGATGCCGGGTGGGGGCGCTGGGTGCGGCCCGCCGTTTCGGGGGCGGGGTGCGGGGCACACGACGTGGCATCAGAGGCTACATCGGGAGGGTTCATGTCCGGACTGTTCGCGAAGATCAAGCGGTTCAGCCGCAGCCCGCAGGGGCAGCGGACGATCGCCTCGGTGCGGCGCGCGGCTTCCGACCCGCGCAAGCGGGAGCAGGCCCGCGGGATGTTCAGGCGCCTTCGGGGCAGCCGCTGACCCGCCGTCCTCGGCCGGGCCCCGGCGGTCGTGTCCCCCTCGCGACGGTCCCGGGGCCGGTACGGCGCCGGCCGCGCTGGGGGCGCATCACCCGGCGGCCCGGCGCCGTACCGGCCCCCGGGCCAGGCACCGGCGGGCGCCGGGGCCGCGCCGACAGTAGCGTGACCGCATGCGTACATGGACGGGCAAACCGTACCCCCTGGGAGCGACGTACGACGGCTCCGGAACCAACTTCGCACTGTTCTCCGAGGTCGCCACAGGCGTGGAGCTGGTCCTGCTCGACGACGCCGGGCGCGAGACCCGCGTACCGATGACCGAGATCGACCGGTCCGCCTGGCACATCTACCTCCCCGACGTGGGTCCCGGCCAGCGGTACGGCTACCGCGTCAGCGGCCCCTTCGACCCGGCCGCCGGGCACCGCTGCAATCCCGCCAAGCTGCTGCTGGACCCGTACGCGACCGCGATCGACGGCCGGCTCGACCACCACGAGTCGCTCTACGGCCACCGCTTCGCGGGCGGCGCCGAGCCCAACGAGCTGGACAGCGCGGGCCACACCATGCTGTCGGTGGTCACCGACCCCAGCTTCGACTGGGGCGACGACAAGCCGCCCGGTCACGCGTACGCGGACAGCGTCATCTACGAGGGCCACGTGCGCGGCCTCACGCGCACCCATCCCGCCCTGCCCGATGAGCTGCGCGGCACCTACGCGGGCATCGCCCACCCCGCCGTCCTCGAGCACCTCACCGGCCTCGGCGTGACCGCGCTGGAACTGATGCCGGTGCACCAGTTCGTCCAGGACGGCCACCTGGTGGAAAAGGGACTGTCGAACTACTGGGGTTACAACACCATCGGTTTCTTCGCCCCGCACAACGCCTACGCGGCCACCGGGGGCCGCGGCGCGCAGGTCACCGAGTTCAAGCGGATGGTGAAGGCGCTGCACGCGGCGGGCATCGAGGTGATCCTCGACGTCGTCTACAACCACACCGCCGAGGGAAACCACAACGGGCCCGTGCTGGCGTTCAAGGGGATCGACAACGCCGCCTACTACCGCCTGGCCGAGGAGGACCGCTCCCGGTACTACGACACCACGGGCACCGGCAACAGCCTGCTGATGCGCCACCCCAACGTACTGCAGCTGATCATGGACTCCCTGCGCTACTGGGTCCAGGAGATGCACGTCGACGGCTTCCGTTTCGACCTGGCCGCCACCCTCGCCCGCCAGTTCCACGAGGTCGACCGGCTCTCCGCCTTCTTCGACGTCATCCAGCAGGACCCGGTGATCAGCCGTCGCGTGAAGCTCATCGCCGAGCCCTGGGACCTGGGCGAAGGCGGCTACCAGGTCGGCAACTTCCCACCCCTGTGGTCGGAGTGGAACGGACGCTACCGGGACACCGTCCGGGACTACTGGCGCGGCGCCGACGGCACCCTCGGCGAGTTCGCCTCGCGCATCACCGGCTCCGCCGACCTGTACGAACACGACCGGCGCCGTCCCCTCGCCAGCGTCAACTTCGTCACGGCCCACGACGGGTTCACCCTGCGCGACCTGGTGTCGTACGACCACAAGCACAACGAGGCGAACGGCGAGGACGGCCGGGACGGCGAGGACCACAACCGGTCCTGGAACTGCGGGGTGGAGGGAGAGACCGACGACCCCGGTGTGCTGGCGCTGCGGGAGAGGCAGCAGCGCAACCTGATGACCACGCTGATCCTCTCCCAGGGCATTCCGATGATCAGCCACGGGGACGAGCTGGGCCGTACCCAGGGCGGCAACAACAACGCGTATTGCCAGGACAATCCGACCACCTGGATCGACTGGGACCTCGACGAACGCGGGCGTCGGCTCCTCGACTTCACCTCTGGTCTCATCCGGCTCCGCCGCCGGCACCCCGTGCTGCGGCGCAGGCGCTTCTTCTCGGGGCGGGCGGTCGGACACACGGGCCGCCTGCCCGCGGACGTCGAGTGGCTGCGTCCCGATGCCACGCCGATGCAGGACGAGGACTGGACGGCGCCACGGGCCCGCGCGCTGACCGTGTTCCTGAACGGTGAGGCGATCACCGAGCCGGACCCCTACGGGAACCGGGTCACCGACGACTCCTTCCTGCTGATGTTCAACAGCTCGGACAGGGCCGTCGACTTCCGCCTTCCCGGCGACCGGTTCGCGGTCCGCTGGGCGCTGCTGGTGGACACCGCGAGCACGGACGCCCCGGACGAGCGGGAGCTGAAGGCGGGCAGCGTTCTGCGGCTGGAGTCGTACAGCACCGTGGTTCTGCGCAGTGCCCGGGAGGACGCGGCGCCGGAGGAGATCTGACGCGGGGTGTGTGCGGGCGCGTCCGGCGCAGGGCCAGGCGGCAGGCGGCAGGCGGGGCGCGCACGGCAAGGCCGGCCGGGCAGCAGCCCGGCCGGCCGGCCTTGGGACTTCGTTTCGCCCCTTCCGCCACGGGGGCGTCAGGCGGGGCGGCCACCGAAGGGAGCGCCGGTGCCGTAGTACGTTCCCAGTTCCTCGCGGTAGCCCGCGTCACCGAGGTGCTTGTCGCGGTGGAACTCCGGCGCGTTCTTGATCTGTTCCTTCGTCCGTTCGACGAAGATCTTCCGCTCGTCCGGGTCGATCCGGGTCACGGTGCCCGCCGGCAGCAGGACTTCCTTGCCGAAGATCCACACACCCGTGTCCACGACCAGGTAGGCGTCACCGACCTCGTCGGAGTGCTTGTCGACCTTGCCGATGGCACCGTCCGTCGCCTCGACCTTGTATCCGGTCAGATCGGTGCCCGCCAGGTGTCCTGCGGTCGACTGGTAAGCCCACACATGCTCAGTCACGCGAAAACAACTCCTCATATCTCAGAGACGAAGCGGCCTCAGCCGCGACTCTTTCGTGCGCCGTACGCGCATTCGCCCGCAAGGCTCTTTTTTTCGGTGTCGCTACCAGCGGTACCAGCGGCCACTGCTGCCCTTCGGGCGGGCGACGAATCCGATCAGCCAAATCACCAATACGATGACGGCGATCCACCACAGTGCCTTCAGGGCGAAACCCGCGCCGAAAAGGACGAGGGCCAGAAGAAGTACGAGAAGCAGGGGAACCATTGTTATCAACCTCCGCAGCACCGCATGCCCGGCATTGTCGAACTCACACACCCGTCGTGCGACTTCGCGGATCAGCGGACCTGAAGTGTGTGGGGCGCCTGTTTGAAGTCCGCCGGAGCGTCCACAAGAGGCTGGGTAAGGCTTTCGACTAGCACACAGGGAGTGATCAGCTGTGTCGGGTGAGCAGAAGAGCGAAGCCAAGGCCGAGCAGGCCAAGGGCAAGCTCAAGGAGACCGCCGGCCGTTTGACGGGCAATGAGCGGATGACCGCCGAAGGCCGCGCGGAACAGGCCAAGGGCGATGCCCGCGAGGCCAAGGAGAAGGCCAAGGACGCCTTCAAGCACTGACGCGCAGAGGGCACGAGTCGGGGCCGGCACCGCAGTCGCGGTGCCGGCCCCGGCTCACGGAACGCGGGTCAGCCTGCCGACCGGGCACGGGAACGGGCGGCCCGCCGCTTCGCGGCCCGGCGTTCGTCCTCGCTCATGCCGCCGCACACACCGACGTCCTGGCCTGCTTCGAGGGCCCACTGGAGGCACTCCTCCATGACGGGGCAACGGCGGCACACCGCTTTGGCCTCCTCGATCTGGAGCAGGGCCGGACCGCTGGACCCCACGGGGAAGAACAGCTCGGGGTCTTCCCAACGGCAGGCAGCCTCGTCGCGCCAGTTCATCCTCTCTCCTCCATCCTCTTGACCGAATCCCTATCCCCACGCTCCTGGCCGGTATCGGCCCGTCCATGCAGGGCCGGGGCGAGTACTTGCCGCTTCGGCATCGGCCGCCTGATGCGCCGGGACCGAGGGGTTCGAAACCCGATACCGGGGCATTCCCCACAAGACCCGCCTTTTCCAGCCGATGGGAGCAGCAGTGACCACTTACGTCATCACCGTGCCCGGCACGTTCCTGAAGGACGTCGACGATGCGGCCCGCTCGGCGCTGGCGAGGAGTCTGGCCTCCCACCACACCGACTTGAGCGAGACCGAAGACGTGGAGCTGCTGACGGTCCACGAGGACGGGACCTTCTCCGTCCGCCTCGAAATCGAGGCCCCGGACCGGGCGGCGGCCGAGGAAGGGGCCGTCCGCCTGGCCGGCGGCGCCCTCCGGGAACTGGGTTACTCGGAGAAGGACGCCCCCCTGGGGCCGCCGGCCGTGACCGGCATCGAGGGTGAGCTCTGAGACGACCCGGTCATTCAGCTCCGGTCGTTCCGCTCTTGGGCCGGGCCGGCGCTACCGCTCGTCGGGGGCGCCGCCCGGCTCTTCCGGCTCTTCCAGCTCTTCCGGCTCGACGACGTGGACGGCGGCTTCCTCGGCGCTCGCCGCGCCACCGTCGATGCCCACGTCCTCGGCGGTGAGCTCCGCGACGGTGTCGGGGTGTGCGCCTTCGTCCGGCGCCACCATTCGGCCGGCGCGCCCGGTGCCGACCTCGCGGTCGAGCGCTTCGCCCTCACCGCCCGGCAGGTCGCCGATCCCGTCGCCTTCGGCCTCCCCCACGTCGGGCACCTCCTGGGCCAGCCTCTGGTCGAGGCTTTCACCTTCCCGCTGCTCCGCGGCGGTGGTGCCCGGCTTGGTGACCCCCAGCGGCCGTTCCGGGGGCGAGTAGCCCTCGTCCAGCATCGCGTCGTACGTGCGCTCGTCCACGGCGTTCTGGAGGTCCAGCGGCGCCGCGTCCTCCTGCTCCTCATTGGTGCCGGTCGGCTGGTAGGCGTCGTCGGCCTGCGGTGTTTCACTCATCGGGATCTCCTCGCGTCGGCATGGCCTCTCTACGCGCTGCTGTCCCTCCTACCCCACCCAAAACATGCCATGCCGGTACGGATCCGACCGCCAGGACCAGCGCCACGGGCCTGGCCGCCGGGGGCGCCGCGGGCGCCGCTAGGCTCGCCCCGTGGGTGACATCGTGGTGGTGCGCGACGGCTCCGGGCCGGAGGTCCTGACGGTGCACGGCGGAGCCGGCCCGCGGACGACCTGGGGCGCTCTGGCCGCGCTGGCGGACCGGTGGACGCTGGCGCATGTCCACCGCCGCGGATATCCGCCGAGTCCGCCACCGCGGGGGCGTCAGGACTTCGAGACGGACGCGCTGGACCTGGCGCCGCTGCTCGCCGGCCGCCCGCACGTCATCGCCCACTCCTACGGCGTCCTCGGGACGTTGCTCGCGGCCGCTGCCGCGCCGGGCGGCGTGCGCTCGCTCACCCTGATCGAGCCGCCGCTGACCTACCTCGTCGCCGACGACCCCGACGTGGCGCGGCTCGGGCGCATCGGCGACGCGGTCCTCGACCGCGGCATGGACGCGGACCCGGCCGAGCTGCGGGAGTTCCTGCGTCTCGCGGGCGCGTCCGTCGGCGACGGCCCGCTCCCCGCGGGCGTGGTCGCCGGCGTCCGGCGGGCGCACGGCAGCCGGCCGACGAGCGAGGCGCGGCCACGGCTCGACGTGGTCCGGGACGCGGGTATCCCGGTGCTCGTCGCGTCCGGAGCGCACGCGGCCGCGCACGAGCGGATCTGCGACGCCCTCGCGGACGCGCTGGGCGGCGAGCGCAGCGTCCATCCGGGCGCCGGTCACTTCGTAGCCGCGGCGCCGGGCTTCACCGAACGGCTCGAGGCCTTCCTGCGCGAGAACGGCACGTGACGAGCTCACCCCTCGCCGGCACCGGCACTTCCGCGTGGGCGGTCCCGCTCGCTTACGGCGCCCTGGCGGTCGCGCCGGCCCGCGCGGTACCGCGTTGGCTGGATGCCGAACCCGTTCCCAGCGGTGTGGGCGATCCCGACGGAGAGACCTCCCTGGCGCCGCTCGCCGGCCTGTCGGGAGGCTTCGCCGTCCTGCTGGGCCTTTCGCTCCTGGTACGCCACCTGATGACCCGGGCCGGGCGGCGCGGCGCGGAGGCGGGAACGGGCCGGAGCTCACCGGGTGCGTGACAGGCCGATCGCGAGGAGGCCCACGGCGGTGGCGGTGCCGAGGAGGGCGGTGGCGAGCATGCGGCGGAGCAGGGCGTGGTAGCGGCGGGCGTATTCGTCCCTCAGTTCCTGGCTGCGGCTGGTGACCTCGTGCAGGACCTGGCGCGTGCGGGCGAGGTGGCGGGCGGCGTAGAGGCGGATGACGTCCTCCCGTTCCGCGCCTCCGAGCCAGGGCAGGCAGTCGGCGAAGGCTTCCGCTTCGCGGGCGGCACGGTGGTGGGCCGCGCGGCTCATCAGGTACCCCTCCAGCTCGGCCAGGCCGGCGCTCACGTCGTCCCCGTGCATGTCGCTCACCCCTTCAGCCCGTGGAAGGGCCTTGGCCCGTTCCCGGGGACTCGCGGTTCCGGGGGTCGTCGAGGACGTCGCGCTGGGCGCGGTCGTTGGCCTCGTCGAGGGCGGCGATCTCGGGATGGTTCAGGTCGAAGGCGGGGGATTCCGACCGGATGCGGGGCAGGGTCACGAAGTTGTGGCGCGGGGGCGGGCAGGAGGTGGCCCATTCCAGGGAGCGGGCGAAACCCCAGGGGTCGTCGACGGTGACGCGGGGGGCGTAGTGGGCGGTCTTCCACACGTTGTAGAGGAACGGCAGGGTGGAGAGGCCGAGGAGGAAGGCGCCGATGGAGGAGAGGGTGTTGAGCCCGGTGAAGCCGTCGGCGGCGAGGTAGTCGGCGTACCGGCGGGGCATGCCCTCGGCGCCCAGCCAGTGCTGGACGAGGAAGGTGGTGTGGAAGCCGATGAACAACGTCCAGAAGTGGATCTTGCCGAGGCGTTCGTCGAGCATCGTGCCGGTCATCTTCGGCCACCAGAAGTAGAAGCCGGCGAACATGGCGAAGACGACCGTGCCGAAGACCACGTAGTGGAAGTGGGCGACGACGAAGTAGGTGTCGGTGACGTGGAAATCCATCGGAGGCGAGGCCAGGATGACGCCGGTGAGCCCTCCGAACACGAAGGTGACGAGGAAGCCGATCGACCACAGCATCGGCGTCTCGAAGGAAAGGGAACCCTTCCACATGGTGCCGATCCAGTTGAAGAACTTCACCCCGGTCGGCACCGCGATCAGGAACGTCAGGAAGGAGAAGAACGGCAGCAGGACGGCTCCGGTGGCGAACATGTGGTGGGCCCACACCGTCAGGGAGAGTCCTGAGATCGCGATCGTCGCGCCGATCAGGCCCAGGTAGCCGAAGAGGGGCTTGCGGGAGAAGACCGGGACGATCTCGGTGACGATCCCGAAGAACGGCAGCGCGATGATGTAGACCTCGGGGTGCCCGAAGAACCAGAACAGGTGCTGCCACAGCAACGCACCGCCGTTGGCCGGGTCGAAGACGTGCGCGTTGAAGCGCCGGTCCGCCTCCAGCGCCAGCAGCGCGGCCGCCAGCACGGGGAACGCGAACAGTACGAGGACCGATGTGAGGAGGATGTTCCAGGTGAAGACCGGCATCCGGAACATCGTCATCCCCGGCGCGCGCAGGCAGATGATCGTGGTCGCGAAGTTGACGGACCCCAGGATGGTGCCGAAACCGGACAGGGCCAGCCCCATGATCCACATGTCGCCCCCGATGTAGGGGGTGCGCTCGCCGCCGCTGAGCGGCGTGTAGGCGGTCCAGCCGAAGTCCGCGGTCCCCTGGGGGGTGAACAGGCCGGCCACGACGATGATGCCGCCGAACAGGAACAGCCAGAAGGACAGCATGTTCAGCCGCGGGAACGCGACGTCCGGGGCGCCGATCTGCAGGGGCATGATGGCGTTGGCGAACCCGGCGAAGGTCGGCGTCGCGAAGAACAGCAGCATGATCGTGCCGTGCAGGGTGAAGGTCTGGTTGTACTGCTCGCTCGAGATGATCTGCATCCCGGGCCGGGCCAGCTCGGCGCGCAGGAGCAGGGCCAGGAGGCCGCCGATCAGGAAGAACCCGAAGGACGCGATCAGGTAGAGGTGCCCGATCTTCTTGTGATCGGTCGTCGTCAGCCACGACACGATCACCTGGCCCGGTGTCCGGCCGGGCGTGGGAACGGGAGCGATCGGCTCGGTCATCGTCACCATGACAAGCCCTTACGGCAGAGGGGTTCGGCGAGCGCGCCGGGGCCCTTCCGGCGTCCAGCACCCCACGCGCTCCCGATCTGTCTACCGTGAACCGTGGATCCCGCGGCACTGCCACGCGGGCGCGTCCAGGTGACGGGAAGGGCCCTTCCCCTCGCCGGCACCGCATGGGCAGGTCAGTGACCTCGACGGCCGCCGCCCCCCACGGCTCGGCCGGCCCTGCGCAGCAGGCCGCGCAAGCGCCGGAGTGGATGCGGCGACGGGCTTCGCCAGGCCGGGGGCTCCTCCGGGAGCAGCGGTACGCGCGGCATGAGGTAGCGCACCCCGTCGAGCTCCATCTCGCACAGGTACGCGCCGCCCGTCTCCGCCAGCGTGACGCTCAGCGGGCGCGGCGGGGATCCGGGGAGTTCGGCGCGCCACACGGTGCGGTCCTCCCGGGGTGCGGGGCCCTGGGCGACGACCTTCCCGTCGACCAGCACCTCGACCGGGCGGGAAGCTCCGGCCATCTGCACGGTGACCGAGTGGCCGCCCCGGTCCAGGTGGAAGCGGGGGTGATCAGCCATACCTCCAGCGTACGGCCGCGCCGTCGGCGCCCACGGGCCCACGCCGTACGCCGGGGCCCCCGCGGGGTCGTCGCGTCGGCGCGGTATTCGACTGCGCCGGTGAGAACCGGGAAGGATGTGCCCATGCCGTCGTTCCCCTCGACTCCGCCGAGACCCGCAGGGGCATATCCGCCGCATGGATGTTCGGTTAGGCTTGCCTTGCCTGGTGTGCGTACCCGGGCGGACAGTTCGGGTTCCGGGCCGCAGGTGGTACCGCGGGACGGAACGGGCAGAAGCGGGGTGCAGGTGAGAGACGGTGATCGGGTGCGTGTGCGTCCGGCGCCCGCTCGGGCGGGACGCCGATGCGGGTGACCGCCGGCGCGGCCGCCGGCCCGGTGCCGGGGACGGGGCGTCGTGAATAAGATCGCGCTGACGGCCGGAGTCCTGTACCTCATCGTGCTGCTCCGCGCCGGAGGGACGTTCGCCCTCGGGTGGCTCGCCGGCGCCGGTGCCCGGCGCAGCAGGTTCGGCGAGCGGATCACCTCGGCGAAGTTCCAGCGCGCCGAGCGGGCGATCCAGCGGTGGGGGGCGCCGGTGGTGGCCGTGTCGTTCCTGACCGTCGGTTTCCAGACCGCCGTCAACTTCCTCGCGGGCAGCATGCGCATGCCGCTCACCCGCTATCTCCCCGCCCTGTTCGTGGGCGGAGCGGTCTGGGCGCTGATCTACGCGACCGCAGGGCTCGGCGTGCTCGAAGTGCTGGGGAGGCTCTTCGCCGAGCAGACGGCCCTCGGCGTGTCCGCCGTGGCCGTCCTCCTCCTCGCGGTGTGCGCGGTGGTGGTGTACCGCAGGAGGAGGCAGGCCCCGTCCGGCCGTGACGCCATGACCGACGGATCGTGAGCCCGTCACGGCGGCGTGGTCACGCGGCGCCCGCCGCCGCCAGGAGCGCGACCGGCAGGAGCAGGATCCACTGCGGCAGGCGGAGCAGTGGTCTGGGCCAGCCGACGGACAGCGTGACGACCAGGAAGGCTGCCGCGTACGCGACGAAGTGCGCGGCCACGAACCACGCCACCAGGCCGGTACCGGGCGTACCGTTCGCCACGGCGAGGTAGAGCAGGCCGAGGCCTGACAGCACCAGGTCGGCGCTCACCATGTGCCACACGGCGTGCAGCACACGCTTGGGTTCGTCCGCGAGACCGCAGGACAGCAGCGGGCGCACCACGTCGCGGTGCCCGGCGAGGACGTGCACCGCGGCCACGGCGAGAGCGGTGATCCCCGCCCCGAGGAGCCAGCCGTTCACCGGACCTCGATTCCCTCGGCCACGACAGCGGCCAGTCGTGCGGGCAGTTGGGGATCGGGGTGTTCCCCGACCAGCCCGATGTGGAAGAACACGGCTCCTGCCAGCGTGTCCAGCACCAGGTCCACGGGCGTCTCGCGGGCGATCTCGCCGCGCAGCGCGGCGCGTTCGAAGACGACCAGCAGCCGCTGCTTCGCCGGGGCCAGGAAGTCGCCGCGGATGCGCGCCTTCAGCTCCGGGTCTGCGGCGAAGTCGGCCAGCAGTCCCGGGAGGGCAGCCGCGGCCGCGGGTGCGCGGAACTCGTCGACCAGGCCCTGCACCAGCAGGGTCAGATCCCCGGCCAGCGTTCCGGTGTCCGGGGGCGGAGCATCGTCCGTGGTCGCGAAGACGGCTTCGAAGACCAACTCCGGTTTGCCGGGCCACCGCCGGTAGATCGTGTCCTTGCCCACGCCGGCCCGCGCGGCCACCGCGCCGATCGACGTCGCGGCGTAGCCGGCCTCGGCCACCAGCTCCGCCGTCGCGCCGATGATCGCCGTGTGCGATCGGGGATCCCTGGGACGCCCCCGGGAGGGCGGAGAGGAGTTCATGATGTTTACCTTACGGGTCGACCCGTAAGGTAAACAAGGGGTCGGCCGACCGGTACGTGGTTCCACACCGGCTCGCGCCGGGGCTCGCCGCGCAGACCGAAGACGTGCGGGCCCCACAGTTCCCCGCCGCGCACGGCCGGGTCGAGCACCGCCCGGACGGCAGGCCAGGCGCCGTCGTGCTTGCCCTGGACGTGGAGCGCCGTGGGTGCCGCGCTCAGCCGTGCGGCGGCGGTCCGCACGTGGACCGGTGGCCGTGACGGCGTGAGGGAGTCCAGCGCCCCGCCGGGATGGACCACCACGCTCGTCACCGTGCTGCCGGCGGCGCGCAGCCGACGGTCGAGTTCGACGCCGAAGTACATCTGTGCCGGCTTGGAGCGGCCGTAGGCGCGCTTGGGCCGGTAGTCCTTCCGGGACTGCAGGTCGTAACCGTGGCCCCGGTCGCCGACAACTGCTCCGCGACGAAGTACCCGATCCCGGCGTTGCCGCCGGTGGCCAGGAGGACGCGGGCATCGGCACGGGGCAGCCGCAGGACGTTCCAGGGCGGGGCGGAGGGCGTGGACGGCATGGCGGCGGGCCCTTGCTGACGGCGGCTGCGGCTGTTCCCGGGGGAACGCGGACCCACGGTCGCGGCGCCCACCGGCACACCCCCGGCGGATCACCGGTGGTCCCGCCGGGCGGCCGGTATCCCGCCGACGCGCGGGGACACCCGGTGGGCTAGGGGCGTTCGAGGAGCATCTCCGCCAGGTGCTCGGCGAACTCCGTGAGCCGGTCCAGCCGTGGACCGCCGCGGGCGATACGAAAACCGTGGCGGCGGCCCCAGAACGCCGCCTGCACGGCGTGCAACTGGGCCCACCGCCGGACGCGTTCACCGTCGAGCTCCGCAGCCTCGGTGAAGACGTCCAGCACTCGGTGGACCGCCTTGCGCGGGTCATCCGCTTCGAGGAGGGCCAGCGCGCGGGACTTCAGCAGCGTCCCGCCGTCGTAGGCGGGATCCCCCGCGTACCCCTTGGGGTCGACGGCCAGCCATGGCTCCCGGGCGGCGCGCAGGATGTTCCGGGCATGGAGGTCGCCGTGGACGAGGACGTCCGGGCCGGCGCCCGTCAGCTCGCGGACGGTCGCCACTGCGGCGTCCCGCACCCGCCCCGGCAGTGCGTGCGTCAGTTCCTCGGCGTCCTTGCGCAGTTGCTCCTCCCATGCGGCGGCCCGCTCCCGCAGCCGGGGCAGGCCGGGCGGGGCGGGGACGGCCAGGCGGCGATTGAGCCGCCCGGCGACCGCCACCACCTCGTCACCGTCCTCGACCTCCGCCAGGGTCGACGGCTGGACCCGCTCCAGCAGCATCGCGAACCGTTCGTCGTCGCGCTCGTGCAGCAGGACTGCGCCGCGCCCGCCCCACGCGACGAACGCGTCCGGCTCATGGACGTTGCCCGGGTGCGGAAAGGACACCTTCAGCACGGCGCTCTCCTCGCCCCGCCGCCGTACCGGAACGATGACGCCGACGCCACCGTGCATGACCTCGCCGTCCGGCACGCACTCCCAGCGCCCGAGCAACTCCTCCACGAAGCCCGGCAGATCGGCGAGCCAGGCCGTCCCGGCCTCCCCCTCGCGGTCGACGGTGCTCTGGGCGAACTCTTCGGGCAGCAGGATCATCCAGGCACCCTACGCGCCGGCCCGGCCCGGGGCCGTGTGATGATGCGCCCGCTCAGCGGCACCAGGACGAGGGCCGCGGCCGCGAGGGCTCCGTACCCCGTGGGGATCTGGTCCTGAGCCACCGTGAGGACCCGTAGCAGATAGGTTTTGGCCCCCCGGTCACCCGCGTCCGCTGACGCCGAGAAGGTGAGTGCCACGTCGGTGGGGTGGATCACGTAGGACAGGCCCAGCCCGAAGCTGAGCGGTACGAGGGCGCAGCACATCGCGGTGGCCACGAGGAGTTCCCGGACTCTGCCCGCCGAGGTGAGGGGAGCCCAGGCCCGCGCCGTGTACCCGAGCCAGTGGACGAAGGCGTAGCTGCCGACGGCGAGGAGGAGGAGCCAGGCGGCCAGTTCGCCCGGGTGGGCGGAGGGTCCCATCCGCGGCGTGCCGAGGCTGGTCGGCCTGAGGGCCGTGCCGGTCAGGAAGCCCAGTCCTGTGGCGACGGCCGCACGGTGGACGCTGCTCACCGCCCGCCCGAAGTGGAGGGCCGCCAGCTCCGTACGCCAGAGTGCGTACGCCGTCCCGCCGGCCAGGGGCAGGGCAGCGGGCAGCGCTGCCAGCGGGTGACTCGGAGGGAGTCCGAACAGTCCACTGGTGAAGGCGGTGACCGGCCCCTGGGCGAGCGCGCAGACCAGGCCCAGGGCGAAGCCTTCCCAGGCGACGAAGGTGAAGAGCGGAGCGGGATCACGCAGTGCGTCCAGCCGGCGGGCCGCCAGAGGGTGCGGACGCAGGAACTCCACGGGCGGGACCTCTGCTTCGGCGTCGATCCGGCGTTGCGCGGCGAGTACGGCCGCCAGTCCGGTACCGCCGTTCTCCCAGGCGGCGGCGCGGGCATCCGCGTGGAACTCGCGGCTGCGCAGTACCGCGTTACGGGTCAGCGACACCGCCAGCCCGACGAGGAGCGTTCCCGCGGCGGTACCGAGGTAGAAGGACGCCGGACCCGCGGACGGATCGAGGGCGCCGAGCGGAAAGGCGATGGTGACGGGGATCGCCACCAGGCGGGTGAAGAGCCGGGAGGAGATCAGGGTGAGGTACGCGATGTCGACGTCGCGGTTGCGCAGGTGTGCCAGCTCGTGCAGCACGATCGCCCGGAACCGTCCGGGATCGGTGTCGTGCAGGGCGATCAGGCCGCGGCTGAGCAGGACGTACCGTGTGCCGGCCCTTCCGAAGGCGAGGGCGTTCACCCTGCCGTCGAGGAGGTCCACCAGCGGGTTGATCCGCCGCCGGTCCGCGCCGACCGACCGCATCAGCCCGTCGAGCTCTTCGTGGACGGCCGGAAAGGAACGTGCGGCGAGGGGGACGTAGCCCCTCCGGCGTATGCGCCGGCCGGGGAGGAACCAGTACACGGTGGCGACCAGCACCCAGAAGCAGCCCAGGACGGCGAGCTGGATCCACAGGAGGTGGCGGTCGGCCAGGCCACCGCACAGGGCGAGTTGACGTACGGCGTCCGCGGCGCCCGAGGCGGCGCCCGGGGCGTACTTCTCGACGCACGCGCGGGTCGCCTCCAGGCCGGGCGCGCGGTCCCCGAGGAACGGCCGGACCCAGAAGAGGCCGACGGAGAAGACCGTTCCAGAGACGGCGACGATGAGCAGAGCGAAACGGAACGTCGTGCCGGAGGGGAGCGAGAACGCGGAGAGGGGAGCCGGCTCCGGCCGTGCGCCGGCCGCCGCGGGACTCATTCTCCCGTACCGGGATCCGCGGCCCCTCCGGGCAGGGCGCCGCGCCCGTCAGCGCGTTCCGCAGCAGTGTCCTGGGCGTTTCGCGCCAGTCCGCCGACCAGGGCGTCCGCGAGCAGTTCCGCGCGGTCCGGCGTGAGCCCGAGCTCGACGCCCCGTTTCCGGGCGAGCTCGCGCAGCCGGCCCACGTGGGCGTCGGACAGCGGTTCCGGGTCCGGAGAGGACGGGGCCGCTTGCCGCCTCCTGCCGAACCGGAACCTGTTCCTGGTCCGGTCCGCCGCTTGTACGGCGACGTGCTGGAGAACGGAGGTGGTCACTGCCAGCGCTACGCCCGACAACACGCCGACCACCGTTTCCAGCCCCATGCCGATGGGGTCCCGAGCCGTCACCGCACGGTGGGGAACCGGCTGGGCGAAGAAGGCCCGGGCCGTCTGTTCGAAGAGCTCCAGTTCCTCCGGCGCGATCTCGGCCACCGCCGAACGGGCGAGCCGGGCGGTTTCCTCACGGTCGTGATGATGGCGCAACACCGACACCTCCGCTCCGGGCGGGGCGCCGTCCCCGCCGGTTGCCCTGGGACTCCATCTGGCCGCCTGACAGCGGTAGTTGTCAATGCACGAGGTGTGACGTGGTCTCCCTGCGTTCCCGCGCCGTATCCGTCGTCGCGCGCCGCGCGGCGGGTCAGGAGGGGGCGAGGACGGAGTCGTCGAAGGTGTCGGCGCCCGGCAGATGGTGACGGGCGGCTATCAGGGCGGCGTGGATGTCGGTCGTCCCCGTCGCCACGCACAGTGCCTGCGCGACGTCCTCCATCTCGGTCCGTACGTGCGACGCCGCGCCGTCACCTTCCGCCAGAACGGCCAAGGCCCAATAGCGGTCGACGAGACCGGGAAGCACCGCCGGGTGAGCCATCAGCATGGACGCGTCCTCTCCTCAATGATCATTTCCTGGCTGCCCTCACGTACCCGGTCACCGGCCGTCCATGCGCTCCGCTCGCCGGCAGGGCGGGAGGCGGCAGCGCGGGCCTGGCTTGATCCGGTGCCTGCGGCCGCGGGCGGCGGAGCGGGGCTGACAACATCTGCGGATGCCCGGAAAACGAGGTGTCGTCCTCACCGTGGTGGCGGCCGCGTACGGCATGTCCTCCATGGGGGACCAGATGACGATCGTCTCCCTGACCCTGCGCCTGCACGACCAGGGCCGGTCGGGGGTCGCCATCTCGGCCCTGGTGATCGCGAGCGTGCTGCCGCTGGTCGTGATCGGGCCGCTGGCCGCCCCGCTGGTCGACCGGGTCGAGAACAGCCGGCTGATCGTCGTGGTGACGGTGCTGCAGGCACTGGTCAGCGTGGGTTTGGTCTTCGTGACCGGCCTGGCCGGCACGCTGCGGTACGACGAGGAGTTCTTCCAGGAGAAGAAGGACACCTTCCTCGCTCCCGAACACCTCGCGATGTACGCGCACATCGGCGCCGGGGAGGGAGCGGTGCGGGTCACCCACTGGCAGAAGGTCGACTGACGCGACGCCCGGCACCCGGGAGGGCCGTCCGCCGCCACCGGCGGGCGGCCGGACCTTCGACTCGGGGGAAGCCGCTCTTTCCGCAGGAGATCGTCGTTGAGCAGGGCATGATCCTCTGGCTCTTGAATCACCTGAGTACGTTCTTCCTCGGCGTCGTCATCGTCGGCGGCTTCGTCGCCCTGGCCCTCGGGGGGAGCCTGGCCGCCCGCCGCCGGTTCCCGCACCTCGCGAGCGGCGAGCACAACGAGATGGTCGGTGTCGCCCTCGGGATGTTCGGCGCGATCTACGGCATCATCCTCGCCTTCGTCGTCGTCACCCTCTGGACGCAGCTGGAGAACACGCAGAACATCGTCGCCAACGAAGCCACCGGCCTGGCCCTCGTCGTCCGCAGTGCCGAAGCCTTTCCTCCCGCCGAGCGTGCCCGTGTGGAACGGGCGGTCGGGGACTACGTGCACGCCGTCGTCGCAGTGCAGTGGCCCCTGATGCGCGAGGGGAAGCCCAGCTTCGAGGCGACCGCCGCGCAGACGCACGCCATGTACACCGCGCTGCAAGCGTACGAGCCGGCCGGCACGCGCAGCGAGACCTTCTACGCGGAGGCCGCCGCCCGCCTCAACGACGTCGCCGGACAGCGCCGGGCGCGGGTCACGATGGCGGAGACCTCGCTGCCGGGGCTGCTGCAAGTGCTCGTGTACGGAGGCGCCCTGGTGATCCTCCCGCTCACGTTCCTGTTCGGTCTGCGCAGTCTGAGGATGCAGCTGCTGTTCGTGTCGGCGGTGGCCGGGCTGATCGGCTTCAGCCTGCTGCTGGTGGTGGTGCTGGACCGCCCCTTCGCCGGGGAGCTGAGCGTGAGCCCCGCGCCCTACAAGGAGGCGGCCCTGGCCCAGTTCTGGCCGGACCGGTAGCCGGCCCCTAGACGGCGAACGGTGACTGGAAGAGGAACTCCTGCGTGGCCTTGCCCGTCCGGAACATGTTGGGCGTCTGATAGAAGGGCATCGCCTCGACGACCTGGCGGTGGAGGGTCGCGTACGTTCCCTGGAACGCTCCGTTCTTCCAGGTCTTGAGCAGTGTTTCGGTGAACAGGCCGTTGCTTCCCACGCCGTCGCTGGAGGTCTGGTTGTCCTGGCAGCCGGAGATCAGCAGGACGTCGGCCCCGATGTCCTGCTGGTCCAGCGCGGGCACGGAGCGCTGGATCGCGTCGTACCGCTCCTGGTCGCGCTGGTAGTCGCGGAACTGGACGTCCTGCGGCAGGACACGGATGCGGGCACGGACCGCGGACGGTTCGCTGGTGTCGAAGGTGCGCACCAGTTCCGCGTCGTCGAGGAACAGCGAGACGTCCCGCGCGACGGTGCCGCTGTGACAGCTGTCGGAGAGCAGGAGGACGCGTACGTCTTCGGCGAAGGAGCCGAGGAGGGCGTACAGCTCGTCGTCGATGAACTGCCGGTCGTAGAGCACCCACGTCTCGTCGCGGCGGTCGGGCTCGTCCCCGTTCTTGTCGGGGACCTGGGCTCCATGGCCGGCGTAGGTGAGCAGCAGGAGGTCGCCGGCGGTGAGCCGGGCGGCGGCCTCCTGCAGTACGGAGGTGACCTTCTCGCTCGTGGCGTCCTTGGTGAGCAGGGTCGCGAGGGGGGTGAAGCCGGTGGCTTCGGCAACGTTCCTCATGGCCAGGGCGTCGTTCTCGCAGTTCTTCAGCTCGCCCTTGGTTCCGTAGCGGGTCTCGTCGATCTCGTTGAGGCCGATGTGGATGGACAGTCCTTTGGGCATGGCCCTTCCTCCGTGACTCTTCGATAGCCCGCTCAGATCAGGGCGTACAGGTGGTCGTGGATCTCATGCGGGCGTGGCCGCGCGGGACCGGCAGAAGGTACCCGAGCTCCTCGAGGTTACGGAAAGTGACGGGTCGTTGCCATGTCGCCGCGCGAGGGCCACCCGAACAGGCGAGCGCGTTCCGGTACGGCGGGAGCGCGCGGTCTGCCCTGCAGCCGTGGCCCCCGGGTCACTCCTGGTGGGGGCCTGACGCTCTTGCGACACATCTGCGGGGCGCGTAGGGGACGCGTCGCGGAGCGTTAGGGAACTGTTAGCGCGGCTCGTGACCATGGGTCCGCCGGGGCCTTCGGCCCGTGCCGGCGACGCCGGGAACCGGCCGGGTCCACGTCGTGGAACGCGGCATTCGAAAGAGAGAGCGCGATGAAAGCAAGAACCGCCGAAACCGCGATAGCCGTACTGCTCGCCGTCGGTTCCGCTGCTGTGGTCGCCACCGCCTCCGCTTCGGAGCACACCGGCATCGCCGTCTCGGCCGCGAGCGATTCGGAGCAACCGGGCGAGCCCGCCCCCGGGGAAACCGAGACGTCCCCTTCCGCCCCTCCCCCGGCGCCGGGCGGACCGACGGAACGCCCGGCGGAACGCCACGAAGGGACGGCCACGTACTACCGCCCCGCCGACGGCATGGACGGAGCATGCGGCGGGGCGGTGGGCGACGGCGACTTCGCCGTCGCGCTCGACCCCGGCACGTTCGGTTCGGTGCCCGCCGCCGCGCACTGCGGGAGGAAGGTCGTCGTCGCGTACGGGGGAAAGTCCGTGACCGTGACGGTCCTTGACACGGCTGCCCCCGGCGCGGGCAGGTACGGCCTCGCTCTCACGCGGGCCGCGTTCGCCGCGCTCGCGCCCGTCGGCCAGGGGAGCGTCCACGTCACCTGGTACTTCGCGGAGTAGCCGAGCGGCGGCAGCGCCGCACGGCACGCGCTCCCACCGGGGAGACGGGAACGCCGGACGTCGCGCCGTCGGTGCTGAACAGCACGGTCCGGCCGGCCACTCCCCCTTACGGCGTCTGCTCGGCGCCGCGTACGAGGGCCAGTTCCCGCGCCGTCAGGGGCGGCCCGGTCAGGGGTGGGCGCAGGGGGCCCCGCAGGGCACCGAGCAGCACTCGCGGTTTGACCAGGCTGGTCAGCGGGGCTTGGAGGGAGGTGACGTCGAAGAAGTCCTTCGTCATCGTGAAGTTGCCGCAGCAGGTGTGCAGCAGGCGGTACGTGTAGCCGGCCACGATCCTGTCCTTGCGGCTCGGGCCGCCTCCCTGGACTCCCGGGTAGAGCACGTCATGGCCCAGTGCCAGGTCCCAGGCCGCCGCGACGGGTTTGGCCACGGCCCGCTGGACGCGCTTCGCCAGCTGTGGGGCGTCGACGCCGTGGCACGCCACCAGGCGGCGGAGCGTGAGGGCGGCCTGGGCGGCCACCGACATGGCGTGCCCGTAGATGGGGTTGAAGGCCGCGAGGGCGTCTCCCAGCACGACGAACCGCTCCGGCCAGTTCCTGACGTCCTCGAAGTACCTGCGCGTATTGCGCGTGCTGCGGTTGACCGTCACCCCGGTCAGCGGCTCCAGGCCAGAGATGATCTCGCCGATGACGGGGTGGCGCAGGCTGCGGGCGAAGGCCTCGAAGTCCTCGGTCCTGCCTGTGGGCTCGCCCCCTCGGGTGCCGGCCGTGGTGACGATCCACTGGCCGTTCTCGATGGGCAGGATGCTGCCGCTCTTACCGGGGCGCGCCGTCCGCGGGTCGGACTGCACCACGACGAGGGGGAAGCCGGTGGCGCCTTCGGGCGCGCGGAAGACGCGGCTCGCGTACGTCAGGCCGAGGTCCAGAGACCGTTCGGGGGCGGGGACGACCCCCAGCTGCGCCAGGTGGTGGGGAGCCCGGGACCCCCGTCCGCTCGCGTCGACGACGAAGTCGGCCCCGAGGACTTCTTCCCGGCCGTCGGCCCGGCGTACGCGTACGCCGGTGACGCGGGCGGCGCTGCCCGTGAGTGATTCGACCCGGGTACGCGGCAGGACCCGCACGCTGGTGTCGGAGAGGACGAGGTCCCGGACCACGAAGTCCAGGAGGTCGCGGCTGCACGCGATGAGGAACGACGTCTCCTGGTTCCAGCGCCTGAGCCATCCCTCGGGGGTGAATCCGACCATGCCGGTGGGGATCGGGATGCGGTTGGCCCCGGCCGCCATCCACCGGGCGGTGGCTCCGGGCAGGAGGGCTTCGGCGGCGTTCACCCCGCGTCCCCAGAACATGTGGGCGTGGCTCGCCTGGGGAAGCCCCCGCCGGGGCACCGGGCCGTCCGGCAGTTCGTCGCTGTCGACCACGAGGACCTCCCGCACCAGGCCGCGCAGCGCGGCCGCCGCGAGCATGCCGGCCAGGCCTCCGCCGATGACGATGGCACGCCTGGGTGCCGCTGTGGTCCGGGGGGCGCGGGGCTGGGTCATGTGGATGCTCTTTCGTGGACCGTGGCAAGTGCGGGGATCGTCAGCGGGACGGAAGCCGGGTGACCGGAGGACCGGCGTGACCGGGCCTCAGCGCTCGGCGTGACCGGCGTGCGCCGGGGGGCTGTCGGGGTGCGGTCCGCCGATCGCGGCGGTCTGTGGGACGGCCGGCGAACCGGGTGTGTGATCGGACCCGGGGCGGGGAACGGCCAGGACGCGCAGCGCCTCGGAGAGGCGGACGAGCTGGTGGTCGTCACCGGCGAGCATGCTCTCCAGGTGCCCGTCGGCGTCGTCGGGGTGGGTGCCGCTCATGGTCCTCAACGCGGTGGTCACCATCGAGACGTGGCGCGCGGCCTCCGGCCTCACGGCACCCGGACGGGTCGTGTGCCCCTGACCGCCCTGGCGCCCATCACGGTCGGTGCAGGGCGAGAGCAACCGGAGTCCGTCACGGATGTCGCAGGTCCGCCGGAGGTGACGCCTGCCGAGTGAGGACCACCAGGGGATGCGCACCAGTTCGTACGGGGTCACCTCGCGCATCGTCAGCCACAGCGGCCGGAGCCGCCGGTACTGAGACCACCGGCGCCACCAGCCCGTCAGCCCCTGGCCCACGGAGGGCAGGACGAACCCGACGCACTGGCAGAGCGAGGCCACGAAGGACACGTTGGGCGCGAGCGCCGTACTGACGCCGTCCCAGTCGTGGCCGGCCCAGCGGGCGCCGATCGCCAGGAGTTTGCAGGCCACGTATCCCAGACCCAGCACGGCACCGGTCACGATGAGGACCAGGCCGGTGCGCAGCAGCCCGGTGACCTCGCGCGACCAGCGCCAGCACAGGCGGCCCAGCACACCGATCGCCGCCCCGTAGGCCAGGAGGCTGAGGACGATCATCTCGCGGAGGTAGGGGGTGGTGGCGTAGTAGGTGTCGAAGTCCCTGAGGCGTTCGTCCGGTGCGTCACCCAGGGCGAACAGGGTGAGCTGTCCGGCGCAGACCACCGCGTACGCGCCGACGCACCAGCGCGTGGCGGCCTGGCGGCGGTCTTCCGGTCCCCCGCGCCAGGTGATGGTCAGGTGGATGAGGGCGGCGCTCGCGACGGTGACGATGCAGTAGACCAGCGGTGCCGAGAAGTTGGCGATGCCGGTCAGTGTGTTGACCTGGGCGATGGTCGGCGGAGCGGCGAAGAAGAACACGGCTGCGCCGAGTGGCAGGAGCAAGGACACCGAACGGACGAGAGGGTCACGCCAGTGCCTGAGGAGTCGGGGCACCCTCAGCGCGAAGGCGACGGACAGGACGCCGACGACGAGGTAGAAGAACACGTTGGTCATGGGGTCTCCCCTTCGGTCCGGACACCGCGCGGGGGCGTCATGCCGGCTTCCTCACGGCTGCGGCACCCGGCAGGCCCTGGATCCCGGCGGGGACGCGGTGCAGCGAGTGGGAGATCCGGCGAGGCCGCGCCGCTCCCCGGGCCCGTCCTGCAGGACTCGTGAGGAGGCGATCACCCTGTGCGCGGGGTCGGGGCGAAGCGCCTCCACCGCAGAGGCCTCGGCGGACTCGGCACCCCTGGCGCTCGCTCGGTGAGGGCGCGGCCCCACAGGGCCGGGTCGGTCGAAGCAGGGGTTGAGCGTCGATGCCGGAGGCCGAGCACGCCATCAGCAGCGAGTAGGCGAGGTGGAAGCTCGGATCGGTCACGTCAGCCCCGTACCCCGCCGTGGCTGGGGGCGGCCTCGATCCGGCCGGAGGTCGTGCTCCGGTCCAGTGGGGGCGCAGGCGCGTCGTCCAGGAGGTGCTGGACGGAGTAGCGTTCGGCGGCCCGCTCCTGCCTGGCGTGCTTCTTGGCGGCGGCGCCGTTGTGCTCCGCCGCCCATGTGCTCTGGCGTCCGGCGACCGCGAGGCCTCCGGCCGACTGCCGTTTCTCCCGCTGCTTGAACACGAATCTCTCCTCTGCCCTGCTCTGCCCAGGGGCAAGAACGCGTGCGGCCCCGGCAGGATCCACTCCATCGGCGCGCCCGCACGGCCGGCGCTCGACGGCACGGCAGTTCCGCGGGACGCCGCCCCTTCGGATTCCTCGACTCGTGCCGGGGATCAACCCCGGGCAGGCACTCTCAGGGCGGGTTCCCGGCCGCGTCCGGCTTCTGCTCGGAGGCGTACTCGTCCATGTAGTTGTCCAGCCACTGGAGCAGCTTCGTGCGCCCCTGGTCGGGCAGCAGGGCCGCGCGCAGGGCGATGCCGTCGACGCCGTGCCGGGCGTAGAGGCTCGGGCCGCCGGCGCCGGCGGCGGCTGCCGCGGGAACGTTCCGTTCGCTGTACTCGTGGAGCAGCGTCTTCTCGACGGCGGTCAGGGCGCAGTGGAGGGCGTCGGCGTCCTCGGACTGGAGGAAGCCGGCCGGCCTCTGGAAGAACCTCTCCAGCCGGGCGCAGTGGTCCATGGTCGGCCGGCGGTCGCCGCCGAGCAGCGCCTGCACCTGCTGGCGGGAGATCCCGCTCGCCCGGGCGATCTCGCCGTGCGAGTACTTGCGGCCGTTCTCCTTGAGGTACGTCGAGTGCAGCAGGTCCAGCCGCTGGCGGAAGCGCTCGTGGATGTCCGGCTCCCCCGCTTCCCTCCCGGCGAGGAGGTCCCGGACCACGTCGAGGGGCACCCCGGAGGCGTGGCTCAGCGGCCCGGGGTCCAGGACCTCGTCACGGCCGCGGCCGAGCTTGGCTCCCAGTTCCGCGACCCGCTCGATGACGGAGGCCAGTCGTGCGGCGGCCGTGGGTGGCAGGGCAGTGGGTTCTGTCACCGGTTGGTCTCCCCGAAGTCACGCAGGACGAGTCATCCCGGCGCCACCGGGAGGCAGGGCCACGGCGGTGGCGGCTACGACCCCGAGCCTGCCACAACCGTGGCTGTACGGCCACGAGTCTCCGGCCAACCTGCCACAGCCGTGGCAGGAAAGCGACGATGACGGGCGGGCTTCAGCGCAGGCCCTGCCCCGCCACCGGCGAGGGGACCGGTTCCTTCGCCACCCCGGAGAGCACGCCCATGACCCGGACCGCGTCGGAGAGGCGTACGAGCCCGTCGTCGCTGTCGATCATGGTTTCGACGCTGCCGCCGCCGTCGCCGGGCTCGGTCCGCAGGGAGTCGAACGCCGCGATGACCAGCGCCGCGTGCCGGGCCGCCTCCGGCTTCAGCGCGCCGGGGCTCGCCGTGAGGGCCCGCTCGGCGGCCGGACCCGTGCCGTGCTCGAGGTAGGGGGCCAGCAGCCGCAGGCCGTCGCGGATGTCACAGGTCCGCCGCAGGTGACGCCTGCTCAGCGACGACCACCGGGGCAGGGGCACCAGTTCGTACGGGATCACCGCGCGCATGGTCTCCCACAGCGGACCGAGCCGCCTGTACCGCGACCGCCGGTGCCACCACTCCAGCAGGCCCTGGCCGGCTGCGGGCAGGGCGAAGCCGACGCACTGGAGCAGCGAGGCGAGGGCGGCCAGGGAGGGAGCCGCCGTCGTACTGGCGGCGTCCCAGTCGTGGCCCGTCCACCGGGCGCCGACGGCGAGGAGCTTGAACGCGGCGTAGCCGAGGTTCAGCACCCCTCCGGCGACGATGAGGAGGAGCCCGGCGCGCAGCAGGCCGGCCACCTCGCGCGCCCAGCGCAGGCACAGGGCCGACAGGACGACGGTCGCCACCGCGTGCCCCAGCACGTAGAGGAGGATCATCTCCCGGAGGTAGGGGCTGGTGGCGTAGTACGTGTCGAAGTCCCGCGGGCGTTCGTCGGGCGCGTCCCCGAGCGCGAACAGCGTGAGCAGCAGCACGATGACCACGGCGTAGGCCCCGGCGCACCAGCGGGTCGCCGTCAGGCGCCGGTCCTCCGGCCCTCCCCGCCAGGTCAGCATCAGGTTGATGATGCTGGCGCTCCCGGCGGTGACGACGGCGTGGACGAGCGGGGCCGAGAAGTTGGCGACGCCGGTGAGCCGGTTCACCTCGGAGACCGTCGGCGGAGCGGCTAACAGGAAGACGACGGCGCCCAGGGCGAGTACCGCGGCCACGGAGCGGACCAGGGGCTCGCGCCAGTTCCGAACGAGTCCCGGCACCCTCATCGCGAAGGAGACGAGGAAGAGGAGGGCGGGTATGTAGTAGTACATGCTGCTCATCGGGTGTCCCCGTGGGCGTCGAGCGGCCGGAGCGGGTCGGCGCGCCCATGATCGGGCAGCGGGGCCGCGCGGAACGCGATGCCGTCGACGCCGTGGCGCTCGTACGGACCGGGCCGGGCGGCACTCCCGGCCGAGGCCGCCGGCGGTACGGAGGATGTTTCTGTCACGGGTCGGTCTCCCGAGATCACACAGGACGGATGATCCCGGCGCCACCGGGATGCAGGCCACAGCAGCGGCAGCTGCGACCGTCATCCTGCCACAGTCGTGGCAGCGCATCCACGCCCTCCGGCTCAACTGCCACAGCCGTGGCAGCGAGTTGGCGGCGCTCCAGCGGTCACCGGACGCGTACGGATCACGGGACGGGGCCGGATGCCGCCCCGGCGATGACCTTCCGCTCGTCGTGCGTGAGGGGCGGGCCCTGTATGTGCGGCTTCTTGGGGCCGAGGAACATCGGTACCAGCATGTCGCGGGAGAACAGGCGCGTCGCGGGCCTCTCGAGGCTGATGACGTCCAGGAGCGCGCCGAGGGCCCGGGGGCTGCGGGCGCCGGTTTCGACGGCCCGGTCGACGAAACGCGCGAGGAACTTCTCGACGGCCTTGGGCGGCGTGTCGGTGGCGCCGGGGTAGAAGGCGTCCTGGCCGACGGCCAGGTCCCAGGCACCGGAAACGGGCCGGGCCGCGGCGCGTTGGATCCGGCGGGCCGTACCGGAGGCGGTGAGCCCGGCGGAGCGCAGGACGTCCCTCAGGGCGAGGGCGCACTGGGCGGCCACCGTGAGGCCGTGCCCGTACACGGGGTTGTAGCCGGCGATGGCGTCGCCGAGGACGGCGAATCCGTCGGGCCAGTGCTTCATCTTCTCGTAGTAGCGGCGCTGGTTGGCGGTGCTGCGGCTGGTCACGACCTCCCCCAGGGGCTCGGCCGCTTCGAGGAGCCGCCCGATGACCGGGTCGCCCAGCCCCAGGGCGAAGCCGGCGAAGGCACTGGGGTCCTTCGTCGGCTCGCCGCCCCGCGTCCCGCAGAGGGTGACGATCCACCGGCCGTCCTCGACGGGCAGGATGATTCCGCCCTGGCCGGGCGCCCTGGCCGGGTTGGCCTGGACGTTGACGAGGGGAAAGCCGTCGGCGGCCGCGTCCGGGGCCCGGTAGGAGCGGGTGGCGTAGGCGACGCCGGCGTCGACCTGCCGCTCGGCGACGCGCGGCAGGCCGAGGGCCTCCAGCCACGCGGGGGCGCGCGACCCGCGCCCCGAGGCGTCGATGACGAGGGCGGCGTGGAGGGTCCGGGTGCCGGTGCCGGTCCGCACGCGGATACCGGTGACCCGGCCGGGTCCGCCTTCGAGGCACTCGACGGTGGAGTCCTCGTGGAGGGTGACGCGCGGGTCGCGCAGGACGCGCTCGCGCAGGACGTGGTCGAGGAGGTCGCGCGAGCACACCAGGTTGCGGTGGCGCCCGCCCTCGAAGCGGCGGAACCAGACCTCGTTCGGGGCCCGGGAGACCATGTCGCCCATGATGCGGACCAGTCGGCCGCCCCGGGCGACGACGCTGTCGGTGAACCCCGGGAGGAGTTCGTCGAAGGCCTGCACTCCGCCGCTCCAGACGAGATGGGCGTGGCGGGCCTGCGGCACTCCCTTGCGGCTCTCCGGACCGTCGGGAAGCCTGTCGCGTTCGACGACCACCACATCGGCGAACTCGGCGAGGACGGAGGCGGCGAAGAGTCCGGTGGCACTGGCGCCGATCACCAGTGCGGTGGGCCGGCCCGAGTCGGCTGTCTGCGGCATGTGGCGGCTTTCCGTTCTGGTCATGCGGTGGCGGATCCGCGCGGCGGACCGGGTGCGGCGGACCGCTCGCGCGATCGCGTCGCTGCGGTCGCGTCGGTGCGGACGATGACGTCGGTGCCGATCGGGGCGGGCCCGGCGCTCGACCGGCCGCCCTCGACCGCAAGTTACGTGTAAGTAGCATATTGTCGACCGGTCAATGCCCCGTGGTCAACGGGTGTTGATGCGCGAAACGATCACCAGACAACGGGGCACCGCGGCGAGCGGGGGCCGGCGCCATCGCGTCACCGCGGTGTCAGTTGCTCGTCGTGGCCAGCTTCGCCGCGAAGCCGAGGAACACCGCGCCCGCCCCCGTCGTTACGCCCGCCGAGAGCCTCCGGCGGCGGCGGAACTGGGCGGCGAGATACGTACCGCCCCGGATCAGCGCCGTCACGTACACGATGCTGATGGCCTGATAGACGAGCGCGAGCAGGGTGAAGGACAGCTCGGGGTGGGCGTACTCCGGGCTGACGAACTGCACGAAGAAGGAGATGAAGAAGAGGATCGCCTTAGGGTTCAGGACGGTGATCACCAGCGAGCGCCGGAACGGCCGACCGCCGCCCGTCAGGGGGTCGGGGCGCGTCGCGTCCCCTCCGGCCGTCTCGTCGCGGCGTCGCCACATCGACCACGCCGCCCGGACCATGCCGATGGCGATCCAGGTCAGATAGCCGGCCCCCGCGTACTTCACGAGGGCGAACAGCAGCTCGTTGGTCCGGAGCAGCGAAGCGAGCCCCGCCGCTGTCGCCGCCATCAGCAGCGTCTCCCCCAGGAACACCCCCGCTGCGGCCCGGTACCCGGCCCTGACGCCGAGCCGTGCGGCGACCGACAGAGTGAAGAGGGAGCTCGGCCCCGGCAGCAGAATGATCAGCAGAGCGCCGAGGGCATAGGTCGGCAGGTCGTCCACTCCCAGCATGCTTCGGCACCTTCCTCACTCGGGCGGCTCGCACCGAAGCCCATCCTCACCCAGCGCGCCGTGGAGGTCCCGGCAATTTCGGCTCGCGGACTCCAGCCGGCCGGTGCCCGGGGGCCGGCGTCCGCGCGACGGCGGCCTCGGGCGGCTCGGACACACCCGCGTCGGCCGCCACCGCGGACCGTGCTCGCCCGGCAGCCGCCGGTCAGCCGGTGTACTTCGTGCCCTCGAAGGAGTACGGCAGGTTGGACTCCGCCGCTACGGACACCTCGCCCGCGGCGCCCGCCGACACCTTCAGCACGGTCAGGGCCATGATCCGCTGGGTGAACGAGGCCCAGGGGATGCCCGTGGTGCCGGCCCAGCCGCTGCTGCTGAAGGTCGTCGACCGCCCCGGGCCCAGCTCCGTGTAGACCTTGCTGACGGCGGTGCAGGCCACGAGCGCCCCGCCGTCCGTCGTGCGCCAGACGGGGCCGTGCGGGGTGCGGTTGACGTCGATGCCGAAGTCGGCCTTGGCGCCCTTCCCGAGCGACTTGCGCATGCCCTCCAGCCCTTCGGCGGAAGCCGTCTTCCGCTCGGTGACGTCCTGGCTCCACTTCACGCCACCCGTACCGGCGTCGGTGTGCAGGTAGTCGCCGTACTGCCCGCAGACCTTCGAGGGGTCGGCGCCGAGCCCCGTCGTGTCCCCGCCGGTGACCGCCCGGCCATCGGGCCCGACGGCTATCTGGGGAAGGGCCGTCGGCTCGGGAGCGCGGGCGACGAACGCCGCGAGCCAGGGCGCGCCGGCCCGTTGCTGGTGGAACAGCGACCAGCGCAGCACGGCCTTCTTCCCGGCGTCGCCGACGGTGCGGCCCTGGACCTCGTGGGCGCCCAGGATCCACCGGTCGCCGCCGTCGTCCTTGCCGGTGGTCCACGTGTGCACCGCCGGGTCCGTCTTCGGCACGTCGGCGGGTCCCGGCTCCCGGTCGGTGCCGTACTTCTTGCCGGTCTCCACGACGGCGAGCTGCTGCTCCAGCAGCGGGCCCTCGGTGACGCCCTTCCAGTACTCGGCGTCGAAGTTGTCGGCCTCGACCTTCAGGGTGAGGTCCTTGACGACGCCCCGTGCCTCCTCCGCCGAGAGCGGGGGCGTCTTGACGGGGGCCGGCGGGCTGCTCGTCGCGGGGCCGGCGGCGGGCTTCGCCGGCTCTTCGGCGCTCGCCTTCGCGGTCTGCGCGCCGCAGCCGGCCGTGGCGGCGAGTGCGAGCAAGGCGGCCAGGGCGGCGGGTACGGGTGCGGAGCGTCTCATCGGAATCCCCCTCGGGAGCGGTGCAAAGGCCCCTGATCATGCACGATGCCTCCGACAGCCGCCGCACCGCCCACCCGTGAGGTCATCGCCGGGCCCCCCGGGGGGCGCGGCGGCGGTCTGCCTGGACCGCCGCCGGCCCGCACGGCTCACCGCCGACGGTGCTCCGGCGTCGAGGTCATCCGGTAGCGGGCCGGCTCGCTGCCGTCCTCGGCGCGCCCTGTCTCGTACCGTTCGAAGCCGGCCTTCTCCAGGACGCGGACGGAGGCCGGGTTCGACGGCTCCACGGCGGCAGCCACCGTGTGGACGCCGGGCGCGGCCAGGGCGTGTACGGCGAGCGCCCTGGTGGCCTCGGTGGCGTAGCCCCGGCTCCGGCGGGAGGGGACCACGCCGTACCCGAGCTCCAGGACACCCTCGTCCGGCGGCCAGAACAGGCCGATCGAGCCCACCACGAGGCCGCTGTCCCGTTCGGCGATCAGCCGGTGGCCGTACGTCCCGAGCCAGTCGGGGCGGTCGCCCAGGAGTCCCGCGATGACGCGGTCGCCGTCGGCGGGGAAGTCCTCGGCCCAGTCGGCCGGCCGGGAGCCGGCTTGAGCCTCCGCGCCGGCGCCAGCGGCGGCGGCGAGGACGGCGGTGACGGTCTCGGGCGTCCAGCGGCGGAGCACCAGCCGCTCGGTGGTCAGATCGGTGAGGTCGTTCGAAGGTGCGTGACGCACGGTTGTCTCCAGGTCGTTCGGAACGACCGGACCGCGTCGCGTCAGCGCACGGTCCGGAAGAGGGCGTGCCGAGAAAGGCCGTCGACGGCCATATTCATCAACCTCCCTGTGCCCGGTCCGTGGTGGCGGCGTCCCGCGTGCCGGGGAGAGCGTAGCGGTTCTCCCGTGCCGGCGCTCCGTGCGGGGCGCTCACGAGCCCGTGTGCGGGCGGGCTCCCGCGGCGAGGAGTGCGTCGGCCGTCTCCTGGTACGGCCCCGTCAGCGCCCAGCCGAGTGGGGTACGGCCCGTGCCGTGGTCCTCCCGGAGGTTGGGGTCCGCGCCCTGGGCGAGCAGTTCGCGCACCGTGTCGGTGTGGCCCCAGCACGCGGCCGCGCACAAGGGAGTCCCCTCAGCGCCGCGTCCGCTTTCGGTGTTCGGGGAGGCGCCGGCCGCCAGGAGGTGGCGGACCGTGTCAAGAGACCCGTGAACGGACGCCGCGTACAAAGGAGTAGTGCCCTCCGCGTTGGCCGTCTCCGGGTCGGCGCCGGCCCGCAGGAGTGCTCTTACACGGTCGGTCCGCCCGAACATCGAAGCTTCGACGAGTCGCCCTGACAGTTTCTTCTGCCGTCTTCGGTTCACAGTGGCCCAGGTTAGTCCGCCCTGCCGGGCGCCGGAGTGGCGCTGCCCGGGTCGGGGCGGGCCGCCCCGGTGCCGGCCGTGCGGTGGGCGGGCGCGGTGCTGCCGAGGGCCCGGCGCGGCAGACGTGTCGGGGCGGCGCCGGCGGTGAGGGCGGAGGGGCCGGTGGAGGGGAGGAGCCCGTCGGCGAGGTCGAGGAGGAGGCGGGGCTGTTGCTGCCAGTCGTAGGCGAAGAACGCGATTCCGTGGTCGTGGAGACGGCGGGCGAGCTCGAGGAGGCCGTGCAGGCCCGTGATGTCGAGGAAGTCGAGGCCGCGCATGTCGCAGGCGACGACGGCCGGGGTGTCGTCCTCCAGTCCGGCGACCGTCTCCTGGAGGGCGGGCCAGGTGTCCATGTCGAGCTCGCCCGCCAGGGTCAGGTGCACGGTGGGTCCGTGGCGTCGCACGGTGACCCGGAAGCTGCGGTCCATGGCGCTCACCTCGTCGCCTTCGTGCAGTCGGTGCCGTGTCCGGGAGTACGTGTCCGTCCGCCGCCACCGGGACCGTACCGGCCGGCCGTTCGTCAGGCCGCCTGGCTGCGGCGGAGTTCGGCTTGGCCGAAGAGGAGGGCCCAGCCCTCCGGCAGGCGGTCGGTGAGGCGGTTCAGGAGGGCGGGGCCGGCGAGGCGGGCCACGACGGTCAGGACGGCGCCGGTCTCCCAGCGGGCGACGGCGGGAGTACGGCCGGTGCGCGTGGCGAGGTCCTTGACGAAGTTCCAGCCCGTGAGCGGGGCGGCCTGCGGGACGTGCGCGCGGAGAGCCAGCGCGGCCTCGAGCGGGAGACACCGCGCGAGGTCGTCGCGTTCTTCCTCGGTGAGCTGCCGGCCGAGGGCGGTCATGACCCGCTGTACGGCTTCCGCGGCGCGTTCCGTGGTGGGGTAGGCGCCGTCGTATCGGACCTGCTCCAGCATCTGCTCGTAGGTCGTGCCGAGCGTCTGCGAGGAGAGTACGGGCTGGTCGAGCACGGCTGTCACGCCTTTCTCGTGTGAGGGTCGGGGTGGGCTGGTGGCCGCGCGGGCCGCGCTCAGGCGGGCTGCGGGCGGCCGAAGAGGGTGTCGTACCCGGCCGGGAGCTGGAACAGGATGCGTCGGGTGAGTTCCTCGCCCGCGGCGTCGGCGACGACGCTGAGGACGGCGGAGACGTCCCAGGTCGCGGTGGCCTGGGACGCGCCCTCGATCCATGCCGCGGTGGCACGGACGAAGCGTTCCGGGCTGAGGGGTTCCGCCGCGGGGAGCGGGTTGAGCAGGATCAGGGCGTAGGACTCGGGCAGGCGCGCCGCGAGTTCGCTCCGTTCCGCTCCGAGGAGGTGGGCGCCGAGCAGGGCCAGTACGACGCGGGCCGCTCGGTCCGCCTCCTGGCGGGTGTTGTATTCACCGCGTTCCTGGACGTGGTCGAGGAACGCGTCCCATCGCAGGGTCATCGCCTGAGACCTCCACGGAAACGGTCTGCGGGTCCGGGGGTGGGGGGGCGAAGGACGGGCGTCGAGGGGGAGGGAAGGGCGGTCCCGTCCTTCGCCGGCTCCGCGGGGCGGCCGGTTGCCTGCCGGGGGCAGCGAGCGTCCCGGGGCGTCAGCCGCTGATCTGCTTGCGGCCGCCGTCCGCCTTGATGCTGATCTTGCGGGGCTTGGCGCGCTCGGCGATCGGGATGCGCAGGGTCAGGACACCCGCGTCGTAGTCGGCGGCGATGTGCTCGGTGTCGAGGGTGTCGGCGAGCACGATCTGCCGGGAGAAGACGCCCAGGGGCCGCTCGGACAGCTCCATCTGCACGTCGTCCGACTTCACGGCGGGCCGGCGCTCGGCCTTCACGGTCAGCATGTTCCGCTCGACGTCGATGTCGATCGCGTCGGGGCTCACGCCGGGGAGGTCGAAGGCGATGACGTACTCCTCGCCTTCGCGGTAGGCGTCCATCGGCATCACGGACGGCTTCGACCACGTCCCGGACGTACCCGACAGCTGCTGGATGATCCGGTCCATCTCGCGGAACGGGTCAGTGCGCATCAACATCGCGAAACACCTCCAGTCGGTTCAGGCAGGAACTGCCAATGCGCTTCCATCTCCCTCTGTTGTAGCATGTCATCGGAACGATGACAACAACGGTGTCATCTGATGGACGACAACAGGCTGGAGTGCTCCATGTCCCCCTCTGGTGAAGACGCCCAGGCCAGCCCGCCCGCCCCCCGAAGGCCGGCTCCGGCCTCCTTCTGGGCCGCCGCGAGCGCTCTGGAAGCCATCCGGACGGCGATCCACGAGGTGCACACCGCCGAGGCCGACGGCGCCCTCGATCCGGCGGACGGCCCGGGGCGCGCCCTGGACTCCCTCCGGCTCCTGCGCGAGACGCGCGAGGAGCTCGCCGGATGGGAAAGCGTGCTGATCGAGACCGCCCGGGCGGCCGGTGCCAGCTGGGCCGACCTCGCCGGCCCGCTCGGCGTGGCCAGCAGGCAGGCGGCCGAACGCCGCTACCTGCGGCTTCGCCCCGGGGCCGCCGACACCACCGGGGACCAGCGCGTCCAGGCCGTCCGCGACCGGCGCGCCGCCGACCGCACCGTCACCACCTGGGCGCGGGAGAACGCGAGCACGCTGCGGCAGCTGGCCGGACAGATCATCGGGCTGACCGACCTTCCCGCCGGCTCGCACGGCAGGATCGACGAGCTCAACAAGGCCCTCGCCCACCATGACGCGGCCCGCCTGGTGGAACCGCTGTCCGCCACCCAGGACGATCTGCACGGCACCCACGGCGATCTCGCCCGGCGCGTCGAAGCGGTCAAGGACCACACCCGCCGGCTGCGCAGCCACAGCGACAGGCAGCGCGGCGCCTGAGCCCCTGACGGCCGGCAGGGCCGGTCGGCCCGTCGGGAAGGGCCGCGCACACGGCCGCCCACGGAGGACGCCAGGCCGCCCGCGCCGTGACGGCCGGGCGCCGGGGCGGCGCCGCACCGGCAGGCGACTGCCCGGGTGACGTCGATGCCGTCGGCGGCCCTGTCCGCGCACTCCCGGTGGGCGTCGGGGCGAGGATGCACGGGCGCATTCCCCCTCACTTCGCCGCTGGAGACTCCTGTGCTCGAACGCAAGCAGGTCAAGGGCCGCACCCAGGTCACCTTCGTCCTCCCCGCCCACACTCCCGACGGGCCGGTCAGCGTGGTCGGCGACTTCAACCACTGGAACCCCGCCGCCCACCCCCTCCAGCCCCGTGGCGACGGCACCCGCGCCGCCACCGTCGCACTCCCCCGCCACAGCACCCATTCCTTCCGCTACCTCGCCGCCGGCGACTACTGGTTCAACGACGAGACGGCCGACAGCCACGACGGCCCGAACAGCCGCCTCCACACCTGAATCCCCGGCACACCGACGGCCGCGCCGCCCGCGGTGGCCGTGCCCGCGACGGCCGCGCGTGATGTACCGAACGGCCGTGCGGAGCTCCGGGCGGGCCGCACGGTCCGGAAGGCCCATGGGCAAGGCCCCGTACGCAAGGGCCCCGACCAGCCGGGGGGGGTGGGCTGGCCGGGGCGGGCCCCGGCCGGCGGGGGGGGATGCCGACCGGGGGCACAGGGGGCAGAGGCCACAGGAGCGGCCGCTTCGCAGCGGCCACGTGACCCCAGCTCCTCGATCCTCGCAGGAAACCACCCGCCAGGCCCGCCGGACACGCACGGCCGCCGGCACCGCACCGGAGAACCGCGGCGCTCGGCGGGCCTCCCCGGCCGAGTCCCCCGCCGCGAACGGTTGGGCGGCGGCGGGCGGGGCAGGCGTCGGCCATGAGCCGTGACCTGCGAGGGCCGGGGCCAGTACCGGGGCCGGAGGCCCTCGCGGCACTGGCGGAGTGGGTCGCCGTGGAGTCGGTCTCCTCGGACCCCGACCGCGCGGCCCAGGTAGGCCGTTCCGCCCGCTGGCTGGTGGACGCGCTGCACGGGGCGGGCTGGCCCCGGGCGGAGGTGTGGGAGACCGACGGGTTGCCGGCGGTGTACGGCTGCCGGCCGGCGGCGGATCCCGGCGCCCCGGTGCTGCTGGTGTACAGCCACCATGACGTTCACCCCGCGGATCCGTCCGAGTGGCGGGTGACCGCGCCGTTCACCCCCCTGCTCCGTGAGGGCCGGCTGTACGGGCGGGGCGCCTCCGACGCCAAGGGCCAGATCATGTGCCACCTGTGGGCCCTGCGCGCCCACCTGGCGCAACGGGAGGCGCCTGCCGTGACCGTGAAATACCTGGTCGAAGGGGAGGAGGAGATCGGCTCCGGGCACCTGGCCCAACTGCTGTCCGAGCACGCCGGCGAGCTCGCCGCCGACGTGGTCATGGTCTCCGACACCATGCTCTGGTCGCTCGACGAGCCGGCCGTCTGCACCCTGGTCCGCGGCTCCGTCACCGCCACCCTCACCGTCAGGGGCGCCCGGCGGGACCTCCACAGCGGTGCCTTCTCCGGCGCGGCCGCGAACCCGGTCTTCGAACTGTGCAGGCTGCTGGGCCTGCTCCGCGACGGCAGCGGCCGCGTCGGGCTGCCCCGGTTCTACGACGCCGTGTCGGATCCCGGACCGGCCCTGCGCGCCTCCCTGGACACGCTGCCCTTCCGCCTGTCCGACTGGCTCGCCGAGACGGGCACGTTCCGGGCCGACGGCGAAGCCGGGTTCGGGGTGCCGCAGCGCCTGTGGACGCGGCCCTCGGTGGAGGTCGCCCGCCTCACGACCGGCGGGGGCGGCGTCCCCTCGCTGGGGCTGATCCCGGCGGAGGCCGCTGCCGACGTCCTGCTCCGGCTGGTCCCCGGCCAGCGGGCCGACGAGGTGGCGGGGCAGCTGCGTACATGGCTGGACGGGAACCGGCAGCCGGACTTCCACTACGGTCTCGACATCTCCCCGACCATTTCCGACCCCTACGCGACACCTGAGGACCATCCCGCGCTCGGGGCGCTCCTGCGGGCGGTGGGCGGGGCGTACGGCGCTCCGGCGCGGCGGATCGGCAACGGCGGTGCCGCCCCCGCCGCGCAGTTGTCGCGGGCCTGTGGCGCTCCGGTGCTCTTCTTCGGGACGGGGCTGCCCGGGGACCACTGGCACGGCCCGGACGAGCGGGCCGAGGTACGGGCGCTGGAGCTGGGGGTCCGGGCGCTGGCCGGGTTCTTCGACGGGCTCGCGTCCTTGCCCCGGCCGTGGTGACGGGCTCCCGGGCACTGTGGTGACGGGCTCCCCGGCGGGATGTCACCATGCCGCGTGCAGGTCCTCCTCGTACCGGGCCAGCCGGCCGTGGCCGTCGGCGATCACCGCGTACCGCCAGCGGAGGCCGTCCTTCGGCGTGCCCGCGTAGAGCACGACTCCCCCGGCGTGCTCCGGGTCGTAGGCGAGACGGCGGGATCGGAGCCGGTCCAGGGCCTCGGTGAAGCCGTACGGGCGGCTCGCGCGGACGGTGCCCGTCGCCCAGGCCGGTGCTCCGGTCCCGGCCAGGCGGGCGAGGCGGGTCACCATGACGTGCGGGGTGGTGGTGGCGGTACGGCGGACGTTGCTCTCCCCGGCGAAGAGTTCACCGTCGGCGGACACCATGGCGTCCAGGCTGAAGGGGCCCGCGTATCCGTGCCGCGCGAGACGGTCGCCGAGCGCCCGGCCCCATGCCTCCAGCGCGGGCCGCACCGCGGCGGGGACGGAGGCGGGCAGCGGTGAGACGTAGCCCGTGAACGAACCGGCCGCCGTGCGCATCTCGCCGCTGAACACCGGGCGTGCCCCGTGCGGGCCCGTCTCCATCTGGATGCTCACCGACCGCGCGACGTCGATCCGCTCCTCGACCACCCACAGCCCCCGCTCGCCGCCGACCGCGGCGAGGTCGGCGGCCGTCCAGGTCCCGGCGGGGGGCGGGAGGAAGAGCAGGCCGTGGCCTCCGGCGGACCGGTCCGGTTTGACGACGACCCGCCCGTGCGTGCGCAGCAGCGCGGCCACGGCTGCGGCCACGCCGTCCCGGCGGCACACCCGGCCGTCCGGCAGCCGCATGCCGAGGTCCTGGGCCGCCCGGCGGAAACCGGCCTTGGTGTTGAGCAGGGCCGTCACCTCCAGCGCGGCCTCGGCCTCCTCGATGCCGGCGTACGGGGCGACGGGCACCCCCAGGGCACGCGCGAGGGTCACCGCCGAGCCGTCCAGCGCGGTGGGAACGACCGCCTCCACCGGCCGCCGCGCGCCGGCCGCCGCGCGCACCGCGGCGGCGTCCTCCGTCCGCGTCCGGGCCTCGGTGAGCACCGTCACCGACCGGCGGGGCACGCCCGTCAGGTCGCAGGCGTACCGGAGGAACTCCTCCGCGACCGGTACGGGGGACAGCAGTACGTCGCCCTCGCGCAGGGTCCACACCTCGCGCGGCGCCTGCTCCGCCCAGGCGCGCAGCACGTCCCGTTCGGCCGGGTCGACGGCCAGGTCCGACACGAGGTTCGCGTACACGACCAGCGGGCCGGATCCGGTCGTGGCCGCGCCGGCACCGGCGACGTGCGCGCGTTCGGTCATCGTCCCTCCCGGGGCGGTTCGACGGGGACGGCGACGGGACGCCCCCTTACGCCGGCTGCGCCCCGCCTACCCCCTGTGCGGGGACGCATCCTCGGCGCGGATGCCGGGACCGCCGGGGCGGGCCGTCCCGGGGCGGTCCCGGCCGGTCGAACATACGATGGGCTGGAACCGGCGCGTACGGCGGCTCGCCGTGCCGCCTCCCGGAGCACTCGGGGTGGAGACCGTATGGCGCAGCCCGTCGGGACCGCGCGGACCGTCATCCTGACCGTGGACGACGACCCGGGGGTCTCCCGTGCCATCGCGCGTGACCTGCGCCGCCGGTACGGCTCCGGGTACCGGATCGTGCGCGCGGAGTCCGGCGAGTCGGCTCTGGAGGCGCTGCGCGAGCTCAAGCTGCGGGGCGATCCGATGGCGGTGATCCTCGCCGACTACCGCATGCCCCGTATGAACGGCATCGAGTTCCTCGAACAGGCGCTGCACGTGTACCCGGGCGCGCGGCGCGTGCTGCTGACCGCGTACGCCGACACGAACGCCGCCATCGACGCGATCAACGTGGTCGACCTCGACCACTACCTCCTCAAGCCCTGGGACCCGCCGGAGGAGAAGCTGTACCCGGTCCTTGACGATCTGCTCACGGCCTGGCGCTCCAGCGACTACCGCCCGGTCCCCGCCACCAAGGTGGTCGGGCACCGCTGGTCGGCGCGCTCCTCGCGGGTGCGGGAGTTCCTGGCCCGCAACCAGGTGCCGTACCGCTGGTACGCGTCCGACGAGCCGGAGGGGCTGCGGCTGCTGGCGGCGGCGGGCGCCGACGGGCGGCGGCTCCCCCTGGTGGTCACCCCGGACGGCACCGCGCTGATCGAACCGGAGGCCGCCGAGCTGGCCGCCCACGTGGGGCTGGCGACGACACCGGCCGCCGAGTTCTACGACCTCGTGGTCATCGGCGGCGGCCCGGCCGGGCTGGGCGCGGCGGTGTACGGGGCTTCCGAGGGGCTGCGCACCGTGCTGGTCGAGCGGTCGGCGACCGGTGGGCAGGCCGGGCAGAGTTCCCGCATCGAGAACTACCTGGGCTTCCCGGACGGTGTGTCGGGGGCGCAGCTCACGGAACGCGCCCGCCGCCAGGCCGCCCGCTTCGGCGCCGAGCTCCTCACGGCGCGCGAGGTCACGGGCCTGGAGGTCAGCGGTCCGGCGCGGGTGGTCCGCTTCTCCGACGGCTCGGCGGTCGCCGCGCACAGCGTCATCCTGGCGACCGGTGTCACCTACCGGCAGCTGGGCGCACCGGGCTGCGAGGGCCTGACCGGCTGCGGGGTGTACTACGGGTCCTCGCTGACGGAGGCGTCCTCCTGCCTGGGGCAGGACGTGTACGTGGTCGGCGGTGCCAACTCGGCGGGGCAGGCGGCGGTGTACCTGGCGCGCGGCGCGAAGTCGGTGACCCTGCTGGTACGCGGGGAGTCGCTGACGGCGTCCATGTCGTACTACCTCGTCCAGCAGATCGAGGAGACGCCGAACATCACGGTGCGGACCCGGACCGTCGTCGAGGAGGCGCACGGCGACGGGCACCTGGAGCAGCTGACGCTGCGGGACGTGGACAGCGGAGCGAGCGAACGCGTGGACTGCCCGTGGCTGTTCGTCTTCATCGGCGCGGCCCCGCTGACCGACTGGCTGGAGGGGACGGTGCTGCGTGACGAGCACGGCTTCATCCTGGCCGGGCCTGACCTCACACCGGACGGCCGGCCGCCGGCCGAGTGGGGGCTGGACCGCCCGCCCTACCACCTGGAGACCAACGTTCCCGGTGTGTTCGTGGCCGGTGACGCGCGCGCCCGGTCGGCGAAGCGCGTCGCGTCCGCCGTCGGAGAGGGTGCCATGGCCGTGATGCTGGTGCACCGGTATCTGGAGCAGTCGTGAACGGGCAGGGCGGCGGGCTGGTGATGCCCTGCGCGCCGCACGAGATTGCGTCCCTGTTCCTGTTCGAGGAGCTGTCCCCGGAGCAGCTCGGCCGTCTGTGCCGCGAGGGGCGGGTGGAACGGTTCGAAGCCGGCCCGGTGTAGACCGAGGGCGAGCCCGCCGCCTGCTTCTACGTGATGATCGAGGGCACCGTCGTCCTGTCGCGGCGGGTCGGCGGTGACGACGTCGAGGTGAGCCGCACCTCGCAGCGCGGGGTGTACGCGGGCGCGATGCAGGCCTATCTGGGTGACCGGGTGCCCCAGACGTACGTCAACTCCATGCGGGTGACGGAGCCGACGCGGTTCTTCGTACTGCCGGCCCAGTCGTTCGCGGACATCATGCGGGAGTGGTTCCCGATGGCGGCGCACCTGCTGGAGGGGCTGTTCTTCGGTTCGAGGAACACCCAGCGGGCCATCGGGCAGCGTGAACGGCTGCTGGCGCTCGGTTCGTTGTCCGCCGGGCTCACCCACGAGCTGAACAACCCCGCCGCGGCGGCCGTGCGGGCCACCGCGGCGCTGCGGGAGCGGGTCGGCAAGATGCGGCACAAGCTGGCCCGCATCTCCCAGGGGCAGTACGCGCGTGAGGCGATCGCCGACCTCATCGAGATCCAGGAGCGGACCGTCGAACGCGTCGCGAAGGCACCGGCGCTGAGCCCGATGGAAGCCTCCGACCGGGAGGAGGAGCTGGCCGACTGGCTGGAGGACCACGGCTTCCCGGACGGGTGGCGGGTGGCACCGGCCTTCGTACAGGCCGGGCTGGACACCGACTGGCTGGAGCAGGTCGCGGCGGCCGTGGCCGGGGAGCTGCTGCCGGCGGCGATCGGCTGGCTCAACTACACGGTCGAGACCGAGCTGCTGATGGACGAGATCGACGACTCCGTGACCCGCATCTCCCACCTCGTGGACGCGGCCAAGCAGTACGCGCAGCTCGACCGGGCCCCGCACCGGGTGGTCGACGTCCACGAACTCCTCGACAGCACCCTGCTGATGCTGTCCGGCAAGATCGGGCCCGGGGTGCGGGTGGTCAAGGACTACGACCGCTCCGTGCCGGACGTGCCCGCCTATCCGGCGGAGCTCAACCAGGTGTGGACCAACCTCATCGACAACGCCGTGTCCGCGATCGCGGACACCGGCGGCGACGGCACCCTGACGGTCCGTACCGCGCGGGAGGGCGACCGGCTGCTGGTGGAGTTCCGCGATACCGGCCCGGGAATCCCCCCTGAGATCCGCAGCCGCATCTACGACCCCTTCTTCACCACCAAACCGGTCGGCGAGGGCACCGGGCTCGGCCTGGACATCTCCTGGCGGATCGTGGTCAACAAGCACCACGGCAGCCTCCAGGTGGAATCCGTCCCCGGCGACACCCGTTTCCAGGTGCTGCTGCCGCTGACCGCACCCGACACCCCCGAGGAGACCGTATGACCGGGATCGACGGAATCGACCCTGCCGTCCCGCCCTCCGGCACCGGCTGCGTCGAATGCCAGGCGGTGGACGGCTGGTGGTTCCATCTGCGCCGCTGTGCCCAGTGCGGGCACATCGGCTGCTGCGACTCCTCACCGGCGCAGCACGCCACCGCCCACTGGAAGGCCACCGGCCATCCCCTGGTGCAGAGCTTCGAACCGGGCGAGGACTGGTTCTGGAACTTCGACACGAACTCCCTGTACGAGGGCGGGCCCCCGCTGGCCCCGCCGACGGAACACCCGCCGACCCAGCCGGTCCCCGGTCCGGCCGACCGTCTCCCCCAGGACTGGACGACACGGCTCCACCGCTGACGGGCCCCGGGGGGGGAGGCGGGGTGAGGGACGGTCGTCGTCCCGCCGACGGGCCCGGGGACCGCTGGGGGGGCCAGTGGGCGCCGGGGGCTTGGGCCGGGCCGGGTCCGCGGGGAGGCATGGACGCGGCCGCGGGCCGTGCCTGCGGCGGGACGACGGAGCGGTGCCGTCTCGGCGGCCCGCAGGCCGCGGCCCCGGGAAGGGGGGCCGCCTGCGGTCGCCAGCCGCGGTGGTCGCCGGTCTGGCGAGACGTGCCGCCGTCATGGACGCGTGTGTCCCCGATTCCCGGGCCCAAACCCCTCTCCCTGGCGCGGAGTTCGGCCAGGCGCCGGGGAACGGCCCGGGCGGCTCCCTCGTCACCCCGCGGGTGTTCCGGCCGGCCGGTCGTGCCGGGCGGCGGCGAAGTGCACGTCGTACTGGTCCTGCGCGTCCAGCAGCACCTCGAAGGGCTCCTCACCCCGCCGCACCCGCCCCAGCGCCCGGAAGTAGCCGAAGCGGTCGGTGCCCGGCGTCAGGAGCACCAGCAGCTCCGCCCCTGCCCCGGGGCGGCGCCGAACGCGTGCACGGTGCCCGGCGGGACCACCACCAGGCCGTCTTCCGGCACCGTCTCGGCGCGTGCTCGGCCTCCTCGGGCCGTACGCCGAACGGCTCGAACGGCCCGCGCTGGGGCCCCGCTTCACCACCCTGCCCGAGACCCTTGCTTCCTTCGCCTCGGCCGCCGAGCCCTCGTGGACGGTGTTCTACGAGGTGACCGGCCTGCCCGACTTCCCCGGGGTCACGGTGCGGCCCCTCGCCGGGCCCGGGCCGACCACCTGGCCGGCGGTCCCGGACGGCCCGCGCCGGCCGGGCAGGCCCCCCCCGGGGCAGGGCCGGCGTCAACCGCGGTCGTCACGCCGGCCGGGGTGCGGCGCGGGGCCGGGGGCCGGGGCGGGGGCGGCCCGGCGGCGGGTCAGGCGGTGCCACCAGTGGTGGCGGCGCGGGTGCACCGCCCGGCCCATCCGGCGGCCCAGGAGGAGATAGCCCAGCAGCGCGCCGGCGGTGTTGAGGAGGAGGTCGTCCACGTCGAAGGCGCGGCCGGTGACCAGGGCGCCCTGGATGAGTTCCACGAGGGTCATCACGACGGCCGTCACCGCAGCCACCCTCAGCAGCCCGCGCGCCTGGGGAAGCAGGACCGGGAGCAGCACCCCGAAGGGAACGCCCAGCAGGACGTTCCCGCCGAGCTGTTCGGCGGCCTCCCTGAAGGACGCGCCGTCGAGGTACGGGCCGATCGAGGCGCCCGGGCGGGTGTTGCTGTGCGCGATCCCGGCCGAGGCGGCCGAGGGCTCCAGGGTGATGCGCGCCAGGGCCAGGCTGAACAGGACGGTCCCGGCGAAGGCGGCCAGCATCGCGAGGGCCCGTAACACCGGGCGGGCGGGGGGCCGGAGCGGGGGAACGGGCTCCCGCGCGCCCGCCGCCCGCTCGGCACGCTCGGCCCGCTCGGCCCGCTCCGCCCGTTCTGCCCGTTCTGCCCGTTCTGCCCGCTTCTCCCCGCGCTCCGCCCGTTCCGGCCGCTGCCTCCGCTTCGGCCGGCGCAACGCGGCTAGCCTTCCGCGTACGTCCATGGACCGCTCCCTCCTTAGTGACCCGCTCCTGCCGTGCAGGCCCGTGTACCCCGGGGCGGGGTGCCGACGCGTTCCGCGCCGGCGGGCGGCGGTCCGTACGCGCGGCCGGCCGCTTCAGCCGGCGCGTGCGACTCCACGGCCGGGTGCGCTCATGTCCCCGGTGGCGGGCACGCCGTCGGCGAGGCCGTAACGGAGGTACACGATGCCGTTCGGGCCTGCCGCCGGGGGTTCGAGGAGCCTGAGGCTGGCGGCCACCGTGCCGTTGTCGAAGACCTTCTTCCCGACGCCGAGGACGATCGGGTGCAGCCAGAGGTCGAGACGGTCGAAGAGCTTCTCGCGCAGGAGGCTCTGTACGAGGTTCAGGCTGCCGACGACCTTCACGTTCCGGTGCCGGTCACGGATCTCGCGTACCGCGTGGGCGAGGTCCGGGCCGAGCCGGGTGGACCCGGCCCACGACAGGTCGGGCCTGCCGCGGGAGGCCACGTACTTCGGAACGCCGTTGAAGAGCCTGGCGATCTCGTCGGCCTCGCCACCCTCCTGGTGGGGCCAGTGGGCGGCGAAGATGTCGTAGGTCCGCCGGCCGAGCAGGAGGGCGTCCGTCCCTTCGTAGGCGGCCGCGATCTGCGCCCCGGCGACCTCGTCCAGCAGGGGCGCCTGCCAGCCTCCGAACGGGAACCCCACCGGGTCCTCGTCGGGGGCGCCGGGCGCCTGCCCGACGAGGTCGAGGCTCGCGAACAGCTCGATGCGGATGAGGCCCATGGCGTACCCCCCTGTGAATCGGTCGTCTCCGTCAGGAGATGGACCGCCGGGAGGCCGCGGACTCATCGCCCCACCGGGACCCGGCCCACCCGGCCGGGCGTCAGCCGCGGGGCCGGAGCGCCGGTCCGGCCGGGCGGCGTACCCGTGGTCATGGAACCGGACGGACATCCGCCCGCCGGGGGTGGCGTTCACGCCCTTGATCTCGTACATGATGATCACTCGGGTGCCGGTGTCCGCCTCCCGAGGGACCGGCCCCCCTGGTTCGCCGTTCCGCTCATGTTGGCCGAAACCCGGGCTCCCTGGCGCCTGCCGCCCTGACCTAGCCTGCGGACCGGACCGGGACGATGTCGGGGGGACGCACGTGACGCAGGAGCCGCAGGCGCACGGGCAGGACGGGGCGGACGCCGGCCTCGACACGGTGGTCTGGGGTCGTTGCCGCGCGGGGACCGGCTGGTTCTGGATGGCCCGCCACACCGCGTGGGACGGCTCCGTACGGCGCACCGCGCACGGGTGGAGCGGGAATCAGGACGACGCGATGCGCGCGGGGGCGGCCGCCGCCCGGGACCTGGCGGCCGGCACCCGCGCGCAGGTGTTCCTGCGGCACCGGGCCGCCGAGTGCGCGTTGCAGGTGCTGCTGGAGGACGGCAGCGCCCCGGCCGGCCGGGAACCGGCGTGCGCACGGCTCGCCGCGTCGCCCGCCGCCGCCCGGTGTCCCGTCAGGTGCCGGCCGGGGCCGCCGCCCGGGAGATGACCACGTCGAGCAGGGCCAGCAGCGAGTCGCGGGCCTCCCTGCGGGACCGGGCGTCCAGCAGGAGGACGGGGGTGGCGGGGTCCCTCAGGTGGAGTGCGGCGGCGATCTCCGCGGGGGTGTACGGCTGTTCGCCGTGGAAGCAGTTCGCGCCGACGACGAACGGCAGCCCCCGGCTCTCGAAGAAGTCGATCGCCGGGAAGCCCCGGTCCAGGCGCCGGGTGTCGACGAGCACGAGTGCCCCCAGGGCCCCGTGGAGCAGGTCGTCCCACATGAACCAGAACCGCTCCTGGCCGGGGGTGCCGAACAGGTAGAGGACGACTCCGGCGTCGGCGAGGGTGATCCGGCCGAAGTCCATCGCGACGGTGGTCAATGTCTTGGACTCGATGCCGTCGAGGTCGTCCACGCCGATTCCCGCGCTCGTGAGGCGCTCCTCCGTACGCAGCGGCTCGATCTCGGAGACCGATTCGACCAGGGTCGTCTTGCCGACTCCGAATCCGCCGGCGATGAGGATCTTGACGGGGGACGCTCCTGGGGTGGCGAAAGCGTCGGGAGTGTCATATCCGGGCAAGGTTGTCCCTGATTTTCATGAGCAGGTGGACGTTGGTGGTCTCGGCGCCCTCCAGGGGCGGCCGGTGGTGGACCAGCCCGCGGTCCACGAGCTCGCCCAGGAGGAGCGTCATCGGTGTGAGGCGCATGTGCATGCGAGCGGCGATCTCGGCGACCGCCAGTCCGCCCGGCCGCGCGCACATGGTGAGGACGGCCCGCCATTCGGTGGCCAGTCCGGTGTGGGCGTCGTCCGCGGCGACCGCCGCCACGATGGTGGTGTCCATGGTGAGGGCGGTCTGCGGGGCGGCGGCCGTGCGGCCGTCGGTCAGCGCGTACAGCCGTGTCCGGCGGGGGCTTCGGCGCTGCGGCTCCTCGGGCATTACGCGGTCGGCGGGGACGTGCGCTCGGGGGTTCCCAGCCACTCGCCGAGCGCCTGCGCGGTCCGTACGGCCTCGCCGCCCAGTTCTCCGAGCCGTGCCTTGCGGGAGGTCACCACGATGAGCGTGCTGCCTTCTCCGCATCCGACGACGCAGAGGTACCGGTCGTCCATCTCCACCAGCTGCCGGATGACCCGCCCGCCGTCGATCTCCCTGGATATCGCCTTCATGGTGGCGGCTATGCCGGAGGACGCGGCCGCGATGCGCTCGGCCCGGTCCCGGTCGAGCAGGTAGGCGCTGAGCTTGATCCCGTCGTTGGAGAGGAGCACGGCCCCTTCGATGCCGGCGATCCTGCTCAGGTTGTTGTCCAGGATGCCGTAGATCATCTCACTGGCTGTCGTCGTCATGGCTGATCCGCTCCGAGCTCTGCTTCCACTTTCCTGGTCCCCTCTTCGTAGTCCGCCCAGGCGTCGGCCACCTCTTCGGGTGTCGCCGTGTCCCGGCCGGTGTCGGGCTCCGGGGCGCGGGGCCCTCGGAGCTGCCGGGTGAGATGGGTCTGCGGGACGCGCTCGGGCAGGGCGGGCCGGGCGTCGGCCGGCCCTGCCGGGCCGGCGGGCCGCGGCCGTCCGGGCCGCGGGGGTACGGGCACCGGGGCCGACGGGGCGCCGGCGTCCGGCGCGGGCTCGCGTACCGGCAGGCGTACGGGGGCGGGCACGGCGGCCGGCGCGGGATGCCGCTCGGGCGGCGGTGCGGGCTCCCCCGGCGCGGGGGCGTGCCCGTGCCGCTCGTCCCCCGGGGTGGCGGGCGCCAGCAGAGCGCTCGGCAGGATCACCACGGCCGCGGTCCCCCCGTACACGGAGCGCCGCAGCGTGACCCGGGCCTCGAGCTGGTCGGCGAGGTGGCCCACGACGAAGAGGCCGAGCCGGTGCGCGTTCTCGGCGAGGACGGAGTACGGCGGTGCCGAGTGCAGGCGCTCGTTCATGGCCTCGTAGCCGGCCGGCGAGACGCGCGGTCCGCGGTCCTCGATCTCGACGGAGAGTCCGTCGGCCACGAGTTCGGCGCGGACCACCACCTTCGACCGCGGCGGCGAGAACCTGGTCGCGTTGTCCAGGAGCTCCGCCAGCAGGTGGCTGATCTGGCTGATCGCGTGCGGCCGCACGCTCGCCTCGTCCAGTGCCTGGCGTTCGATCCGGCGGAAGTCCTCGACCTCCGCGGCGGCCTCGCGCAGCAGGTCGGCGACGCGCATGGGCTCGGTGTGCGGGTCGGGGACCTCGCCGCCGGCGAGGATGAGCAGGTTCTCGATCTGGCGCCGCATCCCCACCGTCAGCTGGTCGGATCGCATCAACTGGGCCAGGAGCGCCTCGTCGTGGCCGAAGGTGTCCTGGATGTCCTCGGTCAGGCTCAGCTGCCTGCTGACCAGGTTCCCGGCGCGCGCGGCGATGCCGGAGGCGAACAGGCCGAAGCCGTGGCGTTCGGCGGCGAGCTGCCGGTGCCCGTCGACGGACACGGCGACCACCCGGGCGAAGGCGTCGGCGATCTGCCCGACCTCGTCCTCGCGCCCGCGCACCGCCGGCAGCGCCTGCGTGCCGACTGCTTCTCCGCGCTGGAGCCGGGCCACCACATCGGGCAGCGTCTCCTCGGCGATGGCGACGGTACGGGTGTGCAGGCGGCTGAGCCGCCGCAGGACGGACCGGGTGGTGAGGACGACGACCGCGGTGACCAGCAGCAGGGTGGCGCCGCTGGCGCCGACCAGCCAGTAGACCTCGGTCTCCAGCGCGGTGGCCTTGGCGTCGGCGCGGGCGAGTACGCTCCGGGCCCGGTCGGTGTTGAGTTCGGCCAGCCGCGGTGCGAACGCGTGGTGTGCGGCGGGCCAGTCGGCGACGTCGGCGGGGAGCTTGGCGCCGGTCGCGGTGTCCTTGTGGTTGGCGACGACCGCGTTCTCGACGCGGAGCTTGGTCTGCCAGGCCTCGGAGGCGGTGAGCTTGTTGAACGAGTCGAGTTCGGCGGGCGGGAGGTACGGCACGATCCAGGTGTCGTACAGGTACCGGTGGGTGCCGACGGCGTTGAGGAAGTCGGAGAAGCCGGTGGCCGCCAGCTCACGGGAGGGGCCGGCCAGCGCGAGGGCGGTGTCCTCGCGCGCGACCATCTCGGTGGCGGAGAACAGGGCGACGGCGGGCCTGCTCTCCTGGGCGAGTTCGGCGTCCTCGGCGTGGCTGAATTCCTCCTGGTAGGCGCGGATGATGTCGTCGATCACACCGGTGTAGTAGCCGACCGCCTGTTCGACACTGCCGTTGTGGGCGTCGACGCGTTTGCGGTACGAGGCCAGGAGGTCGAGCCGCCCGGTCACGGTGGCGAGGTGTCCCCCGCCCGGCCCGGACCGATGCGTCGCGTCCTCACCGGCGCCGCCCGAGAGCCGTCGGAGCTCCGCCGCGGCGCGGTCCGTCGCGGCCCGCCTCTCGCGCAGGGCGTCATCGGCCACGGACGAGCCCGACCAGCGCGCGGCCGTCACCGCGCGCTCGGCCTGCAGCTCGGTCATCAGCCTGACCAGCGGCATTCCGGTCCGCTGGCCGGCCTTCACATCGGCTCGCAGGTGCTCCGACTGGGCCAGCAGCCGCTGGGCGGTCACCGTGACCTGGGCACCCATCGCCACGGTCGGTACGACGGCCATGCAGACCAGCAGCGTGCGCAGGCGTACGGTGCGGCGGCGCCGGACGGGCGGCGGGCTCGGTGGTCCTTCGGGTGCCATCGCAGACATCGGTCCTCGGGAGCGGCGGAGAGGGGGACGGGCCTGAACGAGGGCGTGCCGGAACTGCCTGCACGGCCCTGCGGGGTGAGGATGCCGATCATATCCAGCCAGTCCGAATAAACGGAGACCTTACTTCCAAGCCTTTGCGTGGTAGGAGCGCCGGCAGCGGCGTTCGTGGCGTCCGCGGTCGTGGCATCGGGGGGCGGCCCCGGGGGAAGGCTGGTCGCGATCGGTACGGGTCGTCTCCGGAGGAGCGTGGTGGCATGCGCGGTCTGACGTTTGTCGTGGGTACGGGCCGCAGTGGGTCGACCGCACTGTCGGGAATCGTCAACACGCATCCGGATGTGCTCAGCCTGAACGAGCTGCTGTCTTCCGTGCAGAGCCGCGGCTTCCCCGAAGGCGTCCTCACCGGTGGCGAGTTCTGGCGGCTGCTGGCCGACCCGAATCCGGTCTTCGAGCGGATGATCCGCAGCGGGGTGCCGATGCCGGAATTCCTCTACACGCGCCGTCCCGGACGCTTCGCGACCTCGACCACCGGTATCCCCGCCCTGTCGCTGATGGTGCTCCCGCACCTGACCGACGACCCGGACGGCCTGTTCGACGAGCTGGAGAAGGAGGTGCGCGGCTGGCCGGCCCGCACCGCCGCCGGTCATTACGAGGCACTGTTCGGCCTGCTGTGCGCCCGGACCGGGGCCACGGCGGTGGTGGAGCGGTCGGGCTATTCGTCGGACCGGGTTCCGCTGTTGCGCCGGGTCTTCCCGCGGGCCCGCTTCGTCCACCTGTTCAGGGACGGGCCCGACTGCGCGCTGTCCATGAGCAGGCACACGGGCTACCGGCTGATCTTCCTGCTGCGGGACATCCTCGCCCGGACGGGAGCCGCGCGCGTGGAGGACCTGACGGAGGACCAGGTCCGCTCCCTGCCGCCCGAGTTGTCGCAGCTGCTGGCCGAGCGTTTCGACTCCGCGTTGGTGCTGGGCCGCGAGCTGCCGTCGTCGGGGTTCGCGGCGCTGTGGTCCGAGATCGTCGTACGGGGCGTGGCGCACCTCGGCGAGGTGCCCGCGCCCCTACGGACCACGCTCTCCTACGAGGACCTCCTCGACCGGCCCCTCGAGGAGCTCACGCGGCTGGCCCGCTTCATCGGCGTCGAGCCGCTCCCCCAGTGGCTCGACGCGGGCGCGGCCCGGCTGGACGCCGGCCGGCGGGGCGCCTCGCTGCGCCTGCCTCCGGCTGAACTCGCGGCCCTGCGGGAGGGTTGCGCTCCGGGCACGCGCGCGCTGGAGGGCAGCCGGGGGTAGCGGGTACGGGCGCGGCCGGCCGCCGTGTCACGGCCGGGCGGGCAGGCGGTGGAGGACGACGTCGCGCAGCGTCCCGTACTCGGCGGTGAGGGTCAGGAAGGTGTGGTGCGGCTGGCGCCGGCGGTCGGTCGGCGAGCCGGGATTGAGCAGGCGGAGCCCGCCCGGGGCCGTGGAGTCCCACGGGATGTGGCTGTGTCCGAACACCAGGACGTCGGCGTCGGGGAAGCGGGCGGCGCAGCGCCGCTCGCGTCCGGCCGCCGGACCGGTCTCGTGGACGACCGCGAAGCGCAGGCCGCCGAGCTCCGCCCGGGCGATCTCGGGGAGCCTGGCGCGCAGCGCGGGGCCGTCGTTGTTGCCGTGGACGGCGATCAGGCGGCGCGACCTCGACTCCAGCAGGTCGAGGGTGGCTTCGTCGGTCCAGTCCCCGGCGTGGATCACCGCGTCGGCGTCGTCGACGGCTGTCAGCAGGGCTTCGGGCAGGCGTCTGGCCCGCGCCGGTACGTGCGTGTCCGAGGTCAGCAGGAGCCTCACGGGCCCACGGTACGCGCCGCACCTCCGGGCGCCCGCGTCGTCGGCGCGGCCGTGCGGGTGGTTCCGGCCGGTCCGGTGCCGCACCGCGACGCCCTGACCGCCGTGCCGTGGGCGCGTACGGGAACCCCCTGGCGCCGGCCGGTGGCACCCGGGGGCCTGCGTGCCCGCGGGGCGGTCAGGGCCGCGGCGCCGGCGGTGTCCAGCCCGGGTCGCGTCCGCTCAGGCCGACCGTCCGGTCCAGCAGCGGCGCGTCGTCCGGTACGGCGACGACCGGGCCGAAGATGCCGTCGCCGCGGTCGTCCTCCTGGGCGGCCTCGAGCAGGAAGGCGTGCGAGGCCCGCAGCGCGGACGGGTCGGGGGCGTACTCCTGGCCGGTGGCCCGGGCCAGGTCCCAGCCGTGGACGACCAGTTCGTCGACCGTCACGGCGGCCGCGACGGCGCCGGGCAGGTCCACGCCGCCCGCGCGGGTCATCCCGGTCCACGCGGCGGGATCCCGCCAGGCCCGCGCCAGTTCGTCCAGATCCCCCGGCAGCCGGTCGCGCCAGTCGGCGGGCAGCCCGGGCGCGGAGGCGTCCGGGGGCGTGTCGGTCGTGGGACCGAGGTCCTTGCGGGCGGCGTCGCGGAAGGCCGCGGTCAGGCCCGCGAGGTGGCCCAGCAGGTCCCTGACCGCGTACCCGGGGCACGGGGTGGGGCCGGTGAGCCGGGCCTCGGGGACGCCGGTGACGAGACGGGCCACGACGGCCGCCTGCGGTCCGAGATCGAGCATCTCCGTGCCGGTCATCCTGCGCTCCCTCCGGGACGATCACCTGTGAAGGGTAGACCCGCGCCCGGGCCGCGGCTCATCGGACATGCCCGCGGACGGCCGGCTTCCGTGCGGCCGGGCGGTGGCGCGGGGTGGCCGCGTCCACGCGGATCACGGTCCGCCCGGTACGTCACCCGGGACGCCGGCGTCCGGGGCGGGGGCCGGGCCCGTACGGCGGAAGGCGGCCCGGTAGGTGCTCGGGCGGTGGCCGGTGTGGCGGGCGAAGAGGGCGGCGAAGGTACCGGCGTCCCGGTAGCCGACGGCGGCGGCCACGGCGGCGACGGTGCGGTCGGTGGTCTCCAGCAGGCGGCGGGCGCGGCGGACGCGGGAGGCCTGCAGATGGGCCAGCGGGGTGCGTCCGGTTTCGGCGGCGAAGCGGCGCAGCAGGGTGCGGGTGCTGACGCGGAAGGCGTCCGCGAGCGCGGTGAGGTCGTAGGGCCGGGCCAGGTTCTGGTCGAGCCGGCGCATGACCCGCTGGGAGAACTCCCGGCCCGGTTGCGGCAGGAGGGCCGGGTCGACGTACGGGGTCTGGGAGGTCCGCGTGTCGCCGAGGAGCGCCACCCGGGCGGTGGTGCGGGCCACCCGGGGGCCGTCGTGCCGGCGGATCAGGTCCAGCGCGAAGTCGTACATGGCGCTGAAGGCGGCCGTGGTCGTCACGCCCGCGTCGGTGACGACCAGCAGCTCGGGCCGCACGTCGGCGGCCGGGCAGCGCCTGGCCAGTTCGCCGGCGTGCAGCCAGGAGGTGGTGGCCCGGCGCCGGTCGAGGAGCCCGGCCTCGGCGAGCAGGAACGCGCCGACGCAGAGGGAGACGACGGCGGTGCCGGCGGCGGCCCGCGTCCGGATCGCCGCGACCTCGGGGGCGAGCCCGGCGAGCCGCGCGTCGAGGTCCGCGTCCGGGGGCAGTTCGAAGCCGGGCACCACGAGGACGTCGACCTCGCGCAGGGGGTGCACGTCCAGGTTCGCGCCGCCCGAGGCGGTGACCCGGCGGCGGGGCGAGACGACCGACACCCGGTAGCCGGGTGCGTCCGGTCCGGCGACGTGCCCGGCCATCGTCAGCAGGTCGGGGACGCCGAACACCTCGGACGCGAAGCAGCCCGGGTACGCCAGGACCCCGACCCGCAGCGCGACGCCCGGTCCCCCGCCGTCCCGCTGCTGCCGCGGCGCGTCCGGTGCCGCTCGGTCCTGCGGCTGCCGCACCGTCTGCGCCATCGTTCCCGTCCCTCCCGGTGTACGCGGCCCCGCGCCGGCGGCCGCGTACCGGTCGCCTCCCCCACGCGTGGCGAGATTACCCGCGGTCCCGGCGATCCCGCCCCTCCCCCGGCGGCCGGTCCGGGGGCGAGCCTGGCCTCATGAGCGACGACGATCCGATCACCGACTTCACCCGCCTGAACGTGGCCGTGGAGGGGGTGGAGAAGACGGTGTACGTCGCCGGGGCGGGGCCCGGCGTCGTGGTGCTGCCCGAGATGCCGGGGATCAGTCCCGATGTCCTGCGGCTGGCGCGCTGGGTGCGGGACGCGGGCTTCACCGTCCACGTGCCGTCCCTGTTCGGCAAGGACGGTGCCTTCCCCACCGTCGAGGGCGGCCGGGAGGTCGTCCGCCGCGCCTGTGTCAGTGCGGAGTTCCGTGCCTTCGCCGGCGGCGGCACCAGCCCGGTGACGCTCTGGCTGCGCGGCCTGGCGCGCCGGGTCCACGGCGCGTGCGGCGGGCCGGGGGTGGGCGCCATCGGGCTGTGCTTCACCGGCAACTTCGCCCTCACCATGGCCCTGGAGCCGGCGGTGATCGCCCCGGTGGTCAACCACCCGTCGCTGCCGCTCGACGACCCCGGCGGCCTCGAACTCGACGCGGCGGACGCGCTCGCGGTGCGCGACCGGCTCGAACGCGACGGGCTCACGGTCCTCGCGTACCGCTTCGCGGGCGACCGCTGGTGCACGGGGCAGCGCTTCGCCGCCTACCGAGCACTGCTCGGCGACTCCTTCGACGGGCGCGTCCTCCCGGACACCGCCGCCAACCCCTCCCCGCCGCCCTTCTTCGCCGACCTGGTCGGCACCCCGCACAGCGTCGTCACCGCCCATCTCGTCGACGAGGCCGGCCACCCCACGGTCCGGGCCCGCGACGAGATCCTGGCGTTCCTCACCGACCGCCTCTACCGGCAGGACGGCACGCTCCCGCCGCCCTCCGGCCGGCCCGGGCCGGAAAACCGGTAGGAGGGTCGCCGCCCGTTGACTAGGGTGGGGCGCACCGTGACAGGACGTGAGGAGGTGACACCCATGAAGGCTGTATCGACGTGGGTGCTCCCACCTTCCGTCACGGTGGACGACTGACTCAGGTGTCGTCGGGAGCGCCTCTGCAACCAGGCACTCCTGAAAGGCGACACCTATGAACTCAGTGATGGTCGACCGGGTGACCGGGTCCCAGTGGCGGGCGGTGGCCGACGGCCGGACCGTGGGCCACGGCGATGTCTCGCGGCGGCCCGACGGGCGGCTCTTCGTCAGCATCGACGTATGGCAGGACGCCGCCTTCGGCCGGCTCGCCGCCGCGATGCTGGAGGACCTGCCGGCCCCTCTCCACACGCTGGTCGGCGAGGCCGACCCCGGCCTGCGTTCCCGGTGGGAGCGGGCGGGCTTCACCGCCGCACGCCGCGAGGGGGAGTACGTCCTGTCCACCGATCCGCGCGAAACGGGGCTCGACAGCCTGCGGGCACCTGACGGCGTGACGATCCTGCCGGGTGAGGAAGCGGACGAAGGCCTGCTGGTGGCGCTGGACCTCGCGATCCGCGAGGAGGTCGAGGCCGGCGCCGGATGGCGGACCATGCCGGCCGAGGTACTGCCACTCTCGGCCGGGCCGGTACCGCTGGACCCGTCGCGGTACACGGTGGCGGTCCGCGACGGCGCGTACGTGGGGCTGGTACGGGTCGCCCCGGTTCCCCGCCGGGCGCGGATCGGACTGGTCGCGGTGCGGGCCGGTCAGCGCCGCCGGGGCGTCGGCCGGGCCCTGCTGGCGCACGCGCTGGGCTCGTTGCACCGCGCCGGAACCGGTTCGGCCTGGGCGGAGGCCGACGAATCCAACACCGCCGCGCTCGCGCTGCTCGAGCACATCGGCGCCCGGCGGACCAGCGGCATCGTGGAGCTGGTGCGCACCTGACGTCATGCCGGAGCCCACCGGCCCCCCATCCACATCCAGATTCACATCCCGATCCGAGGAAAGAGGGACATGGCTCGAACGTCCAAAGGCCTGGAAGTCGAGGGCACCGTCATGGAATGCCTGCGCAACGCCACCTTCAAGGTGGAGCTGCAGAACGGGCACCAGGTGCTCGCGCACATCAGCGGGAAGATCCGCAAAAATTACATCAGAATCCTCCCCTTCGACCGGGTGCTCGTCGAAGTCAGCACGTATGACCTGACCCGCGGCAGGATCCTGTACCGGTACCGGACCTGAGCGGCGTGAGGCGTGCGCCCGGGCCCGCCCCGGGCGCACGCCTCGGCCGGCGCCGCTCGAGCCGGATCCGACCCAACCCGCCCTGGATTGAAACTTGTTGCGATGCGGTGCCACCGTGAAGAGCCGGGGCCGCGGCTCTTGTCGTGCCGTCCGCGTTCCCCAATGATGCTTCCGGCGCACCCGCCGGCCCGGCCGGGATCCGCGCTCCGTCGACCCCCGACCCGCCGGAGGCCCGCTGTGCGGACGAGTCATCAGGTCCGGAGATCGTTCGTCACCGTCGGCGCCGCTCTCGCGCTGGTGGTCGCCGTACCTCAGGTGGCCTTCGCGGCTCCGCCCCCGGCGCTGCCCGCCAACGCCGAGGCCATGGAGGTGGCCTTCCAGCCGGCGTACGACTACGACACGGACGGCTGCTACCCGACGCCCGCCATCGGGCCGACCGGGGTGCTGAACGGCGGCCTCAGCCCCACGGGCGCGCTCAACGGCAACTGTCACGACGCCTCGGACCTCGCCAACACCAACGGCTACTCCCGCTCGGCGTGCAACAACGGCTGGTGCGTCGTGGTGTACGCGCTGTACTTCGAGAAGGACCAGGCCATCCCCGGCATCAGCCTCGGCGGCCACCGCCACGACTGGGAACACGTCGCGGTGTGGATCCAGGACGGCGAGGCGAAGTACGTCGCCACCTCCGCCCACGGGGACTTCAACATCCACACGCGCGACCAGATCCGCTGGGACGGCACCCACCCCAAGATCGTGTACCACAAGGACGGCGCCGGTACGCACTGCTTCCGCCCGGCGAACTCCAACGACGAGCCGCCCGAGAACCACTCGCGCGCCTGGCAGTTCCCCGCCCTGGTCGGGTGGTCGGGCTACCCCGCGACGCTCCGCGACAAGCTCAGCCAGGCGGACTTCGGCAGTGCCCACTTCGGTCTGAAGGACGGTTCCTTCTCCGCCCACCTCGCGGAGGCCAAACCGGCGGGCATACCCTTCGACCCCAACCAGTGGGCGGGGAGCCGGGGATGACGGCGCCGCCGTGCGTTCAGCGGGGAGGGAAGTCGTCCCGGGCGAGGGCGTAGACGGTGCAGGGCCGGCCGAGGACCGTGTCCTCGCGGAGACGGGTGAATCCGAGGCGCCGGGCGACGGTGGTGGAGGCGGTGTTGCCGTGATGGATCATGGCGGTGATCTGCTGGAGGCGCAGGGTCCCGAAGCCCCATTCCAGAACCGCCCGGGCCGCTTCCGTGGCGTAGCCGTGCCCCCAGTGCGCCCGGGCGAGGGTCCAGCCGACCTCGGTCTCGTCGAACTCCTCCCACCAGTTCAGGCCGCATCGTCCGATCGCCTCGCCGGTGCCGCGCAGTTCGACCGCGCACAGTCCATGGCCGCGCTGGTCCCACTGCCGCTGTATCGCGGCCAGGCGCGCCGCGGCTTGCTCCGGGGTGTAGCTGCCGACGAACCGGTTGACCTCCTCGTCGGCGTGGAGGTTCACCCACCATGCGGTGTCGGCGTCGGTGAGGGGGCGCAGCCGGAGGCGTTCCGTGGTGATCACTGTCGTTCGGTCCTCAAGATCGTTGGGGTCGCCTTGACGTAACAGAGTGAGTTACGACTAGGGGGAGAGGGAGGCCGGTCCCACGGGACCGGCCCGGACGGGTCGTACGGCCGCTCAGGTTCGGGCGATCGTCGCCCTCGCCACGTCGGCGACGGTGACGGCGGCCAGTTCGGCCCTCATCGACTCCTCCGCGCGGTCGTACACCTCTCGCAGCACGGACGGGACGGCCCGCCCGACGGGGCACTCCTGGTTGGGCGGCGAGGAGTGCAGGGCGATGAGGGGCTCCGGCTCGACGGCGAGGTAGACGTCCCTCAGGGTGATCGATTCCGGAGCGCGGGCCAGCCGCCAGCCCGCGCCCTGCCCGCGCTGCGACTCCACCAGTCCTGCGTCACGCAGGCTCCCGAGGGCGCGGCGGATGACGACGGGATTGGTGTTGACGCTGATGGCGATCTGCTCGGACGTCACGATGCCTCCGGAGCGCCCGGGGCAGAACCGCGCCATCCAGGCCAGCGCGTGCGTGGCCACGGTCATGCGGCTGCTCGTACCCATGAGACCTCCCGTGCCCGGAGCCGTCGGCGCTTGTGTCGCAACCAATTCTGTTACGACACAGGTTCCGTGTCCAGCCCCACCGGAGGCGCCACGACCGGCTCGCAGCGGCCGGCAGGGGCGGTGGGGGTCAGCCGGCGCCCTGCTCGTCGACGATGTCGCAGTCGGTGTAGGCGGTCGGCCGGGTCATCAGCGCCGAGAGCGCCTGGGCCAGCTCGCTGGTCTCGGGGGCGTTGCTGTTCGCCGTGGCCGCCTCGTGGGATTCGAAGTGGACCACCGCGAGGTAGCGGTTGGGGTTGGCGTGGTCCTTGAGCAGGGTACGGGCGACGGGCGCGTTACCGCGCCCCTGCGTGCGGGCCCGCTCCTCGTAGGCGCGCAGCAGGTCGCGCACCTCGTCGATGCGTTCCGTCTCGAAGTCGATGATCTGCGCGAACTTCATGTCTGCGCTTCCTCCCGGGGCAGGGGGGCCTCTCAGGTGGCCTCCTGCCCCCAGCAAACACCGTCCCGCGCGGGGCACCCGGTTCACACGCTCGACGCCGCGGGCGAATGCACGAGATCGGCGGGGTGCGGGGGCACTCCCGGGATGCCGGATGATCGGGTGAGAGTGCGGATGCGGGGGCGGATGCGGGGGCGGATGCGGGGGCGGATGCCGAAACGACGCGGAACCGCTGCGTTTTGCGCCCCGGCGGCGCCCGGGCCACTCTCGGAAGGGTGTGGCGCCGCCGCGCGCCGCCGCCCGAGGGAGGAGCCACCCCATGGCAGGTGACGAGCGGGAACGCGGGACGCGCCGGGCGGCCCGCCGCGTCGGGAGGGTGACGAGCCATGACGGGTGACCTGTGCCTGGTCACCGGTGTGACCGGCTACATCGGCGGCCGCCTGGTGCCCGAGCTCCTCGACGCCGGATACCGGGTCCGGGCGCTGGCCCGCTCACCCGAACGGCTGCGCGACCACCCCTGGGCCGACCGCGCCCAGGTGGTGCGCGGCGATGTCACCGATCCGGACTCGCTGGACGCCGCCCTGCGCGGGGTGGACGTCGCCTACTACCTGGTGCACGCCCTCAGCGCCGGCCCCGGTTTCGAGGAGCGCGACCGGGCCGCGGCCCGTCTCTTCGCCGAGCGGGCCCGGCTGGCCGGCGTACGGCGCATCGTCTACCTCGGCGGCCTCACCCCCGGCGGGGCGTCCCCCGAACGGCTCTCGCCGCACCTGCGCTCCCGCGCCGAGGTGGGCCGGATCCTGCTGGACTCCGGCGTCCCGTGCACCGTGCTGCGGGCCGCCGTGGTCATCGGCTCGGGGTCGGCCTCCTTCGAGATGCTGCGGTACCTGACGGAACGGCTGCCGGTCATGGTCACGCCGAGCTGGGTGGGCACCCGGGTGCAGCCCATCGCCATCCGTGACGTGCTCCGCTACCTCGTCGGGAGCGCCGGCATGCCGCCCGAGGTCAGCCGGATCTTCGACATCGGCGGCCCGGACGTCCTCACGTACGAGGAGATGATGCAGCGCTACGCCGCCGTCGCCGAGCTCCCGCGGCGGCGGATCCTGCGCGTGCCCATGCTCAGCCCGGGGCTCTCCAGCCTCTGGATCGGCCTGGTGACGCCGGTCCCCCGGGCTCTGGCCCGTCCGCTGGCGGAGTCCCTGCGCCACGAGGTGGTGTGCGGGGAGCACGACATCGCCCGCTGGGTACCGGACCCGCCCGGCGCCCCGCTCGCCTTCGACCGGGCGTTGGCCTTCGCCCTCCAACGGGTCCGGGAGGCGCAAGTGAGCACCCGGTGGTCCTCCGCCTCCCTGCCCGGCGCCCCCAGCGATCCGCTGCCCACCGACCCCGGCTGGGCCGGCGGCAGCCTGTACACCGACCACCGCGGGGCCGAGGTGGCGGCCCCGCCCGCCGCGCTGTGGCAGGTGGTGGAGGGCATCGGCGGTGAGCACGGCTGGTACTCCTTCCCACTGGCCTGGGCCGTCCGCGGCTGGCTGGACCGGCTGGCCGGCGGTGCCGGGATCCGCCGCGGCCGCCGCGACGCCGCCCGGCTGCGGGTGGGCGACGCGCTCGACTTCTGGCGGGTCGAGGAGATCGAGCCGGGCCGGCTGCTGCGGCTGCGCGCCGAGATGCGGGTGCCCGGCCTGGCCTGGCTGGAGATGTACGCGGAACCCGACCCGGTGCACGAGGGCCGGTCCCGCTACCGGCAGCGCGCCCTCTTCCACCCGCACGGCCTGCTGGGCCACCTGTACTGGTGGGCCGTGAGTCCCTTCCACGCGGCGGTGTTCGGCGGCATGGCCCGCAACATCGCCCGCGCGGCCGAACAGTCCGGCGCCCTTCCCGGGACGCCCGCCCGGCCGCTCCGCGGGTAGCCGGGTCCGGCCGGCCGGCCGCGGCAGGGTGGTGCCGTCGGGGACGACCGCCGTCACCTGCCGCCCAGGAAGGAGCGGGCCGGGACGAAGACCTCGTGCCCGGTCGGGAAGCGGACCCGTACCCCGGACTCCGTCCAGGTCGTGGATTCGACGCCCTTGGCGCCCAGGGCGGTGTCGACGTCCAGCCAGTGCCCGTAGGACACGCCGGGTGACCTGCCGATCACCATCCTGTAGGACTCCCGTCCGGACAGGCTGTGCTGGTGCACCAGCGTCAGGAAGTGGGGCGACCCGTCGGAGTAGGCGATGGCCGAGGGGGCGGTACTGCGGTACGTCACCTCGGTCCGGGGCCACCACAGGACCGTCAGGACGGTGGCGGTCAGCAGGACGCCCGCCACTCCGCCCAGGAGCAGCCTGCCGAGGGCGGGCGTGCGGCGGGCCGGAGTGGTCGGGCCGGGTCGGTCGGGGATGGACGTGGTGATGGCGCTCTCCAGGTTCGACGATGCTCCGCACCGGTCGGCCGGAGATGGTTCCGCCAGGAGGACGCAGAACCGGGGGCGGTCGGTTGTGGGCGGGCCGGGCGGGGATGCCGGGGGCGGTGGCCATCGGGCGGATCGGGGTGCCGCTCCGGCCGGCGGGGCGGCGGGCCGGGCCCCGCCGGCGGCCTGCCGCCGCCGACGGCCACCTCGCCCCCGCCCACCTCGCGGCCGCTTCACCGCCCGGGTTGCGCCGCCCGGAGCCGGGACAGGAGCGCTTCCTGGCCGGCCGTGCCTTCCCGGATGGCCGCCGCCCGGTCCATCCGCCCCCAGCCCGCGCCGCTCTCGGCGTTCACCTCTTCCCGGGCGTCCCGGATCCCGTAATGCGCGAACAGCTGCTGCTCCTCCGCCACCGAGAGGACGCTGCCGCAGTCCAGCGCCGCGCAGGGGGCCCGTTCGATCAGGGAGACGGCGTACGGGAGCACCAGCCGCTGGTCCTCCAGTTCCGCGTGGCGCAACGGGACGAAGACGCCTCCCAGCCCGGAGGCCCGGTCGGTGATCCGGACCCATTCGGGCCTGCCGGTGGTGTCGTCCACCAGGACGTAGTCCACCCCGCCCACCCGCTGGCCCTGGTCCGTGTACGCCGTACACCCGACCATGGCCGTCACCTGCTCCTGCGTGATCATCGTTTCCCCTTGTCTTCGCGCCGTGCGCTGCTGTCACCGCCCGGCTACCCGTACTCGGCCCGGCGAAGCGGACGAGCCCGCTCCGTCCGGTGTACGGAAAACGGCAGACCGCGTCACGCGCTGTCCTGCGGAGGGGTGGGGTGCAGGCCGCGGCCCGCCGCCGGGCCGGCCAGGGAGGTGGGGGAAAGGGTGGCGGGCTCCTCTCCCGGCTCCAGCAGGGTGTCGGCGGCGCCGACGATCAGGGGGTCGGGGCGGCCGACGGCCCGGTCGTCCTTGTTGTCGTAGTCGACGCGCCACAGCAGGTAGCGCATCGCCGCCAGCCGGGCCCGCCGTTTGTCGTTGCTCTTGACCACCGTCCACGGCGCCTCGGCGGTGTCGGTCGCGCGGAACATCTCCACCTTGGCGACGGTGTACGCGTCCCACCGGTCCAGCGAGGCGAGGTCGGTCGGGGACAGTTTCCACTGGCGCACCGGATCGACCTGCCTGATCGCGAAACGGGTGCGCTGCTCCGCGCGGGAAACCGAGAACCAGAACTTGACCAGCAGCATGCCGTCCTCGACCAGCATGGCTTCGAAATCCGGGCACTGCCGCAGGAAGAGGGCGTGCTCCTCCTCCGTGCAGAAGCCCATGACCTTCTCGACGCCCGAGCGGTTGTACCAGGAACGGTCGAAGAAGACGATCTCTCCCTTGGCCGGGAGGTGGGAGATGTACCGCTGGAAGTACCACTGCCCCGCCTCCCGCTCGGTCGGCTTGTCGAGGGCGACGATCCGAGCGCCCCGGGGGTTGAGCCGTTCGGTGAACCGCTGGATGGTTCCGCCCTTGCCCGCGGCGTCCCTGCCTTCGCAGATCACCACCAGCCGGGCCCCTGAGGCCTTCACCCAGCGCTGCAGCTTCAGCAGCTCGATCTGCAGGACCCGCTTCGTCCTTTCGTACTCCTTCCGGCCGATCTTGCGCTCGTAGGGGTAGTTCTCGCGCCATGTGCGGATGGGAGCGCCGTCCGCCTCCAGCAGCACGGGCTGTTCCGGCTGGCTCGTGTCCACGCGCAAGCCCGCGAGCAAATCATCGGCCTTCGGTTCGTTCCGCATACCGTCCATGTCCCGTACCTACCCGGCAACGGCGCCCTCACGTGCACCAACGGCAATACCTCCGAGGGGGTGCGGGGAGTCCCTGCCGGGCGGTGCGGGGGCGGGGGACGCGCGGTACTCCGTACGAGGGTCCGGCCGGCCCGCACGGCGTGCCCGGCAGGCGCGGGACGCGCCCGCGCGGCGCGCACCGCGGAAGACCGTCGAGGCCCGGGCGTTGTCAGTGGCTCCGCCCCGGCGGGTGGTCTGACCCCTGCCGGGGCGGCGGCCCATCCGTGTTTCTTCGCCGGGTTCCTGAGCGCGCCTCAGGCGGCGGCGGGCGCTGCTCGCGGTCGCGGACGTGGCCGCGGCCCGCTACCACCGGCGCACCCTGCGCGCCTCCCTCGACCCGGTGGTCACGGGCAACCGACACGGAGCACGGCACCACCAACGTCGACGCCAACAACCCGCTGCGCGAGGCGTTGTTTGTCCCGGCTCACGGGTGACGATCCGCCGCCCCCGCGGGTCGGTCCCGAGGAGATGGCGGTGGCCACGCTGGACGCCCCGGTCGTCGCGAAGAAGGTTCCGCTGCCCGAGGCGCTGGCTGCGCGGCTTCGCCGAATCGCAGGTCGTCACCACCGGGTTCGACCTGCGGGCCGAACTGAGCGCCGCCGAGGCGACCCGATTCCCGCGCTCCCTCCCCCGCACCCCGGCGGGCGGTGGAGCCGCGGGCGGCGCGCTGTGGGTGGTTCCCTCGGGCCGTACGCTACGCCCCACCACCCGCCCGGTGCCCGGCGCGGTCTGTCTGCCCGGCCCCGAGCGCCTCTCCGCCCTCCAGCGGGTGCTGCGGCACGCCACCGGCCTGCGGTTGTACGGCTCCCTGACCGCCTGGTGGCTCCCGGCGGTCACGGGCCGCGCCCTCCATGACGGGCGCGGCGGGACCGCCGTGCTGACCTCGCTCGCCGCGGCCGGCGGGGAGGCCGGCCCGGCGCTGCACCTCGTGGTCGCCACGGGCCTGGGCGCCCGGCATCCGGAGGACCGGCTGAGGGCCGTGGACGCGCTGCTCACACTCGCCGCCGCCGGTGAGCTGAATGCCGCGCGCCTCGGCGGGGACCTGGGCGAGCTGCTCGCTCTGGGGACGGCCAGGCCCAGCCGGCGCGCGGATGCGCTGCGCACCGCCGCCGCGGCTCGCCGGGGTCGCCGCCCGGGGCGGCCGGTCCCGCCTCGTCACGGAAGCCGGCCGGCTGCGGGAGGCACTGCGCCGCACTCGGGAGGGGTGATCGGCTTCAGGGGGCGCCGTGGGCGCGGACGGGTCCCTCCGTCCTCCGGTCGGCCCGTGCGACGGCCCCGCGGCTCATCGCCGTGTGGAGGAGCCAGCCGGCCGCCGCGCCGACGGCGTACCAGAGGAGATCGGGTGCGTTGAAGGTGGAGCCGAGTACCAGCCGGGCGACGGTGCTGCGCTGCGAGAGCTCCGCGGGCAGGCTGCTGAGCTGGAGGAGTTCGACGGCCCAGCTCGCGGCCAGCGCGGACGCGGCGGCCTTCGCGGGCGGCATCCGTGGCGCGGCCAGGACGATGAGGGTGAGCAGCAGGACGGTGTACAGCGCGTCTCCGCCGTACTTGGCCACGCTGCCCGCCGCCACGGCCCTCAGCCCCAGCCCCGCGCCGACGGTCAGCACCGCGGCCGCGGCGGCGGTCCGACGGATCCGTACGGCCCCGGGGGCGGGCCCGGGGGCGCGGTCACGGGTTCGGGTCAGGGGGTCCACGGGGTCATCCTGCCGCAGCGGTGCGGGCCACTCCGGCCCCGGGCCCCCGGTGGTACCCCTGGAGCGGGCGGCAGCCGGGCAGACCGCCGGCCGGGAGCGGCGCCCGTGTGTTCGCGGCAACCCGTACGTGATCATCGCGGTGGACGGGGAACAGGCGAGGGTATGCCCCGATTCGCACGTCCCTTCCCTCCCTTCCCTCCCGCCCGTCACCTCCTGCGCCGGCTGCTGTCCCGGCGGCGGGACCCCGTGGTGGTGCAGAGCGTCCGGTCGACCGGGGCCGCGGTGGTGTCGTACGTCGTCGCGCTCCGCCTCAGCCACGAGCCCGCGCCGCTGACGGCCCCGCTCACGGCCCTGCTCGTGGTCCAGGTGACCCTCTTCTCCACCCTCACCACGGGGGTGCGCCGCGTGAACTCGGTCGTGGCCGGTGTCCTGATCGCGATCGGCTTCAGCGCGCTCGTGGGCCTGACCTGGTGGAGCCTCGGCCTGGTCATCCTGGCCTCGCTGGTGGTCGGACACCTGGTCAGGGTGGACGAGTTCGTCCCCGAGGTGGCGATCAGCGCGATGCTGGTCCTCGGCGTCACACGGGTGGCCGACACCGCCTGGGACAGGGTGCTGGAGACGCTGATCGGCGCGGTGGTCGGGCTGGGCTTCAACCTGCTGTTCGCCCCGCCGGTCTGGGTGGAGCCCGCCAGCCGGGCCATCGACGACCTCGCCTCCCGCATGGCGGCGCTCATGACCGGTATGTCGGACGAGCTCACCGGGCGCACCACCGTCGCCGGGGCCTCGCTGCGGCTGCACGAGGCACGCCGGCTCGACAACGACATCGCCGAGGTGGACGCCGCCCTGCGGCAGGCGGAGGACAGCCTGCGCATGAACCCGCGCGTACGGGAAGGGCTGATGTTCCGGCTGGTCCTGCGTACGGGCCTGGACACGCTGGAGATCTGCGCGGTGGTCCTGCGCGTCTCGGCGCGGGCGCTCACCGACCTGGCGAAGGCCCGCGCCGACGAGCCGCTGTTCACGCCGGCGGTGACCGCGGCCCTGCAGGACCTCTTCGGGCACATGGCACTCGCCGTGCACAGCTTCTCCCGGCTGATCACCGCCCAGGTCACCACGAACGCCGAGGAGCAGGAGGAGCGGCTGACGCGCGAGCTGGGGATGGCACGGGAGAGCCGGGACCTGCTGGCGCGCCTGCTGCTTGAGCAGGTGCACACCTCACCGGCGCAGTGGCAGCTGCACGGCGCCCTGCTCGCCGACGTCGACCGGGTGCTGGACGAACTCGACGTGGACAAGCGGTCCCAGCGGCTCATGGAGGAACTGGACCGGCACTCCCGGCTGCGCCACGAGCGCGGCAGCCGGGTCCACCGCGCGGTACGCCGGGTGGGCCGGCGCCGGCCCGGCTAGTGTGCCCGCAGCGCGGCCAGTCGCTGTTCGAAGGGCACCACCGTGAAGCCGTCGGCCGGGCCCACCGAGGTGACCGCCCCCGTCGCGGAACGGGGTGCGACCGCGGCCGCGGTGTCGGCGTCCGGGGCGTTCCTCCCGGCGGCGGAGTTCATGGAGCGCGCCAGCTCCGCGCCCGCACGGGTGATCCGCTGCGCCAGCCCCTCCTCGCCCCAGTCCTCCGAGGCCGCGTACACGGCGGTCGGTACGACGGGCGCGCGCAGGTGGGCGAAGAGCGGGCGCAGGGCGTGTTCGGTGACCAGGGAGTGGCGGGCGGTGCCGCCCGTCGCTCCGAGGAGCGCCGGCTTCCCCGTCAGGGCGTCCTGGTGGATGAGGTCGAAGAACGATTTGAACAGGCCGCTGTACGAGGCCGCGAACACCGGTGTCACGGCGATCAGGCCGTCCGCGGCGGCCACCGCGTCGAGAGCGGCGGCCAGCCGGGCGGGCGGGAACCCGGTGACGAAGTGCTGGGCGATCTCCGTCGCCAGGTCCCTCAGCTCGATCACCTCCGAGTCGGCCTGCACCCGGTCGAGCGTCGCGGCCGCGAGGCGGTCGGCGAGCAGACGGGTCGAGGAGGGGGAGCTCAGCCCCGCCGATACGACGACGAGCTTCATGACCGTCCCTCCCCCGTCGTGGTGGTGTTCCGGGCCGCCGCCACGCGGGCCGCGTGCGTCGGGGCGTCCGGCACACCGGCCGGGCGCAGGTTCGCGAACTCCTCGCGGAGCACCGGGACGACCTCCTCGCCCAGCAGGTCGAGCTGCTCCAGGACGGTCTTCAGGGGCAGGCCCGCGTGGTCGAGCAGGAACAGCTGGCGCTGGTAGTCCCCGGCGTAGTCCCTGAAGGAGAGGGTCCGCTCGATGACCTGCTGCGGCGAGCCGACGGTCAGCGGGGTCTGGGAGGTGAACTCCTCCAGGGAGGGGCCGTGGCCGTACACCGGCGCGTTGTCGAAGTAGGGGCGGAACTCGCGGACCGCGTCCTGCGAGTTCTTGCGCATGAACACCTGGCCGCCGAGTCCGACGATGGCCTGCTCGGGGGTGCCGTGCCCGTAGTGGGCGTACCGCTGGCGGTAGAGGTTCACCATCTGCCGGGTGTGGGAGGCCGGCCAGAAGATGTTGTTGTGGAAGAACCCGTCGCCGTAGTACGCGGCCTGCTCGGCGATCTCCGGCGAGCGGATGGAGCCGTGCCACACGAAGGGGGCGACGCCGTCGAGCGGGCGCGGGGTCGCGGTGAAGGACTGGAGCGGCGTACGGAACTTGCCGTTCCAGGTGACCACGTCCTCGTCCCACAGGCGGCGCAGCAGCGCGTAGTTCTCGACGGCGAGGTCGATGCCGTCGCGGATGTCCTTGCCGAACCAGGGATAGACCGGACCGGTGTTGCCGCGTCCCGTCATGAGGTCGACGCGTCCGTCCGCGATGTGCTGGAGCATCGCGAAGTCCTCGGCGATCTTCACCGGGTCGTTCGTGGTGATCAGCGTCGTGGAGGTGGACAGGATCAGCTTCTCGGTGCGCGCGGCGATGTAGCCGAGCATCGTCGTCGGCGAGGAGGGGACGAACGGCGGGTTGTGGTGCTCACCTGTTGCGAAGACGTCGAGGCCGACCTCCTCGGCCTTCTCCGCGATCGCGAGCATCGCCTTGATCCGCTCGTGCTCGGCGGGCGCACGTCCGGTCGTCGGATCGGGCGTGACGTCACCGACGGTGAAGATCCCGAACTGCATGGCTCCCCTTCCCAAGATTGTTTACGCTTCAACCATACTCGGGAACGGAAGGGGGTACCGCGGTATTCCCGGCTCCCATGGGTCCACCGCAGCGGGGCCGCACGTCGCAGGCCTGGATGACGGCACGGCGGGTAGACGCGGCGCATGACCGACGAGAAGACCTCCTGGCACCCGGGCGAGATCGTGCCGGCCAGCGGGATCTACGAGTGCGACTGCGGCGGCGAGCACCACTGGAGCACCGACGTGAAGGGGCACCGCTTCCCGCCGCTGCAGGACGTGTGCCTGGGCGAGTACTGGACGCTGAAGACGCAGGCGCATCCGGAGAGCGAGCCCGGCTGACCGCCGGGTCCGGACTGCCGACGTGACCGCCGCGCCCGGACCGCCGGAGCGCCCTGTGCCCGTACGGAGTCGCCCGTGGCCGCGCGTGCGCCCGGCCGGCTGCCGTGACCGAGCGGCGGTCACGGCGGCCGGCCCTTTCCGTCAGAAGCCGCAGGCCGCTCGCGCGTCCGGGAAGCGGTCGGGGTGCCGCCGCCGGTACTCGACCAGGGACTGGGCGACCGCGGCGCCCTCGCCGACCGCGGCACCGACCCGCTTGACGGATCCCGACCGTACGTCGCCCACCGCGAACACCCCGGGCACGCTGGTCTCCATCTGCAGGGCGTCGGGGCCGGCTCCGCCGCTTCCGGTCAGGACGTAGCCGCGCTCGTCGAGCTTCAGCGCGCCGCCGAGCCACTCGGTCGAGGGGCGGCCGCCGATCAGGACGTACAGGCAGTGCGCGGTGACGGTCCGCTCGCCGCCGTCGCGCTCCCGCAGCCTGAGCCCGGTGAGGCATGCCCCGCCGAGGCATTCGGCCACCTCGGTGCCCAGCAGGACCCGCAGCCCCGGGGTCCGCTCGATGCGCTGCACGAGGTAGCTCGACATGGACGCGCCGAGGTCGGTGCCCCGTACCAGCAGGGTGACGGAGCGGGCGTAGCGCGCGAAGTAGAGGGCGGCCTGTCCGGCGGAGTTGCCCGCGCCCACCATGTACACGTCCTCCCCGACGGTGGAGGGGGCGTCGGACAGGCACGAGCCGTAGTACACCCCCGAGTGGAGGAGGCGGTCGACGCCGGGAGCGGTCAGGCGGTTCCATTCCACTCCGGTGGCGACCACCACCGCGGCGGCGGTGACCGAGGCCGCCTCCTCCGTGCCGGCCTTGACGAACTCGACGCGGAGGTCACCGGTACCCGTGGGGGTGACCCGGCTGGCCACCCGGGTCGGCTGCCACTCGACGCGTGCCCTGCGGGCCTGTTGCAGGGCGCGCTGGGCCAGGTCGCCGCCGGTGAGGCCCACGGGGAAGCCGAGGTAGTTCTCGATCCGCGAGGTCGATCCCGCCTGCCCGCCGGGCGCGTCGTCCTCGATCACGACGACGCTCATGCCCTCGGCGGCGGCGTACACGGCCGCGGACAGGCCTCCGGGGCCGCCGCCGATCACGGCGACGTCGTAGTGGTCCCGCTCGGCCGGCCGGATGAGGCCCAGCCGCTCGGCCAGCTCGCTGATCGAGGGGTCGGTCATCCGGGTGCCGTCGCCGAGCCGGACGGTCACCGGGGCCTCCCGCCCGTCCTCCTCGGGCAGCCAGCGGAAGATCACGCCGCTGCGGCCGAGGAAGTCGCGCACCGCGTAGGCGGCGGGCGAGAAGCGGCTTCCGCGCACCTCGGCGGTCGGCAGATCACCGTGGAAGTCGGCGTTCCAGGTGCACAGGGAGTCGTCGAGCGCGCCGCGGAGGTGCTCGGCCCGGTCCTCGTCGCTCCCGGACCCGCCGCGGGCGCCGGGCACGGCACCGGAGTGCCCGGCCAGGGGCAGCCAGCGCACACCGGGGTGGGCGGCGCCGGGCGCGGGGGCCTCGTCGGCGAGCACGGCCGCGACGGGCACGTTCCGGTCGGCGAGCGAGTGCAGCGCGCGGACCACTTCCGCCGGTCCGCCGACCTGGAGCACGCGGAACGACGTCCGGTACCAGCTTTGCACCAGCTCGGCCGTCTCGTGCCGGCGGAGCGGATCGGAGTCGGAGAGAACGATCACCGGCAGTGCCGCATCGGCCATCAAGGGGTCCTCCAGGGTTGTGCGAAGATCGGCTTCCCTCCGGTCAACGAGCGGGGACGCGATACGAATCGGCCGCGGAGCGGCCGTGCGGGCAGGCGGGAACGTCCCCCGGACGTGGGGCGGGGAGACGCGGTGCCGCTCCCCGCCCCCGTGCACGTCTCAGAGACGGCCGAAGAACTGGTTGCCGCGGGCCGCGTGGTTCTCGCTCGTGTAGTACTCCTTCATCGCGGAGCTGATCTCCTCACGGCTCAGCTGCCCGTCGCCGTCGACGTCGAGCCGGTCGAAGGCCTCGTCGCAGGTCTGGTGGGGCAGGCGGAACATGCCGTGCAGCAGGGAGGTGTACTCGTCGCGGCTCAGCATGCCGTCGCCGTCACGGTCGCCGAGTTCGGTCCAGGCGTTGCTCATGTTCCTGATCCGCTCCCAGATCCGGTTCTGGTCCGTGACGATCCGGGCCCGGAACGCCGCCCGGAACTCCTGCCGGTCGACTCCGTTGTCGTCGTTCCGGTCCATCCGCTGGAAGACGGTGTCCCAGAGTTCCGCCAGCGAGTCGCGGAGCCCGGCCACGGCGTCCGGGGCCAGACCGAGCGACTCGGCGAGCCTGTCCGAGAGGCCGATGACGTCCGACTTGTCGAGCCGCCCGTCGCGGTCCGCGTCGAAGACGTCGAACGACCGGTCCAGCTTCATGTCCAGAACGCTCATGACACCATCCCCTTCACTGCACGTAGCCGCACCGCCACGGTGCGAAGCGGGCCCAGGTAACCACAGGCCGTGGCCCGCCCGCATGGAAGGAACGGGAGGAATGGGCATTCCGGGTGACGGCACCCGCCCGGGGCCGGAGCCGGCTCACCGCGCGCCGGCCCCCGTGCCGGGGCGCCGCTGGTGGCGCAGCCATGCCGTCAGAGCGGCCTGGAGCTCGGCGACTTCGCGGTGGGTGAGGTCCTCGCCGACGGCACCGGCGTGCAGGCGCACGCCCGCGCCCGTGACGGTCCATCCGGCGCCGCGCCTCGGACGGGAGGCGAGGGTGCGGCCGTCGGCGAGGGTGGTCAGGGCCTGGCGGACCGCCGGGGGGATGCCGGCCGGGCCGGGCGGGAGGGCGGTTCGGGGCCGGGGGACGAGGCCGATCGCGGCGTAGAAGGTGCTCAGCGCGTCGTCGAGCGTTCCCGGGCCGGCGGGGGCGGCGCCGGTGAACTCGGCGATCAGCTCCGGATTCGCGCGGGGTGCGTGCTCGCCCCACGGGCGGGGGTGGAGCGGGTGTTCGTCGGTGTCGAGGCGGACACAGACCGGCGGGATCAGCTCCCGGCCGTACCCCTGGTGGACCAGCCCCGCGTACACCCGGCGCAACGTCGCGGCCTGGCGCGGCACCGGATGGTCCGGGCCTGCCGGAGCCTGCGGCCGTGAAGGGCGCGGCGGCAGCCCGAGGAGGCCACTGCTGTGGTGCAGGACGCCCGCCCGTGTGAGCACCACCGTGGCCTGCCGGCCCTTCCTGTCCCAGCCGAGCCGGAACCCCACCGCTACGGTCCCCATCCACCCGCTCCTCCCCGGCCGCCGCCGGGGCCGGCCGTCCCGCAGCACGGTAGCCACGGCCGCGTACCCCCCGGACGGGCATCCCCGAGGTCCTCCCCCGGCCGGCCCGAGTGTGCTACGGAGCACGACCCGGCGACGGCTGCGCCTGGGGGGGCGGGTGGGCTACGTGCGGAGGGGGGTGGGTTCCGGGTCGTTCAGCTCGGCGATCAGGGCGTTGCGGCCGGCCAGCATCTCCGTGAGGATCCTGCGGGCCGCGCGCAGGAGTTCGGCGACGTCACCGCCGGCGAGGGCGTAGGTGACCGTCGACCCCTCACGGGTGGAGACGACGATGCCCGAGCGTCGCAGGACGCCCAGTTGCTGCGAGAGGTTGGAGGCCTCGATGTCGATCTCGGCCAGCAGGTCCCGTACGGGCATCGGGCCGTCCTGGAGGAGCTCCAGGACGCGGATGCGGACCGGGTGGCCGAGCATCCGGAAGAAATCGGCCTTGGCCTGGTACAGCGGGACCTGCATGCCCACGACGCTCCTGTTCCCCTGCGGACGGGCTCCGGCTCGGGTGGGGATCACCACCTCACCCATCGTCGCGTCCTGCCGGCCCACGCCGAACCGATGTTGACCGATTTCACATGTGCCGAGTTGAAGAGTTCTTCAATTCATGGGCATGCGTGGGCCCGACGGACACGACGGTCAGACCTCCAGATCCGCTTCGATGCGGCTCAGCTGGTGGCGGGCCATCGCCAGGTTCGACCTGCCCCGGTCGAGCACCAGGTAGAGGAAGAGACCGCCGCCCGAGCGGCTGCGCCGGATCCGGATCAGGTGGTACTGACTGCCGAGGGTGATCAGTACGTCCTCGATCTCGTCCTGCATGCCCAGCATTTCCATCGTGCGGATCTTGGCCCGGATGACGTCGGTGTTCCCGGCGGCCGCCACCGTCAGGTCCAGGTCCTTGCCCCCGCCGAGCGTGCCCAGGGCCATCCCGCTGGCGTAGTCCACCAGCGCCACTCCCAGGGCCCCCTCGATCGAGGTCATCGCTTCCTTCAGTGACACTTCCACGTTCGCCACGGCTGTCCTCCGGGTGTCATGTGCCGGGACCGGCACGGGTGTTCCGTACGGGGACGCTACCGAGCCCGCGGCTCCGTACCGCCGGATCAACGGAAATGGCGTGATTGCGCCCCTCGTTACTCAGCGGGCGCGGCCGGCTCGCGCAGACGCGCGGCCGCCGTGCGCCAGGCGTCGGTGACGGCGGCGTGCGCCTGGAGGGTGCGGGCGGCGGTGTCCCCGGTGAGTCGCAGCGGGGGTCCGACGTGGACGTGCAGCCTCGGCCGCCGCAGCGGGGCGGTGACGAGCCCGGCGACCTGTTTGGCGGCGCCGCCCGAGGTGACGCGTCTGGCCCCGGCCTGGCCCACCGGGACGACGGGCACTCCGGTGCGCGCGACGAGCCGGGCGAGCCCGCTGCGGAAGGCCAGCGGCGCGGCTTCGGCGGCGTCGCGGCGGGTGGCCAGGCCGCCCTCGGCGTACATGAGGACCGAGCGGCCCGCCGCCAGCGCCGACGCGGCGTGGTCGAGGGCTTCGGCGGCCCGCCGGTCCCCCCGGTGGACGGGGATGTGGCCCTCCCGGACGAGCAGCCGGCCCAGGACCGGGGTGCGCCACAGCCCGGCGGCGGCCATGACGACGGGCTCGACGCCGCAACGGCGCAGGGCGGCGAGGACCACGGCCGGATCGGCGAGGGAGGTGTGGTTGGCGACGATGACGCTGCCGGGCGGCAGGTGGGCGCCCGGCGCCGTGGTGACGCGGACGCGTCCGAAGGCGGGGACCAGGAGCTGGGCGAGGCGGCTGAGCATGGCGTTCTGTCCCGTTCGTGACGGCGGCTGTCAGGGCTGCCCCCAGCGTCGTCGGCGACGTGCCGGGGGCGCCTGAGTCGTCGTACTCAAACCCGCCGGTCGCCCTACTCGGAGGACGCATGGGCTCCGGGGGCCGGCGGGGTGGCGTCAGCTCCGGTGGAGGACGTCCCTGGCCCGTCCCTTCGGCGTGCTCGGGCAGGGTGGTGAGCACCTTCGCGGTCTGCGGGGAGAGCCGGACCGCGTACGGCCGGCCGGTCATCGGCGCCTGCTCCGGAGCTCTTCCACCTCGACGAACGCGGTCTCGTCCCGGCCGGCGGCGAGGAAGGCGTCCACCGCCGGGGCGGAGGCGAGGCGGGGCCAGGTGTTGACGACGCCGCCCCGCCGGGCCCGCTCGCGGTCACGCGCGCGCCCGCGGTCGGGCGGAACCGGTCATCCTGCGGTCGCGGAGCGCCGGTCCCAGGACGACAAGTGGTCACGGGCGTCCGCCCTCAGGTAGTCGCGGCTGTCGGGCCAAGGGCGTTGAGGTCGCCGTACGCCCTGGACCGGGCGCCGGGGCGGGTGGCTCTCGGTCAGGTCCGCGGCGGGCCGGTTTGACGGGCAACCCTCCGTGCCCGTCTCGCCCCGCCCCCGGCGGTGCTGATAGATCCCTCTCCGTACGGAGTCAGCCCCGGGCGACCACCCATCGGAAGAACGGGAACAACCATGCTCACACGCGCGAAGGCCGCTGCCGGTATCACGGCCGCCGGTCTGGTCCTCGGTCTGACCGGCGCCCTCACCGGTGCGACCGCCGCCACCGCGGCGCCGGTACCGCAGGCGGCCGTCCGGACCGTCACCGTCCAGGCCGTCAACAACCTCGGCCTCAACACCGGCGAAGCCAAGAGCGTGCAGTGCTACGTCCGCATCGCCGGATTCAGCCCCGGCCCCATCGACGGCCGGCTCGGCCCCGACAGCTGGAAGGCCTGGCAGCGCTTCCTCAACGACCGCGGGTACCCGGCCGGGGCCGTCGACGGCGAGGTCGGGCCCAACACCATCCGCGGCCTGCAGAGGTTCCTCAACTACGTGGGCTACGACACCGGCGGCGTCGACGGCATCGCCGGTACGAAGACCAGGGCCGCCTGGAAGGCGTTCTCGCACATCGGCGACAACGGAACCTGGTGCTGACACCTCGCGCACCCGGCCGTCCCGGGCACGTGCCCGGGACGGCCCTCGCCGGACGGCCGCTACTACGGTCGCCCCGTCGGCAGCGGCCGGAGGCCGGGCCAGCGTGCGAGCACGCGTCGGCGCATACCGGTGCTGAGGCGGCTCACGCTGCCGAGCGCCGCGTGACCGCCCGTCATGTCCGCTACGAAGCCGAGCCGGTGGACGAGCCGTTGCCTGGCCGTGGCGGTGCCCCACCTCCAGTCCTTGTGCGGGATCCGGGCCAGGTGATCGGTGCTCTGGCGGCGGGCCCGTTCCACCAGTCCGTCGCCGCCGAGCAGCCAGCCGGCGCACGCGTCGGTGAGGCCGGCCGGGGTTTCCGAGCCGGTCGCGGTGCGCCACGCGTCGCGGTAGGCGCCCTCCGCCCGTTCCAGCAGCCGCGCCTCCCCGAGTTCGCCGGATGCGCCGGGCGGCACGGGAACCTCCAGGCCCCGGCCGGCCGCCGGAAGGCTTCGACGTCGGCCTGGTCCGGGCCCTGCCACCGGGGCAGCGAACCGGCGTCCTCCGGGCGGCCGGTGGCATGCAGCCGTGCCAGCGCCTCCGCATGGCCGACGATCCAGTCACCGGCCGGGCGCCGGTGATCCAGATGCTCCAGCACCAGGACCCGCTCGCCGGGATCGGTGGCCAGCAACGCGGGCACCACGGGAGCTTCCCCCCGGGCGGCGAGCCGCAGGGCCGTCACCTCGCGGACGCACCGCTCGTCGGCGTCAGGACCGCCGACGATCTGCTTCATCACCACCGTCGCCCCCGGCAGCACGACCCGCCACACCCGCGAGCGAGGGCTGCTGCCCAGCCTGCGCCACCGTACCGGCGGTCCCAGCTCGGCCCGTAACGCGTGCCCGAAGGGCGGCAGTCGCAACCACATGCGCCCAGCCTCCCCCGGGGACCGCCGGCCTGCCCCGGGTGGCCGGCGCCCTCAGGCCGTCGGCCGGCCGTCCACGGGGATGTCCAGCCGCTCGGCGACGGCGGTGAGGGCGGCCCCCAGGGGGAGGGCGATCCGCGTGGCGGCATGCCGGTCGCCGCGGGTCGGTTCCTGGTTGACGATCAGTACGGGCTTTCCGGCCCGGGCCGCCTCGCGGACGAACCGGAGTCCGGACATCACCGTCAGGGAGGAGCCGAGGACCAGCAGCGCGGTGGCCTCGCCGACCAGTTCGCGGCAGCGTTCGACCCGCCGCGCGGGGACGGACTCCCCGAAGAAGACCACGTCCGGTTTGAGGATGCCGCCGCATCGTGCGCAGGGCACCACGCGGAAATCGCGGACCTGCCGGTCCGTGAGGTCGGCGTCACCGTCCGGGTTCATCGCGGCCGCCACCGGCTCGAAGCCCCGGTTGGCCTCCTCCAGCCGGCGTGCGAGTCCGTCTCGCGAGCCGGTGTCCCCGCAGTCGAGGCAGACGACCCGCGCCAGGCTTCCGTGGAGCTCCACCACACCGTCGCTGCCGGCCGCCTGGTGCAGGCCGTCGACGTTCTGGGTGATCACCCCGGTGAGCAGGCCGTGCCGCCCGAAGGCCGCCACCGCCCGGTGGCCGGCGTTGGGCCGGGCCCGGCCGAAGGTGCGCCAGCCGAGGTGGCTGCGCGCCCAGTACCGGCGGCGGGCCTGAGCACTGGCGGTGAAGTCCTGGTAGGTCATCGGGGTGTGCCTGGTGAGGCTGCCGCCCTCGCCGCGGTAGGCGGGGATCCCGGACTCGGTGGAGATGCCCGCGCCGGTGAGCACCAGCACCCCTCCGGTGCCGAGCGCGTCGGCGACCGGGCCGGGATCCGTGGCGGCCGGCGGCGGGTCCTCGCTCGGGGTCCAGCTCAGAGTGGGGCGCGTGCGCATGCTGCCAGCGTACGGAAGCGGCAGGGGTGCGGGCACCCGGCCGGCTCCCCCGCCGGGCCGTCGGGCGGGCGGCCGCTCCAGGGCGCCCGGCCGTGCGGGCCGGATCCGCCGCGCCCCGCTCCGCCGCGCCCGCCCGCCGCGCGCGGCGGCCGTACCCGGCGGAGCCTGCAATCCCCCGTGCGGGCGACCCGGCCCTGTTCGAGCGAGTTTCAACGCCGCCCGCCCAGACCCCGCACGCCCGGCGGCCCCGTCCAGAACATGTGTCCACCGACTGCCCCCGGATACGCCGTTACGGACCCGATCGGGAGCCGTTTCTAGAGCACCAGTACCAGTCGTGAGCCCATCCGGAGGATGCCGTGCACACTGCGCCCACCCGTCCCGCACACCCCACCGAATTCGAACATCCCCGCCCTCGGGTCCGCCTCCGCGCACGCCACGGGCACCGGGTTGACGGCCCCGGCGGCTTCGGGGGCCACCGCTCACGACCGGGTACGAGGAGGGCGGCGTGAGCGGGGCATCCACGTCCGGGCCGGCCGCCGCCGGGGTGTCGGAGTCGGAGCGGCTGCTGTTCGGCGGGCCCCTGGCGTACGACATCGGCTGGGACCAGCACGAGGGGGCCTGGCTGAAGCTCGGCCTGTGGACGATGGCCCGTGACCTTCCCGCCATGGTGGGCACCGCGTTACGGCTGGCCCGCCTGGCCGACGCGCCGGCGCTGCGGACGGTCCTGGGCGCCGAGCTGGGACGGGGCATCGGCCAGGCCGCCGGGCTGGTCGCGGTGAACTCGGTCCTCGGCCACCTCATGACCCCCGGCCCGACCACGGCCCGGCTCACGGCAGCGGTCCCCGCGCTGGTCCTCGTAGCGGTGACGGGGGTGCTCGGATCGCTGCTGCGGTCGGCCTCCACCGCGGCGACGGGTGCGCTGGAGCCGAAGGTGCAGCGGCTGGCCACCGAGCAGTACCTGGCCCTGGGTCACCGGGTGGAGCTGACGGCGATCGAGGACGACGAGTTCCACCGGCTGATGGACGCCGCCCGGTACGGCGCCGACTCGGCCCGCCGCATGATCCGTTACTGCACCGACGTGCTCAACTCGGCGGTCTCCCTGATCGCCGCGGCCGGCGTGCTGACCGTGCTGCATCCGCTGCTGCTGCCCCTGCTGGTCCTGATGACGTTCCCCAGCGCGTGGGGGGCCCTCGTCATCAGCCGTCAGCGCTACGTCTCCTTCCACGCCTTCCTCCAGCACGCCCGTGCCGGGCACCTCCTCGGCCAGCTGCTCACCCAGCAGCAGGCCGCCGCCGAGGTACGGGTCCACGACGTGGGACCGTTCCTGCTCACCCACTTCCGCGGCATGGCCGAGACCAACGAACGCGAGCAGACCCGGCTGGCCCGCCGGGCCGCCCGGACGGGTCTGATCGCCGACGCCGCCGGGGGGCTCGCCGCCCTGGCCACGTACGGGGCGCTGGGCGTCCTGCTGTGGGCCGGCCGGATGGACCTCGCGGTGGCGGGGACGGCGGTGCTGGCCATCCGCACCGGGGCCGCCAGCCTGGACAGCCTGGTCCTCCAGGTCACGGAGCTGTACCAGGAGAGCCTCTTCGTCGCCGACTTCAAGCGCCTGTGCACGGAGGCGGAGGGGCGCACCATCCCGTCCGGCGGGACGGCGCTGCCGGAGCGGGTGCGCGAAGTACGGTTCGAGAAGGTGACGTTCACCTACCCTGGCAGCGGCTCCGGGGACTCCCCCCGGCCCGCCCTGCGGGACGTCAGCCTCACCTTCCCCATGGGGAAGGTCGTGGCGCTCGTCGGGGAGAACGGCTCCGGCAAGTCCACCCTGATCAAGCTGCTGTCGGGGCTGTACCTGCCCGACGAGGGCGGCGGGACGATCTGGTGGGACGAGGTCGACGCCCGCGGCGCGGACCGCGGTCAGGTCTTCGGACGGGTCGCCCTGATGTCGCAGAACTTCTACAACTGGCCCTTCACGGCCCGGGTGAACATCGGGATCGGCCGGCCCGGCGCGCCGATCGACGACGGCGCGGTGCGGACGGCGGCCGCCTTCTCCGGCGCCGACGAGGTCCTCGCCGGTCTCCCCCGGGGCCTGAACACGCTGCTGGGCCGCGGCTACCGCGGCGGGCACCAGATCTCCGGCGGTCAGTGGCAGCGCATCGGCATCGCCCGCGCCCACTACCGCGACGCGGCGATCCTCATCGTGGACGAACCCACCAGCGCCCTCGACCCGATGGCGGAGCAGAAGGTCTTCGACCAGATCCGCGAACAGGCCGCCACCGGCCAGACGATCGTGCTGATCACCCACCGCTTGCACGCGGTACGGCACGCCGATCTGATCCACGTGCTCAAGGACGGCCGCGTCGCCGAATCCGGCACCTTCGACGAGCTCATGGACGAGCGCACCGGCACCGGTGACTTCCGCGAGGCCTACCTCGTCCAGGCCGGCGCCTTCGCCGACCCGCTGCCCGCGCCGCGGACCGGCGGCCATGAGCACCTGCCCGCCGGGGAGCACTCGTGACCGCCCGGGCGCCGGCGCCCGGGCGGATCGGGGCGGGCGGTACCGGTCAGGCGGTGCGGGTGGCGGTCAGGAGCCAGCCGGTGCCGCGCAGCCGGACGGCGCCTTCGGCTTCGTACGCGCGGAAGGTGTCGGCCAGGCGTTCGCGGGCGCGGGCCTGCCCGGCGGGGCCGACCGCGCTCAGCAGGTGGCGGCCGGGTCCGGAGCCGAGGAGGAAGTCCGCCGCGTCGCGGGCGGTGCGGCCCCAGGTCCCCGTGGCCCGGACGTGTTCGGCGCGGACGTCGCGCAGGCCCGCCGTACGCAGCAGGCCGGTCGCGGCGTCGGGGTCGGCGAGGGAGAACATTCCCGGTCCGCCGGGGGTGCCGAAGCCGCCGACCGGCAGGACGTCCCGCAGCGCGGTGAGCGCCGTCAGCCATTCGTTGCCCTCGGGTTCGGCCGCGCACAGGAGGGCGACGCGGCCGCCCGGCTTCAGGGCGGAGGCGATGTTGGCGAACGCCGCCGCGGGGTCGGAGAAGAACATGATGCCGAAGCGGCTGATCGCGACGTCGTAGGCGGCTTCGGGCAGCGGGTGGGTCTGGGCGTCGCCGTGGGTGAAGGAGATGTTGGCGATGCCCTCCCGGGCGGCGGCCGTACGGGCCTGCTCCAGCATGGGGCCGGAGAGGTCGAGGCCGTGCGCGTGGCCGCGGCCGGCCGCCCGGGCCGCCAGCCGGGTGGTGGCGCCGGCCCCGCAGCCGATGTCGAGGACGTGCTCGTCGGGCCGGATGGAGGCGGCGGCGAGCAGGGGCCGGTCGAAGCCGGCGTTGACGGCGTTCCAGCGGTCGTGGTGGGCGGCCCAGTGGGCTCCCTCGTAGCCGTTCCATGCCCGTGCCTGGGCGGTGTTGGTGGTGGAGTGCATGCCGAAGGGCCTCCGGTGACGTCGGATACGCCTAGAATGGGCGCATGCCCAAACAGTATGGGCGGACGCCCATACTGGCAATCCCCTTACACCGGGAGAATGTTGATGTCACCGCGAGGAGTGGCCATCGAAGGCCTGCGGGAGCGGCTGTTCGAGGCGGCGGACCGCGTCCTGGCCCGGGACGGCGCCGCCGCCCTGACGAGCCGGGCCGTGACCGAGGAGGCGGGCTGCGCCAAAGGCGTCCTGCACACCCACTTCTCGGGTCTCGACGAGTTCGTCGCCGAACTCGTCCTGCACCGTTTCGGCGCCGCCGCCGCGCTCTCGGAAGGCCTCCCGTCCCGGGCGGGCACGGGCGGTGTGGCGGACAACCTCGCGGACGTGACCTCCGCCGTACTGTCCCTGGACCCGGGGCTGGTGGGGCTGGCCGTGACCCGGCCTGCGGCGGCGCGGCGGGTCCGCGAGGCCTGGGCCGGGGGCGCCCCCGGCTTCGCAGCCGTCGAACGGGCCGTCGGCGCGTACCTGCGGGCGGAGCAGGAGCTGGGGCGGGTGGCGGCCGCCGTGGACGTGGAGTCGGCCGCGCTGGCCCTGGTCGGCACGCTGCACCACCTGCTGATGACCGGCCCGGCGGATGCGGAGGCCTCGTCCCGGGCCCGGGTCGGTCGCCTGGTCCGGGCACTGACCGGCACGGCCTGAACCCCCGGCCGGGCGGGGAGCGGGAGGCGGCTGCCGCGGTGTCCCACTGCCGTCAACCCCGACCATCGTCGGGGGTGGGGGCAGCCCTTCGGCCGGGGCGGCCGCAGAGCGGCGCTCCTACCGTCGGCCGCATGGAATCGATCGAACGATGGAACGGAGGGCGTCGCCTGACCGCGGCGCTCGCCTCGGCGGGTGCGGGAGGGGCGGCGGTGCTCTGGCTGACGCCCGCCGGCTCACTCGCGACGGACGCGCCGGTACACGTCACCGCGGGCTGGTCGGCCGGCGTCTACCGCGCGCTGACCCGGGGCGTGGCGCAGGGCCCGCCGTGGGCCACGGCCGTCCTGGAGGCGGCGAGCGAGGCCACCTTGCTGCTGCTGGGGCTGTTGCTGGCCTGGGCCGGCTGGAGCGCCCTGCGCCGCCGGGACGCGCCGCGCCTGGCCGGGGCGGTGGCGGCCGCCGCGGGGACCGTCGCCGCCTACGGGACCAGCGAGGCGCTCAAGCTGCTGGCCGGCGAGGAACGGCCGTGCCGCGCCCTGACGGGGGTACCGGTCCTCGCACCGTGTCCCGTGCCGGGCGACTGGTCGTTCCCCAGCAACCACTCCACCCTGGCGGTCGCGCTGGGCGTGGGGGTGGTCCTCGTACGGCCCCGGCTGGCCGCCCTGGCCCTGCCGGTCGGCGCGGCGGCCGCCCTGCTGCGGGTGCTGGTCGGGGTGCACTACCCGCACGACGTGCTGGCCGGCGCGGCACTCGGCACGGCGGCCGCGGTGACGGTACGGCTGCTCGTACTGCCGTTCGCCGTACGGACGGTGTCAGCCCTCCTCGCGCGGCGGCCTGCCGGACGGCACGGGGACCACGCCGGCCTCGTGCGCGACCACGGCCGCCGCGGCCCGGTTGTCGACGCCGAGGCGGGCGAGGATGGAGCTGACGTGGGCCTTCACCGTGCCCTCCGCCAGGCCGAGCCGGCGCGCGATCTGGCCGTTGGAGAACCCGCCGCCGAGGTGGCCGAGCACCTCCCGCTCCCGGCCGGTCAGGGCCTCGACCCGGGCGCGCGCCCCGGAGCGGCGGCCGGCTCCGGCACCCGCGCCGCCGGCCGCCAGATGGGCGACGACCCGGGCCGCCACCTTGGGTGAGAGATAGGCGGCCCCGTCGGCGACCGCCCGGATGCCGGCGATCAGTTCCTCGGGTTCGCCGGACTTGATCAGGAAGCCGGCGGCGCCGTCGCCGAGGGCCCGCAGGATGTACTCGTCCTCACCGAAGGTCGTCAGCATCACGACTCCCGTTCCGGGGACGGTCCTGCGGATCTCGGCAGCGGCTTCCAGGCCGCCGGTTCCGGGCATCCGGATGTCGAGGACGGCCACCTGCGGGCGGTGGGACCGGACGAGTTCCACCGCCCGGCGGCCGTCGCCCGCCTCCGCGACCACGGTGATGCCGGGGTCGCAGGCGAGGACGGCGCGGATGCCCGCGCGGATCATGGGTTCGTCGTCGGCGATCAGGATCCGGATCATCGGACGGCCTTCCCTGTGTAGTCGTCGGTGGAGACCAGGCGCCCGGCCCGGAAGCAGAGGCGGTAGACGTCGCCCGAGCGGTCGTCGAACGGGTCGCCGGTCTGTACGTAGAACTCGCAGACCGCGTCCTGCGGCGCGGGCCCCGGTGCGGCCGGGCGGCGGGTCGTCTGGCGTTCGGGCAGGTACGGCGCCACCTCGGCGCGCGGCTGGCCGATGCGCAGGCGGGCGTAGTCCCCCGGTGCGAGGACCGACTGCCGGGCCGTCACGGTGTCCCACGCGCGCACGCCGCCCACCAGCAGGGCGGCGGTGCACAGCGGTACGAGCACGGCCGCGGCGGCGGTACGGCCCAGCCGGCGACGGGCCCTGCGGTGCTCGGGCGGCAGTACGTCGCCCGGCCGGCGCGGCGGCGGCACGGTACCGGGGCGGTGCGGGAGCGTGGCCCGTACGGCGAAACCGCCGTCCTCGGGGCCGGAGGTGAAGGATCCGCCGGCCAGCCGGACGCGTTCGTCGAGGCCGATGAGCCCGAAGTGGTGGTCCTCCGCGGGCACCGCGTGCCGGTCGGCGTCGTCCCGGGGCGCGGACACGCCGGGCACCGGCTCGTCGGTCACACTGACCCGGGTCCGGTCCCCGGCGTGGCGCACGAGGACGGTCACGCGGTGCCCGGGCGCGTGCTTGGCGACGTTCGTGAGGGCCTCCTGGACGACCCGGTGCACGGCCCGCCCGACGGCGGGCGGCCCGTCTTCCGGCCCCGGTTCGCCCTGGACGTCCAGTCGTACGTCGAGGCCCGCGGCGGCCGCCCGGTCCACCAGGTCCCGGATCTCGGCGAGCCCGGCCCCCGGCCCGGAGCCCGGAGCCGGCTCGGACGGTTCGCGCAGGACTCCGATCACCTCGCCGAGCCGGTCCACGGCGGCCCCCGCCCTGGCTCGGATGTCCTGGGCGGCGGCCCGGTGTTCGTCCGGCAATCCGGGTGCGAGCTTCAGCGCGCCCGCCGACAGGGCGATGAGGCTGAGGTCGTGGCCGAGGAGGTCGTGCATGTCCCGCGCGATCCGGGTCCGTTCGCGCAGCCGGGCCTGTTCGGCGACCAGCCGCTGTTCCCGCTCCAGCCGCGCGGCCCGCTCCCAGCCCGCTTGTACGAGTTCGCGGTACTGGCGCAGGAACCGGCCCGCGAACCACGGCAGCATCGCCGCCACGAGGAGCAGCCCGACGAACCGGCTCGCCCACCCCAGCCACGCCGGCACCAGCAGTACGGCCACCACGGCCGCCGCGAGGACTCCGGCCAGGGCCGCCACCGTGCTCCGGTTCCGTCCGGGCCGCCGGCCGCCGAGGAAGGCGCAGACGGCGGCCGGCAGGCCCCACCACAGGGTGGACACGCCGGTGCCCACGCCGGCCACCGCCCCGGCGAACAGGACGGCGGACAGGACCGGAACGGGTACCGGCACCCGTCGCGGTACCCGGATCCGGCACTTGTCGGTCATCTTTCTCACGGACGCGACCCTACGGAACCGGGCCGGGCCCGCGGCACTGCCGAAAGTCCACTACCGCCGGCCGGCTCCGGTGAGGACGACGAGCTGCCGGGTCGCCCGGGTCATGGCGACGTAGCGGTCGACCGCCCCTTCCACGCCCGTGCCGAAGTCCTCCGGGTCGACGAGGACGACCAGGTCGAACTCGAGCCCCTTGGACAGCGAGGGGGTCAGCGACCGGACGCGGGAGGTCGTACGGAACGTGGGGTCGCCGATGACGCAGGCGACGCCCTCCGCGTTCGCGGAGAGCCAGGCGTCGAGCACCGAGTCCCGGTCCGCGGCGGATCCGTGGACCACGGGGATGCCGCTGCCGCGGATGGAGGCCGGCACGTTGGCGTCCGGGAGGACGGCCCGGATGACCGGCTCGGCCTCCTCCATGACCTCACGCGGAGTGCGGTAGTTGACGCTCAGGGAGGCCATGGTGATCCGGTCGAGCCCGATCCGCTCCAGCCGCTCCTGCCAGGACTCCGCGAAGCCGTGCCTGGCCTGGGCCCGGTCGCCGACGATGGTGAAGCTGCGGGAGGGGCAGCGCCGCAGCAGCATCTGCCATTCGGCGTCGGTCAGTTCCTGGGCCTCGTCCACGACGATGTGGGCGAACGGGCCCGCCAGGAGGTCCCGGTCGGCCGCGGGCAGGGCGGTCTCGTCGATCAGGCTGTCCTGGAGGTCCTTGCCGTGCAGCATCGTCACCGCCCCTTCGCCGTCGGCGTCGGCCGCGATGACGCTGTCGATGACGCCGGCCATCCGCTCGCGCTCGGCGGCGACGGAGGCCTCGTGACGGCGCTTGCGCAAGGACGCCTGCGAGTCGCCGAGCCGCTGCCGGGCCGCGTCCAGCAGGGGCAGGTCGGACACCGTCCAGCGCCCGGCGTCCTCGCGCTGGAGCGTGCGCACCTCGTCACGGCTGAGCCAGGGGGCGCACTTGCGCAGGTAGGCGGGCACCGACCACAGGTCGGCGACCAGCTCGGTCGCCTCGAGCATCGGCCACGCCCGGTCCAGGGCGGTGACCAGCTCCCGGTTCTGCCGCAGCGACCTGCGGAACAGCTCGGGCGAGAGGTCGTCGTCGTCCCCGTCCCCCTCGTCCTGGTGCTTGTCGAAGAGGATCGTGACCAGTTCCTCCCAGATCTGCTCGCGCGCCTCGTTGTGCGGGGTGCCCGGTTCGACCGCGTCGAACGCCGCGGCCCAGTCGTCGGCGGTCAGCCGGACCTCGCCCCAGTGGGTCGTGACGGTCATCCCCTGGGCGGGCGGCTCCTCGTAGAACCTGACGGCCGTCTCGATCGCCCGCACCAGGTCCGCGGACGACTTCAGGCGGGCCGCCTCCGGGTCGCTCTCGCCGGCCGCCGTGGCGCCCTCGGCGACCAGGTCCCGGACGGTGCAGGTCTGGACGCCCTCCTCGCCGAGGCTGGGCAGGACGTCGGCGACGTAGGACAGGTAGGGGCGGTGCGGGCCGACGAAGAGCACGCCGCCCCGGCGGTGGCCCAGGCGGGGGTCGGAGTACAGGAGGTGGGCGGTGCGGTGCAGGGCGACGACCGTCTTCCCGGTGCCCGGCCCGCCGTCGACGACGAGGGCGCCGCGGGATCCCGCACGGATGATGGCGTCCTGGTCCGCCTGGATGGTGCCGAGGACGTCCCGCATGCGGGACGACCGGTTGCCGGCGAGGCTCGCGATGAACGCCGACTGGTCGTCGAGCGCGGCGTGCCCCTCCAGCCCGTCGACGGTGAACACCTCGTCCCAGTAGTCGCCGATCCGGCCCGCGGTCCAGCGGTACCTGCGGCGGCTCGCCAGGCCCATCGGGCTGGCGTGGGTGGCCGCGAAGAACGGCTCGGCCGCCGGGGAACGCCAGTCGATCAGCAGCCTGCGGCCCGTACTGTCGGTGAGGCCGAACCGTCCGACGTACAGGGGCTCGGGGTCGTCGGCGAGGACGATGCGGCCGAGGCACAGGTCCAGGCCGAAGCGGCGCAGCACGCGAAGGCGCGCGGTCAGCCGGTGGATCTCCGCGTCCCGGTCCATGGCCTCCCGGCCGATGCCGCCGGGCGCCCTGCGCGCGGCGTCGAGTCGCTCGGACACCTCGGCGATCGTCTGCGCGAGGCACTCCTCGATGGCGGCGAAGTGCTGCTCGTCGCCGGCGACCAGCTTCGGGTCGGCCTTGGCGGACAGGTGCTCGGGGAGGTTGAAGACGCTGGTGGTCAGCGGGTTCACGGATGCGGCTCCGATCTGAGGTCGCTCGCGACCTGTGGGGTGCGGTGAGTGCGTGGGGCGGTGGGGTGGGTCTTCCGGGCGGGCGGCCCGGTTCGAGCAGGGGTGGTGGCGGCCGGTTCACGCCGAGGCGGCGGCCCGGTTCACGCCGAGGCGGGCACCGGGGACCCTTACCGGCCGAGCTCGTCGAGCAGGCGCCGGGCGGCGACGGTCGTTCCGTCCGTACGGACGGTGGCGGCCACGGCGGTGGCGCGTTCGCGGACCGCGGGCGTCAGGACGGCCCCGAGTACGGCCGACAGGGAGTCGGCGGTAGGAACCGGCCCGTCGTGTTCCGCGCCGATGCCCAGCTCGCGGACCCGGCCGGCCCAGTACGGCTGGTCCCCGCCCCCGGGTACGACCACCTGGGGAGCCCCGGCCAGGGCGGCGGTCGTCGTGGTGCCCGCGCTGCCGTGGTGGACCACGGCGGCGACCCGGCGGAACAGCGCCTGCTGGTTGACCTCGCCGACGAGGAAGCAGTCGTCGTGGCCGTCGGGCAGGGTCAGGCCGGCCCAGCCCCGGGACAGGAGCACGCGGCGGCCCCGCGCCCGGACGGCTTCGACGGCCGTCCGGGCGAGGCCCTCCGGATCGGGGACGGGCGTGCTGCCGAAGCCCACGTACACCGGGGCCTCGCCGGCGTCGAGGAACTCCACCAGGCCGGCGGGGAGCGGCCGTTCGTCCGGCAGGACCCACGCGCCGGTCTGTACGACGCCCAGCTCCGTCGGCTGCCACGGGGACAGGGCCGGATCCGTGGCCAGCCACGGCCGGCCGGAGAAGGCGTAGTCGCGCACGCTGTCGACCGGCGCCAGGCCCGCCGAGGCGCGGTGGGTGTTGAGCATCTCCCCGAACATCGTGTGCGCGATCCGGGCGTCCTCGTCCCACAGGGTCCGGCTGGCGACGGTCTCCGGCGGCACCGGCTGGCCCCGCCGCACGGGCGGCCTGCGGTGCGGCGACGGGAGGCTGACCGGCTGGTGGCTCGCGTGGACGTAGCGGATGCCGAGCTTGTCGGCGACCGAGCGGGCGGCGGCCGCGACCGGCAGCGGGCCGGTCACCACCAGCGCGTCGCAGCCCTCGGCCGCCGCCGCGACCGTGCCGAACTGGGCGGCCATCAGCTCCGAGGCGCGCTCCGCCAGACCGGCCGCCGACCCGGGCGTCACCGTGGTCACCACGGGCCGCACCGGCCGGCCGGCGGGCACCGTCTCCACCCCGAGCCCGGCCAGCCGCTCCACGAACTCCTCGTCCGGCGGGGCGCACACGCGCACCTCGGCGCCCAGCTCCCGCAACCGCACGGCGAGTGCCACGATCGGCTCGACGCTCCCGCGCGATCCGTAGACCGAGAACAACACACGCATGACCGGCTCCCCCGCTTCGATGATCTTGGCTTAGGCCGGTGATTCTGCTGCACGACCAGGGCCTTGCGGCAAGCCCCCCGGTGCGTTATAACTTGAGAGTGGCAAGGAGTGGTCATCCCTCCTTGCCTTCGTCGTTTCCGCCCTCCTCGTGTGGAGCGTGCCGAGGGATCGACGGACGACACTCCCCCTCACCAGGGCCCGCAGCGGCCCAACACCCGCCTGCGCGCGTACGCGTGCGCGGCGGTTCCGGCGGACCCGCCCCCGGGCATCCTTCCCCCGCCACCCGGGGCCCCCCGGGGTGTTCACGGAGGCCGTTCGCGGCCAGCCCGGCCGGAAACCGGCGGTGACGGCGGGGCCCTCCGGCCAACGGCGGCCGCCCCGCCGCCCGCCGCACTGCCTTTCGGCCAACCTCCGCCGTTTCACATGGAGTTACCGCGCATTGTCGAAAAGCGTCCGCTGCGCCCGGATCACCCCGGGAGCTACCGTTGCGCTCGTTCGTCCGCAACACGGATCCAGCCATCACACGTCGTCCCACACCCTTGGGAGTTCTCATGGCAGATTTCGACGCGGCCACGTCGTTCGAGGCCCACGACCTGGACCTCGGTGGCATCACCGTCACCGCGATGCGCGACACCGCGGGGGTTTCGGCCTTCGCCGCGGGATCGTCCACCTCCACCTGTGGCATCCCGACCGCCACCGCCTGTCAGTGCATCACGCAGCAGCCGCAGACCGTTCCCGGCGTCATCTGACAGTGATCCGGCCGACGCCCGTTCCGGCGCCCGTACCCGGGCCCGGAGCGGGCGATCCGCTTCCCGCCCCCGATCAGGCCGAGCCGGAAGGACCCCGGGACGCCATGACTGTCTCCGCCGTGCGCATCTCCTCGTACGCGCTGGTGCGCGCGACCACCCTCGCTCACCCCGCGCAGTCGCCGGACGCGGCCGCGTTCCGCAACGCGCTCGGGGAACTGACACGGCTGGAGGGCGCGCTGGCCCGGCTCGTGCCCCGGCTGACCGACGCCTTGTACGCGAGCCGGGGCGGCCATCCCGACCGCTTCCACCGGGACGTGGTGCTGCCGCTGCGTCGGGCCCTGCACAACGGGCGCGAACCCCGGCCCGCCCTCCTCGACGCGCTCGGCGACCTGCCCGGCCGGGTGCCGCCGCTGCGGGAGTGGCTGGAGCTGCGCGGCCGGCTCGCCCCGCTGCGGGCCCGGCTGCACGGCCCGGCGGCCGCCGCCCTGGCGGCGGAGCGGCACGCCCTCGCCGCCCAGTGCCGCGAACCGGCCCTCGCCCTCGCCGCTTCGGCGACCAGCGCCGACCTGCTGGCCGCCGTGGAGCGGGCCGCAGCCGGAACGACCGGGCGCCGCGCCCGCAAGGAGGAGCCCGGGGTGCTGCGGCACGCCGTACGCGCCGCCACCCGCAGCAGCCCGGTGTCCTGGTACACCGCGGTGGGCTGGGGTCCGCTGCCGGCCGGGCCCGGCTCCCCGGACCCGGCCGGCTCCGACTGGGGGGAGGGCGACCCGCTGGACCCGGTCGGCAACCCGGTGCGCACCGGCCGGAGCCTGGTGGCGGCGCTGTGCGAGGCGCTCCTCGCCGACCCCGCGCGGCGGGCCCGCCTCCCGCACCGGATGGCGAGTGCGGCCCGTACGGCCGGAGGGCGCGCCACCTTCGCCCGTAGCCGCGGCCTTTCCGCCGTCGGCCGGTTCGTCGTCCCCGGGCAGGACGAGGTCGAGGTCGCGGCGAGCGCGCCGCTGGAGCGGCTGGCCGAGCTGTGCCGCACTCCCGCGACGCCCGCGCGGCTGGCGGCGGCGCTCGCCGCGCCGCAGGACCGGGCGGCCGCCCTGGCGTACCTGGAGCAGCTCGTGAACGCCGGGCTGCTGGTGCCCGTACCGCCCGTCGGGCCGCAGGAGGCCGACCCGCTGGGGCGGATCGCCGCCTGGCTGCGCGACGGCGGCGAGCAGGCGCTCGCGGCCCGTGTCGACGAAGCCGGCGACCTGACGCGGAAGTTCGCGGTGGCCGGCCCCCGCGAGCGCACCGCGCTGCTCGGACTCCTGCGCGAGCGCTGGACGGCGCTGCTCGCCTCGGCGGGGCGGGCGCTGCCCGCGGGGGGCCCGGTGCCCCAGGTGCTGGCGGAGGACGTGGTGGCCCGGCGCCCGCTGGACACCGGCGGCCTGCTCACCGGCGAGGACCGCGAGGCGCTGCGCGAGGTCGCCGCCCTGGCCGAGCTGTACGACCTCGGGCACCTGGTGCGCCGGGCCCTGCGCGACCGCTTCGTGGCGCGCTACGGCCGCGGCGGTGTCTGCCACCCGGTCTGGGACTTCGGGCCCTCGACGGTCGCGGCCTGGGAGGACACCGTCCGGGACGCGCTCCTCACCCCGGACGACGGCCTCGGCTCCCTGCCGACCCGCGCCGCCGAACTCGTACGCCTGCGGGCCTCCTTCGAGGCGGCGGTGCGGGAGCGGGCCGCCCTGCGGGAGGATCCGGACTCCGATGTGGTGCTGCCCGCGGAGCTGGTCGGGGCGTACGCGGCGCGGCTGCCCGGCTGGGCGGCGGCGCGCCCGCTGTCGTACGCCCACTTCCTCCAGCGGGACGCCCGGCGCGGGCTGCTGGTCCTGAACCACGTCTACGGCGGCTGGGGACGGACCGGGAGCCGCTTCTTCGGCCTGCTCGGCCCGGAGGCCGTCGAGGCGGTCGCGCGGGAGGTCGCCCGCGGAGCGGGACCCGGCGCGCGGCCGGTGCAGTTCCGCCCCGTCCAGGGCTTCAACGCCAACCTGCAGCCCCGGTTCATGCCGGAGGAGATCGTCTCGCAGGAGTACCCGCCGGAGGGGGCGGCAGGTACCGGGAACCGGACGCCCCTGCGCGACTCCGACGTGGAACTGGTCCACGACGAGACCACCGACCAGGTGCGCCTGCGCGTACGGGACACCGGCGAGCCGCTGGACGTCTTCTACCCGGGCCTGCTGGTGAGCGGTCTGCTCCCGACGCGCGACGCCCCCCTGGTCCACGACCATCCGGAGGGCGTCGTCTCCTTCGCCTCGCTGGTCCCCCGGATCGTCACCGACGTGCCCGGCGGACCCCTGGTGCGCACCCCCCGGCTGCGCCACCGGCACGTCGTGCTGCGCCGCCGCCGCTGGAAGCTCGCACCCGGCACGGTCGGGGCCCTGCGGACCGCGCTGGCCGCCGACGCGGCCGACGGCGAGGTGCCCTTCACCGCCGTCGCCCGCTGGCGGGCCCTGCTGGGCGTTCCCGACCAGCTGTTCCTGCACCCGCCGCTCGTGACGGCCGCGGAGGCCGCCGCGACGGCGGAGGAGTCCTCCCGCCGGCAGGCGCTGCCCAAGCCGCAGTTCGTCGACCTCGGAAACGCCCTGCACCTGCGCTGCCTCGACAAGTGGCTCGCCCGCCATCCCGACGGGCTGGTGCTGGAGGAGGCGCTGCCCGCGCCCGGCGGGCGGGACGTCCCCGCGCGCGCCGTCGAGGCCGTGGTGGAGACCTACCGTGCGGGGAGCCCCTCATGACCGCCGCGCCGCCCGCGGTGTCCGCCGCTCAGGACGGGGCCGCCGGGTCACGCGCGCCGGACGCCCCGGACGCCCCGGACGCCCTGGACGCCCTGGACGCCCTGCGGCACTGGCGGCTGCGGCCCGGGGTCAGCGCGAGCACCCTCGCCGAGGGCCTGCACCTGCGGGGCTGGAGCAGCAGCGTCACCCTGGAGGGCAGCCCCGCGCTGCCGGCGCTGTGGCGGATGGTGGAGGAGGCGCTGCGGCAGGGCGGGGCGGCGGAGCTCGCCGCCCGCGCCGGGGCCGGCACGCCGCTGCGTGCCGCGCTGTGCACGCTGATCGGGCAGCTCCACGCGCACGGCATGCTGGTCGAGGACGCGGCTCCGGCCGAGGGCGCCCCCGCGGGCGAGTGGCTGCTCACGGTCGCCGACCACCCCGCCCGGGCGGCCGCTGCCCTCGCCGGGTCCCGGGTGGAGGTACGGGCCGACGATCCGGACGCGCCCCTGGCCTCCGCGGCCGTACGGGCCCTGGCGCGCGCCGGGATCACGGCGGCGCGGGCCGGTTCCCGCACCGGCGGTGCCGGGCGGGTGCTGGTCCGCGCCACCCGCGCCGACGGCACCGAGTGGGCGGTGGGCGCGGCCGTCGGCCCGGGCGGGGCGTTCGTCACCCCGGCCGTGTCCGCCCCGGACCGGGCCGGGGCGGACACGGCCGCGCTGGCCGAACGGCTCGGGCTGGGCGGGGAACCCGGGCCGGCGGCGCCGCCGGGCCCGGAGCTGACCGCGCTGGTGGCGGGAGCTGCCGTGCAGCGGCTGCTGTGCGCGGTGGCGGGACTTCCCGATCCGGGCTCCGGGGACGCCGACGGCCCGCGGTCGGGGCCACCGCGGCTCCCCTCGGTGCTGGTCGCCGGTGAGCGCCCGCTGCGGTCGGCGTACCACCCCTGGCCGCAGGGTGCCGCGGAGCCGACCGCGCCGCCGCCCGGCACGCTCGCCGAGGCGCTGGCCGGGGTGGCCGCGCTGGGCGACGAGCGGCTCGGGGTGGTGGCGCCTCCCCTCACCGGCACCCTGCCGCAGCTTCCGGTGGCGCTGGCCGGCTGCGCGGCGCCGGGCGGCGGGCGGATGACGGCCGGGGCCGCGCGGGCCGACCTCGCCCGCCTCGACGCCGTGTGCCGTGCCGCCGAACTGCGGTGCGGGGGCCGGGGGGTGGTGGTCGGGGCGGGGCCCGGGCACGCGCTGGGGCGGGCGCTGCGGCGTGCCGCGCTGCGGCTGCCCGCGCCGGGGGCGGGAGCCGCGCCCTGGGACCCGTACGGCAGCGGGCATCCGCAGGCCCGCCACTGGTGGCGGGTCCTGACCCGCCGGCTGGGGGTGCGGGCGCGGCTGAGCGTGACCCCGCTGGACGCGCACGGTACGGCCTACCGGGCCGAGGTACGCGCGAGCGGTCCGCCGGGGCGGCTGCTCGGACGGGCGGTGGAGGCCACCGCCGGGGACGCGGCCGCCTTCGCGGCGCTGGCCGCGCTGGTCCGCGTACAGGCCTCGGCACTCGACCCGGCCCCGCGTCACACCACCGTGCCCGGCGGGGAGTTGTGTCCGCTCGCGGCGGCCGGGGCGGATCCGGCGCCCTGGGAGGACGAGAGCTGGGCCGCGGGCTGGTGGGCCGCGACCGCCGCGCGGGAAGCCGGCCTGCACGCCGGCCTGCGTGCGCTGACCGGCCTGCGGGCCCGTCCTTGGGAGCCCGCAGGGCCCGAGGCGCGGGCCGTCGTCACGGCGCTGCGCGGATGCGGGTTCGCCGTACTGGCGGGCCACGACGAGCCCGGCACGGACCCGGAAGGGGGATCGCGGTGAACCCGTCGGCACCACCCGTCGCCGGCACTCCGCTCGGGGCGGCCCTCGCCGCGCTCGGGCTGACCGTCCTCGACGCGCGGGGCGCGCTGGAGGCCACGGCCGGCCGGGCCGTGGTCGTCCTGGACGACTGGTCCCTGGACACCGCCTCCGAGCTGTCGCGGCACGCGCTCCGCCATCCGGTCACACTGGTCCCGGTGCGCGGTGACGGCGCACTGACGGTGGTCGGCCCGGTGCTGCGGCCCGGCGCCGTGGGCTGCCTCTCCTGTACGGAGTACCGCCGGCTCGCCACCATCGGCGGCCGCGTCCCGTGGCACAGTCCCGGCCTGCGGCTCGGCGGCCGCCCCTCCCCCGCCCTGGCGGACGCCGTGGCGGCACTGGCCGCCGGCCTGCTGGCCGAACCCGTCCCGGGGCCGGGTGCCGCGGCCTCGGTGCGGGTCGTGCACGGCGGCCGGGCCGACTGGTCGAGCCACGGCTTCCGGCCGGCCGGCGGCTGCCCGGTGTGCCTGCCCCTGCCCGACGACGACCCCGCGACGGCCCGGCCCCGCTGGAGCGGGGCGAGGCTGCCGGATCCGGCGGTGCTGCGCGGCGCCAACGACCGTACGGGCAGGGAGGGTCTGCGCGCGGAGCTGTACGACGAACGGTTCGGGCCGGTCCACCGGGTGGTGGCCACCGAGGACTCCGCGCACAGCCTGACGAGCGCCTACGTCACCCTCGGACGGGACCTTCCCGACGGCGGCTACGGCCGGTCCGGCGACTACGCCGGCAGCGAGCGGGTGGCGCTCTTCGAGGGCGTCGAGCGGCTCACCGGGATGCGCCCGCACGGGAAGCGGACCGTCCTGCGGGCCTCCTACGCCGCGCTGGGGCCCCGGCGGGCGCTGGACCCGGAGCGGCTGGGACTGCCCGATCCCGCCCACCACGGGCATCCGGCGTCACCGACCGTCCCCTACACCCCCGACCTGGAGCTGGACTGGGTGCACGGCTGGTCCCTGACCCGTGGGCGCACGGTCGCCGTGCCCGAGCACGTCGCGTACTGGGACCCCGGTCCGGGCCGGCCGCGCGTCGTCTACGAGTGCTCCAGCGGCTGCGGTCTGGGCAACAGCCCCGAAGAGGCCGCTCTGTACGGGCTGTTCGAGGTCGCGGAACGCGACGCGTTCCTGATGGCCTGGTACGCGAGGACCCCGCTGCGCCGGATCGCGCCGCCGGACGACGACCTCGAGGTGCTGCACCTCGCCGACCGGGCGGAGCTGGCGGGCTACGAACTCGCGCTGCTGGACGCGACCAACGACTTCGGGGTCCCGGCGGTCGTCGCGGTCGCCCGGCACACCGATCCGCGGTCGGCGGCGCCGCAGGTGTTCCTGGCGGCCGGTGCGCACCACGACCCGCGTGCCGCGATCCGCTCCGCCGTGGTGGAGGCGGTGACGAACGTCTTCAACGCCGCCCAGCGGCTGCGGGCGGAGCCCGGCAGCTGTGATCCGCGCCGGCTGCGTCCGATGCTGGAGCGGCCGGAGCTGGTGGTCACCCTATCCGACCACACCGCGCTGTACGGGCTGCCCGAGGCCCGGCCGAGGCTGGACTTCCTCTACGAGGGCGATGACCGCCCGACGCCCTGGCGGGAGGCCTGGCCGGGCGCGCCCGAGCCGGTCGCGGAGCCGGCCCGGCTGCTGGACGCCACGGTGCGGCGGCTGGCGGGGGCGGGGCTGGAGGTGATCGTGGTCGGGCAGGACGAGGCGGGGGTGCGCGAGCGCCTCGGCCTCCACACGGCCAAGGCGGTGGTGCCGGGCGCCCTGCCGATGACCTTCGGGCACGTCAACCGGCGCACCCGGGGGCTGCCCCGGCTGCTGGAGGTCCCGCACCGGCTGGGCCGGGCCGCGGGGCCGCTGCGCCATGAAGAACTGCCGCTGCATCCGCACCCGTTCCCGTGAGGAGCCGTACGTGAACACCGCCCCCGAAGGCCCCTGGCCCGCCCTGCGCTGCTTCCCTCGGGAGGGGCCCGGGGGCGCCGACGCCTTCCTCGTGGAGGACCTCGCGCCGCTGCTGGACGGGCTCGTCGCCCGGGGCGGGGCCGCCGGGTGGGACTTCGTACGCCAGGCGGAGGGCGAACCGCACCTGCGGGTACGGGTGCACGGCGTCCGGGCGGGGGGCGAAGCCGGACTCTCCGCCCTGGTGGAGGCGTTGACGGAGGCGGCGGAGGTCCGTCGGGCGGCCGGGCCGACGCCCGCGGCCGAGGGGCTCGCGGCGCTGTCCACCCGGATCGCGGTGGACTGCGTCGCCGGGACCCCGCACGGGAGCCGGCGCCTGGCCGTCGCCGGGGACCTGGCGCACGCCACGGCCTGGGCCCTGGGGATGGACCGCTTCGCGGCGGCGCGCTGGCTGCGCGGGCTGGCGGTGGCCGTACGGCCCGGCTCGGCGGAAGCGGGCCGGCTGCCCGCCCGGCTGGTGCACGCCCAGGTGAACGCCGTGTACGCGGCCCAGCGCGCCGGACTCGCCGGCCGGGCGGCGGCCTTGCGGGAGGCGCTGGAGCGGGGCACCGCGACGGGACCGGCCGCGGCCTGGGCCCGGGGTGTACGGGCGGCGGAGGGGGCCGGGGAGCGGGACGGCGGGCTGCACCTGCTGCTGAACCGGCTCGGGGTGGCCCCGGACGAGGAGCGGGCCGTGTACCGGCTGGCCGCGCACGCCCTGCTGGACACCGGCGAGGCGGCCGCGTACTTCCCCGAGGGGCACCTGGCGCCGGACTGGCGGTACCTGGAGCGGAGCAAGGTCCGGGCGGGCTGGGACGCCCAGGGGGCACTGCGCCCGGCTCCGGCCGAGACGGTGCCGCGGGGGGAAGAGGTGGCGCTGCCCGGCGGGCCGGTGCCCGAGGTCTCGCTGTGGGCCGCCGTCACCGGGCGGACCAGCGTCCGCAAGGGGCTCAGCGGTCCGCTGAGCGCGCGGACGCTGGGCACGCTGCTGTGGGGCGCTCACGCCACCAGTCACACGACCGGCTCCGACGCGCCCTTCGCGCACCGCCCCTACCCGAGTCCGGGCGGTCTCTACGCGGTGGGGATCCGGCTGATCGCGTTCGGGGTGGAGGGGCTGGAGCCGGGGACGTACCAGAGCCTGCCCGGCCGGCGCACGCTGCTGCGGGTCGGTGGGGCGCCCGCGCTCGGCGAGTTCAAGGCGCTGTCCGCGTACCTGGACGCGCCGCCGGAGGATCCTATGGCGCTGGTCGTGGACGAGGCACCGGTGGTGCTGGGGCTGTACGTGGACCTGGGCCGGATGCGGCGGCGCTACGGCCTGCGGGCGCTGCGGCTGGGCCTGCTGGAGACCGGTCACCTGGCCCAGTCCCTGCTGCTGACGGCGTCGGCGCTGGGGCTCGGCGCGATGCCGCTGGGCGGCTTCCAGGACGACCTGGCGCACGAACTGTTCGGCCTGGACGACCTGGACCGACCCCTCCAGTACGTGCTGCCCGTGGGCCGGGCCACATAATGGCACCGCCCGCACCGGCCCGGGCCGGACTGGCCGGGCCCGCACCGACCCGCACGACCCGAGGGACGAAGCATCCATGACGCTGAAGGAAGGCCGGCGGGTGAGGCTCGCGGCGGACATCAGGCTGGCCGACGCGCTGGCCGCCGCGGACGGCTCCGCCGGCTCCCCCGCGCCCGTGCCCGGGTTCCTGGCCCTGGCGGCGGGCACCGAGGGGACGGTCGAGCGGGTGGACGACGAGGAGCGGCGCGAGAGCCACGAGGTGCGCGAGTACCAGCGCCTCACCTCGCTCTTCGAGTCCTTCGGGCACGCCGTGCCCCCGGAGAGCAAGCGGCAGCTGGAGGAGCGGATCGCCGCCCTGGAACCGGAGTGGACCGCCTTCCAGGAGCAGCGGCCCGGGGTGCGGCTCCGCGTCCGCTTCGACAACGGGTTCGTCCTCGACGGCACGCCCGGGGAGCTGTTCACCGAGGCGGCCGGCGAGGCCGGCTGAGCGGGTGCGCCCCGGGGCGGCGGACCGCCCCGTGCGCAGGGGCCCGGCAGGGCGGCCCGCGGCCTCACCACCGCGCCGTGGGGCCTTTGCCGGATTTGTGAGAACGGTTACCTTCTCACCCGAATGGCGCGCTTCCAGGTTCATCATGGTTGACCGGAACTGTCGTCTACGCGCCCCCCGCCCCGGCCCACGAGGCCGCCCGGCGACCGGGTCGGCGCCACAAGGGAGAGCCGTGCGACCTGCGGGCAGCTGGACGGGGAAGAACTGGCGGATCGCGCTGCCGGTGGCGGGAGGCGCCTTCGTGCTCGGGTTCGGCGGCCTGTACGCCGCCGGACTCGCCGTCGGCGACGACATAGCCGACGGCACCCGCGTGCGGGGCGTCGACATCGGCGGCATGAGCAGCGCGGCGGCGCGGAGCACGCTCCTGCGGGAGCTCGGGCCGCGGGCCGGCGCCCCGATCCCGGCGGGGATCGGGGACCGCGTCGAGCAGGTCGTACCGGCGTCCGTCGGACTCTCCCTCGACGCCGCCGCGACCGCCGCCCGCGCCTCGCACACCGGATACGGGCCGGTCGGGGTCATCGGCCGGCTCTTCGCCTCCGGCGACCCGGACGTCGAGCCCGTGATCCGTACCGACGAGCTGGCCGCCCGCGCCGGGGTCGACCGGCTCGCCGCGAGCACCGAGCAGCCGGTCCGCGACGGGTCCATCACCTTCGACGACGGCCGGCCGGAGGTCGTCACCGCCCGGACCGGCGTCTCCCTGGTCCGGGACCGGGCCCTCGACACGCTGCGGGAGGCCTACCTGCGGCCGCGCCCGGCCGGCACCCCCGTCGCCCTCCCGGTCACCCGTACCGAGCCCCGGGTCGGCGCGGACGAGACCGGACGCGCCCTGCGCGAGTTCGCCGAACCGGCCGTCTCCGGGCCGGTCACCCTCACCGTGGCCGGTGCCCGCATACCCGTCAGCCCCGTGGTCCTGGGCGAGCACCTGAAGATGACCCCCGACGGCGGCGGGCGCCTGGTCCCGGCCCTGGACTCCGGGGGCCTGCTCAGCGAACCCGCGGTGGCCGGCCCCGTCACGGACGCGGCCGGAGCGCCGCGCGACGCCGCGCTCGCAGTGGACGCGGACGGCCGTGTACAGGTCACGGAACGCAGCCGCGACGGGCGGCAGGTCACCGCAGAGGCCCTCGGCCGTGCCGTGATGCCCGCGCTGACCCGCTCGGGCGCGGACCGCAGCGCGGAGGTGGCCACCACGGCCGTCGAACCGGAGCTCACCGACGCCGAGGTGCGCGCCCTCGGGATCAAGGAGGAGATGTCCTCCTTCACCGTCGAGTTCCCGGCCGCCCCGTACCGGACCAAGAACATCGGCCGGGCCGTGGAGCTGATCAACGGTTCCCTGGTCATGCCCGGCAAGGAGTGGAGCTTCAACCGCACGGTCGGTGAGCGCACCGCGGAGAACGGCTTCGTCGACGGAATCATGATCAACGACGGCCGGTACGTGAAGTCGCCCGGCGGCGGTGTCTCGGCGGTCGCCACCACGATGTTCAACGCCATGTTCTTCGCCGGCCTCAAGCCGGTCGAGTACGGGGCGCACTCGTTCTACATCGAGCGGTACCCGGAGGGCCGGGAGGCCACCGTCGCCTGGGGCAGCCTCGACCTGCGCTGGCTCAACGACTCGGGCCACGCGGTCTACGTCAAGGCGTCCTCGACCGACACCTCGCTGACGATCAGCCTCCTCGGCACGAAGAAGTACGACGAGGTACGCGCCACCAAGGGCCCGCGCACCAACGTCAAGCCGCCCGCCAGGCACCGGGGCACCGGACCGGCCTGCGAGGTCCAGACGCCCCTGGAGGGCTTCGACGTCACCGTCGGCCGGATCTTCGTCAAGGACGGCCGGGAGGTCAGGCGCGAGGAGCACACGACGCACTACACCCCGCGCGACGAGGTGACGTGCGAGCCGGAGGCCGCCCCCGGCACGGTCCCGAGCGGAGCCCCGGCCGCCGCCGCACCGGCGGGCGACGCTCCGGCCGCGGCCGCCGCCGCGGCCCCGGCACGGGGCCGTTAAGGGGGCCGGCAGGGGGAACGGGTCCTCACCCGCGGTGACCGGCGGCGCGCGCGGCGCGCACGTCGGGGCCGTGGGGCGCCGGAGGTGCTACAACTGGGGACGTGACCCTTCCTCGCCAGCCGTACCGGGCAATGCGGTGCGGTCACCCCTGAGCAAGGGATTCAAGAGCGTCGCCGGACAGGTGTTCGTCCTCCAGGTGGCGATCGTGGTGTTGCTCGCCGCCGGTGCCCTCCTGGCGCTGCTCCTGCAGTCCCGCCACGACGTCGACCGTGAGGCCCGCAACCGGTCGATCGCCGTCGCCCAGACCTTCGCGCACTCTCCCGACCTGCGGGAAGCGCTGCGCACGGCCGATCCGTCCGCCATCCTGCAACCCCTCGCGGAGGCCACGCGCAAGGCCGCCGGGGTCGACTTCATCGTCGTCATGGACACCCGGGGGATCCGCTACAGCCATCCGAAGCCGGACCGCATCGGCAAGCGCTTCGTGGGCACCATCGAGCCCTCGCTCGCCGGCCGGGTCCACACCGAGAGCGTGCGGGGGCCGCTCGGCAAGGAGATCCAGGCGGTGGTGCCGGTCACCGCGCCGGACGGCAGGGTCGTCGCTCTGGTGTCGGCGGGCCTGACGGTGGAAAACGTCAGCGGCGCCTTCGAGCGCCAGCTCCCCGTCATCCTCCTGGTCATGGCCACCGGCCTGGCCCTGGCCACCGCCGGCACGGCGCTGACCAGCCGCCGCCTGCGCCGCCAGACGCACGGGCTCGGCCCCCAGGAGATGACCCGGATGTACGAGCACCACGACGCGGTGCTCCACTCCGTCCGCGAGGGGGTCCTGATCACGGACGGCGACGGGCGGCTGGTCCTGGCGAACGACGAGGCCAAGCGGCTGCTCGGGCTGCCCGAAGGGGCCGAGGGCCTGCACATCGGCGAGGTACCGGGCCTGGACAGCCGGATGGCCGACCTGCTGCTGTCGGGCCGGGTGGCCACCGACGAGGTGCTGGAGACCGGGGACCGGCTGCTCGTCGTCAACCAGCGGCCCACCCACCCGCACGGCCGGCCCGAGGGCGCCGCCGTCACCATCCGCGACTCCACCGACATGCGGGTCCTCTCCGGCCGCGCGGAGGCCGCCCGCAAGCGCCTCAAGCTGCTGTACGACGCCACCGGTGACATCGGCACCACCCTCGACGTGGAACGCACCGCCCAGGAGCTCGCCGACGTCGCCGTGCCCCGCTTCGCGGACTTCGTCACCGTCGACCTGGCCGACCCGGTGCTCGACGGCGAGGAGCCCGGCCCCGGCTCCGACATGCTGCGCACCGCGGTCAGCGGGATCCGCGCCGACCACCCGCTGTACCCGCTCGGCCGGCTGATCGAGTTCAAGCCCACCACCCCGCAGGCGCGCGGCTACGACACCGGGAAGACGGAGCTGGTGCCGGACCTGGCCGACGCGCCGGGGTGGCACGTGCAGGACCCCCGGCGGGCCGCCGCCATCGTCGAGTACGGCATCCACTCGCTGATCGCGGCGCCGCTCAAGGCCAGGGGCGTGGTCCTCGGCGTGGTCAACTTCTGGCGGGCCGAGAAGCCCGAACCCTTCGACGAGGACGACGTGTCGCTGGCCGAGGAGCTGGTCGCCCGCGCCGCCGTCGCCATGGACAACGCCCGCCGCTACACGCGCGAGCACACGCTGGCCGTCACCCTCCAGCGCAGCCTGCTGCCCCGCGGCCTGCCGGACCAGAGCGCCGTGGACGCGGCGCACTGCTACCTGCCCGCGCAGTCCGGGGTCGGCGGTGACTGGTTCGACGTGATCCCGCTGCCGGGCGGCCGGGTCGCCCTGGTCGTCGGGGACGTGGTCGGGCACGGGCTGCACGCCGCGGCCACGATGGGCCGGCTGCGCACGGCGGTGCACAACTTCACCTCCCTCGACCTGCCGCCCGACGAACTCCTCGCCCGCCTGGACGACCTAGTGCAGCGCATCGACGAGGACGACACCGACGGCGCCGCCGGCGTGCTCGGCGCGACCTGCCTGTACGCCGTCTACGACCCGGTCTCCCGGTACTGCACCCTGTCCCGGGCCGGGCACCTGCCACCGATGGTGGTCGCCCCGGACGGCACCACGGAGATCGTCGACGTGCCGGCCGGTCCCCCGCTCGGGCTGGGCGGCATGCCGTTCGAGACGAGCGAGCTGCGCCTGGCGGAGGGCAGCCAGCTCGTGCTGTACACGGACGGCCTGGTGGAGCAGCGGACCCGGGACATCGAGGAGGGGCTGGAGCTGCTGCGCGCGGCGCTCAGCCACCCGGACCGGGACCCGCAGGAGAGCTGTCTCGCCGTCCTCGACGCCATGCTGCCGTCCCGGCCCACCGACGACGTGGCCCTGCTCATCGCCAGGACCCGGACCCTGGGCCCCGACCGGGTCGCGCAGTGGGACGTACCGCCGCGGGCGAGCGGAGTCGGTGTCGTACGGAACCTGGCGTCCGCGAAGCTCGCGGAGTGGGGGATGGAGGAGCTCGCCTTCACCACCGAGCTCATCCTCAGCGAGCTGATCACCAACGCGCTGCGGCACGGAAGCCCGCCGGTCCGGGTCCGGCTGATCCACGACCACGCCCTGACCTGCGAGGTGTGGGACGGCAGCAGCACCGCCCCGCACCTGCGGTACGCGGCCACCACGGACGAGGGCGGGCGCGGGCTGTTCCTGGTGGCGCAGCTCAGCGAGCACTGGGGCACCCGGTACACGGCCGAGGGGAAGGTCATCTGGTCGGAGCAGGGGCTGACGGGCCACCCGGACGGCGTACCGCTGGAGGCCTTCGGGGATCTCGGGCCGTAGCGTGGAGGGGTGCGCCCCAAGCGCTCCGTGTCCGCCTGCCTGACCGCGGTCGCCGTGCTGTACGCGAGCGCGACGCCCGGTTGCGCGCCCGCGGCCCGCGAGCGCTCCGGGGCGCCGGTACGGGCCGCCGCGCCGGTGCTCGCGGCGCAGGTGACGGAGGTGCCCGCGGGGAAGCTGGGGGCGAGCATGCGGGCCGGGTGCCCGGTGACGGCGGACCGGCTGCGGCTGGTCCGGATGAACCACTGGGGCTTCGACGGGAAGGTCCACCGGGGCGAACTGGTCGTCCACCGGGACGCGGTGCGGCCCCTGCTGTACGTGTTCGGCCGGGCCCTGGACGCCCGCTTCCCGATCCGGAGGATGCGGGTGACGGCCGAGTACGGCGGCGACGACCGCGCGGCGATGGCCGACGACAACACCTCGGCGTTCAACTGCCGGCCGGTGACCGGGGACTCCGGGAGGCTTTCGCGGCACTCGTGGGGTCTCGCGGTCGACGTCAACCCGGTCGAGAACCCGTACGTGGACCGGCAGGGGGTGGTGCATCCCCCGGCGGGCCGGGCCTACCTGCGCCGGGACCCGGTCCGTCCCGGGATGATCACGTCGGACGGGGCGGTGGCCAGGGCGTTCCGCCGGGTCGGCTGGCACTGGGGCGGCGAGTGGTGGTCCAGCCCGGACTACCAGCACTTCTCGTCCGACGGCGGATAGGCCCTGCCGCCGGGGCGGCGCGGCGAGGGCGGGGGGCAGGGCGCAGCGGCGGCCCACGCTCGGGGCGCCGGGGAGCGACGGCGTACGGTCACCGGCGTGCCGCGGCGCGCGTCCGGACCGCCGCGGGCACACGTCGCCGGGCGGGTATCGCACGGGTGATCCACTCCCGGACGGCCGTATCATCGAGGCCGGTCGGCCCCGTCCGGGGAGGACCGCACACGCCTGCCGCCGCCCGAGAACTCCACGATTACAGAGGCGAGGACCTGCACGTGCACAGGACCGTCACCGAACTCGCGGACGGCCGCGAGCTCATCTACTACGACAGCGCCCCCGGCCGGGACCGCGGGGCCGAGGACCTGCGGCCGCTCGACCCCGTGGAGAGCACGCCCGAGCTGCGCCGGGATCCGGCCACCGGCGACTGGGTCACCATCGCCGCCCACCGGCAGTCCCGTACCCATCACCCGCCCGCCGACGCCTGCCCGCTCTGTCCGTCCCGGGACGGCCGGCCGAGCGAAATCCCGGCCGGCGACTACGAGGTGGCCGTCTTCGAGAACCGTTTCCCCTCGCTCTCCGGCCCGGCCGGCCGCTGCGAGGTGGTCTGCTTCACCCCGGAGCACGACTCCGGTTTCGCCGCCCTCACCCCCGAGCGGGCCCGGCTGGTGCTGGACGCCTGGACCGACCGCACCGCCGAACTGTCGGCCCGCCCCGGCGTGCGGCAGGTCTACTGCTTCGAGAACCGGGGCGCCGAGATCGGCGTCACCCTCCCCCACCCGCACGGCCAGATCTACGCGTTCTCCGCCCCCACCCCGCGGACCGCCAAGCACCTCGCCGCGGCCGCCGCCCACCGGGCGGCCACCGGGCGCAACCTCTTCGAGGACCTGCTCGGCGAGGCCCGCGCGGCCACCGAGCGCGTGGTCCTCGCCGGGGAGCACTGGACGGCCTTCGTCCCGTACGCCGCCCGCTGGCCCTACGAGGTCCACCTGTACCCGCACCGCAGGGTGGCCGCCCTGACCGGCCTCGACGAGGCGGAGCGGGCCGAGTTCCCCGGGCTGTACCTGGACCTGCTGCGGCGCTTCGACCGGCTCTTCGGGCTGGCGGAGCCCACTCCGTACATCTCCGCCTGGCACCAGGCCCCGCTCGTGGGCGGTGAGGAACTCGCCCTGCACCTCGAGCTGTTCACGGTCCGGCGGACCGCGGACAAGCTGAAGTTCCTGGCCGGCACCGAATCCGGCATGGACGCCTTCATGAACGACGTGGCTCCCGAGACCGCGGCCCGGCGACTGCGGGAGGTCCGGTGAGCACGCGGGTGAGCCGGGACTTCGAGCGGATCCACGGCCGCGCCCCGGAAGGGGTCTGGGCCGCCCCGGGCAGGGTGAACCTGATCGGTGAACACACCGATTACAACGACGGTTTCGCCCTCCCCATGGCCCTGCCGCAGACCACGGTGCTCGCCGCCGGCCGCCGCGACGACGGTCGGCTGCGGGTGCACAGCGCCCAGGGCGACGGGCGGGTCACGGAGTTCGCGGTGACGGAGCTCGCCCCGGGCGGGGGCGGCGGCTGGGCCTGCTATCCCGCCGGGGTGGTCTGGGCGCTGCGCGAGCGGGGTCTGGCCGTCGGCGGCGCCGACCTGCACCTGGACAGCTCGGTGCCCACCGGTGCGGGGCTGTCCTCCTCGGCGGCCCTGGAGTGCGCGGTGGCCGTCGCGTACGACGAGCTGTACGGGCTGGGGCTGTCCCGGCCGGAGCTGGCGCGGGTGGCGCAGCACGCGGAGAACGCCTTCGCCGGTGTGCCATGCGGGGTCATGGACCAGATGGCCTCGCTGTGCTGTGCCGAGGGCGGGGCCCTGTACCTGGACAGCCGCGGTCTGGACGTCCGGCAGGTCCCCTTCGACCTCACCGGGCACGGCCTGACGCTGCTGGTGCTGGACACCCGGGTCAAGCACGACCTCGCCGACGGGGCGTACGCCGCCCTGCGGGCGGGGTGCGAGCGGGCGGCGCGGCTGCTGGGCCTGCCCGCCCTGCGGGACCTCGACGAGACGGAGCTGCCGGGGGCCCTGGCGGAGCTGCCCGGGGAACTCGTCCCGCTGGTGCGGCACGTGGTCACCGAGAACGGGCGGGTCGGCCGGGCCGTCGAGCGTCTGGCGGCGGGCGAGCCGGAGGCCCTGGGCCCGCTGCTGACCGCCGGGCACGCCTCCCTCCGGGACGACTACCGGGTGTCCTGCCCGGAGACCGACCTCGCGGTGGAGGCCGCCGTCGCCGCGGGTGCGCTGGGGGCCCGGATGACCGGGGGTGGATTCGGGGGCTCGGTGATCGCCCTGGTTCCGGCGGAGCGGGCCGCGTCCGTGGGCGGGGCCGTGACGGATGCCTTCGCGGCGGCCGGGTTCGCTCCCCCGGCGGTGCTGGAGGCCGTGCCCTCGGCGGGAGCCCGCAGGATCACCTGACCCGGCCGGAGCGGATGGCGGCGTTCCTACTCGGGTGGGGATGAGTATGCGCGCTCTGCCGGGACGGCCGGGCGGGCCGAACACTGGAGGCATGAACAAGCGAACGCACGGACCGGCTCACGAACTGTCGACGGGCCTGGTGCTGGCCGGGGTGGCGACGGCGGCCTGGGCCGCCTGGCTGGGGTGGGACCAGCAGCGGGACGTCCAGCCCGACGGTTCGACGACCGGCCCCTACGAGGCGTGGCAGGTGATCGGGCTCGTGCTCACCCTGCTGGTGCCGGTGTACTGGGCGGCCGCCCGGCAGTACGTCCCGGCCGCGGTGCTCGGCACCAGCGCCGGTCTGGGCGCCGCCGCCTTCGTCGACTGGTCGGACGACGGGAGCGGGCTGTTCGTGATCGGCGTGGGCATGGTCGTGATCGGGAGCCTGGTGGTGACCTGTGCCCTGGCGCTCGCGGTCGCCTCGCTGAAGCGGAGGCCTTGAGACCGCCTATACCGCCTATACCGCCCATACCGCCCGATGTTCGGCGCGCGGGTCCTGACCGCGCCGACGGGTCCCGGCCCGGCCGGCGCCCCCTGGAGGGCGGCACGGCCGGGCTTCTCTGCCTTTCGGCAGAGGAACGGATCCCCCGCGAGGCTCACGCCGCCGCGGGCGCCGGCATCAATACTGGTCAGCGTGGTCCGCATCCCCTCCTTCCGCCGTCCTGCCCGCAGCGTCCCGTCCGGGGCGCTGCCGTCCGGGTGCGCGCGTACGGCGGCCGGGACCGCCGGCGTGGCCCTGCTGGGGCTGGGGGTGTTCGCGGCCGTCGCGGGTCTCGGGCTCGTGCGTCACCCGTCCTTGCAGCTGCTGGTGATCCTTCTCGGCGTCGGCCTCTTTCCGCTGCGCGGCCGGTTCCCCGGGCCGGTGATGCTCGCGCTGGCCGCCCTGACCGGGCTGGCGAGCGGTGTCGGGCCCCTCGCCGCGGTGGCCGCGTACGCCCTGGCGCGGCGCACGGCCGTGGCCCGGCAGCGGGCCCGGCTGCTGGCCGCGGCGGGCTGCCTCCTCGTGGCGGTGGCGACGGCGGCCGCGCCGCTGGCCGGTCCGGGGCGGGTGCCGTACGGTCTGGCGCTGGGCCTGGTGCTGGCCCCGACCGCGGTGATCGTGCCGGGGCTGGTCGGTACGGCGCAGGGGCAGCAGCGGCGTCTGGTACGGGCCCTGCGCGAGCGCGGGGACGCGGCGGAACGGGCGCGCCGGGCGGCGGACAGCGAGGCCCGCACCCATGAGCGTTCGCGCATCGCCGCCGAGATGCACGACCTGCTCGGGCACCGGCTCAGCCTGATCTCGCTGCACGCGGGCGGGCTGGAGATGGCCCTCGGCCGGGCGGATCCCGAGCTGCGCGAGGAGGCCGTCCTGGTACGGCGGACCACCCGTGACGCGATGCGCGAGCTGCGGCAGGTCCTCGGGGTGCTCGGGCCGCTGGGCCGGGACGCCGGGCCGGACGTCCTGACGGACGCGACGGGCACCCGCGCCGACATCGCGGCGCTGGTGGCGGAGTCCCGCGACGGCGGGGTCGCCGTGCGGCTGGACTGGACGGGCCCGGACCTCGACGGCGGTCCGGCGGCGGTGCGCCGGGCGGCGCACCGGGTGGTGCGCGAGGCCCTGACCAACGTCCACCGGTACGCCCCGTCGGCGCACGTCACCGTCAGCGTGACCCACGACGGGGAAGCGGTACGGATCACCGTGCGCAACGGGGCGCCGCCCGGACCCGCCGTCGCCGGTGCCGGGGACGCGGGCGTGGGCACCGGCCGCGGACTCACCGGCCTCAGGGAGCGGGTGGAACTCCTCGGCGGAGCCTTCGACGCCGCCCCGCTGCCCTCCGGCGGGTTCCGGGTGGACGCGGCCCTGCCGGCGGAGCCCGGTGACGCCCTCGTCCCGGAGCCGTCCGCCGGGCCGGACCCCGCCGGGCCGGACGCCACCGCTCCCGGCCCGCGGGGCACCGGGTCCGAGGGCGGCGCCGCGAACACCCTGACGCTGGCCCTCGGTCTCGGGGCGCTGTGCGTGCTGATGGCCCTCGGGACCGCCTTCGTGTACGGCAGCGCGCCCCGGCGGGACGCGGGACCGCGCCCGCTGCCCCGGGTCGGCATGACGTACGCGGACGTGACGGGCCTCGGCGTCGTGGACAACGCGGCGGTCCGGGCCGCCGCCACCGGGCACGAGCCGCCGCGTCCTGCCGGCACGGCCGGCTGCGTCTACCCGTTCAACGGCGCGACCGAGGCCCGTCCCGGCGGGCTGCTGGTGGCCCGCTACTGCTTCGACGCCGGACAGCGTCTGACCGCCATCGACCGTTTCACCGTCCCGTCGGTCCGGGACGCCGCACCCTGGGAGACCCCGTGACCGAGACCGACCGGCCGATCCGTGTCCTGCTCGCCGACGACGAGACGATGATCCGGCACGGCGTGCGCCTGATCCTGCGTCATGCCGACGGCATCGAGGTCGTCGCCGAGGCGGCGGACGGGAGGCAGGCCGTCGAACTGGCCGCCGCCCACCACCCCGACGTGGCGCTGGTCGACATCCGGATGCCGGTGTGCGACGGGCTGGCGGCGATCGCGCCGTTGCTCGCGCTGGATCCGGCGCCGCGCGTGGTGATGCTGACGACCTTCGGTGACGACGACAACGTCGTCCGGGCGCTGCGGGAGGGTGCCGCCGGGTTCCTGCTGAAGGACGAAGGGCCGCAGGAGCTGATCAGCGCGGTACGGGCCGCCGCGGCGGGTGACGCCGTGCTCTCCCCCGGCGTGACCGGGGCGGTGATCTCCCGGATGCTGGGCGCCCCCGAGCCGGGGCCCGCCGACGGCGCGGACGGGGACGAGCGGCTCGCCCGGCTCACGGGCCGCGAGCGGGACGTGCTCGCGGCGCTCGGCGAGGGGCTGTCCAACCAGGAGATCGCGGTCCGGCTCGGCATCGGGACCGGCACGGTGAAGACGCACGTGGGAGCGATCCTGGACAAGACGGGTTCGGCGAGCCGGGTGCAGGCGGCGCTCCTGGCGCACCGGACCGGGCTGGCCTCCTGAGCCTCTGCCCCGGGGCGGGGGCGGCGGCCCGGACCTCTGCCCTCCGGCAGAGGAGCACGGGCCCGGGCCGCTCTTTCGGCAGAGGCCCACTCGGTCCTTGAGACCGATGTCCGCGCAGGTCAGAGCCGTGAGGATGGAAGTGTCCCCGGCGCGCGGCAGGTTCGCGCGGGCCGTCGTCCTCCAGGTGGAGCATCCATGTCGCACGCGTTTCCGTCCTCCCCCGTGCCGTCCTTTCCCGTGCCTCCCGCGGCCGTGCCCCCCGGGTCCGCGGAGGCCGTCGGGCCCGCCGCCCGCGCGACCGGCCTGACCAAGACGTACGGGAAGGGCGAGACCCGGGTCACGGCGCTGGACGCGGTGTCCGTGGAGTTCGCGCGGGGCCGGTTCACCGCGGTCATGGGACCGTCCGGTTCCGGCAAGTCCACGCTGATGCACTGCATGGCCGGCCTGGACACGGTGACCTCCGGTTCGGCGCGGATCGGCGGGGTGGAACTGTCCGGCCTGAACGACCGGCAGCTGACGCGGCTGCGCCGGGAGAAGGTGGGCTTCGTCTTCCAGGGCTTCAACCTGCTGCCCACGCTCACGGCGCTGGAGAACATCACCCTGCCGCTGCGGCTCTCCGGGCGGCAGCCCGACACCGCGTGGAGGGACACCGTCATCGCCACCGTCGGGCTCGCCGGCCGGCTCGCCCACCGTCCGGCCGAACTGTCGGGGGGTCAGCAGCAGCGCGTCGCCGTGGCCCGCGCGCTGGTCTCGCGTCCGGAGATCGTGTTCGCCGACGAGCCGACCGGCAACCTCGATTCCCGTTCCGGCGCGGAGGTACTCGGCTTCCTGCGGGACTCGGTACGGGAGCTGGGCCAGACCGTGGTGATGGTCACCCACGATCCCGTGGCCGCCGCCCATGCCGACCGCGTGGTGTTCCTGGCCGACGGCCGCCTCGTGGACGAGCTGCGGGAGCCGACCTCCGGCGCCGTCCTGGACCGGATGCTCGCCTTCGAAGCCGCGGGCCGGGCCCGCTGACCGGCACTCCTCCTTCGCCCGTCCCCCGCTGCCGACGCCTTCCGAAAGCCCACCCATGCTGCGAACAGCCCTGCGCAACGTCCTCGCCCACAAGACGCGCCTGATCATGACCGCCCTCGCGGTCTGTCTCGGAGTCGCGTTCATCTCCGGCTCGCTCGTCTTCGCCGACACCACCACCGCCGCCTACCGCGCCTCCATGTCCCGCAACTACTCCGGCATCGCCGTCACCGTGGACCCGAAGCACCCCGTGGGCGCCCCCGCCGACGAACGCGCCGGCGTCCTCGACGACGCGCTCGTGGCCGGGCTGGCCGCCGTGCCCGGTGTCGCCGCGGCCCGGCCGACCGTCGACGGATCGGTGACCCTGGCCACGAAGGACGGCTCGCCGATGCGCGCCGGCAACGCGATGGGCAAGCTGGCGGCCGCCTACGTCCCCGGCGCCGACGGAACGGACGCCCGCTACCCCCTGACGGCCGGCCGCGCGCCCCGCGACGGCGGCGAAGTGGCCCTGGACCGGGGCACCGCACGGGCCGGCTCGTACGCCCTCGGTGACACCGTCACCCTGGCCTCGGACGGCCCCGTGCTGCGGCTGCGGCTGGTCGGCATCGTCTCCACGGACGACACCCGGGTCACGTCCGGCGGCACCCTCGCGGTGTTCGACAGGGCCACCGCCCAGAAGCTCTTCGCCGCCCCGGGCCGTTACACCGGGATCGACCTGACCGCCTCGCCCGGCACCGACCCGTTCGACCTCGCACGGCGGGTGGGGGCGCTGCTGCCGGCCGACCGCGCCGAGGCCACCACCGCGGCCGCCAAGGCCCAGCAGCAGTCCGTCTTCATCGGTGCCAAAACGCGCGGCTACTCCCGGCTGCCCCTGGTCTTCGCCGTGGTGTCCCTCTTCATCGGCTCGTTCCTCATCATCAACACCTTCACCATGCTCATCACGCGACGGACCCGGGAGATCGCGCTGCTCCGAGCGATCGGCGCCACCCGGCGCCAGGTGGTCCGCTCCGTGCTCGCCGAGGCCGCCCTCGTGGGCCTGCTCGCCTCCGTGACCGGATTCGGCCTGGGCCTCGGTGTCGCCGCCGCGCTGCCCCACCTGCTCGGCACCGGGGAAGCCCCGCTGCCCGACGGCCCGTTGGTGATCGGCCCCACCCCGGTCATCGCCTCCCTCGCCGTGGGCGTCGGCGTCACGGTCCTCGCCGCGTGGCTGCCGTCGCGCCGCGCCGCGCGGATCGCTCCCGTCGAGGCGATGCGCACCGCCGGGCAGCCGCCTTCCGCGAAGCCGTCCCGGATCCGGGCGGCGGCCGGCGGGGCCGTCCTGCTGGCGGGCGCCGGCCTGCTGCTCTCCCTGGGCGGCGCGAAGGACGCCTCGGACGAGAACCTGCGGACCGCGATGTTCGGCTGCGGCGTCCTCGTGACCGGACTCATCGTGCTGGCGCCGCTGCTGGCGGGTCCGGTGATCCGGTCGATCGGCCGGATCACCCGCGGGACCGGCGTCGTGGGCGGCCTCGCGAAGGACAACGCCCTGCGCGATCCCCGGCGTACGGCCGCCACCGCCGTGGCCCTGATGATCAGCACGGCGCTGGTGACCGGGCTCGCCGTCATCGGGCACTCCTCCAGCCGGGCCCTGGACTCCCAGGCGGCCGCCGGTCTGAGCGCCGATTACGTCATCGGCACCCGCAACACCACCACCGCCGTGGACGATGCCGCCGTCCGGCGGATCGCCGCCGTCCCCGGTGTCGCGGCCGCCTCCGCCGTGTCGGACTCCGTCATCACCGTCGGGGGCGGCGCCGGGCAGGTCTCGGGCGTCGACCCGAAGAGCGTGGGGGCCGTCATGGAACTCCGGTTCACCAGCGGCTCCGCCGAGGGGATCGGGCCGGGCCGGATCGCGGTCTCCAGCGGCTTCGCCCGGGACCACCGGATCAGCACCGGTGACCGGATCACGGCGGCCATCGGTCCCGGCCTGGGTGATCGCGACCGGCCCTACACGGTCGTCGGGATCTACCGCGACAACCCGACCGTGCAGGACGTGCTCGCCGACCGCGGCGATGTCCAGCGGTACGGCTACCTGCGCGACTCCGTGCAGCGCGTCCTCGTGGCCGCCGCGCCGGGAGCCGCCACGGCCGACCTCGGGAAGCGGCTGCGCGCCGCCGTCGACAACAGTCCCCTGCTGAAGGTCCAGAGCCGTGCCGAGCTGGTCCGGGAGCAGGCGGGCGTCGCCGGTGACCTCCTCACCATGGTGTTCGGACTGCTCGTCATCGGGGTGGTCATCTCGGCCCTCGGCATGGTCAACACGCTCGCCATGTCGGTCGCCGAACGCACCCGGGAGATCGGCGTCCTGCGCGCCATCGGGATGGACCGCACCGGGATCCGCCGCATGATCCGCCTCGAGTCCCTCACGGTCGCCGCCTACGGCACCCTGCTCGGACTGGCCGGCGGCCTGTTCGGGGCGTGGAAGGTCAGCGGACTGGCCAACGGGGCCATCCCGCAGTACGCCTTCTCCCTCCCCTGGGGCACCCTCGCCCTCGTCGTCCTCCTCTCCCTGGCCGTCGGCGCCGCGGCGGCCGCCCTTCCCGCCCGACGGGCCGCCGCGCTCAGCCCGCTGCACGCCGTCGCGGACGCGTAGCGCCCGTTCCACGGGGTCTGGCGTTTTGGACCTTCTGCTGACGGGATCCGGCCGTCCTGGTCGGGAACGCGCCTTGCGCGCGGGTCCTCTGACGGACTGGAATGCCAAGGTCAGGGCCCGTCACCGCGCACCACGACCCGCACGGTGCCCGGTCCGGAAACCGGCATGGAAGGAACCGCGTTGGCATCCCTGCTCGACGGCTGCACCCCCTGGCCCGGGGAATGCGTCGACCGCTACTGGGCGGCCGGTCACTGGGGCGGCAACACGCTGGACAACCTGCTGCGCGGGTGGGCCCTGGAGTACGGGCCGCGGACCGCGCTGGTGCACGGCGGCACCCGCGTCACCTACGCGCACCTGAACCGGCGCGTGGACCGCATGGCCGCCGGGTTCCGGCTGCGCGGCCTGCGGCCCGGTATGCGGGTCGTCGTCCAGCTGCCGAACGTGCCCGAACTCGTCGTCACCGTGTTCGCCCTGATGCGGGCCGGCGTGGTCCCCCTCCTCTGCCCGGTCGCGTACCCCGCGTCCGGGGTGCCCGAGCTCGTACGGGTCACCCAGGCCGTCGGGTACGTCGGCCCGGCCACGTACGGGGGCTTCGACCACACGGCGATGGCCGCGGACATCGCGGCCCGGTGGCCCTTCCTGCGGCGGGTGTTCACCTATGAGGCGCCGGGGACCGAGTCCCCGTACGGCGGTATGACGACCGACCCGTCGAACTGCCAGTACGCCCCGCTGGGTTCCATCGACGCCGCACCCGAGCCGGCGCTGCCGCTGAGCGCCGGCCAGGTGGCGTTCCTGCTGCCCGCCGACGGCGACGGCGGCGGCACGCCGCGGCTCGTTCCGCGCACCCACAACGACTACGCCTACCAGGCGCGGGCCGCGGCCGGGCTGGTGTCGCTCACCGAGGACGACGTGTACCTCGCCGCGCTGCCCGCCGGGTCGGCCCTCGCCCTCGGGTGCCCCGGCGTCATCGGCACGCTCGGTGTGGGCGGCACCGTCGTCCTGGCCGACGGGACGGACCCCGCCGCGTGCCTCCCGGCCGTCGAACGGGAGCGGGTCACCCTGACCTCGCTGCCGCCGGCCGCCGCCGAGGCCTGGCTCGACGCGCTCGCCACGGTCCGGGCCGACGTGAGCAGTCTGCGTCTCGTACAGATCGGCGGCGGGCCCCTGTCCCGGGCGACCGCCGAGCGGGTGGAGCGCGAACTGGGCGGGCGGCTCCAGCAGGTCTTCGCCATGGCCGAGGGGCCGCTCGTGCTCACGCGGCCCGGCGATCCGGACGAGTCCGTGCTCACCACGCAGGGGCGCCCGCTGTCGCCCGACGACGAGGTCCTCGTCGTCGACGCCGACGGCCGGAACGTGCCCGACGGGGAGCCCAGCGAACTCCTGGTCCGCGGCCCGTACACCGCCCGTGGCTACTACCGGGCGGCCGGGGACAACGCCCGCTCCTTCACCGCCGACGGCTACTTCCGCACCGGCGCCCTGGCACGGCGCACGGCGTCGGGCGACCTGGTGGTGACCGGCCGGCGGCCCGAGCGGCCCCCGGCGGGCTGAGGACCGGCCGGGCGGGGCGACGTCCTCCCGGCCGACATGCCGGCTCTGGGCCCCTCCCGCATCATGAGTGCTGTGCACGAGCCACCGCGGGGACCGGTCTCTGTGTCGGTCGTGGTTCCCGTCTTCAACGAGGAGGAGGCCCTGCCCGTTCTCGCGGCGCGGCTGCGGCCCGTCCTGGACCGGGGCGGGGAACCGTACGAGGTCCTCGCCGTCGATGACGGCTCCACCGACCGGACGCCCCGCGTGCTGGAGGACCTGCGCCGTGCGTGGCCCCAGCTGCGCGTCGTGACCCTGCGGCGCAACAGCGGCCACCAGGCGGCCCTGACCGCCGGACTGCACCGGTCCCTGGGCTCGTACGTGATCAGCATGGACGCGGACCTCCAGGACCCGCCGGAACTCGTCCCGCAGATGCTTGCCCTGGCCCGGGCGGACGGTCTGGACGTCGTCTACGGCATCCGGAAGGACCGCTCCGCCGACACCGGGTTCAAACGCCGGACGGCCGCCGCGTACTACTGGCTCATGCGCCGCCTGGCCGGCTCCCACGTGCCCGCCCAGGCCGGCGACTTCCGCCTGCTGTCCCGACCCGTGGTGGAGACCCTGAAGACGCTCCCCGAGCAGCAGCGGATCTACCGCCTGCTCATCCCGTGGCTCGGCTTCCCCGAAGGCCGGATCACCTACCAGCGCGGGGAGCGGGCCGCCGGGGCCACCAAGTACCCGCTCCACAAGATGGTCCTCCTGGCCCTGGACAGCATCACGAGCTTCTCGGCGGTCCCCCTGCGCCTGGCCACGGCGATCGGCGCCTCCAGTCTCGTCGTCTGCCTCGCCTTCCTCGTCTGGGCCCTCGTCGCCCATGCGAGGGGCAGCACCCTGCCCGGCTGGACCTCCTTGATCATCACGGTCCTGTTCTTCGGGGCCGTCCAGCTCTTCTGCGTGGGAATGCTCGGCGAGTACGTGGCCCGCATCTACACGGCCGTCCAGGGCCGGCCCACCTACCACGTCGCTCGCGACACGGAGGACGAACGGCGGTAGGAGACGGTCACACCAGGACTCCGGAGAAGAACATCGCCCCCAGCAGTGCGTACTGGAGCGCGCAGCAGGCCAGCAGGGGCACCTGGACCCAGCGGGACGCCCGCGCGACCAGGACGAGCCCGACGAACATCTGCGCGTGATTGCGGTACCACGACATCTCCGCACCCGCGAGGAACGGCACGAGGAACACCGCCTCCGTCAGGACCAGGGCGGCCCATTGCCCGGCGTCGAGCCGGCGGTCCCGTACGAGCAGGACGGCGGCCGTCACCAGGACGAGCACGGCGAAGGCTGTGTTCAGCCACAGCTGCGTCCGGTGCGCCTCGAGGGCGTGCTCCACCAGTGGCGGAAGCGGCCCCTCGGGCGTGTACCAGTCGCGGAAGGGGAAACCGTACGCCTTGCCCATCTCCTCGAAGGGCTGGTGCAGGCCGCCCTGTCCGTAGCTGGATTCCTGGATGATCTCGTACGCGTCCCAGTGGCCCGTGGCCTGCCACATCAGCCATTTGGCCCAGAGCACTCCGCAGCTGGCGAGCGCGGCCGACGATCCGGCCTTGGCGAACCGCACCGGCCACGTGTCGCCCCGCCACGCGAAGAAGGCGCCGGCGAGCAGCATGCCGACGGCGACGGCACCGACGGGATGGCAGGCGGCCGCCACGAAACCGCCGGCGGCGGCGACCCCCCAGGACCCGCGCCGCACTCCGTCGGTGCAGACCAGGAGGGCCAGGGTGGCGGTGGCGACGGGGAAGGCGGCGTGGAGGTAGACCCCGCCGGGGAACACCGTACCGATGGCGAGGGTGAGGCCGGTGGCCCAGGTGAGCCGGGCGCCGAGCAGCCGCCAGAGCAGCACGAACATGCCCAGCAGGGACACTTCGGTGAGGACGACGGCGGAGAGCTCGTAGGAGAGCCCGGTGGCCGACACCGCGCGGACCGCCATCGGGTATCCGGGGAACCAGGCGACGTTTCCGCACATGACGTCGCGGAAGTCCGGATAGCGGTCCCGGCACCGGAACATCTCGTAGCCGGTGCGGGCGATGGACAGGTAGTGCGCGGAGTCCCAGCGGCTGCGGCCGCCGGTGGACCAGTACGCCACCCCCGACCCGTCGGCGGAGACCGATGCCCTCGCGACCATCCAGGTGAGGAGGTTCGAGACCAGCCACGCGACGACCGGCGGCCAGGGGGCCCGGCGATTCTCGCGGCCCGCCGGGCGGGTCGGTTCCACCATCTCCAGCCCCGCGATCGTCTCGTCGGCGGTGCCCGGTCCCGCCGGGGGCGGTCCGTGGTCCGCCGCATGGCCAGGCCGGGCGGAGGAGACCTGGCGGCCCGTACGGTGCCGTGCTTCACGGTCAGTCTGGCGAACGCCTCGCGCGGCTGCATCCGGGGGCGCCCGCAGGGGTCACGCGTACCGCGCCGGCAGGCGTCCCGGGACCCGCCGGTCCTCCGCTCCGCCGAACGGGCGAAGGCCCCGGCCGTGCCGTCGGACCCGCACCCGCCGGGCGGACCGGCCCGTGCTCAGTTGTCGACGAAGGTGAGGCTGGTGGCGTCGTACCGGGTGCCCGCGATCCGCTCCGCCGGCGCGGCGGCCTCGATGGCGGCGAGGTCCTCGGGGGACAGCTCCACGGCCAGGGCCGCGACGTTCTCCTCCAGGTAGCGCTGCCTCCGGGTGCCGGGGATCGGAGCCACGTCGTCGCCCCGGTGCTGGACCCACGCCAGGGCGAGCTGCCCGGTGGTGATGCCCTTCGCCGCGGCCAGTTCGTCGAGCCGCGCGACGATCGCCAGGTTCCGTTCGAGGTTCCCCTCGGCGAAACGCGGCTGCGTGCGCCGGATGTCGTCCTCGGCCATCCCCTCGACCGAGCTGTACCGGCCGGTCAGGAAGCCCCGCCCGAGCGGGGAGAAGGGCACCAGGCCGATGCCGAGTTCACGGCAGAGCGGGGCGGTCTCCGCTTCGAGGTCCCTGGTCCACAACGACCACTCGCTCTGCAGCGCGGCGATCGGGTGGACCGCGTGCGCCCGCCGGATGGTGGCCGCCCCGGCCTCGGACAGGCCGAGGTGGCGGACCTTCCCGGCCTGGACGAGCTCGGCCATGGCCCCGACGGTCTCCTCGATCGGCACCTTCGGGTCGACCCGGTGCTGGTAGTAGAGGTCGATGTGATCGACGCCGAGGCGCCGCAGCGACGCCTCGCACGCCTCCCGCACGTAGGCCGCGTCACCGCGGATCAGGGTGGGCTCGCCCAGCCGGTTGGCGAAGCCGAACTTGGTGGCCAGCACCACTTCGTCGCGGCGGCCGGCGACGGCCCGCCCGACCAACTCCTCGTTGTGGCCGAATCCGTAGAAGTCGGAGGTGTCGAGGAGGGTCACGCCGAGGTCGAGGGCGCGGTGCACGGTCGCGATCGACTGCGCGTCGTCCGGCGTGCCGTAGCCGTGGCTCATGCCCATGCATCCCAGGCCCTGCGCGGAAACCTTCAGACTGCCCAAGTGCCGGGCGGGTACGCCGTTCATGCCGCTTCCTCCTGATCTCGGAACATCACCGGACCAGGAGGCTAGGTGTTGGAGCGCACTCCATGTCAACCGCCGCCTGCCGAGCGGCGGCCGACACGGGGCACGGGACACGGCGCACGAGGCACGGCACACGGCAAAGGCCCCGGTCTCCGTGAGGAGGCCGGGGCCTTGATCGAGCGCTGGGCAGGCCTTGCACCTGCATTCCCCCACGGGAAGTGGGGTGTCTTTCCTTGGACCACCAACGCCGGTCCCACCACCGTGTTTCCCCGGCGGCGAGCTCGAGGTCAACCATACCGCAGCCCCGCGGCTACGACGTCCCCCCGGGCCTCGGTCGTGCCCGCGCGGGGACTCCGCGCCGGGCCCGACCGCGCGAGGGGCCGCTCAGCCGCCGAGGCCGTGCCCGGTCGTCACGTCCACGTGGTCCGGGACCTCCTCGTGACGGTCGCCCACGCTGAGCGTGCCGGAGGGCTCGAACAGGAGGAGCGCGGCGCCCGACGGCGCGGAGGGCTTGTGCTCGGTGCCGCGGGGGACGGTGAACACGGCTCCCCGGGGGAGCAGGACGGTGCGTTCTCCTCCGGGCTCGCGCAGGGAGATGCGCAGTTCGCCGTCGAGCACGAGGAAGAACTCGTCGGTGTGGTCGTGGGCGTGCCAGACGTGTTCGCCCTCGACCTTGGCGACGCGGACGTCGTAGTCGTTGACGCGGGTGACGATGCGGGGGCTCCACAGGGTGTCGAAGGAGGCCAGGGCCGTGCTCAGGGAGATGGGTCCGTTGCTCATGGGCCCATCCTGAGCGGTTCCGCGCGAGGGCCGTGAGTGCTAGGAATCGCAGATGCCGAAAGAATCCTCGCAGTCCCCGCGCCCGGCGGGAGTACACCGGGTCGTCGTGATCGTCGACGAGAACTCGAACCCCTTCGAACTGGGCTGCGCGACCGAGGTCTTCGGTCTGCGCCGGCCCGAGACCGGACGCGACCTCTACGCGTTCGGGCTCTGCTCCCCCGAGCCCCGGACGCAGATGCGGGACGGGTTCTTCACGCTCACGGGAGTCGCCGGGCTGGAGGCGGCCGACACGGCGGACACCCTGATCGTCCCCAACCGCCCCGACGTCGAGGTGCCCCGCCGTCGGGCCGTCCTCGACGCCGTCCGGCGGGCGCACGCGCGCGGCGCGCGCCTGGTCGGCTTCTGCAGCGGGGCCTTCACCCTGGCCGAGGCGGGAGTCCTCGACGGGCGCCGGGCCACCGCGCACTGGCAGTGGGCGGACTCCTTCCGGGCCCGGTTCCCCTCCGTACGCCTCGAACCGGACGTGCTGTTCGTCGACGACGGAGACATCCTCACCGCCGCGGGGAGCGCGGCCGCGCTCGACCTCGGACTGCACCTGGTCCGACGCGACCACGGCGCGGAGGTCGCCAATGCGGTGAGCCGGCGGCTGGTCTTCGCGGCGCACCGGGACGGCGGCCAGCGGCAGTTCGTGGAGCGCCCGGTCCCCGACCTGCCCGACGAGTCCCTGGCGCCGGTGCTGGCCTGGGCCCAGGAGCGGCTGGACGCACCGCTCACGGTCTCCGACCTCGCGGAGCGCGCGGTGGTGAGCCCGGCGACGCTGCACCGCCGCTTCCGGGCACAGCTGGGCACGACGCCGCTGGCGTGGCTCACGGGGGAACGGCTCGCCCTGGCATGCCGGTTGCTCGAGCGGGGCGAGTCCCGCCTGGAGCTGGTCGCGCGGCACAGCGGGCTCGGCACCGCCGCGAACCTGCGCGCGCTGATGCGCCGCGAGACGGGCATCACCCCGTCGGCGTACAGGCGCCGGTTCGGGCCGGAGGCGGTGTGACGGCGGCCCGGGCGTGCCTACAATGACTGAATGATCTTCATTGTGGTGAAATTCGCCGTCAAGCCCGCGTACGTGGACCAGTGGCCGGAGAAGGTCGCGGAGTTCACCCGCGCCACCCGCGCCGAGCCGGGCAACCTGTGGTTCGAGTGGTCCCGCAGCCTCGAGGAACCGGACACCTACGTCCTGGTCGAGGCGTTCCAGGACGACGCGGCCGAGGCGCACGTCACCTCCGAGCACTTCGCGGCGGCGCTGGAGACCATGCGTCCGATGGTCACCCGCACGCCCGAAATCGTCAGCACCACCATCGAGGGCGCCACCGGCTGGAGCCGGATGGGCGAGCTCCGGATCGACTGAACCGGCCCGGCGCCCAGTCTGCCGCTGCCGACCGCCCGGACGGACGCGGCAGACCGTCGCCCGGGCGCCCGTGCTCAGCGAACCGCCGCCTCCTCTCGCGGCGCCGTGGACCCGCTCCCGGCGGCCGGGCGGGGGCGGCGCAGGGGGCGTGGGGACCACCAGTTGGCGCGGCCCAGGAGGGTCATGGTGGCGGGGACCAGGAGGCAGCGCACCAGCGTGGCGTCGACCACCACGACCAGGGTCAGCGCTGTCGCCAGCTGCTTCATCACCAGCACCTCCCCCGTCGCGAAGCCGGTGAAGACGATGCACATCAGCAGCGCCGATGAGCTGATGATGCGGGCGGAACGCTGCACGCCCGCCTCCACGGCCAGGTCGTTGCCGGCGCCGGCGCGGTAGAGCTCCTGGATGCGGGAGAGCAGGAACACCTCGTAGTCCATGGACAGGCCGAAGGCCAGGGCGAACACGACCACCGGCAGCCAGTAGCCCAGGCCGCCCAGGGTGTGCACGCCCAGGAGCCCCGCGCACCAGCCGTCCTGGAACACCAGGACGAGCGCGCCGAACGAGGCACCGAGGGACAGGGTGTTCATCACGATCGCCTTCAGCGGGAGCAGCACCGAGCCGGTCATCGCCAGCAGCAGGACGTAGCTGGTCAGGGCGATCAGGGCGGCGGCGCGCGGCGCGTGCTCGACGACCTCGGCCCTGAAGTCGGCGTCGAGCGCGGCCCGTCCGGTCACCCACACGGGGAATTCCGACGGGCGGTCCGCGCGGAGCCGCTCCACCAGCCGGGTGGCGGTGGCCGCGTCCTCGTCGGGGACCGGTACGAGGCGGACGACGGAGACCCCGGGACCCGCGGCGGTGGCGGGTTCGATCCGCTCCACCTGCGGTACGGCCGCGAAGCGCTCCGCCCACGCCGTCAGCCGGGACGGGCCGGTACGGGCCACGACCACGACGGCGTCGGCGCGGTGCTGGGGGAACTCCTCGGTGACCAGGTCGGCGAAGCGCCTCGCCTCGGTGCCCGGCGGGAGTTGCAGTTCGCCGACCGGGCTGACGAGGTGGACCCGCAGGAAGGGCGCGGCGGCGGCCAGCAGCAGGACCCCGACCCCGACGGCGACGGCCGGGGCCCGGCGGCGGGTCCAGCGGGCCAGCGCCGCGAAGGCACCCTCGTCGGCCTCCCGGCAGGCGCGGGCCCCGATCCGCTTCCCGCAGGCCGTGAGGAGTGCGGGGGTCAGGGTGACGGCGGCGGCCAGCGACAGCAGGACCGTGCCCGCCGCGGCCAGGCCGACGGAGGCGTAGAAGTCGCTGGGGAAGGCGGCCAGCCCGCTGAGGGCGGCCGCGACGACCAGGGCGGCGAACAGGACCGAGCGGCCCGCGCTGCCCATGGTCCGCACCACCGCCTCCGGGACGTCGTGGCCGGCGGCGAGCTCCTCCCGGAAGCGTCCGACGGTGAGCAGCGAGTAGTCCACGGCCAGGCCCAGGCCCACCATCGTGGTTGTCGACAGCACCGGGGAGGTGAGGTCGTACCAGCGTGACAGCAGCAGGAGCCAGAGCATCCCGGTGCCGATCGTGGCGACGGCGGCGAACAGCGGCACGGCGGCCGCCACGAGGCCGCCGAACAGGAGGTAACACCACCCCCAGGGTCAGAGGCAGGGTGATCAGTTCGGCGCGCCGGGTGTCGGCCAGGGTCCGCGCCGCGACCTCGGCGCGCGCCCGGTCGCTGCCGCCGAGCGTCACCGCGGAGCCGGGCACGGCCCGCCGCACGGCGCGCAGCCGGGCTTCCACGGCCCGCTCGCAGCGCCGGCGGTCCTGCCCGGCCTGCTCCCGGTCCAGCCGGACGGAGAGCAGCACGGCCCGCCGGCCGGCGGCGTACGCGCCTTCGGTGAGGGGGGTGACGGCGTGTACGCCGGGGACGGCGGCCAGGTCGCGGCGCGCCGCGGCGAGTTCCCGGCGGAGGTCCGGGTCGGTCACCGGCACGCCGGACACCACCGCGTCGATCTGGCCCCCGTAGGGGCGGACGCCGTCCAGCAGCCGGTTGCCGCGCACCGATTCGTGCGCGGCCACGCTCCAGGGCCGCCGGTCCATGCCGTCCGCCACCGGTCCGGCGGCGGCCGCCCCGGCGGCGAGGAGCAGCAGCCACAGCAGCAGCACCGGCACGTGGTGGCGTACGCAGACCAGGGCGAGCCGGGCGGGCACCGTGCTCAGGCGGCACATCGGCGGCCTTCGGCGAGGTAGGCGGAGCCGATGGTGACGTCGCCCGGTTCCCGTACGGTCAGCCGGACGAAGCCGTCCTCGCGTCTCCCCCGCATCGGTTCGAGGCAGCCGGCGTCGGCCGTCAGCCAGGGCGAGTCGACGATCCGCACGGTCACCGTGCCGGGCCGGGGCATACGGAGGGTGATCCCGGCCGCGCCGGAGCTCCGTACGGTGGCCGGCGGGTCCACGAGGGGAACGGCGTCCCGGACGCGGTAGATCCGCCAGTTCCGGTCCCGCCACACCGGCTCCAGGTAGGCGGGCGCGCCGGTGACCAGGGCGTGTTCGGCCTCGGAGGCGGCGTCGGGCGGGCCGTCGTGCAGGACCACGAGGCCCACGGCCCAGTGGTCGAGCCAGGCACGGTAGGCGTCGGGGGCGAGGCCGCCGGCCCCGTAGAAGAGGCGGCCGCGTTCCACGTCCGCCTGCCGGTTCCAGCCGCGGGCCAGGGTGACGTACGGGGCGAGGACGGCGGCCTCGCGGTGGCTGCGCGCCATGACGGCCTCCACCCGGGTGCGGTCCGCGCCGAGGCGGCCGAGCTCGGCGAGGACCCCGTCGGTCTCCGCCGCCCACGCCGGGACCCGTACGGTATCGGCGAGGTGGGCGGCCGTGTTCCCGCCCGTCCAGAGCAGGCAGAGGGCGAGGCCGGCCCCGGCCAGGGCGCTGCGTACGCGGCCGGACGCCGACGCGGCGGCGAGGAGCAGGGCGGGCGCGGCGAGGCAGCCGAGCCGCTCGACGTTCGTCCCCATCGGGGAGGGGACAGCGTACGTGAGCACGACGGCGGCCGCGTACAGCGCGGCGGTGCGTCTGACCCACGGCCAGCCGCGCGGTGCCGCCGCCAAGACGGCCAGGGACATCAGCAGCGGCGGCCAGATCCGCTCCGCCGGCATGGGCTGTTCGCCCCGGAAGGGGAAGAGCCAGGCCGTCAGGGCGAGTACGGCACAGGGCGGCAGGAGCAGGACGGCGGCTTCGGCGGCCCGGCGGCCGGGCGCGGGCGGGAGCGCCGTGCCGATCAGGAGGAGGAAGAGTCCGGCGACGGGGCTGGCCATGGTGGCGAGGGCGGCGCAGAGCGCGGTGGCGGTGAGCCGTCCCGCCCGGCCGCCGGACGTCCGGAACCGGACTCCCAGTACCGCCGCGAGTCCGAAGGCGACGCCCAGGACGAAGGTCGTACGCCCCGACGCCGCCTGGCACCACAGGGCGAGGGCCGCCGCCAGCGCGGGCCGTTCGGGCGACCGGACTCCGCTGCGCGCGCACAGCAGTCCGGCGAGCCAGGTCGCCGCCAGCCCGCCCGCCACGGTGACCGGGACCACGCCGAAGGCGGCCATGGCGTACGGCGAGACGAGGCTGTAGGCAGCGGTGTGCAGCCCTCCGTGCCAGGCGAGGTTGTAGGCGGAGCCCGGGTGGCGGGCGGTGAAGTCCGCCCAGGTCGTCTGGGCCGCGAGGTCCCCTCCGCCGGTCGCCAGGACCGACGCCCACACGGCGTACAGCGGCAGCGCGCAACCGGTCGCGGCGAGCGCGGCCCTGACGGTGAGGGGGAGGGCGGCGGGGGGCCGCCGGAGCAGGGCGACAGAGGTCATGGGCGGCTCCGGTCGTGACTGCGCGTCGAGGGGGCGGAGGGGCGGGGGCCGTACCCTCCAACGACGGGTGGCGGCCGGTGTGGCGATGTTCCGGTCAGGGGCACCCGGTCGGCGCCTTGGGGGGCGCGGCGGCGGGGGCGGCGCTCTGCCGTTCGGGTGACGCACCGCCACGTCCCCGGCCGTGTTGCCGTTACAAGGGCGGATCCCCCGATCCGGGGCTCGTTTCCGCTACAGCGAAGGACAGTTCTCGAATGCTGAAGAAGATGATGGTCACCGCAGCAGCCACCGCCGCCGCCGTCGGCGCGGGTGCCGCCGTCGCCGCTCCGGCCATGGCCATCGGCAACGACAACGGGATCAACACCGTCAACGGCAACGGCGCCCAGCAGATCTACGGCAACCAGAAGACCACCGGCGACCAGAGCCCCCAGCTCGGCCTGGTCCAGGGCACCCTCAACAAGCCCTGCATCGGCCTGCCCGCGAAGGTCAACGTCCAGTCGCTCCTCGCCCTGGTCAACGTCGGCGTCCAGGACATCAACGTCCTGTCCAACCCGCAGAACCAGCAGTGCACCGAGAACTCCACCCAGGCCAAGGGCGACGAGCCGCTCTCCCACATCCTGAGCAACATCCCGGTCCTCTCCGGCAACCTGTCCGCGGGCAGCTGACCTCCGGCTACCGCCGCTGAGCGGGCCGGCCGTGGGCGTCCGCACGAACACCCACGGCCGGCCCATTCGCGTTCCCCGGGGGCGCCGTTGTGCGGGATCCCGGACTCCCCCGTGCCGCTCGGGCCCCGGGACGGGCGGCACGGGGGCGCATGACGAAAGGCCCCGGTCTCCGTGAGGAGGCCGGGGCCTTGATCGAGCGCTGGGCAGGCCTTGCACCTGCATTCCCCCACGGGAAGTGGGGTGTCTTTCCTTGGACCACCAACGCCGGTCCCACCACCGTGTTTCCGCGGCTGCGAGCTCGAGATGAACTGTACCGTAAGTCCCAGGTCAGCGCACCCGCCCCAGGGCCGACAATGGTCTGACGTCGACGAAGGGGGGTACCGATGCCGCGCCGTCCGCGCGTCATGGCGGTGGCCGTCGCCCTGCTGGTCTGCGGGGCCGTCTCCTCGGCCTGCGGGCCCGCCGGGTCGGGAGCCGGGGCGGGGTCGCGCCGCGCGGAGCCGCTGACGGCGGCCGAGTTGCTGTCGGTCCTGCCCTCGGGGAAGGACCTGCCGGGCTTCGTCGTCACGGCCCGGGGGCCGGCCGCCGCGGCCACACCCTCCGCCGTGGCCTCCCGGGTCGCCCCGGGACATCCCGCGGAGTGCCAGGCCCTGGTCGACTTCGAGCTGGACCACGGGGCGGCGCACCGGCCGGCGGCCAGGGTGGTGGCCACGGTAGCGCCGCGCTCGGGCGCCTCGGACGCCCGTCGGAACGTCGACTTCGGGAAGCTCCACTCCGTGGCGCTGTCGAGCCACACCGTCGAGGAGGCGTCGGCGGTGCTGGAGTCCCTCAGGAAGGCCGTACCGCTGTGCGGGGGGTTCCTGGTGTACACCCTGGCCTACGGTGACCAGGACGCCCGCGTCGTCGTCGGCCGGCGGCCCGTGCCGACGGCCGGGGACGACGCGGTCGCCTTCGACTGGACGGTGCCGGGCATCGCGATGGAGCAGACCGTGCCCGTCACGGTCGTCCGTACCGGCGGCGTCCTGACCGCGTACTCCGGCGCGGTACCGGCCGGCGTCGCACAGGGACAGCACCGGCGGCTGCGGGCCTTCCTCTCCGGGTCCGCGGGCTGACGGGCGGCAGGCGACGGGAGCCGGGAACCCTGGTCGCCCGCCGGCCGGTCAGCCGATCACGATCTCCGTCTCGAACCGGGCTCCCAGTTCCCGCAGGCGCCGCTCGCACTCCTCCCGCGTCGGCGCCGACAGTACGGCGGCCGCGAGGAAGTCGGAGGACAGGGCGGCCTCTTCGATGACCTCGCCCGGTTCCGCGAAGACCCCGTAGAACTCCACCCAGGGCTCCTCGGGGGTGACCGGGATGGCGCGTACGGTGCCGGGCCGCTTCATCATCAGGACCTGGCCCGCCATGCGGACCGGCTCCAGCCGGGCGCCTTCCGCCGTCCCGGCCGGGACGGGCAGCCGCAGTCCCGTGTGCGCCCGCACCGCCAGCTCGACCGGGTGCACCCCGAACACCGCGTCCAGCACCTCCCGGATCCGCGCGCCGGCGGGGCGGGAGGCGACCTCGCAGACGACGAGGCGGTCGTCGGGGGTGTGGAAGACCTCCGCGTGGAAGCAGTAGTCCGCCGGGCCGCCGAGGGCGTCGAGCGCCTCCTGCGCCACCTCCAGCAGGCGCGGGGTCAGCGGGTCCGAGGGGGCCAGGGTGAGGTCCACCCGGGCGCCGGGGTCGGCGCGGAAGGAGGAGAGGTCGTACTGGTACTGGGACGGCCAGGCCATCACCGTGCGGCCGCCCACGACCACGCCGTCCACGTGGCACATCCGGCCCGGGACGTACGCCTCCGCCAGCAGGTCCTCCCGGGGCGGCGCGCCGGGCGGGAAGGCCTCGGCCAGGTGCTGCTCCAGCTCGTCCGGCGTCGTGACGATCCTCAGCCCGATGGAGCCGAAGCCGTCCCGGGCCTTGAAGACCAGCGGCAGGCCGTGCTGGTCCGCGAAGTCCCGCGCCCCGTCGGCCGTACCGGGCAGGGAGTACGGGGCGACCTCGATGCCGGCCGCCTCCAGCCGCCGCTTCATCAGCAGCTTGTCCCGGAAGGGCAGCACTTCCTCGGGCAGCTGCCCGGGCAGGCCGAACTTCTCGCGCAGCCGGGCCGCCCGCAGCAGGTCCGCCTCGTGGGGGGCGATGACGTGGGTGACCCCGTACTCCTCGGCCAGTTCGAGGGCGACGTGGTCGAGGAGTGCCTCGTCCTCGAAGTCGTCGAGCACGACCAGCCTGCGGTAGCCCCCGTCGCCGTCCGGGACCTGTTCGCGGGCGCCCTCGATCCGGTCGCGGGCGGCGATCACCACCACGCCGCCTTCGAGTCCCGCCAGCCAGCGGTCGTAGGGGAACGGGCCGAGGGGGAACCGGTGCAGTACGAGGGCGGTCACGCCGCGACCTCCAGCTCTCTGGCGCCGGCCGGCACCGGGGCCGGGGTCACGTCGATGCGGATCCGCGCGGTCAGCCGCTCGCACAGGGCGATCGCGGCGTCGGTGTCTGCCGCGGTCACCGCGGCGAAGCCGAGCCGGTCCCAGTTGTCCCGCAGCGGGCGCACCGGGTCCCCGGGCCCCACGGAGACCTCCACGGCGAGCACGTCGGGGCGGGCGGCGACCTCCTCGACGCCGGAGACGGCCGTGACCGTGCCGGGGTCACGGAGCACGAAGCGGGTGCAGGCGCCCGCGCGTGCCTCCGGGGGCTCCGCGAGGGCCTCGACCAGGCCCAGCGGCCAGGCGACGCCGTAGCCGAGGAGGTCGATCCCGTAGGCGGCCTCGACCAGTTCGTTGATGTGGCCGCCGCCGACCCGGTTGTGGGACTCGATGACGACGGGGCCCCGGGAGGTCAGGCGCAGCTCGGTGTGGCTGGGTCCGTCGGTGACGCCCATCGTGTCGAGGAAGTCCTCGACCGCGGCCGTGATCCGGGCGTGGGCGTCCGGTGCCAGCCGGGCGGGCAGGGCGTGGCCGAGCTCCGCGAAGTGGGTCTCGTCGACGAGCTTCTCGGTCACGGCGATCACCACGTGGCGGCCGGCGAAGCTGAAGGCCTCCACGCTGAACTCGGGCCCGTCGAGGTAGGACTCCATCAGGAACTCGGTGATCCTGTAGAGGGTCGAGCCGCGGTCGGTGTGCCGGCCGCGCAGCTCCTCGATCCGCTCCCAGGTCGCGTCCAGTTCCTCGGCGCCGCCGACGCGGAGCAGGCCGAAGCCGGCGGTGGCGTCGGTGGGCTTGATGATGAAGGGGTAGCCGGCGAGGGCGGCGAAGGCGTCGAGGGAAGCGCGGTCGGTGACCCGGTCCCAGTGGATCGACAGCTTGCCGCGCTCGGTGAGGTGCCGGCGCATCAGGAACTTGTCGCGCATGCGGCGGCTGGCCTCGGGGCCGGTGCCGGGGAAGCCGAAGTGGGCGTTGAGGCGGGCTGCCATGTCCAGGCCGGCCTCGGTGAGGGAGGCGATCGTGTCGAAGCCCCAGACCTCCCGGGCGGCCTCGGCGAGCGGCCGTACGGTGTCCCAGTCGGTGTAGTCGACCATCAGCAGGGCGTCGGCGAGGCCCGTCTGGTAGGCGTTGATCTTGTCGGGGTGCTGGAGGAGCACCACGCGGACGCCCAGCGCCTTGGCGCGTTGGAGGTGCTGGTCCGTGGCGCCGACGAGCAGGAGGGTGCGGTCCGCGGCGCGCGCGGTCGGGGCGGTCATCGCAGTGCTTCCTTCGGGGTGGGAGTGGTCGTGGTGCGCAGTGCGGTGCGGGCCGCGGCGATCCGTTCGGCGGCTCCGGAGGGGGTCGGGGCGTCGACGACGGCGTAGCCGTGGCGGGTGCCGGAGTCGGTGGTGCGGGGCAGGACGTCGCCCGGCGCGTACGGGAAGTGCACGCCGTGGACGTGGTCGAGGGCACGCAGTGCGTCGAGGCCCTCGACGGACTCCAGGCGTCCGGCGGGGAGCTGGAAGAAGCCGATGGAGGCGTACCGGTGCGGTGCGGGGACGGTGACGTCCTCGCCGGCCAGGCCGCGGAAGATCGCGGCCTCCAGGTCGTAGCCGGTGGCGACCTCCACGAGCAGCGGGATCCGGTCACCGCCGAGGCGGGCCTGGGATTCGACGATGCGCGGGCCGGCCGGGGTGAGGATGACCTCGGTGTGGGCGGGGCCGAAGGCGTAGCCGGTGAGGTCGAGCAGGGCGGTGACGGTGTCGCGTACGGCCTCGGCGTCGGCCGGGTCGAGGGGGGCCGGGTGGATGTGCCCGGTCTCCACGAATCCGGGCGGGCCGCTCGTCTGCTTGGCGGTGATCCCGACGACGTGGTGGGTGCCGCCGACGGTCAGGGTCTCGACGCTGTATTCGGGTCCTTCGAGGAAGTCCTCGATGATGAAGGGTCCTTCGAAACCGCCGGCCTTGATGCGCTCGGTCCATTCGTCGAGGTCGTCGGCGGTGCGGACCAGTGCGATCCCCCGGCTGCCGGCCGTGTTGGTGGGCTTGACGACGGCGGGCAGTCCGAACTCGGCGAGCAGCGGCTCCACTTCGGCGAGGGTCTCGGCCCGCCGGGCCCGGACGACGGAGACGCCGCCGGCGTTGAGCAGGCCGCGCATCGCGTGCTTGTCGTTGAGCAGCCGTACGGATTCGGCGGTGTTCGGCGACAGGCCGAGGGCCTCGGCTTCGGCGAGCACGGGGGCCATGGTGGCCTCGCTGCCGAGGTGCAGGACGTACTGGACGTCGTGCTCCAGTGCCGTCCTGGCGACGAGGGCGCGCAGGGCCGTCTCGTCCGTGAAGTCGGCCGGGAGCAGTTCCCGCGAGTGCGCGGCGACGGCGTCGAGGTAGTCGGGCGGGCGCAGCGCCGGGTCCCAGATCGACCAGACCTGGAATCCCGTTTCGACGGCCTTGCGTACGAGCTGTTCGTACGGCATCACCATCAGGATGCGGCCGGGCTCGCGGGGCGGGGTCATGACGTGGCTCCGTTCTGGGCCGGTGCGGTCGCCGGCGGGGCGGCCGGCCGCTCGGCGGCGGGTTCCTGCTCCGCGGCGGGGCGGCGGGATCCGCGCAGCGGCAGCAGGGAGCGGTAGACGAGGATGGCGCCGAGGCCGAAGGCGCCGTAGAGGACGCTCATGCCGACCGGGGAGAGGAAGGCTCCCACGGTCACGCAGACCGATCCGATGAGCAGGCCGACGCGGGGCACCAGGCCGTAGGCGGCGAGGTACTTGGTGCGGGCGGCCGGGTCCACCAGGTCGGCCAGGAGGGCCTGCTTGACCGGTACGTTCGCGATCTCGCCGAGGGTGAAGACGACGGCGGCGGCGATCAGGATCCAGCCGTTGTCGCTGACGGCGAGGACCATGTGGCCGGCGGTGAAGAGGGCGATCCCGGCGTAGAGGCGGACCCGGTCGGACAGCCGGCGGAACATGCTGCCGGCGAAGAGGGCGAAGCCGACGACCAGGACGGTGTTGACCGCCCGCAGGATGCCGAGCATGGCGACGCCGTCCACGGAGGGGAACCACCGCTCCAGGCCGGCCAGCGCCTGTTCGGGGAAGTCGTCGGCGAGGCGGACGGCGATGTAGTAGCCGATCTGGACCTCGATGGCCCGGGTGAGGAGCGCGGCGCCCACCAGCCTGAGGAACACCCGGTCCCGGGAGACGGCGAGGTAGCCGCGGAGCATGGCCGGGATGCCGGACGCCCGGTCTCCGGCGGATTCCGGGGCGCTCTCGGCGATCCGCCACCAGGTGACCAGGGCGGTCGCCAGGGAGAGCGCGGCCGCACCCGCCAGCAGCAGGGTGAAGTGTTCTCCGTAGAAGAAGCCGCCGATCAGGGCGCCGACGGTGAACGCCATGTTGATCGACCAGTAGTTGACCGTGTAGACGAGCCGGCGGTTCTCGGGGGTGGAGACGTCGATCATCATCGCCTCGGCGGCGGGTGTGGCGGCGCTGGCGAGGCAGGTGTTGAGCAGGAAGAGGAGGAAGGTGGCCGCCCCGGACTGCCACCAGGGCGAGTTGGCCAGGGCGAGCAGGGCGAAGGTGAGCGCCGCCCCCACCTCGCCGGCGACCATCAGCGGCTTGCGGCCGTGGACGTCGGCGAGGTGGCCCCCGACGAAGTTGCTGGCGATGCCCGCCGCGGCCACGGCCATGGTCAGCGCGCCGGCCGCGGCCGCGCCGTAGAGCGTGGCGAGGTGGATGACCATCAGCGGCATCAGCATGATGCCGAGCATCCGCTGGACGAATCCGATGCCGAGCCTCAGCTTGATGTTCGGATGGAGCTGACGGAAGTTCACGCCGGGTTCCTTCGGGGGTGGGGGACGGGGCCGGGCGCCCGGGCGCGGACGGTCAGGGCTTTGCGGTCAGGGCGGGGGCGGGGGCCGGGGCGGGGGCGGGGGCCGGGGCGGGGGCGGGGGCCGGCTGCTGGGCGGGCCGGGCGGCGGGGGCGGAGGCCTCGTTCCAGAGGCTGAGGTAGCGCTCGCCGGTGTCGGGCAGGATCGTGACGATCGAGGCGCCGATGTAGTCCGGGTGCGCGGCCAGCCGGGCGCAGGCGTGGGCGACGGCGCCGGAGGAGACGCCGACGAAGATGCCCTGCTCGCGGGCGAGCGAGCGGGCGCCGGTCATGGCCTCCTCGTCGGTGACGGTGACGACGCTGTCGATCAGGGAGACGTCGGTGGTGGGGGCCACGAAGCCGCCGTTGAGTCCCGGGATCCGGTGCAGGCCGCCTGTGCCCTGGGAGAGCACCGGGGAGTTCTCCGGCTCGACCGCGACCACGCGTATCGCCGGGTTCTGCTCCTTGAGGTACTTCGCGACGCCGCTGAGCGTGCCCCCGGTGCCGACGCCGCAGACCAGTACGTCGATCCGGCCCGCCGTGTCGGCCCAGATCTCGGGGCCGGTGGTCTCGTAGTGGGCGCGCACGTTGTCGCTGTTCTCGTGCTGGCAGGCGAACCAGGACCCGGGGGTGGCCGCGTGCAGCTCCTCGGCCTTGGCGATGGCGCCGGGGTAGCCGGCGTCGCGGGGCGTCAGCACGACTTCCGCGCCCAGGGCCTTGAGGAGGGCGATGCGCTCGGCGGTGGCGCTGTCGGGCAGCACGATGACGCAGCGGTAGCCGCGGGACGCGGAGAGGGCGGCCAGGGAGATCCCGGTGTTCCCGGAGGTCGCCTCGATGACGGTGCCGCTGCCGGGCGTCAGTTCGCCGCGCTCCTCGGCGGCGCGCAGCATGGCGAGGGCCGCCCGGTCCTTGCTGGTGGACATCGGGTTGGCGGACTCCAGTTTGGCCAGTACCTCGGCGCCCGGGGCGGAGTCTTCGAAGTGCAGTCGGATCAGCGGGGTCGAGCCGACCAGGTCCGCGATGCTGTCTGCGATGCGGCGCGTCTCACGGCTTTCCACGTGTGGTTCCTCACAAGTCAGGTCGTACGGCTGCGCGCCGGGCGGACGGATGCGGTCCGCCGGGCCCGGTGCGGCGTTCGTGTGGGGGGTGTCCGGCAGGGCCGCGCGGGATCGCGGAGGTGCCGGGCTACGGTGCGGTGCGGGGTGCGGCTACCAGGAGCCGGCCGAGGCCGTCATCGCGTACAGGTCTTCCATGGGCTGCGGCCGCTGGCCGACGGGCTTGATCACCGCGGTGGCGGCGAGGACCCGGGCGCCCGCGGGCACGTCCTTGTTCACGAGGGCCTGGGCGCCGATGACGGCGTGCGCGCCGATGGTGACCGGGCCGAGCACGGTCGCGTTGGTGCCGAGTACGACGTGGGCGCCGACGACCGGGTGCCTGCGGTCCCCCTCGGGCCGGTTGTTGTCGCTCCACCAGCCGACCGCTCCCAGGGTCACCTGGTGGTAGATGGTCACGTCGTCCCCGACCACGGCGGTTTCGCCGATCACGACGGCGGCGCCGTGGTCGATGAACACGCGGCGGCCGAGCACCGCACCGGGGTGGATCTCCACCGATGTGCTGCGGCGGGCGTTCCAGGCGATGAGCCGCGCGATCATCCGGTGTCCGCGCAGGTGCAGGCGGTGCGCGATCCGGTGGGCCCAGAGCGCGGGGAGGGCGGCGTGCAGCAGGGCCTCGCGGCGGTTGCGCATGGAGGGGTCGCGGGCGACGACGACCTCCAGGTCCTCCTTCATGATCCGGAACAGGCCGGGCTTCGAGGCCGCCATCAGACCAGCACCTCCTCGCGGTCGCCGGCCGGGGCGAGCTCGGCGATCAGGGCCCGGGTCAGGCTCTCCAGCCGGGTGACGAGCCCGGCGTCGGTGTAGCGGCCGTCCTCGGAGGCGAGCGTGCCGGCGCGGGCGACGGCGACCGGCTCGTGCTCGACGACCCGGGCGCCGCAGCGGGCGAGTACGCCGATCAGTCCGGTCTGCGCGTCGAGACCGCCGCGCGCTCCGGGGGAGGCGCTGGTCACGGCGGCCGGCTTGCCGGTCAGCGGGCTCGGGCGGTCGCCCTGCGCCCGGGACAGCCAGTCCAAGGCGTTCTTCAGCGCGCCGGGCATCTCGCCGTTGTAGGAGGGGGTGCTGATGAACAGCGCGTCCGCGCCGGTGACCAGCTCCTTGGCGGCGCGGACTGCCGCCGAGCCGTCGGTGCGCTCCAGTTCGGCCTCGTAGTGGGGCAGCTCGCCGACGGGGAGCAGCACGCTCTCGTGCTCACCGGGCAGGTTCCCGAGGATGTGGCGCACGGTGGCCAGTACGGCGGTGTTCGCCGAATCGCCTCGGGTGCTGCCGGATATCAGAACGATCTTCACTGGTGGAACTCCTTCTCCTCAGCCTTCCGGTCGGCAGGCCTTCGACTGGTCGAGACTCACGCCTGCGTTCCGGGCCTCCCGGGTCCCTGCCGCTCCGCCGCGCGGGCCTGGGGCGCGGCGGCCGGGCACCGGGGTGCTCGAGCGGGATGGTCCGGCCCGCGTCCTGGTCGTAACCGTGTCAGCTCGAACCGATGCCCTGCTCGACTGCGGCTAGCGCCCCGGCGGAGGGTCGCTCCAGGCACGGCCGCGGTGTGCCCGGGCGGGTGGTGGCGGAGGTGGCGGACGCCGCGCCGGCGATGTCGACGGCGGCCTGGGACCGCGGCGGGGGCCGGTGTCGGGAAGCGCCTCGCCGCGCGGGCCCGATGGTGATCAGCGGGCCGCGGTGCCAGGCTGGAGGGAGCAGCCGCAGCTGAGGCTCCCCCGGACCTGTTCGAGTCGGCAGGAGGTGGAAGCCCGTGAGGATCCGCCCTTCACGCAGCAGTACCCGTACCCGTACCACGGTCTCCCTGGCCGTGGCCTCGGTCCTGTCCGCCGCGCTCGTACCGCTGGCCGCGCCGTCCGCGACCGCCGTGAGCTGCGACACCGCGGCGGCCGCCCGGCCGCCGGGCGGGGGCCTCCAGGAGCGGGACGCGGTCCTGTGCCTCATCAACGCCCAGCGCGCCCAGCGCGGTCTGCCCGCCCTGACGGGCAACCAGGCCCTGACGGACGCGGCCCGGCAGCACACCGCCGCGGCCGTGCAGCTGAAGTGGTGGGGGCCCTGGAAGGATTCGCACACCAACCCGCGGACCGGCTCCACTCCGCAGAGCCGCATCATGGGCGCCGGCTACTGCCCCAACCCCCGTTCCTGGGGAGTCTCCGAGATCACCTACAACGGCTGGGGCGGCTCGGGCACCCCGAACGCCGCCGTCAAGTGGTGGATGAACAGCCCGGGTCACCGCGCGATCATCCTCGACGCCTCGCTGCGCCAGTTCGGCGGCTGGGCGCAGGCCGGTGCGGCCGACCCGGCCGGGGCCGGCGCGAGCGGTGCCGGAACGTACGTCGTGGACTTCGGCCGCTGCCTGCGCTGAGGCGGCCGGGCACACGGCCGGGGAAGGCGGGCACGCGTCGGCCGTCCGTGCAGCTCCGCCCGCCGGCGGAGCTGCACGGACGGCCTCCGTACGGTGGTCAGGCCGCGCCGGTCACCACATCACGGGCAGACGCTCGGGCAGGCGCTTCATGAAGCCCGTGCGCCACACGAGCTGCTCGACCGGCACGGCCAGCCGTATGCGGGGCATGGCCTTGAGGAGGGCGAGCAGCGCGGTCTCGGCATGCTTCTTGCCGAGGGCGGTGGCAGGGCAGTAGTGCGAGCCGCCGCCGAAGGAGAAGTGCGCGGAGGAGTTGGTCCGGGTGAAGTCGAGGCGGTGCGGGTCCGGGAAGACGGAGGGGTCGAAGTTGGCGCCCTCGGGCAGGACCAGTACGAGCTCGCCCGCCTTGACCTGGACGTCGCCCAGGGTCATGTCCTCCATGACCAGGCGCGGCAGGCCGTCTCCGATGGACAGGTTGATCCGCAGCAGCTCGTCCACGGCCTGGGGCATCAGCTCCGGGTGGTCGGCGAGGTAGTCGGACTCCTCCGGGTGGGTGAGCAGGGTGACCAGCGCCATGGCGAGGAAGCCGGCGGTGGAGATGACGCCCGCGCCGAAGAGGGTGACGCCGACCGTCGCGAACATCTCATCGGTGACGTGCTCGTACCCCTCGGTGCCGCGCAGCCGGGCGAGGTCGCCGATGAGGCCGTGCTCGGTGTCGTCGAGGCGATCCTTCATGTACGCGATGTCGCGGTCCCAGTTCAGGCGCGCGGCCGGGATCTCCCGGGCGCTGTTCATGAAGGCGATGGGCAGCGACTCCGCCAGGCGCGGGGCGGCGTCGTGCGGGATGCCGAGGATCTGGCAGTGCATCGCCTCGGAGAACGGGTCGGTGAACATGGTACGGACGTCGACGGGGGCGCCGTGCTGGAGCATCCGCTCGACCAGTTCGACGGCGTGCTCGTCCATCCACCGCTGGAGTCCGGGGGACTTGGGGTTGATGGCCTTCATCACGGCCTTGCGCAGGCCGGCGCCGGTGATGTTGCCCATGTTGTTGACGACCTCCGGGGGGATCGTCAGCGCGTACTGGCGGGGCACACCGGGGTCGGAGGTGTTCTTGAGGCTGAACCGGTCGTCCTCGAGGACCTGCTTGACGAGCTCGTAGGAGGAGACCAGCCAGGCCTCGGCTCCGGCGATGGTGCGGACCTTCGCCACCGGGGGCAGTTCGTCGACCTGGGTGGGCAGGTGCGTTCCGTCCCACGTGAAGGGGAATTCGAGGATCGGCTCCGCGTGGGTGGTCACAGCTGGTCTCCTTCGGTGGCGGGGGTGACGACGGCGTGGCCCTGGTTGCGGGAGGCCCGCAGTCCGGCGCCGCGCGAGTAGAGCAGGTCCGCCATCGGCAGCGCCTGGTGGTAGCAGTTCAGCGACGAGGGGACGCCGAGGATCGCGGGGGTGTCCAGGAAGAGCGGCGCTTCGGCGCACACGTAGTCCAGGCAGACGGCCCGCTGGTGTTCGGTGGCCCGCTCGCCCCCGAGGACCTTCGACGACAGGAAGATGTCGACGAGTTCGTTGCAGGTCTGCGCGAACGCCGGGTCGGTGTGCAGCCGGTCCAGCAGGTCGGCGTGCATGCGGTCGTAGGCGGGAATGCCCTGGAGCGAGGACATCGGTCTGCCGCGCAGCCGGGTGCCGGACGGGTCGATGTCGGCGACCGCGTTGGTCACCTTGGCGCGTACGCCGCGCAGGTTCTTGACGGTCTTGCGGCGGGCCTCGTCGGGGGGATAGCCCATGGCCTCGTACATCTCGGCCACGTGCAGGTCCGTGTAGATGAGGTCGGCCTGCGCGAAGTTGTCGAGCGCCCACTCGGCGAGTGCGTGCACGCGCTGGGCGGAGAAGTAGGAGTTACCGGGGGAGATGCCGATGACGGCGTGGTCCCCTTCGTCGGCGATGACCTGGCAGTGCGGTGTGTACGCGTCGACACGGAAGGCACTGGTTCGAGTGGCTGTTGTCATGGGAGTGGTCGCATCCCTGTCGCCGCGATTCCCCGCGCGGACCCCGTGTCCCCAGGTGCGGCGGCGACGAGCTGAAGCTATACGAACACGCGAGCCACCGGACGATTACCGTCGAGTTCGTCTCGGTTACTGAAACCGCATGTTGCCCCAGTCAACCGCAACGGGCTGTAAGCGCGTTGATCCGGACGGTAAAGTGACGTTCCGCCACGTCCACTGGCGCGTCAGCCCTTTCGGAAGCAACATTCCGTTTTGAGCGGTATCAGGACTTCCGCTGCTCCGACGGGGCCTCCCCGGCGGTGCCGGTCAGCCCGTGACTCCTGTGCCGGGCGGGCGACGCCCCGGCGATTCGGCGCTCCGGGACGGGACCGTGGTGGTGCGCGGGGTTACGGTCGGCGGCATGGACCGGATGCGCCGGGGGTGGCGGCAGTGCGTGCTCGGCGGGGCGGTGTTCGCCGTGTGCATGGCGGGCACCACGCTGCCGACCCCGCTCTACGGCCTCTACCAGGAGAAGTTCGGCTTCTCCGAGCTGACCGTGACCGTCGTGTACGCCGTGTACGCCTTCGGGGTGATCGGGGTGCTGCTGCTGGCCGGCAACGCCTCCGACACCGTGGGCAGACGGCCGGTGCTGCTGGCGGGGCTGGGGTTCGCGGCGGCGAGCGCGGGATGTTTCCTGTTCGCCACCGGGCTGGGCTGGCTGTACGCGGGGCGGCTGCTGTCGGGGCTGTCCGCCGGCCTGTTCACGGGGGCCGCCACGGCCTACGTGATCGAGTCGGCGCCGCCGGGCGGCGGCGGCCGGGCCACGTTCGTGGCGACGGCCGCCAACATGGGCGGGCTGGGCTGCGGTCCGCTGCTGGCCGGGCTGCTCGCGCAGTACGCCCCCCGGCCGCTCCACCTGCCGTTCACCGTGCACCTCGCCCTGGTGGCAACCTCGGTCGCCGTCCTGCTGGGGCTCGGGGAGACCGTACGGCAGCGGCGGCCGGCGGCCACCGTACGGCCGCAGCGGCCGGGGCTGCCGCCGCCGGTGCGGCCGGTGTTCGGGCCGGCGGCGACCGCCTCGTTCGTGGGGTTCGCGCTGTTCGGCGTGTTCACCTCGGTCAGCCCCGCGTTCCTCGCGCGGTCCCTGGGGGTGCACAACCACGCCGTGAGCGGGCTGGTCGTCGCGCTGGCCTTCTTCGCGTCGACCGCGGGGCAGCTGGTGGTGGGCCGGGTCGGTGCACGGCGGTCGCTGCCCCTGGGCTGCGCGGGACTCCTGGCCGGGCTGGCGCTGCTCGCGGGCGCGCTGTACTGGGACCTCCTGGTGCTGGTGGTGCTGAGCGCGCTGGTCGGCGGGGCCGGCCAGGGGCTGGCTTTCCGCGGGGCGCTGTCCGTGGTGGCGCGGGCGTCGCCGGACGACCGGCGCGCCGCGGTGATCTCGACGCTCTTCGTGGTGGCGTACGCGGGCATCTCGGTGCCGGTCATCGGTGTGGGCGTACTGGTGGAGCCGATCGGCCTGGAGGGCGCGGGGCTGGTGTTCATCGCCTGCATGGCGGCCCTGGTCGCGGCCGCCGGGGCCTATCTGCTGCGCCGCGCGGGCAGGTGAGGGGCGGTCAGGCCTCCGGACCTCTCGCGGTGCCGTCGTCGGCCGGTGCCTCGACCGCCGCCGGGTCGAGGATGCGGTTGAGGAAATTGCGGGTGCGTTCGTGCCGGGGGCGGGTGACGACCTGTTCCGCGGGCCCCTGCTCGACGATCACGCCCTCGTCCATGAACACGACCCGGTCCGCGACCTCCCGGGCGAAGCTCATCTCGTGGGTGACGACCATCATCGTCATCCCCTCCCCCGCCAGGATCCGCATCACCGACAGCACCTCGCCGACGAGTTCCGGGTCGAGCGCCGAGGTCGGCTCGTCGAAGAGCATCACCTCGGGTCCCATCGACAGGGCGCGGGCGATCGCCACCCGCTGCTGCTGGCCGCCGGACAGCTGGGCCGGGTAGGCGTCCGCCTTGGCCGCGAGGCCGACCCGCTCCAGGTTCTCCCGGGCGACGGCGGCGGCCTTCTCCTTGTCCGTGCCGAGGACCCTCCGCTGCGGGAGGGTGAGGTTGGCGGTGACGCTGATGTGCGGGAAGAGGTTGAACTGCTGGAAGACCATGCCGATGCGGCGGCGCGCGGCGTCGATGTCGACATCGGGGTCGGTGAGTTCCGTACCGCCGACGAAGACCTGGCCCCGGCTGGGCTCCTCCAGCAGGTTCACACAGCGCAGCAGCGTCGATTTGCCCGAGCCGGAGGGGCCGATGACGCACACCACCTCGCCTCGGGCGATGTCGAGGTCGATGCCCCGCAGGACGTGGTTGTCGCCGAAGGACTTGTGCAGTCCCCGGATCTCGATCTCCGGGCGGTCGCTGCCCATCGTGTCCCCCGTTCCCGTCGTCTGTGGCATCGGTTCCTCACGTGGCCTTGTCGGCACGGGCCTCGAGCCGGCGCACCACGAAGCTGAGCGGTACGGTCACGAGGAGGTAGCACAGGCCCGCGACGAGGATCGGGGTGGAGTTGGCGGTCTCGCTGGCGAGGTCGCGGCCGAATTTCGTCAGCTCCCGCTCCTCCAGCGTCACGCCCAGGAAGAGCACCAGCGAGGAGTCCTTGAAGAGGAGGACCAGTTCGTTGGTGAGCGGGGGGATGACGATGCGGAACGCCTGGGGGATGACCACGGACACCATGGCGCGGCCGTGCGAGAAGCCCAGGGAGCGGGCCGCTTCCATCTGCCCCTTGGGCACGGCCTGGATGCCGGCGCGGATCGTCTCCGCCATGTAGGCGGCGGCGACCAGGCCGAGGCCGAGCGCGACCTTCCCGTACGTGCCGCCGGGGATGGCGGTGCCGGGGAAGGCCAGCGGTACCGCCACGCCGACGAAGATGAAGATCAGCAGGGCGGGCAGGCCCCGGAACAGTTCGATGTAGACGCTCGCGACCCAGCGGTACGGGGCCACCGAGGACAGCCTCATCATGGCGATGACCAGGCCGAGCACCAGGCCGAAGAGGAACCCGGAGAGGGTGTACACCACCGTGTTCCGCAGGGCGATGGTGATGATCTTCGGGAAGAGCCTGAGCGCCAGGTCCGTCTGGGCGAACTGGTTGCGCAGCCGGTCCCAGTCGGCGAGTACGCCGACCAGGACCAGCGCGGCCGCGAAGACCGCGTACTGGACGCCCTGCCAGACGCGGCGCCGCTGCCGCCGGGTGAGCCGTGAGGTCACGACGCGGCCTGGGGCAGCGGGCCGATCCACTGCTCGTAGGTCTTCTTGTAGGTGCCGTCGGCCTTGGCGTCGGTGATCGCCTTGTCGATGGCGGCGAGCAGGGCGGTGTTGCCCTTCTTCACCGAGAAGCCGTACTTCTCGCCGGTCTCGATGTTCTGGCCGAGGACGAACGCCGAGGCGTTCGCCGGGTCCTTGAGCCAGCCCTGGACGACCGGGTAGTCGATGACGACGGCGTCGACCTGGCCCGTGCGCAGTCCGTTGAGCACCGCGTCCGAACTCTCGAAGGCGACGGGATCGAAGCCCTGCGCCTTGGCGTAGCTCTCGCCGGTGGTCTCGGCCTGCGCGCCCAGTTTCTTCGCCTTGGCCTTGACGTCGGCGAGGGAGGTGATGCCGCTCTTCTTCGTCGAGAGCAGTGCCTGGGTGGCGTCGAAGTAGGGGACGGAGAAGTCGACGTTCTTCTTGCGCTCGTCGGTGATGGTCATGCCGGCGGCGGCGAGGTCGCACTGGCCGGAGTTGAGGAAGGCGCCCGTCTTGAAGTTTTCGAACGGCGTGTCGAGGATCTTCTGTTCGACTCCGAGCTTCTTCGCGACGAGGTCGATCAGGGCCACGTCGAAGCCGACGACCTTGCCGTCCCGCTCGAACTGGAACGGCGGGTAGGGCAGGTGGGTGCAGGTGGTCAGTTTGCCCTTCTCGACGACCGGTACGCCCCCTGCCGCCTCCCCCGGTCCGCTGTCGCCGGAGGAGCAGCCCACGGCCAGGAACATGCCCGCGGCGGCGGCCGCGGCGGCCAGGGCGCGCGGACGCCGGCGGGAGGGGTGGTGGTGAGCGCCGTCGCGGTGACTGCGGTGTCCTTCGGCCGTCCGGAACACGGTTGACCTCCACGGGTGCGGGGGGGGGGAGCGGCGGTCGCGGGAGGAGACCGTCCGTCGAGATCGTAAGCCCCGGCGGCACACCGGCAAGGGACCATTCGCGATGCGGCGCGAACCGTCCGGCCGTACGGAGCCACGGAACGAGAAGTCCCGGAGGCAAAGGGCGTATGACCTTCACGATGCGTTCGCGTAAGCGCTCCGTCAACGGATTCGCGTTCCGGCCGACGGGCAGTTCACCGCGCTCGGCGGGAATGCGCTGATGGGAGCCCCTGACGCGGTCCCGAACGGCGGGTGGGAGGGCTTCACCGCGCGTTCGCTACGTGTGCGGGAACACATGTCACGGCTGTGGACCTCATGCCAGGATCGGGGCGGGGCGACGCGGATTCCTTCATATGCCGACACATCCTCACTTCCCCGGTCGCCCCCGACCGTCATGGGTGCGGGGATAGCCCTGCGGCCACAACAGGCCGCGAGGACCGGAATTCGACCATGAGTCGAGCGGGTTTCCCCTCACCTTCGATGCCCGACACTCCCGGGAAGGCGAATATCGTGACACGTCTGCGCCATGGAAACAGGTTGTTGCACAAACTCTCGGTCCCCCTCGGGTCCCGCCCGCCGGGGAGGGCGCAGGCGGCCCGGGGAAGGCGATTACCGGGCTCCCGGCCCCTGCCCGCGCCTGCCCGGGTACCGGCCGTACCCGAGGTGGAGCTGCCCGGCACGCCACTGGACTGGATCGAGCCGATCGTCGGCGCCGAGCGGACGGAAACCGTACGGGACACCCTGCGCGGAGTGCGTGAGCTGCTCGACGGGCGCACCGTATGGCACATCAGTGACAACCCGGTGCGGGGCGGAGTGGCCGAACTCCTGCGGGCCAATCTCCCCTGCCTCGCGGGCGAGGGCATTTCCACCCGCTGGGCCACCATCGGCGGGCCGCCCGAATTCCGCGCTTTCACCAAGTCCCTGTACTACCGGCTGTGCGGAGTGGCTCCGGGGGCGAAGCCCGCGGACCTCGAACGGGGCCGCCGGATGTACGAACGGATATGCGCGGAAACAGCGGCGCGGCTGGTACCCGCCATGGGCCGGCGTTCCATCGTCGTCCTCCACGACCACCAGACCGCCGGACTCATTCCCCATCTTCGCGAAGCGGGCTGCACCGTGCTGTGGCGGGTCCATGTCGGCACGGCGCTGAGGGAGGACCTCGCGGCGCCCGGATGGGAATTCCTGTACCGCTACATTTCCTCCGCGCATTGCCACATCACCTCCTATCCCGGAGTCCTGCCCGCCGGACCGCCGACGGTGGACCGCCGTGTCGTCCAGCCGTCCATCGATCCGCTGTCTCCCAAGAACATCCCGCTGCACCCGGACGCGGATCCGTCGCGCCTGCTGGCCGGTGCGGGGCTGATCGAGGAGGCGGGCGGCGCCCCTCGGGGACGGCACGCCCTGACCGACCTCCTCGTACGCCATCCGGCGCGCGTGGTGCGCGCCGGCGGACCGGCCCCGGCGGGCGCGCCCCTGGTGACCCAGGTGAGCCGCTGGGACCGGGTCAAGGACATCCCGGGGGTGATCCGGGGCTTCGCCGAGTACGTCGATCCGGCCTTCGGCGCCCACCTGATGCTGGTCGGCCCGGACACCAGGGGCGACCGGCAGGCCGAGCAGGTCTTCGCCGAGTGCCGTCAGGCGTGGGAGGACCTCGGCCCGCGGGGGCGGCGCGTCCACCTCGTCCAGGTGCCGACGGACAACCGGTCCGAGCACGCCCTGACCGTCAACGCCGTCCAGCGCCACTCGGCCGTGGTGATCCAGAAGAGCCTGGCCGAGGGCTTCGGCCTGACCGTGTCCGAGGCCGCCTGGAAGGGGCGGCCCGTGGTCGCCGCCCCCGTCGGGGGGATCCGGGAACAGGTCGAGCACGGCACGACGGGGCTGCTGCTCTCGGATCCCCGGGACCTGCGCGGGCTCGGGGAGGCGGTCAACCGCCTGCTCTCGGACCGGGATTACGCGCGGGAACTCGGCAGGAACGGCCATCGGCGCGTGCTGCGGCGCTTCCTCACCGACAGCAGCGTCCTCGGCTTCGCGCGGGTCCTCGCGGACGCCGCCCAGCGCTACCAGTAGAGGAGTGACAGCAGTGCGCATCCTGGCCGTCGGGGCCCATCCCGACGACGTCGAGCTCTTCTGTGCGGGGACGCTCGCCCACTACGCCCGGCAGGGGGCCCGGGTCACCGTCGCCATCGCGACCAACGGCGAACTCGGCTCCCGCACCCTGCCGCCCGCCCGGACGGCCGCGGTCCGCGAGGAGGAGGCACGGCGGGCCGTCGGCGTGCTCGACGCGGAGCTGCTCTGGCTCGGGCAGCCGGACGGCTTCCTCTTCGACACGGCAGACACCCGCCGCCAGATGGTGGAGGTGCTGCGCCGGGTGCGGCCCGACATCGTCCTCGCCCACCACCCCGACGACTACCACCCCGACCACCGGGCCGTGAGCCGACTGGTCGGCGCGGCACGGCTGCTGGCCCGCGAGCCCGCCCTCTCCACCGGGAGCCCGGCCACGGACGCGGTCCCCCCGCTCTTCTACATGGACACCCTGCTCGGAACGAACGCGGGCACCCCGGACCTGTGGGTGGACATCACGGACACCATGGCGGTGAAGGAGGCGATGCTGGCCGAGCACCGCAGCCAGAACAGCTCCCGCAAGGAGCGCAAGGGCGCCGACTTCGTGGACCTGACGCGGCAGCAGGCGGCGCACCGCGGCCTGGAGGCGGGGGTCCGGTACGCGGAGGCCTTCACCTGCGCGCCCTCCCATCCCGCCACCTCGGTGCACGATCTGGTCCCGGAGGGCACGGGCGTCCGCCTCCCGGTCCTGCCCTCCCCGCGGTGAGCGGCTCCGGGGGCCGGGGTACCGCCGCCGGCGGCGCGGGCGCCCTCTACGCGGTCTTCTTCCTGAACGGGATCGTCCTGGCGAGCTGGGCCCCGCGCATCCCCCAGGTGAAGGAGCAGCTGGGGCTCTCCGACGGGCAGCTCGGTACGGCTCTGCTCGGGGTGGCGCTCGGTTCGGTACCGGCCATGCCCGCGGCCGGTCTGCTGGTGAACCGCTTCGGCAGCCGGCCGGTGGCCCGGTGCGCCGCCCTCGTCTACGCCCCGGCCATCGCGTTGCCCGGGCTGGCCGGCTCCATGACCGGCCTGATGCTGGGACTGGTCGTCCTGGGCGCGGCGGTCGGGGCGCTGGACGTCGCCATGAACGCCCACGCGGTGGATCTGGAGCGGCGCAGCGGCCGGGCGAGGCTCTCCTCCTTCCACGGCCTGTTCAGCGCCGGGGCGCTGGCGGGTGCGCTGCTCGGTACCGCCGCCGCCGGCGCGGGAGTGGCCGCGCGTACGCAGTTCACGGTGTCGGCGGCCATCGGGACGGCCGCCGCCGGGGTGGCGGTGGCCGCCCTGCACCGGGCGGCGCCACCCGCGCCGCCCGGGCGCCGGGCGGGGCCGGGCGGGCCTGCGGCGGCCGTCCGGCGCCGGGGCCGGGGCGCCGCCCGGCTGCTGCCGCTCAGCGCGCTGGGGCTGTGCGTCCTGCTCGTGGAGGGGGTGGTGACCGACTGGAGCAGCGTGTACCTGGCCGACGCGCTGGGCGCGGGGCCGGGTCTGGCGGGTGCCGGGTACGCGGCCTTCGCGCTGGCCATGACGGCCGGGCGGCTCGGCGGCGACCGGACGGCCGGGCGTTTCGGTCCCGTGCGCGTCGTGCGCTGGGGGGCGCTGCTGACCGCGGCCGGGGCGGTGGTGGCCCTGGTGTCCGGACACCCGGTGGCCTCGGCGGTGGCGTTCTGCGCGGTCGGCCTCGGGATCTCCGCGTCCTTCCCCCTGGTCGTCAGCGGGGCGAGCCGGATCCCCTCCGCCGCCCCGGGGACCGCGGTGGCGACGGTCTCGACCACCGGCTATTTCGCCTTCCTCGCCGGTCCGCCGCTGATCGGCTTCCTGGCCTCCCACAGCAGCTTGCGCACGGCCCTGTTCCTGGTGCCCGCGCTCGCCCTGGCGGCTGCGGCGCTCGCTGCCTCCCTGTCCGCGACGCAGCCCGGAGAAGAGATTCCGCTTCCACGAGAGGACGTATCGAGTCACCATTGATCATTGGATCAAATCTCCATCAGGGCCTTCTAATTCAAGGAACAGAACCGACCTGAACCTTCTTAACATCTGTTATTGTGCCCGCGCTTGGTGTTCGTTCAGCATTCCGTTTCTCCTCGGGCGCGGGCCGTTCGAGGGTTGTCGCGAGGTGGCGTGTACGTGTACAGCACTCCCTTTTCCCCCACCGAAGCCCGATCCGCGCGCGCCCGCATGGGATTGAGCACGGTTCAGGTGGCCGAGGCCATGGCGGCCTGCGGGAGCCCCGTCCATCCCGCCATGGTGGCGGCGTGGGAGCAGGGCTCCCACGTCCCTTCCGACCAGCACCTCTTCGCCCTCGCGGACGTGCTGTGGTGCGACGCGGCCACCCTGATGGGGACCGTGCCGAGGACGCTGCCCGAGTTCCGGCTGGCCCGCCGGATCACCGTGGAACGGCTGGCCTACCGGCTGGGCATGGGCCCGTCGGAGTACCGCGCCGCCGAGCAGTCGGGGCACTGGCAGGGGGACTCCCGGCAGACCAGGGTCCTGGTGGAGGCCCTGGGCCTGTCCCTGCGCGCGCTGACCACCATCACGGGCCGCGACCAGGAGCTGGAGGAGCACCTGCGGTCGGCGGTCACCGGGCGGTGGAAGGCCCACGTCGATCCCGTGGTGGAGATCGTGTCGGTGGACGCCACCAGCGTCGGCGACGCGCTCCACACGATGCACACGGAGCTCTCCTCCTTCTCCGAGCGGTACATGGGGCACCTGGTCGCCCGCAACGACGACGCCAGGCTGAAGGAGATAGCGACGGAGCGGTCCGCCTACCTGCGCCGCCTGGCCGACCACTTCTGGGAGCTGATCGGCGAGCAGGGCGAGGCCCCGGCGAGGCCTCCGGCGGGCGGCTGAGGCGGGTCACGGAGCGGCCGGGCGGGCCGGGAGGGCGCGAGCCCCTTCCCGGCCCGCCCGTGCGTCAACGGGCCGCCGCCACGAAGGGGCCGGGCGGGCCGTCCTCCTCGATGTCGTCCCAGTCGATCTCCATCGTGCTGCGGCTCGTGAAGACGTTGAAGAGCAGGTTCAGCAGGATGGCGGTGAGGGCCCCCAGCGTGATCCCGCTGTCGAGCACGGCCCGGACGTCGTCCGGCATGCGCTCGAAGAAGGGCTTCACCGTCGTCGGCAGCAGGGCCGCGCCCAGACTGACCGCCAGGATCAGGGTGTTGCGCTCCTCGCGCAGGTCGGCCTTGGCCAGGATCTGGATGCCGACGGCCGCGACGATGCCGAACATGGAGACCGCCGCTCCGCCCAGCACCGGGTGCGGGACGGAGGCGACCAGGCTGCCCGCCTTCGGCAGCAGCCCGAGGGCGATCATGAACAGGCCGGCCGCGACGACGACGTAGCGGCTCATGACCTTCGACATCCGGACGATGCCGATGTTCTCCGCGAAGGCCACGTACGGGAAGGAGTTGAGGACACCGCCGAGGACCGTCGCCACGCCGTCGGCGCGCAGGGCCCGCGCGACCGTGTCGGCATCGACCTTCTTGCGGGTGATCTCCCCGATGGCGTAGACGTCGCCGGTCGTCTCCACCATGGTGATCAGCATGACGACGAGCATCGCGGCGATCGGGAGCAGTTCGAAGCGCGGCACGCCGTAGTGGAAGGGGGTGGTGACCCCGATCCAGTCGGCCTGCGCCACGGCGCCGAAGTCCACGTCCCCGAAGAGCCAGGCGACGGCCGTACCGGCCACGAGCCCGAGGAGGACGGCCAGGCTGCTGAGGAAGGGCTTGCCGACGCGGACCAGCACCAGGATGAAGAGCAGGGTGCCCAGCGCGTACGCGAGGTTCTTCACGGACCCGTACGCGGGCGTTCCCACGAGGTGGGCCCCGCCGGCCGCGTCCTGCAGGGCCACCGGGATGAGGGTGATGCCGATGACGGTCAGGATCGTACCGATGACGACCGGCGGGAAGTACTTCACCAGCTTGCTGAAGAGCGGCGCGAAGGCGAAGGTGGCGATGCCCGCCGTGATCACCGCGCCGTAGACGACGAGGAGGCCGGCGGTACCTCCGCCGGCGCCCAGGCCGATGGCGATCATGGGTGAGACCGCGGTGAAGGTGACCCCCTGGACGAGGGGCAGCCGGGCGCCCGCCTTCCAGATGCCGAGGGCCTGGATGATCGAGGCGATGCCGCAGGTGAGGAGGTCCGCGTTGATGAGGTGGACCAGTTCCTGGCGGGTGAGTCCGAGTGCGTTGCCGAGCAGGACGGGGACGATGACCGCCGCCGCGTAGAACGCCAGCACGTGCTGGAAGCCGTACAGGGCGAGTCGGGGGAAGGGGAGGAGTTCGTCGACGGGGTGTATGCCCTGTCGGGTGGACCGCCGGGAGGACTGTCTGGTGGCTCTTGCCATCTCTGCCTTGCCTTCACGAGGTAGGTGAATGAGAGGGCCGCCGCGCCCGTGCCCCGGGTGGCGGGGCGGGCGCAGGCCGGCTCGCATGGAGCCGACGTCGGGCGGTGTTGCCGACAGCACGTCGCTCTGGATGCATTTACGTCCCGGATTGGCGGGACATCCTTCGATCAGCACCCGGATCCCTGACTGGGCATGGGATCCGAAGGGACCGCGACCGGAGGGCGCTCACCATAACCAAAGGGCGGGTTTCCTCGCGAGTAACCGGAGCTTCCGCTTCCCGAGCAGGCTCAGCGCCCGACCGGGCGGAAGGGCTCGGAGGGCCTGGAAGGCTCGGAAGGCTCGGCGAGATCGGCCCCGGGGCCCGCGGGCGCCTCGGGCTCGTCCATGTCGTGGAGACCGGGGAAGCGGTAGGGGTCGAGCACCCACTGCGGCGTCCCGGTGGAAAGGCCGTAGGTCGGTGCGGCGTTCATGGTGCTCATCAGACCTCCCGGTAGTGGAGCCATCACTGATCGTCATGACTCGTTACTCTCTGCTTCCGGTTGCTGGGTGGGGGCATTCCCACCCGAATGTCGCCAATGGCATCTCTTCACACCAGCTCCCGGCATGCCGAGGGGCCGTGCCCGGCGCGTCCCGGGTACGGCCCCTAGCCGTCAGGCCGGGTGTCAGCGCCGCTGCGGGCACGTCTTCCAGGAGAAGTGGTACACGGTGTTGAAGCTGCCGTCGGTGGAGTCCATCGCGAGGAAGCTGGTGGTGTTCGCCGTGTCGGAGGAGCCCGCGTGGGCACGCAGCTCGGTGTTGATGTTCAGGTTCCGCTTGGCCCCGCAGGGGTGGAAGACCAGCGCCTCGACCGGCACCGCGTCCGACACCTGCCAGTTGCCCTCGGCGGGGCCGTTCAGGGTGTGGCTCCGGTAGGCCGTCTGGGACATGCCCTGGAAGTAGTAGCTGGCGTTCTGGGTGGCGCTCGCGCCCTCCGCGATGCTGGCGAAGCCGCGGTAGTCGGCCTTGGCGATGGCGTAGGTGTAGCCCTGGGGCACGTTCACGCGGAGGCCGAGCTGGCAGTTCTTGCGGAAGTCGGTCGCCTTGGCGTCCTTGCCGACCTGGGCGAGGTACTCGCTGTACGTCACCGTGAAGGCGGTGTTGTCCGGGGAGACCGCCACGTTGGCGGTGCCCGGGCGGCAGCCGGAGCCGTTGACCTGGACCACGTCGACGGTGATCTGGCCGGGAGGCGCGGCGGCCGGGACGGAGGAGGTCGCGGCACCCGCGGAGGGCGCGAGGGCGGCAGCGGCGAGCGCGGCGGCCGCGCCGGCAGTGAACACCGTTCTGAGCATGGGTTGTCCTTCCGATCGCTGCTGTGCGTGATCGGCACGAACCGTTCCACACTCCCCCGCGCCATCGGCGCAGGCGCGTCAGTCGCCGCCGCCACCACCCCCGTCCGGGGTAGTGGGCCGACCACCACACCGCCCGCCGAGGGGCCGCCGTCCGCCACGCCCCACCGCGTTTTTGGCTCGTAAGGAGCGGCCCGCGCGGTCTCCCGGGGGCAGACTGGGCGGCCCAGGACCAGGAGGAGGACCAGCGCGTGCCCGTACCGATCATCATCGACTGCGATCCCGGACACGACGACGCCCTGGCGATCATGCTGGCGGCCGGGGATCCCGGCGTCGACCTCCTCGCCGTCACCACCGTCGCCGGCAACCAGACGCTGGAGAAGACCACCCTCAACGCCCGCCGGGTGCTGACCCTCGCCGGCGTCACGGACGTGCCCGTCGCCGCCGGCTGCGACCGGCCGCTGCTCCAGCCGCTGGCCGTCGCCGCCGACGTGCACGGCGAATCCGGCATGGACGGGCCGCAGTTCCCGCCGCCCACGGTGGACGTGGTGCCGGAGCACGCGGTGGACCTCATCCACCGGATCCTCCTCGAGCACCCCGAACCGGTCACCCTGGTGCCCACCGCCCCGCTGACCAACATCGCCCTCCTCCTGACCCGCCACCCCGGGATCGGCGCCCGCATCCGCGAGATCGTGCTGATGGGCGGTTCCGTGGGGCCGGGCAACCGCACACCGGCGGCCGAGTTCAACGTGTACACCGACCCGGAGGCCGCCGCCGTCGTCTTCGGCAGCGGGGTACCGGTGACCATGTGCGGGCTCGACGTCACCCACCAGGCCCTGGCCACGCCCGAAGTGCTGGCCCGCTTCGAGGCCCTCGGCACGGAACTCGGCTCCGTCTGCGTGGAACTGCTCACCTATTACGCCTCCACGTACCGTCTGCTGTGGGACATGCCCCATGCGCCGCTGCACGACCCGGTCGCGGTGGCCCGGGTGATCGACCCGGCGATCGTGGGCTGTGTGGACGCCAACGTCGTGGTCGAGCTCCAGGGCCGCTACACCCGCGGGGCCACCGTCGTGGACCTCCACGACTACGTGGGCCGCCCGGTGAACGCGCGGGTCGCCACCACCCTGGACGCGGGCCTCTTCTGGGACCGCATGGTCGGCGCGGTGGCCGCCCTCGGGTCCCGCCGCGCATGACGCGGCCCCAGCCGCGACCGGGCGCCTCAGGCTGACGTGCGGCGAAGCGGGCCGGGCCTGGATGTCCGGGCCCGCTCCGGCGCGTCGTCGTCCTGACCGGACGCCGGCCCCGTTTTCCGGCGGGGCCGGCCGCTCTAGACGGTGGTGGAGAGGAAGGTGGGCAGTGTGGCCGGGTCCGCCGCGGCGGACCCGGTCCACGGCAGGTCCGGGGAGGCGGGTGTGCCGCGCACCGGTACCGGGTCGGGCCTGGTACTGCCGGCCACGATCAGGGCCAGTAAGACAGCGGCGGCCTCGCTCTGCAGGATCCGGGCGGCCTGCCTGAGCCGTCCGGCATCGGGGACGGGGATGGAGAGGGCCACGCATTCGGCGTTGGGGCCCGAGGTGATCGGGACGGCCGCGCAGACCGTGCCGATGGCGTACTCCTGGAAGTCGAGCAGCGGGGCGTTGGGCCCGCGCGTGTCGAGCTGGTGGAAGAGGGCCTTCTCGCTGGCGAGGGTGTGGCGGGTCAGTTTGGACATCTGGTGGCGGTCCAGGTGGTCCTTCCGGTCGTCGTAGTCGAGTTGGGTGAGGAGGGCCTTGCCGACGGCGGAGGCGTGGGCGGCCGACCTGAAGTCGACCCACTCCTCGACGACGGGTGTGCCCGGGCCGTCGGCGTACTGGGTGATGGAGACCTCGCCGTCGGTGTAGCGGGCCACGTAGACGGCGGCGCCGACGGCGTCGCGCACCCAGGCGAGGGTCTCCTTGAGGTGCCCGCGCCCCTCACCGCCCGCCGCGTCGGTGAGCAGCAGGGCGTTGCCGGCGATGTAGGCGTCGGGCCCGGTCGGGATGGCCAGGTTGGCCCGGAAGAGCTGCTCCACCGCCCGGGCGATCACCAGCTGCGGCAGTTTCGTCTCACGGGCGATCTGGGTGAGGCTGACGCCGCCCGAGAACCGGTTGATCACCTCCAGGACGCGCAGCGCCTGGTGTACGGATTCCAGCGCGGCCGGCGCCGGCCGCGCTTCGGGGGTCTTGCGGGCGGCGTGCGTCAGGTGCGGCTGCTTGAGCGCTTCGAGCGCCCACGCGTTCGCCTCTGGCGTCAGGTACAGGGGGTTGAGGCGTGCGTGGTAGGCCACGGCCACGGCGACCGGCGGGCCGGGGGTGAACACCTCCCCCAGGTCGGGGTGTTCGCTGTGGGGGTGCTCCGCCACGGCCTGGCGCAGCCGCGCAGGCAGCCGGTACGGCGGCCGCACGGCCCGGCCGGGCCCCCCGGAGAGGGAGCTGAGGTCCTGGGTGGTGATGGGCGGGGAGGTCCAGATCACGGAGGCGGTCAGGGCCTCTTCGAGGTCCCCCGGGATCAGCGGCAGGTGGGGCAGGTGCTCCTCGGCGGGCAGGATCCGGGCCTGCTGCTTCCAGTGGCGGGCGGTACGGACCTCCGCTCGGGAGAGGTGGTGGAGGTAGAGGCACTGCGCGGCGGTACGGGAGCCCGCGCCGGCCGCGTACTGGAACCAGAACCGGGCGCCCTCCGTGCGCTCCGTCAGGTGGAGGAGGGAACCGAACAGCAGCGCCGAGTCCACGCCGTGGGGCCAGGATTCGGCGTGCAGGGCGCGTTCCGCGAAGTCCCGGCTCTCCACGAGGGACCAGGTGACGTCGTCCAGGACGCGGGCCGCCCGCACGTGGCAGGCGGCGTCCAGGACGAGGGCGTCGTGGTCGGCGGCCGTGGCCGGGCACCGGACGGGCAGGTCCGAGCCGGCGGCGCTGCCGATCGCGGAGCGGGCGCGGTCGGCGACGATCCGGCGGGCGATCCGGCGCCGGGCGGCGCCCTCGTCGTAGCCGGCGTACTCCTCCGCGAGCACCGAGGCGTTCTTCAGGGCCGCGTTCAGCTCGCACAGCGGCATGTCACGGTCAGCGGGCATGTCGCTCACTGGTCCTTCTCCTCTCCGGGGATCCAGTCCACCCCGAGCTTGCGGGACAGGGTTCGGCGTGCGCCGCGTACGTGTGAACGGACGGTCGCGGGGGAGATCCCCATCATGCGGGCGACCGTCTCGGAGTCGTTGCCCAGCAGGAAGGCCAGCAGCACCACGTCGTACTGTCGCTCGGACAGCTCCGCGATGGCCGCGTACAGGCCGAGCTTGGACTCCAGCAGTTCGAGGCGTTCCCTCGACGAACGGCGCAGGGCGGAGAACCACGCGGTCTCCACCATGGCGACCTGGCGGCCGAGGGCCGCCAGCCGGCGTTCGACGTGTTCGCGCAGCACCGCCCAGGCGAAGCCGTGCAGGCTCGCCTCCTTGAGGGCCTGGCGCCACACCTTCAGGAGGAAGGTGAACACGTCGTCGACGACTTCCTGGGCGTCCTTGGCGTTGCCCAGCTGGAGGTGGGCGTAGCGCAGGTACGCGCGGTGCTGCTGCGAGTGGAACGCGGTGAACTCCACGGGCAGGACGCCCGCCAGTTCACTGGAGACCGTCTGGTCCCCCGCTGGGTCGAACTCGCCTTCGCTCATGCATTCCCCCACCGTTGCTCGTCGCCGCCCTCCAGGGCGGTGGGTGTCACATCGCTCGAGAAAACACGGACCGTGGTGGTGACTATCAGCGCGAGGGCGACAATCTCGGCAACATTCACTTCGGCGTGAAACCTTCCGACTGGTGGGTGGGGAAGAAGGGCTGCCTGCCCCCGTGTGCGGCAGCCGTGGAGCGTCGAGCGCCCTCATCACCACCCCATCGGAAAGGGCGTCCGATCGTGCAAGCCGGTCTCGGAAAACTTCCGGAAGAGTGGCATCCGCCGTCCCGCACGCCCCCTCCGCACCAGCGCGCGCCCCCCTGCGCGGGTGTGCGCCCCGCGCCGGCCGGTTGCGCCGGTGGCTGAGCCTGCGGACCCGGCGCGCCCTCTTGCGGGAGACTCGGTTCCACCGTCCCACCGTCCGGCGGATCCGCCGGCGCTCTCGAGGAGGCTCTCCGTGAACTGGACGCTCGAAGTCGTCCCGGTACCCGTCACCGACATGGACCGGGCGAAGGAGTTCTACGCCGACGCCGTCGGCTTCGGGGTGGACCTCGACGACGAGGTCGCCCCAGGGGTGCGCATCATCCAGCTGACCCCGCCCGGATCGCGGTGTTCGGTCGCGCTGCTCCAGGGGATGCCGCCCGCGCCCGGTACGGCGGTGATGGCGCCGGGCACGCTGCACGGGCTCCAGCTCTGCGTCACCGACATCGAGGCGGCCCGCGCGGAGCTGGTGGCGCGGGGCGTGGACGTCTCCCCGGTGCGCCACCTCGGGGCGGCGGGCTGGGAGGACGGCAAGGGCGACACCTGGAACTCGTTCCTGACCTTCCGTGACCCGGACGGCAACGGCTGGGTGGTGCAGGAGGCTCCGTCGGAGCTGTCGCAGCGCTGAGCGGGGCGCGGGCCGGCGGGCCGCTCAGTCCTGGGCGCGGGCGGTGACCGGCGCGTCGGTCCGGTCACCGAGGAACTCGTACCAGCGGCGCTGCAGGCACAGGTAGCGGGTGTCGGCCTCGGCGAGGTCCAGGAAGGAGTCGACCGTCGAGGTCAGGCGCTCGGCCAGCCCCCGGTCGGTGAGCGCGCCGTCCTCGGTGAACTCCTGATGGGCCATCGCCAGGCTGAACATGTCGGGGTAGACCCGCGCCCCGAGGTGTTCCAGGGGGATGCGCAGCGCCCACAGGCCGCGGTTGCCGCCGACCATCGAGGGCGAGGCCGACACCAGCAGGACCTGCTTGTCCTTGAAGGGCTGCGGCCGGACGCGGGAGACCCAGTCGACGGCGTTCTTGACCACGCCCGGGACGGAGGCGTTGTACTCGGGCGAGGCGATGACCAGGGCCTGGGCCGCCTCGATCCGCTCGCGCAGGGCCAGTGCCCCCGGCGGCACCCCCTCGTCGGCCTCGAGGTCGCCGTCGTACAGCGGCATCGGGAAGTCCCCGATCATGGCGGGTTCGGCGGTGGCTCCCGCCCGTACCACCAGGCTCGCGACGAGGGCCGCCAGCCGGGCGTTGACCGAGCCGGTCCGGGAGGAGCCCGAGAACACGAGCACGTGGAGCGAGGCCCTTCCGGTGAGGCCCCCGTCCTGGGGCCGGGCCGGGTCGGGCGGGAAGCGGTCCTGGTCGGTCGAGTTCACGGCTGTCTCCCTTGCCGGTAGGCGCCTTGCGGTGACGGCGGCGGCGGTGCCCGCAGCGGACTGTACGGCGCTCCCGGGCGGCGGCGGGCCGGGCGCACCGTGCGCCGGCGGCGCCGCCCGCGGCAATCACCCGGGTGCCCGCCACGGCCGCGCGGCTCCCGGCCGGCCGGTCGCGCATAGTCGTGGCAGCGCCGCGCGGGGCGGCGCCGTGTCCGAGGGAGTGACCGTGGTGGATGTGGGACGACGCGCCGCGATGGCGGCGCTGCTGGCGGCGGGGCTCGTTCCGGGCCCCAGCGCTCTGGCGGCCTCCGGTCCCCCGGTACGGAGGGCCGCCGCGGCGGCGGGTCCCCGGCCGCCGGCCTCGCTGCTGGGGCGGGAGATCCGCCGGCTGCCGACGTCCGGCAGGGTGATGGCGCTCACCTTCAACGCGGCGTGGGACGAGAGCGGGCTCGACGCGGTCCTGGCCGAACTGCGGCGCCGGGGGGCGGCCGCCACCTTCTTCCCCACGGGCCTGTTCGCGCAGGCCCGTCCCGCCGCGGTGCGCGCGATGGCCGCCGCGGGGCACGGGCTGGGCAACCACTCGCACAGCCACCCCTACTTCGACGACCTCGCCACGGCGGAGCGGGAGCGGGAGGTGCGCGCGGCCGACGCGGCGATCCGTACGGCGTCGGGGGCCGAGCCGCTTCCGTTCTTCCGGTTCCCGTACAGCTCCACCACGCAGGAATCCGTCGAGGACGTCAACGGCCTCGGCTACGCGGCGATCGAGTTCACCAACGACACGAACGGCTACCTGGGTACGGCCGGCGGCATGACGGTGGACAAGGCGGTCAGCAGGGCGGTGGGCTCCTTCGGTCCCGGGGCGATCCTCCAGATGCACGTCGGCAGCGGCATGGGCGACGGGGTCGTCCTCGACGCGCAGGCCCTGCCCCGCATCATCGACGCGGCCCTGGAGGAGGGCTACGGAATCGTCGACCTGCGGGAATTCCTCACCGGGTCCTAGGAACGCGGAACCGCCCGTTCCCGCGGCGGGGGGCCGCGGGAGCGGGCGGTCGGGGTGTGGGCGCCCGTCCGGTCAGGACGGTGTTACCACCAGATGACGACGTAACCGGATCCGCCGGGCTGACCCGGGACGCCGGCCTCTCCGGGGGCGAGGCCTCCCGCCCCGCCGTCGCCGCCCTCGGCACCGCGCGGGGGCAGGGCGACGATGCCGTCGACGGGGAGACCGCCCTGGCCGACCGTCAGGCCCGTGCCGCCGGGCGTGCCGGGGGCGCCCGTCCGGTTCACGCCGCCCGTGGAGCACGAGCCGTTGCCGCCCGCACCGCCGGCGCCACCAGCGCCCGGGGTGGTCGTACCGCCGGCGCCGCCGCCACCGCCCGCGCCGCCGGAGGCGGTGGCGAGCGTGGTGTTGGTCGTCGTCGCGACGACGGTGGAGTTGCCGCCCGCGCCACCGGCGCCGCCGGCCCCGCCCGTCGCTCCGCCGCCGGCGCCACCGGTTCCGCCGGTTCCGGCGTCACCGACGTCCACGCCGTAGTCGGCCAGCGGGGTCACGTTGAGGGTGCACCAGGTGAAGCCGCCGGCGCCGCCACCGCCGCCCGCGCCACCCGCGCTGGTGGTGGAGGCGCCACCGCCACCGCCGCCGCCACCGCCGGCGCCCCAGGCCTGGACGAAGACCGTCCTGACGCCCGCCGGGACGGTGAAGGTGTTGTCGGCGGTGAACTGGCGCAGCCCGTGCGGGAACTGGGACGGCTTCTTCTTGTGGGCGTCCTTGTCGGGGTTCCGCTGCTTGTCCTGGGCCGTGGGGGCGTTGTCGCCCGGCTTCGGACCGTGCGCGGAGGCGGCGGGGGCGAGTGCCACCAGCTGGCCGGTCAGGGCCGCGGTCGCGGCGATGGAGGCGAGGAGCACCCGGGAACGCGTCCGGGGCCGTCGGGTCACCATGTGAGCGTTGAGGTTCATGACTTCCTTCCCCGCCGGCGCCGAGAGCGCCGCGGGAGTGCGAGAGAACGGTTGCGTGGGCCCCCATGGCCTGTTGGCGGGCCCGGGCGCCTCTCCACGCGCTGCACATATCACCCCTCCCCCGCGGCCCGGACCACCCCGACAGGCCGGGGGTGTGGGCCGGGCAGGTGAGCGGTTCGTCAACCCGGACCAACCCCGCGGCCGTCCGGCGGGGACGCCGACGGGGAGCCGAATCGATTCACCACCCGTACGCCGGGCAGCGGCCGGGGCACGCCCGGGCGCCCGGCGCGGGGCTCCGTACGCCCGCGCCCCGCCGGACGGCCGGAACGCCGGGGTCCGGCTGCGGGCCCGGGGGGACCATGGGGCAGGATGACCGTGCGTTCGGAATGCGTACATCTGCTCCAACAGCGCCGCGCACGACACGATCTGACAGGTGACAAGGTGACGACACAGCACATATGGCGGCCCGCGGCCTCCCGCTCCTTCGCCCCCCTCGGCGCGGAGGCGGGCCGGTGACCCGGGACCTCGTCCTGCACGACTGGATGGTGGCCGGCATCGCGCTGGCCTCCGGCGGCGTGGCCGGTCTGCTGCTGCGCGCGCTGATGAAGTGGCTGGCCAAGCACGCGAGCCGGACCCGCTGGAGCGGGGACGACGTCATCGTCGACGCGCTGCGGACGATCGTCCCCTGGGCCGCGGTCCTCGCCGGGGCCGCGGTGGCCACGTCGGCGCTGCCGTTCACCGCGCGGGTCGCGGGTCTGGTCAGCCAGACGCTGACGGCTGTGCTCATCGTCATCGCCACGCTCAGCGCGGCCCGGGTTGTGGCGGGTCTGGTCCAGTCGGTGGCCGCGTCCCGTACGGGCGTGGCGGCGTCCGCGACGATCTTCGTCAACATCACGAGGATCGTGGTGCTGACGATGGGCGTCCTCGTGGCGCTGGAGACCCTCGGGGTGTCGATCGCCCCGCTGGTCACCGCTCTCGGAGTGGGCGGTCTCGCGGTCGCCCTGGCCTTGCAGGACACCCTCGCCAACCTCTTCGCCGGGGTGCACATCCTCGCCTCGAAGACTGTCCAGCCGGGCGACTACATCCGGCTCACCAGCGGTGAGGAGGGGTACGTCGTCGACATCAACTGGCGCAACAGCGTGGTGCGCAACCTGTCGAACAACCTGGTGATCATCCCCAACGGCCGCCTCGCGCGGACGAACATGACCAACTTCACCCAGCCCGAGCAGAAGCTGTCGATCCTGGTCCAGGCCGGGGTCGGCTACGACAGCGACCTGGAGCACGTCGAGCGGGTGACCCTCGACGTCGTCGACGGCGTGATGGCCGACATCAGCGGCGGGGTCCCCGACCACGAGGCCGCCGTCCGCTTCCACACCTTCGGGGACTCCAGGATCAACTTCACGGTGATCCTCGGGGTCGGCGAGTTCAGCGACCAGTACCGGATCAAGCACGAGTTCATCAAGCGCCTGCACCAGCGGTACCGGGCGGAGGGCATCTCGATCCCGGCGCCCGCGCACACGGTCTCGCTCCAGCACGACGACCCGGGGGCGCGGCCGTACCCGCCCGTCCCGCACCAGCGGGACGGGTCGCCCGGGGCCCTGGCGGACCGTCGGCGGTAGCGGCCCCCCACCGGCCGGGGCCCGGGACCCCGCAGTACGAGGGGCCGCGCGGCGGCCGCTTCGCCGGAACCGGGCGATGCCCCGCGGGCCTGGTGGAGGCGGCGGGCGTGCCGTACCGGGGACGCGCCCGGCCGTGTGAGGCCCTGCGGGCCGTGTCCCGCCGGTATGTTCGGCGTCCTTCCCCCGCGACGAGGAGGCGGCGTGACGGTGCGCGAAGAGATGGCCGTGAACGTGGGACCGGCGGGCATCGAGGTGGCCTACGAGCGCTGGGGGGACGCGCAGGACCCGCCCGTGCTTCTCGTCATGGGCCTCGCCCTCCAGATGCACGGCTGGCCCGACGGATTCTGCGCGGAACTGACCCGGCGCGGCGTCCAGCCGGTCCGGTTCGACAACCGCGACGTGGGGCTCTCCTCCCACTTCCGGGACGCGCCGGTGCCCGATGTGCCGGCGGCGCTCGCGGGGGACCTGTCGTCCGTGGCGTACTCCCTGTCCGACATGGCGGCCGACGCGGTGGGCCTGCTCGACGCGCTGGGGCTGGACGGCGCCCACGTGGTCGGCATGTCGCTGGGCGGGGCGATCGCCCAGACGATGGCGATCGAACACCCCGGCCGGGTCCGGTCGCTGACGTCCATGATGTCCACGACGGGCGGCCCGGGGGTCGGCCTGCCGGACCCGACGGCCCTGAGCGCGCTGGCGGGGCCGCCGCCGAGGAGCCGCGAGGAGGTCGTCGAACGGATGGTCCACTCGGTACGGGTGCTGGGTTCGCCGGGGTTCGTGTTCGACGAGGACGCGGTCCGCGAGCGGGCCGGCCGGGCCTTCGACCGGTCGTACGACCCGCTCGGCGTCGCCCGCCAGGCCGTGGCCTCGGTGGCGTCGGGCGACCGTACGGCGCGGCTGCGGTCGCTGCGGCTGCCCACGCTGGTGATCCACGGGGCCGACGATCCGTTGTGCCACGTCAGCGGCGGCCGGGCCACCGCGGAGGCCGTGCCGGGCGCCGAGCTCGCGGTCTTCGCCGGCATGGGCCACGACCTGCCGCGGGCCCTGTGGCCGGAGATCGCCGCGCTGATCACGGGCCTCGTCCACCGCGCGGAGGCGGCCCGCTGAACCAGCGGACGGCCACGGCACCGCCGCCCGGGCCGGGCGCGGCCCCGGCGGCCGTGCCTCAGGCCGCCAGGTGGTCCGCGGGGGCCGGGTGATCGGTGTGGACGGTCGCGGCCGTCATCCTGGGGATCGCCCTGATCAGGGCGTGCTCGGCGGCGAGCGCCAGTCCGTGCGCCTGGACCACGGTCAGGTGGGGGCCGACCACGATGTCTGCCTCGGCGTGCAGGGCGTGGCCGATCCACCGCATGCGCAGCTGGCCGACGCCGAGGACGCCGGGGACCTCCCGCAGGGCCTGCTCGGCGGTGTCCACGAGGGCGGGGTCGACGCAGTCCATCAGCCGGTGGTAGACCTCGCGGGCGGCGTCCTTCAGGACCAGCAGGATGGCGAGGGTGATCAGCAGGCCGACGACGGGGTCGGCGGCCCGCAGGCCGGCCGCCGCGCCGGCGGCGCCCAGCAGGACGGCCAGCGAGGTGAACCCGTCGGTGCGGGCGTGCAGGCCGTCGGCGACCAGCGCGGCGGACCCGATCCGCCGCCCGGTGCGGATGCGCAGGCGGGCCACCCATTCGTTGCCGGCGAAGCCCGTCAGGGCCGCCGCGCAGACCGCCCACAGGTGGGTGACCTCCCGGGGGTGCAGGAGCCGGTCGACGGCCGCCCAGGCGGCGAGGGCGGCGGACGCGGCGATGACCAGCACGATGAGCACGCCCGCCAGGTCCTCGGCGCGGCCGTAGCCGTAGGTGTAGCGGCGGTTGGGGGCCCGGCGGCCGAGGACGAAGGCGATGCCCAGCGGTACGGACGTCAGCGCGTCGGCGGTGTTGTGGACCGTGTCGCCGAGCAGCGCGACCGACCCGGACAGGACGACGATGACGGCCTGGGCGGCGGCGGTCGCCCCCAGCACCGCGAGGGAGATCCACAGCGTGCGCATGCCCTCGCGGGAGGCCTCCATGGCCGCGTCGACCTTGTCGCCGGCGTCGTGGCGGTGCGGGGTGAGCAGGTGCCGCAGCCGGCGCCGCCCGCCCTGATGGTGATCGTGGTGATGGTGGTCGTGCCGGTGCGTGGAGGTACTGCGGCCGCTGCCCCGATTGCCGTCCATGGGGCCTACGTTGGCACAGGGAACCCATTGCGGCTACAGCCGTCGTACGTGCCGTGACCAGGTGCGACGGGCTCGCATCTGCACACGCCGTCAACGTGGTCGCGAACGGGCGGTTCGAGTCCACGACCTGGACGGCCACCGTGCTCGGACCGCCGCTCGGCGGGGCCGCGATGGGGTTGTCCGGGCCGGTTCGCCCCCTGGCAGTACGGCCCCGCCTTCGCCGTGCCCTGCCTCGGGGGGCTGCTCGGCTCGCGGCCGGCGCCGGGTCATGCGCGCCGCCGGGATCCTGCGGGCGCGCCGGCTGCCCGGACTGGCCTTCACCGGGCCCGGTACCGGCGGCCTCGTGTTGGTCTGGCCATCGAGTTCGGGCTGCTCGTCCTGACGACGCCGTTCCTGCCCCCCGGCATGAGCACGCGGGGCATCCGGACCGGGCGGACGCGGGTGTCCGGGCTCAGAAGACGGCCGTGAGGAGCCCGACGAGGAGGCCCGCCGCCAGGCCCAGCACGATCACGGCCACCATCGCGGCCAGCGCCGCGAGTACGAACCCGCCCCCGTCCACCCGTTCGCCGCGGCGGGCGCAGGCGGACAGCCAGGCCGCCAGGGCGAGGAAGGGGACGAGGAGCAGACCGGTCGCGACGCCCAGGTTGCCGACGGCGAAGCCGGACAGTTCGTACGCCTTCCCGCGCGCGGTCCGCACGGGCACCTCGGTGCCCGGCCGGTAGGCGTCGGCGGCCGTCTCCAGCAGGATCTCCTCCTGCGGTCCGTCTCCCCCGCGGCCCCGGGCGTAGCGGCCCTTGCACTGCGTGCCGGCGGCGTAGCCCTCCACATCGGTGGCCTCGTAGCACTCGGCGACCGTCAGGACTCCGTCCACGGGTCCGAAGCCGAGTACGGCGGCCAGTTGCGGGCCGGGCAGGAGCCAGACCAGCCAGGCGGCGACGGCGAGGGTCGCCGCCGACCCGAACGCGGCCGCGCCCCGGGCCGCCTTGCGTGCACCTTCCCGCACTCCGTGCACCCCCTCCCCGGTGGGCCCATACCCCCGGCGGGGGGTACCTCATGCGGGCCGCCCGCAAGTAGCCACCGTCCGCCATCCGCCATATGGGGTGCCGACGCCCGCGCGGGGTCCCGCCCGGCTCCTAGGATGAGGCCCGCTGCGGCCCGGTAGCGCGCCGCAGTACGGGTTCACAGGCAGGGAGTTGCGGGAATGAAGCGGTTGCGGGTACTGATGGCGGTCGGAGTCCTGGCGCTGGCGTCGGCGGGAGCGGGCACGGCCCAGGCGGACCCGTCGGCCTGGGCCCCCGGCGGCACGGACTGCCCGGCCGCCGAGATCTTCGCCACCGACAACACCGCCGTCATCACGGATCCGGCCGATCCCCGGCTGCGGACGCGGCTGAAGCGCTTCGACCACGAGGTGCGGGAGATCATCCGCTCCCACGGGGCGCGGCCGGGATCCTCGACCCTGCTGGACGGGGTGTTCTGGTCCGAGAACGAGCAGCAGACCACCTACGAGCGTTCGCGGGAGTTCGACGTCGAAGAGGTCAACGCGGACGGACTGCATCACATCGCCGATGTCATCCGCAAGCAGTACCGGCAGGAGTCGGTGCTGACGTTCCGCTGCCTGCCGCGCACCTCGCCGGAGACGGACGCCGTCGAGATCCAGGCCGAGGGCGTCAGCGCCACCCGGCTGCACGACGCGCTGATGGCCGACCCCGTGGCGCGGGTGCGGCTCGGCGGCGGCTCGGTGGCCCTCGACGGGCGGCTGATCCTCATCGCGCCGATCGCCGACCTGACGCTCGCACGGAAGTTCACGGCCCGGCTCGGGGTCGACTGGAACTCCGCCGAGGTCCGCTACGGGGACGAGGAGTTCGTCGCGTAGTCCGCGCCCCGTCCGGCCGGCGGACCGCCCCGGAGCGGCCCCGGCCGGCGCGCTACGCTGCACGTCCGCGGGGGCCGACGACAGACGGGCAAGGTGCACATGTTCGAGCCGGCGCAGGAGAATCCGTACCCGGACGGCCACGTCCTCGGGGAGGGTCCCGACCCGCATCCGCTGCTGGCTCCGGTGCTCCCCCTGCTCGGGCGCTGGCACGGACGGGGGCGGGGCGAGTACCCGACCCTGGCGCGGGACTTCCGGTACGAGCAGGAGATCACCTTCAGCCACGACGGCCGGCCCTTCCTGCGCTACGAGGCACGCGCGTGGCTGACCGACGCCTCCGGGACCCCCGTGCGGCCGGCGGGGCGAGAGACCGGCTGGTGGCGGGTGACGCCCGACGCGTCCCTGGAGGTGGTGCTCGCCCATCCGACCGGCATCGTCGAGACGTACGCCGGGCGGGTCCGCGGCGGGGCGGCGGCGGAGCTGGAGATCGGGATCGAGACCCGGGACGTGGCGCTGACCCCGCTGGCGAAGGAGGTCACCGGCACCCGCCGCCTTTACACCCTCGACGGCGCCGGCCTGACGGTCGTCCACGACATGGCGGCCGTGGGGCAGCCCCTCCAGCACCATCTGACGACCCGGCTGGTCCGCCGGGCGTGACACCGGGACGGCCCTGGCGGTGGCACCGGGGGTGACACCCGGGGTGGCACCAGCACCACCGCGGACAAGGGTGGTGGGGAGATCGCCGCGGGGCGCGGCGGTCGCGGAGGATCGACACGACCGATCACCGCGACGGGGGAGAGACCACCCTGATGGACCTGTTGAAGAAGACCGCGCGCCGGGCCGCTGCCGCCGCCTGCGGGCTGCTCGCCGTGGCGGCGCTGCCCGTGGTCCCCGCGCACGCCGCGGGCGCGGCCGGGGCGAACCCGGTACCGGGCCGGTACGGCGGCCAGCGCCTCGACTGGCGGCCCTGCGACTCCGGGCCGCTGGAGTGCGCCTCGATGACGGTGCCGCGCGACTGGTACCACCCCGGCAGGGGCCCGGACCTGACCGTGGCGGTGTCCCGGCACCGCTCCACGGACCCCGCCGCCCGGCGCGGCGTCCTGATGATGGCGGCCGGCGGGCCGGGGGCCTCCGGGCTGGGCCGGCCGGCGGGCCTGGCCTCGTACGCGCCGAGGCTGGCGGCCGCGTACGACATCGTGAGCTTCGACCAGCGCGGCGTCGGGGCGAGCACGAACGTGGTCTGCTCCGACCAGGCCACGGTGGACGCCCTGTTCGGCGGCGGCGATCTGCGCGACCGTTCGGAGCAGGCCGTACGCGGCACGGTGGAACGCGCCCGGGGCTTCGTACGCGACTGCCGGCGCGACTCGGGCGGTCTGCTGCCGTACATCACCACCGACCAGGCCGTGCACGACATGGACCTGTACCGGGCGCTGCTCGGCGAACGGCGGGTCTCGTACTACGGCCCGTCGTACGCCACGTACCTGGGCGCCCGGTACGCGACCCGTTTCCCGGGCCGGGTGGAGCGGGTGGTGCTCGACAGCGTCATCGACCCCGGCGGCAGCTGGCAGGACTTCATGACCGGACAGCCGATGAGCTTCCAGCGCCGCTTCGAGCAGGACTTCCTGCCGTGGCTGGCCGCGAACGACGCCACCTACCACCGGGGCAGGACCCCGGAGGAGACCAAGGCCTCCTACGAGCGGCTGCGCGCCTCGCTGCGCGAGCACCCGGTGGACCTGGAGGGGACCCGGGTCCTGCCCGACCACCTGGACGCGGCGGCGACCGGCATCATCTACAGCGGCAACCGCTTCCCGGACCTGGCGGCGCTCCTCGGCGTCCTGGAAGACCCGGCGGGCGCGCCGGCGGCCACCCGCCGGGCCTTCGCGCAGAAGCTGAAGCACCCCGTGCAGGCCGCGTTCGCCGCGGACTTCTTCTCCGTGGTCTGCCAGGACACCCCCTGGAACCGGGACAGCGCGTACTGGGTGCGCAGGAGCGAGGCGGACAGCCGCGACCACCCCATGGCCGGGGCGCGGGAACTGGCCTTCGCCTCGGTCTGCGCCGCCTGGCCGCGCTCCCGGGCTCCGCGCGCCGGGGTGACCGGCCGGGGGCTGCCGCCGGTCCTGATGCTCAACTCGAAGCACGACCCGGCGACCCGTTACGAGGGGGCCGTACGAGCCCACGCGCGGCTGGCGGGATCGCGCCTGATCACCGTCGGCGGCGGTGACCACGGCACCTACCAGGCGGGGAACGCCTGTGTGGACGGCTACGTCGAGGGCTTCCTGCTCGGTGGCCGGCTGCCGGAGGCGGACGCGGAATGCGCCGGGAAGCCGCTGCCGGATCCGGCCGGGCGGGGCGCTCAGGCGGAGGAGCCGCTGTCCACGACGAGGTCGGTCCCGACCACCGAGCCGGCCGCGGGCGAGGCCAGGTAGAGCACGGCGGCGGCCACTTCCTCGGCCTCCGCGACCCGGCCGAGCGGGTTCTGCGACTTGACCCTCTCGGCGCGGCCTGCCTCGGTCTCGCCGGGCAGCAGCGACATCGGCGCGTCGGCGGCTCCGGGGCTGACCGCGTTGATGCGTATCCCCTCGTGGATGTGGTCGAGGGCGGCGGCGCGGGTGAGGGCGGACACGGCCGCCTTGGAGGTGATGTAGGCGGCGGCGTTCGGGATCCGCTTGTGGGCGCCCAGGTTGGAGGAGATGTTGACGATGGCGCCGCCGCCGTTGCGCCGCATGTGCGCGATCTGGTGCTTCATCGCCAGCCAGACGCCGGTGACGTTGGTGCGCAGGACCGCGTCCCAGTCCTCCTCGCTGACGTCGCCGACCGGCCCGGTGCCGCGGAGTATCCCGGCGTTGTTGACCGCGACGTCCAGTCCGCCGAAGCGGGCGACGCTCTCCCGGACGAGGTCCTCCAGCCGGCCCGAGTTCGTGACGTCGGCGGGGACGGCGGCGGCGGTGCCGCCGGCCGCCTCGATGAGGGTGACCGTCTCGTCGAGGGTGGCCGCGGTGCGGCCCGCGGCGACGACGCGGGCGCCCTCGGCGGCGAAGGCGAGTGCGATGGCGCGGCCGAGGCCGGAGCCCGCCCCCGTCACCAGGACGGTCTTGCCGGTGAAACGGTTCATCTTCGGTGACTCCTCCGAGGGGCGGTCAGCCCCATATTTGAACGAACGGTTCAGAATTCGGGCATGCGGAAACGCGGGTACGGGAAGGGAATCGGAAACGGGGGGGGCCGGCGCGGTCAGTCCAGCAGGGTCAGGGCCTGCTCCGCCGCGTCCCGGACGCGGGCGGGGTCGTCCGAGGCCTTGCCGACGACGCGGACGCCCTGGAGCAGGACCAGCAGCATCCGGGCCAGCGCACGCGGATCGCTGCCCTCGCCCAGCTCCCCCTGCCCCCGGGCCCGCAGGAGCGCCGAGTGCAGCAGGGTCTCGAAGCGGTCCCAGCTCACCTCGACCCGCCGGGCGGCAGCGGCGTCGTGGGGGGCCAGCTCGGCCGCCGTGTTGGTGACGAAGCAGCCGCTGCGCCGCTCCCCCGGGGACGTGGCCTCCTCGGCGAAGCGGCGCACCACGGCCCGCACGGCGGGCAGCGCGGGTCCCGGCGCGGAGAGCTGGGCCAGGAGCAGCGGGTCGTACGTCTCGGCGTAGCGGTCCAGCGCCTTCAGGTAGAGCTCGTGCTTGCTGCCGAAGGTCGCGTAGATGCTGGCCCGTCCGATGCCGAGGTGCTCGACGAGGTCCGCCACCGACGTCGCTTCGTAGCCGCGCCGCCAGAACAGCTCGAGGGCCGACTGGAGGGCCGCGTCCGGATCGAATTCCTTGGTCCTTGCCACGCGGAAGATCATAAAGCTATCTGGAACGACCGGTCAATAACGAGGTGGGGTACGGAGCCAGGGGTCCCCCGACGCGCCGCGCCGCTCCATCCGTGTTGTCCTCGTAGGGGAGGGCAGGGGGGCGGGAAGGTTTCGGAACGCACTCGGAGGACCGAGGAGGAACCATGGACAGGAACCTGCGGGCCCGCGACATCATGACCCAGGGCGTGCAGTGCATCCGCGAGGACCAGTCCCTGCAGGACGCGGCGCGCATGATGCGCGAGCTGAACGTCGGATGCCTGCCGATCTGCGGGGACGACCAGCGTCTCCAGGGCCTGATCACCGACCGCGACATCGTCGTCAAGTGCTGCGCCGACGGCAAGGACCCGGCGAGCATGCGGGCCGGGGAGCTCGCCGGCAACCTGCACTGGATCGACGCCGACAGCAACGCGCAGGAGGCACTGGACACCATGGAGGTGCACCAGATCAAGCGGCTGCCCGTCATCGACGTGGAGGGCGGCCACCGCCTGGTCGGCATGATCACCGAGGCCAATCTGGCGAAGAACCTCTCCGACGCGGACATCGCGGAGTTCGCGATCCGGGTGTACGCCGCCAACTGAGCGCAGCGATCCGCCCGCCACCGGCCGTGACCACCGGGCCTCCGGCTCGTTGAAGGGGCGGTCAGCGAAGTGCGCAGAGCGCCGGCCGGGCACTTCCAGTCCGGCCGGCGCCTTGTGTGCTCGGGCCCGGGAACGCGCGGGGGCCGGCCGGCGAAGCCGCCGGCCGCGGTTCCCGTTCCGCCGTCGTCCGGGATCCTGGAGAGAGCCGAGTTGCGCACCCGCGGATTCCCGTTGACGCCCCTCACCGCCGCCCTGACCTGCGCTCTGGTCACCCTGGCCGCTGCCGGCGCCGAACCGGCCGGCGCTCCCCCGCCGCCGCGCGGCGACACCCTCACCTCGGCCGGCGCCCCCGTCCTCGCGGACGCCCGGACCCCCTTCAGCATGCTGGCCGTCACGGCGCCCGCCGGCGGGCCGGGCGGGACCTACCGGGTCCGCGTCCGGGAACGGGGCTCCGGCCACTGGACGCCGTGGACGGCGGTGGAGGCCGGGGAGCCGTGGTGGGCGGGGCCTTCGGACGCCGTGGAGGTACGCGCGGCCGGCGCCGGTGAGCAGCTGCCGGCCGGAGTGCGCCTGGACCTGGTCGACCCGGGCCCGGATCCGGGGCCGGGGAGGCCCGGGGCGGCCGCCGGGCCGGTGCCGGTGCCGGTGGTTCACGCGGTGGCGGGCCCCGCCGCCTCGCGGCCCCGCGTCGTCCCCCGCTCCCGCTGGGGCGCGGCCGAGGATCCCGGGGAGCCCGTCGTGTACGGCAGGGACGTCAAGGCCGTGTTCGTCCACCACACCGCCCAGAGCAACGACTACGCGTGCTCCGACTCCCCCGCCGTCGTGCGCGGTCTGCAGGCCCTCCACCGGCGGGTCAACGGCTGGAAGGACCTCGGCTACAACTACGTGGTCGACAAGTGCGGCACGGTCTTCGAAGGACGGGCCGGCGGCTCCGGGCGGCCGGTCACCGGCGCGCACACCCTCGGCTTCAACCAGGACACCCTGGGCGTCGCGGTGATCGGCCGGTATTCCGGCCTGGAGGCGCCGCCCGCGGCCACGGCGGCCGTCGCGCGGCTCGCGGCCTGGGCACTCGGCCGGTACGGGCACTCCCCCGCGGGCACCGTCGAGCTCGGCGCCTCCATCGACAACGGGCGATTCCGGGCCGGCGAGCGGGTGACGGTGGAGCGGATCTCGGGCCACCGCGACGTCTTCGCCACCGAGTGCCCCGGAGCCGCCCTCCACCGGCAGTTGCCCGCCGTCCGGGCGCTGGCCTCGGACCCCTTCAACGGCGTGCTCGCCGGCCGCTGACCGCCCACGCGCGGGCGGTCAGCGCGATGGAGCCGTCGGACCCTACGGGCAGGGCCCCGGCGAGCGTGTCGCACAGCCGCCGGCGGGCGCCGTGGCGAGGGAGGTGACGTAGCCGGGCGCGGGACCCTGCCCGCAGAGGAAGGGTTGTTCAGGGTGAGGGCGCTGACGGCCGCGTCGAAGGTCCCGTCGCGCACCGGCAGCGCCTGGGCGTCCGCCACCGCGAAGAGCGGGGCGCACGCCGCGGTGCCCGGGGCGCCGGCTTCCCCGGCGGCGGTGCCGGCCGATGCCATGAAGGCTGCCGACCGGTCAAGGCCCAGGACCAGCCGTGGCCGGCCGTGCGCGGCCACCGCCGCGGCCAGGGCGCCCGTCCCGCAGCCCGCGTCGGGCCACCGGGCGCCGGCGGCGACGCCGAGCGAGGCCGCGAAGGCGACGGCGACGGGCCGGCTCCAGCGGCCCGTGTAGCGCTCGTAGCCGTCCCCGGCCGCCCAGGTGTCGAAGCGCCGCCGCCGTCCGTCCGGGCCGGCGGCGCTCACACCGGGTGCCCGTCCGGCCCGGTGTGGTCGGACTGGCTGGAGAACTTGTTGAGGAAGACGTCGTACAGGCCGTCGGGCCGGCGGGTGAGAGTGGCCCCGTCCTGCCAGGTGCCGTTCTCGTCCCACCACTGGCTGCCGTACGGATCGCCCTGGTTCTGGTGGATGTTGTGCATGCCGAGCCCGTGGTCGAAGGGCTCTCCGAAGACCATGACCTCCCGGCCGGGCACCAGGATGGGCTCCAGGGCCCGGGCGGCGTCGAGGTTGGAGCCCGAGATCCAGGAGCGGGGCGGGTTCAGCCGGTTCATGAGGTCCTGGAGCCAGGCGGGCGGGCGTACGGGGAAGGCGCAGCCGGGGCGGTGCTGGAGGGCGGGATGGCGCAGGCAGTCGAGGGCGCCGGAGCCCGGGCTCATCGAGAGGTCGTGGTAGCCGGGATCCAGGGAGGGCACCGGGTCGAGGACGGAGGCGGCCAGGGTGAACACCTTCCACTGGACGCCGGTGGTGGACTGTTTGCTGTCCACGTCGACGGCGCACCGGTACCGGCCGGCGGGCGCGTCCACCTCCAGGTTGACGTGGAACCAGTGCCCCTGGGTGTCGGGCCGGTCTCGGAAGTGGCGGTGCAGCGTTCCCGACAGCACCCCGTAGGAGTCGAGCGGCATGACGGCCAGTCAACCACCGTCCCGGCGCCCGGCGCCGTGACGCGCGGGGCACCGTCGCCCCGGCCCCCGGGCGGCCCAGTCCTTCCCGGCCGGCCGGCCCCGGCGCTCAGTTCGCGCAGCTGGTGTCGCGGGCGGGGCGCTGGCCGGTGGTGAGGAACCGGGTGACGGTGCGGTCCCCGCAGGCGTTGCCGTTGCCGAGGTAGACGCCGTGGCCGCCCTGTTCGACGGTGACGAGTACGGCCCGGTCCCCGAGGGCCTCGCGCATCTTCAGGCTCTTGGAGTGGGGCGTGGAGGGGTCGCGGCGGCTCTGGATCATCAGGATGCCGGAGGGGCCGTGGTTGGTGATCTTGGTGGGCTTGTGCTCGGGGGCGTCCTTCCAGAAGGAGCACGGGAGCACGTTGACCGGCATGCCGGCCGTCAGCGGGTGCCGGGCCCGGTCCTCATCGACGGCGCGCTGCCGGTCGGCCGGGGAACCGCCCGGCCAGGTCACGTCGTTGCACAGGACCGCGACGAGCTGGGCGGCGTCCTCGTCGCGCAGGGGGCGGGCGAGCTCGGGCGGGAGGGCGGGGGTGTGGGCCGGGTCGCGCAGGGCGGCGACGAGCCGGGCGAAGCCGGGGAAGGCGGAGTCGCTGTAGAGGGTGTTCTGGAGGGCCTGGCGCAGGCCGTTGCCGGTCAGGGGCACCCCGGGGGTGGTGGACGGGCGGGGTGCGCGGTCCAGGGAGGCGAAGAGCGAGAGCACGAGGGGCTCGACGTCCTCGGGGCGCTGCGCCAGCCGCAGGCCGTCCTTGTCGCGGTCGGGGTGGGCGGCCCAGGCGGCGAAGTCGGGGAAGCGGTCGTCGGAGCCCTGGGCCATGTTGGCCAGCCAGCCGCGGGCGACGCGCTTGGGGTCGGGGTCGCCGCTGCTGTCGAGGACCCAGCGGTCGGTGCGCCCGGGGTACGTCTGCGCGTAGACGGCGCCCACGTAGGTGCCGTACGAGACTCCCCAGGCGGAGAGCTTGCGCTCGCCGAGTGCCGCGCGGAGGCGGTCCATGTCGCGGACCTGGTTGGCGGTGGTGAAGCTGCGCAGCACGGGTCCGCCGTTGCGGGCGCAGGCCTCGGCGGTGCGGCGGGAGCGGGCGAGGTTCTCGGTGATGTCCCCGTCGGCGGCGGGCCAGGAGCGCAGGGCGGTGAGGTAGCGGTCCTCGGGGGCGAGGCCGCAGCTCGCGGTGGTGGAGCCGCCGACGCCGCGGGGGTCGAAGGCGACGAGGTCGTAGGCGCCGCCGAGCTGCTGCTGGAGGGCGGGGCCCTTCTGCGTCAGACGCTGTACCCCGGAGCCTCCCGGGCCGCCGGGGATCACGACGAGGGTGCCGCGCCGGGCGTCGGGGCGGTCACTGCGGATCCGGGAGACGGCCACGCTGATCTGCGGGCCGCGCGGGTCTGCGTAGTCGAGCGGAACGGGGAGGTCGGCGCACTCCTGGGCGGCGGGCCCGCCCGGCTTGGCGCAGGGGCGCCAGTCGAGCCCGGGCACCTCGGTGCGGGGGCCGCCGGCGGCCTGCGCCGGGAGGGCGGAGGCGGTCAGGGCGGCCGCTGCGGCCGCGGCGGAGAGGGTCAGCAGGAGGGCCTTGCTCCGGGAAATCGTCATGCGGCAAGCCTCGTGCAGTGCGCCCGGGCGGGCCCATCCGGCAGACCGGCCGCCCGGGGGTGGGGCTAACCCCCCTAAAGGAACGGCCCGTTGACCCGGTGCGCGGTGCAGCAGGAGTCGCGGTGCATCTGGCGCAGCACGGGCCGCCAGGCCCGGTCGGGGGTGAGCGGACCGGGGAAGGCCGCTTCCAGCGCGTCGCGTTCGTAGGGGGTGCCGGCGCGGAGGACCGCGCGGACGCGGACCAGGTCGTCGAAGTCGGTGAAGGGGTCTCCGTCGATGAGGGTGAGGTCGGCGAGCCTGCCCGGTTCGGCCGTGCCGAGGTGCCCGTCGGCGCCGTAGACGCGGGCGGGGGTGCGGGTGGCGGTGGTGAGGGCCTCGGCGGGCGAGAAGCCGTACCGGTGCAGGGCGCGCAGGGCGAGGTGGAGGTGGAGGCCGACGGGGGTGAGCGGGGCGTCGGTGCCGAGTGCGACGCGGCCGCCGCCCGCGAGGACGCTCCGGTAGACGGCGATCTCCCGCTCCAGCGCGGTGTTCTGCTCGGGGGTCGGCGGGCGGGCGGCGGCTGCCCGGAGGGTGGCCACGTCCCAGGGCGGCATCATGGCCGTGACGCGCCGGTCCGCGGCGAGGGAGGGGTCCGCGCCGATGAGGGGCAGGGCGGTGAAGGGGGTGGCCACGAGGTCGAAGCCTCCGTGGGTGTAGACCTCCAGGGTGTCCTGGTGCGTGTGGCCGGCGGGGGTCGCGCCGTGGCCGTACTCGGCGCGTTCGGTGGCGATCAGGTGCGTGGTCAGGTCCTGGCCGGACTGGATGCCCGGAGCGCACAGGTGGGAGCCGCAGCGGACGCCGAGCCGTTCGCGGGCGAAGCGGGCGGCCTCTTCCATGAAGGCGTAGGGGGCGCGTACGTAGGTCTTGACGAAGTCCCAGTCCAGGCCTCGGCGCGGGCCAGGGAGCGGGCGAGTCCGGCGTGCGTGCGGTGGGCGCGGCCCATGCTGTAGGCGACGCGGGAGCCGTCGAGGAGTTCGCCGCCGGCCAGCAGCCGGGGGGAGGCGAGGCGGCCGGAGCGGATGTCCTCGCGCAGGCGGGCCTGTTCGTAGGCGGAGCCGCCGAGGGAGACGGCGGTGGTGATGCCGTAGGCCAGGTGGAGGGCGCCCTGCCGGGCTCCGTAGGTGTAGGGGTACGGGTGGACGTGCGCGTCCCACAGTCCCGGCAGGACGGTGCCCCGGGAGGCGTCGACGGTGCGGGCGGCCCGGCGGCGCGGGCGGTGCGGTTCGACGGCGGTGATGCGGCCGCCGCTGATGAGCAGGTCGACGTCGGCGCGGGGCGGGGATCCGGTGGCGTCCCACAGCAGTCCGGCGTGGACGACGGTGTCGACGGGCTCGGGGCGGCGGTAGGAGAGGGCGACGGGGACGGTGCGCGGCGCCCCCTCGGGGGTGCCGTCGGGGCGGAGGCCGAGCAGCCGCAGGCGGGCGCAGGACTGGTAGAGCAGGGTGCGGGAGTCGGCGGACCAGGACGGGTGGTCGGCGGGTTCGTCGGTGAGGCGGCGGGCGGGTCCGGCGGGGGTGCCGTCGGGGGTGACGGGGAGCAGCCACAGGGCCGATTCGGCGACGCAGGCCAGGAAGCGGCCGTCGGGCGACCAGACGGGGCCGGCGGCGTAGCGGTCGGAGAGGGAGGTGTGCGGGGCGAGGGCGTGGAGGCGGGCGGAGCCGGTGGCGGTGTCGACGATCCGGATCAGGTTGTAGCCCTCGCGGAAGCGGCGGCTGAGCCGGTTGCGGTCACAGAGGGCGACGTGGCGTCCGTCGGGGGACCAGCTGGGCGGGCTGGGCAGGCCTCCGCCGCCGAGCGGGGCCACGAGCGGGGTGTCGGTGCCGGAGGCGAGGTCGCGGACGATCAGCCGGCCGGCGAGGTCCAGGGCGGCGAGCCGGGTGCCGTCCGGGGAGAGGGAGCCGTAGACCCGGCCGGGCGGGGAGAGGACGCTGTCCCGGCCGTCGGCGAGTTCCCTGCGGCGTACGGTGTTCAGCCCGTCGCGGTCGTCGGTGTAGAGCAGGGCCCGGCCGTCCGGGGTCCACACCGGGCCCTGGACGTAGGCGGTGGCGGGGGCCTGGAGGATCCGGCGCGGGGGTCCCCCGGCGACGGGGGCGGTCCAGAGGGCGCCGAGCGCGGCGAAGGCGACGCTGCGGGCGTCGGGCGAGAGGGCGGGCAGGTGGACGCCGCGTACGGGGCGGGGGCGTTCGGCTTCCAGGTCGTAGTCCTTGACCCGGTAGCGGGGGCGGGGCACGTCGAGGGTGGCGTCGAGGGGGATCTCGTGGGCGGTGGCGTCGCGGTGGGGACGGATCACCCGGAACCGGCCGTCGAGGGTGACCAGCAGGCGGTCGTCGCCGATCCAGCGCGGGGGCGCGGGAGCGAGGTCGCCGTCGAGGGCGACGGGGCGGCCGTCGGCGTAGAGGGTGAGGTGCTCGGCCCTGCGGGGTCCGGGGGCGGCGGACAGCCAGGCGGAGCGGCCGGCCGGGGAGAGGGCGGGGGCCAGCATGCTGCCGGCGGCGGCGGTGTGTTCGGTCCGTACGGGGCCGGTCCCGTCGGCGGCGACGGAGGCGAGGATGCGCGCGGTGAGGGTTTCGCCGGACGGGGTGGCGCGCGGGAAGAGCACCCGGCCGCCGTCGGGCGAGAAGACCGGGTCGAGGTCCTCCCAGGCGCCGTCCTGGCCGGGTCCGTCCTGGCCGGGTGCTCCGGTGAGGCGGCGCAGGCCGCCGTCGGCGAGGGAGACGGTCCAGATGCGGTACGGGCTTCCGGCGACGGGGTCCCCGCCGCGTTCGGAGCAGAAGGCGAGGGTGCGGCCGTCGGGGGACCAGGCGGGCGCGCGGTGGTCGAAGGGGCCGTCGGTGAGGCGGCGCAGGCCGGTGCCGTCGGCGCGCATCACCCAGATGTGGAAGGTTCCGCCGCGGTAGGCGCTCATGGCGACGCGGCTCCCGTCCGGGGAGAACACCGGGCGGCCGGGCTCCAGGTCGGGCGGGGTGAGGCGGGTGGCGGGCCCGCCGTCCGGGGGCAGCGACCAGAGGACGTTCTGCACCTCGGCGATGACGCGCCGTCCGTCGGCGGTGGCGGTGGCCGCGCCGTTGGTGGCGCGGGTGAAGCGCAGCACCGCCCGGTCCCCGTCGGGGGGTCCCTGTGCCGGCGCGGCCGCCGCGCCGCTGGGGGCGCGGAGCCCGGCCAGTGCCGTCAGCGCCCCGGCCGAAGCCGCCCGCAGTACCGTCCTGCGCCCCATCCGCATCCCGGTCACCCGTCCCGTGTGTGGTTCCTGCCCGGCCGTCCGTCAGGCGGCCAAACGATCAGGACCCCGGCGGGGCAACGGGGACGGGTCCGCCCCGGCGGCCGCGAGTGGCCGCCGGGGCGGGGAGGGCCGGGGCGTCAGGAGATGCGCATGTTGGCCATCATGCCCATGGCGCCGTGGTCGAACAGGTGGCAGTGGTAGACGTAGGTGCCGCGGTAGCCGTCGAAGGTGGCCTGGAGCTTCACGGTCTCGCCCGGCTTGAGTGGCACGGTGTCCTTGAGGCCGGTCTCGGGGCCGGAGGTGACGGGCTTGCCGTTGCGTTCCAGCACGCGGAACTGCACGAGGTGCATGTGGAAGTTGTGCGGGGCGATCTTGTTGCTGTTCGTCACGGTCCAGATCTCGGTGGCACCGTAGGCGATGTCGGTGTCGATGCGGTCCATGTCGTACGTCTTGCCGTTGATGTACGCGCTGCCGCCGGGGGCCTCGTCCATCCGCATGTCGAACTCGCGCTGGACGGTGGCCGGGCCGAGCGGCGGCAGGGTGCGCAGCTGGTCCGGGACGACGCTGTGGTCGGCCGCGGTGCGGGTGACGCGGAACTGGAGCACCTTGCCGACCACGTCCGCGGACTCGAACGGGGCGATGTCCTTGTTGCGCAGCTCGATGACGGTGCCGACGGGGTAGCGGGAGAAGTCGATGACGACGTCGGCGCGCTCGCCGGGGCTGATCGCGACCACGTTCGTGCGGTGCGGGGCGGGCAGCAGGCCGCCGTCGGTGCCGATCTGGACGAGCTCGGAGTCGTCGGCGAGGTGCAGGTCGAAGAAGCGCTGGTTGGAGGTGTTGGTGAGGCGGAAGCGGTACTTGCGGGCCGCGACCTCGAAGAACGGCCAGGACTTGCCGTTGGCGAGGACGACGTTGCGCTTCATGAAGTCGCCCATGGCGTAGACGAGTTCGCCGCTCTCGAGGAAGCGGGCGTCGCGCAGCGAGATCGGGACGTCGTACTGGCCGGAGGGCAGGCGCAGGCGGCGCTCGATGTCGTCGGTGAGGATGTAGGTGCCCGTCATCCCGCGGAAGACGTTCTCCGACTCCATGTGGTGGGCGTGGTCGTGGAACCACAGGTTCGCGTGCGGCTGGGTGTTGGGGTACGTGTACGTCTTCGTGCCGCCGCCGGCCGGGATCAGGTCCATCGGGGCGCCGTCGCTGTCCGGCGGGACGTGGGCGCCGTGGAGGTGGATCGAGGTGGGGACGGCGAGGGAGTTCGTCTGCTTGATGACGACGCGCCGGCCCGACTCGGCCTTGATGACGGGGCCGGGGAAGGAGCCGTTGAAGGTGCGCAGCGGGGTCTTGAGCCCGGGCACGATCTCCTTCGTGGCTTCCTTCAGGGTCATGCGGTAGTAGCTGGTGGTGCTCGTGGTCCGGTAGGGCTGCAGGACCGGGGGCACGGGCATCTTCTGCGTGAACTTGGTTATGGACGCGGCGTCGAGTTCGGCGGCGCCTGCGGCGTTGCGGGCCGGCTCTGCCGTGGCGGCGTTCACGGCGGGCAGCAGCATGCCGCCGGTGCCGACGATGCTGGTGGCGGCGACGCCTGCCCGGAGTGCGGTCCGTCGAGTGATCACTTTTCCCCCGTGGGTGTGGCCCGGCGCCTCGTGTGCCGGTCGGTCGGGTTGGCGCAAAGTGCGCGGTGGCTGGACGGGGAGAGCCTGTTCGATTGCGCTCGCGCGCCGCTGGTGCGGATGTGGAGGCCTGGTGAGATGGCCGGAAATGCCGTGCGTACGATGCCCACCGGTGTTCGACGCGGATGAGGGGGACCCGGAACCGATGGACGGGCTGACGGAGCGCCAGGAGCCGGCGGAGCGCGGCAGGGCGACGGAGGGTGCCCGTGGGCTGCTGCTCGGGCTGGCGCTCGGGGAGTCCCTGGGCGCGGCGCGGGGCGGGCCGGTGCCCGCGGGGGTGCTGCGTGCGGGGGTCTGCACCCAGCTGGCCTGCTTCACCGTGGAGGGTTCGGTACGGGCCGCCGTGCGCGGCAGCCACAAGGGCATCTGCCATCCCCCGTCGGTGCTGTGGCACGCGTACGGACGCTGGGCGTACCTCCAGGGCATCGCGCGCGAGCACGTGCGCGGGCGCTGGGACCGGTCGGGCGGTGCCCGGGAGTGGCCGGACGGCTGGCTCGCCGGGGTGCCGGCGCTGGCGGAGCGGCGCGGCAGCGCCCCGGCCACCGTCGAGGCCCTGTCGGGGGCCTGGCAGGGCACGCTGGAGGAGCCGGCGACGCGCAGCCGCGGCTGGCACGCGGTGGGCCGGACGCTGCCCCTGGCGCTGTGGGGCGACGCCCGGTCGCCGAAGTACGTCCGGCTGAGGAACCACCCGCTGCGCGAGGTGGCGGCGCTGACCCACGGGGATCCGGGGGCGCAGTGGGCGGCGGTGTGCGCGACCGCGCTGGCCGCGCACTGCCTGGTCGCGGAGTCGGTGCGCGGGGCCGCCGGGGACGCGCTCGCGGCGCTCGGCGGGGTGGAGGACGTACCGCGGGCGGAGCTGGGGCTGCTGGCCGGGGCGCTGGCCGGGGCGGCCGCCCATCCGGGGGATCCGGTCCGGCTGGCGCGGCTGGCGCCGGACCCGACGGCGTGGTCGGCGGTGCTCGGGGGGCTGTACGCGGCGGCTTCGTTCCCGGAGCGCGGGGAGGTGGAGCGGGCGCTGCGGTTCGCGGCGGGGGCGCCCGACGGGGAGGCGGTCGCCTGTGTGGCGGGGGCGCTGCTGGGCGCGGTCCACGGGGCCCAGGCGCTGCCGGTGGGGCTGGTGAGCCGGCACGAGCTGGCGTGGGTGCTGGACACCCTGGCGCGGGACCTGCTGTCGGAGCTGCGGGAGTCGCCGGGCGGCGGCGAGTACGAGAAGGGCTGGGACCCGCACTGGCTGCACCGTTACCCCGGCTGGTGACGGGCGTTGGACCGTCCGGGCGGTGCTTCGGGGGGTCTTGAGCGGCTGGAGCGATCACGCCCCCTCGGCGGGGGCGCCGCCGGGGATATTGGATGAACGGCGCCGTGTACGCGCTCCCCCCGGCTTCTTGACGCTTCATCACAGTGGAGGCAATGCGTGATGCGCACACGGTCGGTCCTGGTGGCCGTCGCCCTGCTCGCGGCCCTGTCGCAGACGGCGGACGGCGCGGTCGCCGCGGGCGGGCCCCTCTCCCCCGCCGGACGGGCGGCCTTCGACGGGCAGGCGGGTCACGACGTGGGCCTGTACTGGATCAGGGGCGGGGGGAACACCGGATGGGCGGCGGCCCAGGAGTTCACCACCGACGACGACCGGCTCTCGCGGGTCTCGCTCTTCCTCGGCAGTACGGCGGCGGCCGGGAGGCTGACCGTGCAGGTGCGTACCGCCCGGGGCGACGCCGGCTCGGCGGTCGCCTCGGCCACCGTCGACCTGGCCGCCCTGGGCGGGGCGGGCACGGGCTGGGTGGAGGTGCCGATGAGCGCGGCGCTGCGGCCCGGCGCCCGGTACCACCTGTTCGCCCAGGCCACCACCGCCGAGAACACGAAGGTCACCTGGTACGGCACGCGGGCGGCCCCGGCCGGTTTTCCGCCGGCCGCGCAGTACGACCAGGCCCGGGGGAAGTGGCAGCCGGGCACGGGCCGCCTGGCCTTCTACGTGAACCCGGCGGGCTCCGAGCGGTGCGGGGAGACCGAGGCCTGTTACGTACCGGCCTCGACGAAGCCCGCCCGGACGGCGGGCCTGCTCTTCAACGGGCGGGCGGTGGAGGCCGTGAGCCCGGCCTTCGCGGTGGGCGCCCGCTACGTGGAGGGCAGCAACGTGCTGGTGCTGCCGTCGGGCCGCTGGCGCTACCTGCCCGAGGGCGCGGAGAAGTCCCGGGTCGTCGAGGCCGGCGACGCGGGCGCGCTGGCCCAGATCGCCGAGTCCCGGCGCTGGCTGGCCCAGGGCCTGGTCCCGGGGGCGGCCGGGGCCCGCCGCGAGAGCGCCGGGCGGGCGCTGCTGTCGATGCGGGCGCTGCTGCGGCCCAACGGGGCCTTCGCCGCGGCCTGGCACCCCTTCTGGGATTTCTCCTGGCCTCGTGACGCCGCCTTCGCGGCGGCCGCCTTCGCGCACACCGGGCACGACGAGGAGGCGTACCGGATCCTGCGGCACAGCGCCGAGACGCAGCGGGCGGACGGCACCTGGGAGGCCCGTACCAAGCTCGACGGCTCGGGACCGCCGGACTCCCGGCCGTGGCAGCTCGACGCCAACGGCTGGGTCCCCTGGGCGGCCTGGCAGTGGTACCGGACCACGCCCCGCGAGGGCCGGGAGGAACGGCTGCGCGGGCTGTACCCCGCGCTCGCGAAGGCCGCCGACTACGCGGCTGCCTCCCTCGACGGCGAGGGGCTGCCGCCGGCCTCCCCCGACTACTGGGAACTGCCCACGCAGACCGCCAACCTCGGCACCGCCGCACCGCTGCTGTCCGGCCTGCGGGCCGCCGCCGACCTGGCCTCCGGGCTCGGGCGGGAAGCGGACTCCGCCCGCTGGGCCTCCGCCGCGGGGCGGCTGGAGGCGGCCATCGCCAGGCGGTTCGGGCCGCTCGGCTACCCGCGCACCCTCGACGGGCAGTTCGGCCCCGACACCGCGGTGGCGTTCATGGCGCCGCCGTTCAACCGGACCCCCGCCGATATCCCCCGGGCGCTCGACGAGACGTACCGGGCCCTGCGGAGGTCCAACGGCGGGATCGTGCCGGGTACCGACGACTCGGAGTGGGGGAACGTCACGTGGACGCCGAGCACCACGTTCTTCTCCCTCGCCTGGTCGGCGACGGGTGAGCGGGAGAAGGGCCGCGCCGTGCTGGACTGGGTGCTCGCCCAGCGCAACGTGCTGGGCGAACTGCCCGAGACGGTGGACGAGCAGGGCCGGCCGCGCGCGGTCGTGCCGCTGGGCTGGACGGACGCGCTCGTCCTGCTGACGCTCGTACAGGAGGGGGCCACTCCGCTGCCGACGCCTCCCGCCCGCCGTACGTGACCTACAGTCCTCGCGGCGGCACGCTCAAGACGGTCCGACCCCGGACGCTGGGCCCACGGTGAGCCGTACCGGTGGGCGCGGCGGCCGGGGCGGCAGGCGCAGCGGTCCGTGGCCCGGGGTGAGGGAGCCGAGCAGCCGGGGCCCCCGGGCGCCGGTGCAGCCGGGGGCGTTGCCGGGCAGGCCGTGCAGGGTGAGGAAGCCGAGGACGGCGAAGGCGTACGCCTCCTTGGCGGCGGCGGGCAGGCCCAGGGCCGCCGAGTCCAGCAGGGCGGTGCGCGGGGGCAGTTCCTCGCGGAGCATGGCCATGAGGACCGGGTTGCGGGTGCCGCCGCCGGAGGCGATGACCTCGGTGACGCGCAGCGGGCGCAGGGCGTCGGCGACGGTCCGGGCGGTGAGCCGGGCGAGGGTGGCGAGGAGGTCCTGCGGCGGGAGGGCGGGGCAGCCGTCGAGGGCGGTGCGCAGGTGGCCGTGGTGGAACAGTTCCTTGCCGGTGGTCTTGGGGGCGGGGCGCCGGTAGTACGGCTCGGCGAGCAGGCGCCGCAAGAGCGGCTCGTGGACCCGGCCGGCGGCGGCGAGGGCGCCGCCCTCGTCGTACCCGAGGCGCCCGCCGGTGACTTCGCGTACGGCGGCGTCCATCAGGGCGTTGCCGGGTCCGGTGTCGAAGGCCACCGGCGGGCCGGCCGCGGGCACGGCGGTGAGGTTGGCGATCCCGCCGATGTTCAGGGCGGCGGGCGTCCCGGGGCGTCCGCGCAGCAGCATCAGGTCGACGAGGCTGACGAGCGGGGCGCCCTGGCCGCCGGCCGCGATGTCGCGGGGGCGGAAGTCGGAGACGACGGGACGCCCGGTGGCCTCGGCGATCCAGGCGGGGCTGCCCAGCTGGAGGGTGCCGTGGACCTGCCCGGCGTCGGTCCAGTGGTAGACGGTCTGGCCGTGCGAGGCGATCAGCCGGGCGCGGCCGGCGCACAGTTCGCGGTCGGCGCGGACCGCGAGGGCGGCGAAGGCCTGCCCGATGCGGGTGTCGAGGAGGCACACGTCGGCCAGGGTGGTGGCCGCGGGCGGCAGGGAGGCGGCGAGGGCGTCGCGCAGGCCGTCCTCGTAGGGGGCACTGACCAGTCCGAGCGGGACCAGACGCAGGGTCTCGCCGTCGTCCTCGAAGGCCAGCCGGGCCGCGGCCGCGTCGACGGCGTCGTACGAGGTGCCCGACATCAGCCCGATCACCCTCACGGCAGGGGCCTCCTGTGGCCGTCGCCTCGCAGGCCGGCCAGGGCGAGGGCGCTGAGGGCGCAGGTGCCGGCGGCGTAGTAGGCGGGGACGTCGTGGTCGCCGGTGGCGGCGGTCAGGGCGGTGATGACGAGCCCGGCGCAGCCGGAGAACACCGCACCGCTGAGGGCGTACGCCAGCCCAAGCCCGGTGCAGCGCACCCGGGCGGGGAACATCTCGGCGAGCATGGCGGGGCCGGGGCCGGCGAGCAGGCCGACGGTGGCGCCGGCGGCGAGGACGGCGGCGGCCTTGGCGGCGGCGGGGGCGGCGGGGTCCTGGAGGAGGTGGAGCAGCGGGAGCGCGAAGAGGGTGACGGCGAGGGCGCCGGCCAGCATGACGGGGCGGCGGCCGACGCGGTCGCTGAGGATGCCGGCGGGCAGGATGGCGGCGGCGAAGCCGAGGTTGGCGAGGGTGGTCGCGACCAGGGCCTGGTGGAAGGAGGCGCCGAGGGTGGCCTGGAGGTAGGAGGGCAGGACCACGAGGAAGGTGTAGCCGGCCGCCGACCAGCCCATGAGCCGGCCCACCGCGAGGGCGACGGCCCGGACGGTGCCGGTGCGGCCGGGGGCCCGGGCATCCGGCGGCGGGGACGGGGCCTGAGACAGGGACGGGGGCGGCGGGACAGGGGGCGCGGGCGGGGGCGGCGGGACAGGGGGCGCGGGCGGGGGCGGCGGGGCAGGGGGCGGGGGCTCCGCGGGCAGTCCGGAGCGCAGCCGGTACGCGGCGAGCCCGAGCGGCAGGGCCAGCAGGAAGGGGATCCGCCAGCCCCAGGCGTGCAGGGCCGCCGGGGTGAGGAGTCCGGCCAGGAGGGCGGCGACGGCCGCGCCGGCGAGCAGGCCGAGGGCGACGGTGAAGGACTGCCAGGCGCCGTGTCGGCCCCGCCGGCCCGGAGGCGCGGATTCCGTCATCAGGGCCACGGCTCCGCCGAACTCCCCGCCCGTGCAGAGCCCTTGCAGGACGCGGAGCAGGACCAGCAGCCAGGGGGCGGCGGCTCCGATGGCGTCCCGGGTCGGGAGGAGGCCGATCAGGGTGGTGGCCAGGGTCATCAGGGCGATGACGAGGATCAGGGCGGGGCGGCGGCCGAGGCGGTCGCCGAGGCGGCCGAAGAGGAGGGCTCCGGCGGGCCGGAAGAAGAAGGACACCGCGAAGGAGGCGTACGTGGCGACCAGCGGCCCGGCGCCGCCCTGGCCGGCCGCCCCGGAGGGGGTGAAGAACCGGTCGGCGATGACCGTGGCGAAGGCTCCGTAGACGCCGAACTCGTACCACTCGGTGAAGTTCCCGACGGAGCCCGCGAGCAGCACCCGGCGCGGGCCGGCGGCGGGCGGTGCGGGGCGGCGTACCGCGAGGGGGGCCATGCCTCAGGTCGTCGGGGTGAGGCGCGAGGGGCTGTCCGGCGGCGCGGGCGGCGCGGCGGCGCCGTTCAGGGCGCTGCCCGCGAGCCATGTGCGCCAGTCCAGGTTCCAGTCGCCGATGCCGTTGCCGAAGGGGTCCATCTTCGCGCCGCCGCTGTTGACCACCTCGACGATGTCGCCCTCGCGGACGGTCCCGTAGAACCAGGCGGCGTCCTCGGTGGACATGCCGGTGCAGCCGTGGCTGACGTTCTCCTCGCCCTGCGCCTCGACCGACCAGGGCGCGGCGTGGACGTACTCTCCGCTCCAGGTGACCCGTGTCGCGTAGAAGACGGGGAGGTCGTAGAACTCCTTGGTGCCCTTCTTGATGCCGACGGTGTCCCCGCGCATGCGGACCTTGTACTCCTTGCCGAGGACGACCTTGATGCCGCTGCGGGTGCGGAAGCCGGCCTTGCCGGTGGTGACCGGGATGGTCCTGATGACGCGTCCGTTGCGGCGTACGGTCATCAGGTGGGCGGCGGAGTCGGTGACGGCCTCGATGCGGTCCCCGACGGTGAATTCGAGGGGTTCGGAGGGGCCTCCGTAGCCGTGTTCGCCGAGTTCGACCCCGTCGAGGCCGCTGCGGACGCGGACGACGGTGTGGGCGGGCCAGTAGGTGCGGGGCCGGAAGTGCAGGGTCGAGCCGTCGACCCAGTGCCAGGCTCCCTCGACGTGGGGCCGGGAGGTGACCTGGAGGGCCTGCTCGACGCGGGCGCGGGCGCCGGGGTCGTCGGCGGGGACCGGGTGGCTGAGCTCGGCGGTGACGATCTGGCCCGCGCCGTACGTGCCGGGGCGGGGGCCGAACTCGGCGGTGAGCCTGCCCCCGTCGTCGGGTGCGTCGGCCGGTGAGGTCCGGAAGACCAGGCCGACGCCGACGGGGGCGCCGCGGCCGTCCTGGGCGCGGACCCGCACGGTGTAGCCCTCCCCCGCGCGCAGGGGTTCGGTGTTGCGCCAGTGTCCGCCGTCCGGGCCGAGCTCGCCGGCGAGGTGGCGGCCGTGCCCGTCGGTCACGGTCACGTCGGTCAGACGGCCCGCCTCCGGCCGGGCGAGGGTGATCTCCAGGGGGGAGCCCGGGTCGGTGGGGAGTTCGCCGGCCTCGCCGAGGGCCGGGTCCCGCAGGACGGCGCCGCCCCGGGCGGTGGCGAGCACCCGCTGTTCCCGCCAGGTGCCGCAGCGGCCGCCCCGGAAGGCTCCGGCGGCGCACCACCCGGCGGCGTCCGCGCGCGGGCCGCCGTCCAGGGCGTGGCCGACCAGCAGGGTGACCGCCGCCTCCGGGGCGGGGCCGGGGGCCGCCGCCGCTTCGGCCGTACGGCCCGGTGCGTGGGCGAGGGCCAGCGCGGCCCCCGTCACCGCGGCGACCGCACTCCACGCCTTCGTCCCTGACTTCGCCACGCAGCCCTCCCAGTTGTCCCGGTTGCCCCGGTTGCCCCACGGCCGGATGACAGCATCAAAGAGGACGGAAAGCCGAAACGATGATCATAAACTCGGTGCTGCGTCCGAACGGGCGCCCCAAGTGAACCCGGACGGAGCACAGCGCCTGCCCTGGGGACAGCGGCGGAGCGGAGCGATCCGGTCCCGTAGGCTCGGCGGATGGCGAAGTACTTCGACGTGCACCCCGAGAACCCCCAGCGGCGCACCCTCAGCAGCGTGGCCGACAGCATCCGCTCCGGCGCGCTCATCGCGTACCCCACGGATTCCTGTTTCGCGCTGGGATGCCAGCTGGGCAACCGTGACGGCATCGCGCGGATCCGGTCGATCCGCAACCTGGACGACAAGCACCACTTCACCCTCGTGTGCCAGAACTTCGCCCAGCTGGGGCAGTTCGTGCACGTGGACAACGACGTGTTCCGGGCCGTCAAGGCGGCGACCCCGGGCCCCTACACCTTCATCCTCAAGGCCACCTCGGAGGTGCCGCGCCAGCTGCTGCACCCGAAGAAGAAGACGGTCGGGGTCCGGATCCCCGACCACCTCGTCACCCAGGCCCTCCTCGCCGAGCTGGGCGAGCCGCTGCTCTCCAGCACCCTGCTGCTGCCGGACGAGGAGGAGCCGATGACGCAGGGCTGGGAGATCAAGGAGCGGCTCGACCACGTGGTGGACGCGGTGGTCGACTCCGGCGACTGCGGCACCCGGCCGACCACGGTCGTCGACTTCTCCGGCGGCGGGGTGGAGATCCTGCGCCGCGGAGCGGGCGACACCACGCGCTTCGAGTAGCGCGCCGGCCCGCGCGCCCCGGCCGGCTCCCGGCCGGGGCGCTTTTTCCTGGGCGGCGGATTCCGGTTCGGGTTCCGGAATTCACCGTTCCAGCCGTCGGGCACGACTGGAATACGCCAGTCCGGTCACCTCATCCGGCCATCCGGCCCCCCTCCGCGAATGCGTCCTCCATCGATACTCGACCGCGCTTCCATCAGAACTCGTTTATGTCTGAACAGAATTGACGAACCGGCGGTAACTCCACGGATTCCCGGCGTGACGGAGAGGAGAAAAACGCCTGGACCGCCGGAATCGACCCGGATCTCGGTTCGACTTCCACAAGATCCGTTCTGTAGGGTTCCAGATATTCACCGCCCAACGGGGAGCGGCGAGCAGCCGCGGGCACTGGTCCGGACTCCTTCGGGAGTACGCGTCCGTCATCGCGGCTCGCGGGAACGACGCCCCCCGTCATCACGCTCATCTGCGACACACGTGACCCGACACGGGGGACCAATGCGGTTCCAGCTTTTGGGGCCCTTGAGTATTGCGCACGGCCCCGAGACAGTAGTTCTCAAACCTTCCAAACCGACCAGTCTTCTCGCCGCTCTCCTGCTCCACCCCGGAGCCGTCGTTTCCACCGGCTATCTGATGCGCGCCGTATGGGACGAGGAGCCTCCCGCCACCGCCCGGGCCGCACTCCAGACCTGTGTGCTGCGCCTGCGCAGGTTATTCGCGAAATACGGCATATCCGCGACCACCATCGAGGCCGTGCCGGGCGGTTACCGCATGCGCAACGACACCGAAACGCTCGACCTCGTGCTGTTCCGGTTACTGACAGCGCAGGCGCGGGCCGCCGCCGGGACCCCCGAGGAGCTGTACCGGCTGCGGGAGGCGCTCTCGCTCTGGCAGGGGCAGCCCCTGTCCAACGTGGCCTCGGGCATGCTCCACCGGGACGCGGTGCCCGCGCTCGAACAGGAGCGGCTCCGGGTGCTGGAGCGGGTGTGCGACCTCGAACTGGCCGCCGGGAACTGCCACCAGGTGCTCGTCGACCTGTACGAGGGCGCCCGCCGCCAGCCCGTCCGCGAGCGCTTCACCGAGCAGCTCATCGAGGCGCTCTACCGCACCGGAAGGCAGGCGGAGGCCCTCGCCGAGTACCGCACCGTGCGCGAGCGGCTGCGCGAGGAACTCGGCGTCGACCCGGGCCCGGGCCTGCGGCGCCTGGAACTGGCGATCCTGCGGGCCGAGGAGCTGGGCCCGGCCGGCCGCCCCGAGGAACTCGGACCGGCGCCGCCGCGCCCCGCGCCGGCCGTGCGCGACCGTGCCCCCGAGCACGCCGGGCCACCGCCGGTGCCCGGTTTCGCCGGACGCGGGGCGGACCTGCGGGCCCTGGCGCTGCGCCTCACCGACGCCGACGCGCCCCGGCTGCTGGTCGTCTCCGGAGCCCCCGGCATCGGCAAGTCGGCGCTCGCGCAGCAGAGTGCGTACGAGGTCCGGCGGGCCTTCCCCGGCGGGGTATCGGGCATCGACCTGGCCCGGCCCGACGGGAGCCCGCTGGACGTCGAGGAGGCGCGCAAGCTGCTGCCGGAGCCGGGTGGCGGCGGCCGGCGGCTGCTGGTCCTCGACAACGCGGCCGGGGCCGGGCAGGTGCTGCCGCTGCTGCCGGAGACCGGCGGCGCCACGGTACTGGTGACGAGCCGGCGCGCCCTCGCCGCCGCCGTCGCCCGGCACGGCGGCTTCGTGCACCGGCTCGACGTCCTCGCGCCGGCCGAGGCCCACGAACTGCTCACCGGTCTCGTCGGGGCCGGGCGGATCGCCGCCGAGGAGCGGGCGGCACGCGAACTGGCCGCCGTATGCGGCTACTTCCCGCTCGCGCTGCGGATCGCCGCCGGACGGCTGCTGACCCGGCCGGGGCTGTCCGTCGCCGACTGCGCGGCCTGGCTGGCGGAGGACCCGCCGGGCCGGCTGGCCCTCGCCGAGGACCCCCGGCTGTCGGTGCCGGAGGTCCTCGGGCAGGCCGTCGGCGCGCTCCCGCCCGATCTGCGGGAGGCCTTCCTGCGGATCGGCTCGCTCGAGCCGCACTCCGGTCCGGCCACAGCCGCGGGCGAGAGCGTGCTGGAACAGCTCGTGGAGGCCGGGATGCTCGAGGACGGGCCGCCCGGCGAGCCCTACCGGATCCACGCCTTCCTCCGCGTCTACGCGCGGTGGCTGGCCCGGGGCCGTGACGGCGCCGCGGCCCTCCTGCCCGGCTGAGGCGGCAACGCCGCCTCCCCGACATTTCCCACCTCACGTCTTCGTCCCCATCAGACCGCAATCAGAGGTGTTCCATGTCCCTGGACAGCTACCAGTACGTTGCCGCGACACGCCCCAGGATCCGCCGGGACGTGCTCTTCACCGAAACGCCCGACGGCGTGCTCTTCCACAATTCCGACGGTGGGTTCCGCCTCACCGCCCGCACCGCCTACCGGTTCGCCACGCTGATCGTCCCGCACCTGACCGGCGAGCACACCGTCGAAGAGCTCTGCCGGGGGCTGGGCGACGCGCAGCGCGCGATGGTCGGCGAACTCGTCAAGACGCTGTACGAACGGGACTTCGCCCGTTCCGTCGCAGAGCCCGCGCGGCCGGAGCCGGCCGCCGCGCCGTCGGCGGACGTGGCCCGCAGGTTCGCGCCGCAGATCGCCTACGCCGACCACTACGCCGATGACGCCGAAGCCCGCTTCCTGCGCTTCCGCAGAACCCGGGTCGCCGTCCTGGGCGAGGACGCCGTGGCCCGCTGGTGCGCGCTGAGCCTGGTACGCAACGGCTGCGCCACCGTCGGCCTGCCGCCGGGGGCGGACGCGGACGAGGTACGGGCCGAGGCGGCCGAGGCCGTCGCCGACGGCTGTCCGGTGGAGGTCCGTACGCTGCCCGGACAGCCCCTCGGCTGGGACGCGCTGGACGGGTACGACTTCGTGGTGGTGACCGGCGGGGCGGCGGCTCCGGCCCGGCTGCTGCCGCTGCTGCGCGCCGGGATACCCGAGGGACGCACCCTGCTGCCCGCCTGGTCGTACGGGAACGACGCCGTCGTCGGCCCGCTCATGGCCCACGGCACCGCCGGCTGCTGGTCCTGCGCGGCCCTGCGGCTGGGCTCGGCCCGCGGCGGCGCCCCGGCGGCCGCGCTGTGGAGCGCGCTGGCACTGCCGGAGGCACCGCTCGCGCAGGGCCCGGTGCCGGGGCGGCCGCTGGCCGCGATGATCGGCAACCTGCTCGGGTACGAGGTGTTCCGCGCGACCTCCGGTTCGCTGCCGGCCGAGACCGCCGGGCGGCTCCTCGTCCAGGACACGGCCTCGCTGGACGTCACCGCCGAGCCGCTCTTCCCGCACCCCCGCTGCCCGTTCTGCACGCCCGGGGAGCCGGAGGCGGCCCCCCTGGACCTCGCCGCCGCCGGCACCTCGGGCATGCCCGCGCTGCCGACGCTGGAGACCGCCCGGGACGCGGACGAGCTGGTCGAGGAGCTGAACCGGCGCTCCGCCGTGGTGCGTCCGTACGCGGGGGTGTTCACCCGGTACGCGGACGAGGAGCTGACGCAGATCCCGCTGAAGGCCGGGGTGGTCGAGCTGGGCCTCGGGCACGGCGAGGCACGCACCGTGGCCGCGTTCGACGTGCACCACGTCGCGGGGGCGCGGATGCGCGCCCTGGACGCGGCGGCGCTGGTGTACGCGGAGCACGTGGTGCCGGCCCGGGACGTGGTCGGCGGCGGCGAGCCGGGCGCGGTGGCCGCGGCGGGGCTGGCGACGGCCTCCGGGATACCGGGCGAGCCGTCCGCGTACCAGCGTGCGGTGTCCCTGCTGACGAAGGAGCCCGTACTGGTCCCGGCGGGCGCGGTACGGCCGTTCGGCCCGCACAACGCCGAGCGGCTCTTCGAGCGCACCCGCGCCGGGGCCGGGGCCGGCCCCTCCCCCGCCGACGCCGCCGCGGCCGGGCTGCTGTCGGCGCTCGGGCACGCCGCGCTGCTGCGCGCGGTGCGGGGGGCGGCGGCGGACCGGGTGCCGCTGCCGGACCGTGACGGCGAGGACGCGGAACTGGTCTTCCTGCTGCGGTCGGCGGACCGGCTGGAGCTGGAACCGGAGCTGCTGGACCTCGGGGAGGGCCGGCGGTCCGGGGTGGAGGTGCTGCTGGCGCGCGCCGGGGAGCGCTGGGCGCTGGGCGAGGGCCTGGACCGGCGTACGGCGGCGGTGGCGGCGCTGCGCGAGCTCCTCGGCGCGGCGCAGTACGGGGCGGTGGACGGCGCCGACGCGGGCCGTGATCCCCTGCTGCGCGATCTGGACCCGCGCGCGCTGGCGGTGTCCGGTGCGGCGGCCGCGCCCGTGGCGGCGGGGCCCGGGGCGTCCTGGGAGCAGGTGCTCGAACGCCTCGCCGGGACCGGGCTCGACGCGTACGCGGTGCCGACCGGGTCGCCGGAGCTGGCCGGGGTGGGCATCCACACCGTGCGGGTGCTGCTCGCCTCGGCGGCGGTCCGGGAGTCCGGCGATGACGCGTAGCGGCTCCGCCGCCGTGGCGGACGGACTCGGGGCGAAGGCCGCCGGGCGGTTCACGGCGCTGCTGGAGCGGGCGGTCGCCGCGTTGGGCGGGCCGCCGCCGGCCGTGACGGCGCTGGGGCTGCGGGACGCGTTCGCCGCCCCGGACCGGGAGGTTCCCGCGGGTGCGGTCCCGGTGGCGCTCTACGGCCACCAGGCGGTGGTCGGCCCCCTCCCGGCGGACGGGCCGGGGTGCGCGCGGTGCCTGGAGCGGCGCTGGCAGGCGGTGCGGTCGGTCGCGCTGCGGGACGCCCTGGAACTGGGCGGCGAGACCCGGGCGGTGGGCGGCTGGCCGTACGCGCACCCCTTCGCGGCGGACGCGCTGGCCGCGCTGGTGGTCTCGGCGGGCTCCGGCACCGCCGGTCCGGCACGCGGGGTGTTCCCCGGGGTGTGGGTGCTGGACCTGCGGAGCGGGGCCGTGCGGGGGTACCCGCTGGTGCCCGATCCCGAGTGCCCGGTGTGCGGGACGCCCGAGGCGGACACGGCCCGGGCGCTGGATCCGGAGCCGGCGCCCAAGTACCGGCCGGGGGCGTTCCGTACGCGGCCCGTGGAGGCGTACGCCCTCGACGTGGCGGCGTTCGCGAACCCGCTGTGCGGGGCGCTGGGGCCCTCGCTGGTCCAGGACGTCTCCTCGACCTCCACCTCCGCGACCATCGGCTGCTTCTCGATGCGCTCCGGCGAGTACCTGCGCGAGACGTTCTGGGGCGGCCACACGGACTCCTTCGACCGCAGCGCGCGCGTCGGGGTGCTGGAGGGGCTGGAGCGGTACGCGGGCATGCGCTCGCGCTCCCGTACGACCAGCGTCACCGGCTCGCTGAACGGGTTCGGGGCCGAGGCCGTGGATCCGCGCCTGGTCGGGCTGTACAGCGAGGCCTTCTACCGGGACAACCCCCGGGTGCGGCCCTTCGATCCGGACCGGGAGATCCCCTGGGTGTGGGGGTGGTCGCTGCGGGACCGGCAGCCGAGGCTGGTGCCGGAGGTGCTGACGTACTACCACGCGCCTGGTCTGGAGAACCGGTTCGTGCAGGAGAGCTCCAACGGCTGCGCCTCGGGCGGCAGTCTGGCCGAGGCCGCCTACTTCGGGCTGATGGAGGTGGTCGAGCGGGACGCCTTCCTGCTCACCTGGTACGGGCGGCAGCCGCTGCCGGAGATCGATCCGGCGACCAGCGGGCGCGCCTCGACGCGGGCGATGGTCGACCGGCTCGCCCTGTACGGGTACCGGGCGCGGTTCTTCGACACGCGGATCAGCTTCCCGATCCCGGTGGTGACGGCGGTCGCCGAGCGGTTCGACGGCGGCCTGGGGCGGATGTGCTTCGGGGCGGGGGCCGGGCTGGACCCGGAGTCGGCGCTGGACTCGGCGCTGTGCGAGATCGCGACGGACGCGGTGAACCTGCCCGGGCGCACCGAGCGGGACGAGGAGCGGCTGCGCGCGATGGCGGCCGACTTCGGCCTGGTGACCGCGCTGCACGACCACCCGCTGGTGTACGGGGTGCCGGAGATGGGCCGCCACGCCGACTTCCTGCTGCGCGGGCCTTCGCGGGGTCCGCTGCGGCCGGTGTCCTCGCTGCTCGGGCCCGAGGGTGTGTCGGACGACGTGTCCGAGGACCTGGCGCGGTGCGTGGAGGCCGTCGCCGCCCGGGGGTTCGACGTGGTGGTGGTCGACCAGACCCTGCCGGAGCAGCGGGCGCTGGGTCTGCACACCGTGAGCGTGCTGGTGCCGGGGCTGCTGCCGATCGACTTCGGCTGGTCGCGGCAGCGGGCGCTGGGCATGCCGCGCATGCGTACGGCCCTGCGCGAGGCGGGGCTGCGCGAGCGCGACCTGGAGCCGGCCGACCTCAACCCGGCCCCGCACCCCTTCCCCTGACCCGGCCGCCGGCTCGCCCGGCACGGCCGCACGAACCGAGGAGGACCCGTGGGCTACGCCCATGACTACGCCAGCGCCATCATGTACCGGGGCCGGGTGCCCATGGAGCCCGTGGACTTCGTGCCCGACTGGGCCGACCGCCCCCGCAAGGCGAAGTACTACCCGGACGCGGAGACCCTGCCGCTGCCGGATCCGGCGGCCGGGCCGCGTCCCGCACCGGGGTTCACGCTGCCCCTGCTGTCCGGGATGCTCCAGGAGTCGTACGGGCTGACCGGCCGGCGCCTGGGCGTGCAGGCCAACACCGACCTGGCCGCGCTCCCCCACTACACGCAGGCCAACTGGTCGCGCGGCACCGCCTCGGGCGGCGGCCTGTATCCGGTCGGCGTGTACTGGGCGGCCGGTGCGGGCGGCCCGCTGACCCCGGGCCTGTACCACTACGCCCCGCACCAGCACGGGCTGCGCCGGCTGCTGACCGGCGATGTCACCGGTGACGTGCGGGAGGCGCTGGGCCTCGGGCCGGACGAGGGCTGCTCCCAGTACCTGGTGCTGAGCGTCAAGTACTGGCAGAACTCCTTCAAGTACAACAGCTTCTCCTTCCACGCGGTCAGCATGGACGTGGGCGCCCTGGTGCAGACCTGGCGGCTGTGGGCGAGGGCGTACGGGCTGCGGATCGCGCCCGCGCTCTGGTTCGACGAGGAGAGGCTCGCCCGGCTCCTGGGCACCGCGCCCGGGGAGGAGGGCGTCTTCGCGGTGCTCCCCCTGGAATGGGAGGGCGGCGCGGAGCGGCACGGCGGGGCGGCTCCGTCGGCCGGCGCGGAGGTCCGGCACCGGGACGCGGAGCGCTCCCGTACCGTGCTGGCCTTCGAGACGCTGGAGCGGATCCACGCGGCGACCCTCGGCCGGGCCGGGGACCGTCCGGCGCCCGGCGTGCTGGACGCGGCCGCCGCGTATCCGCCGCGGGGCGGACGGCCCGTCCCCCTGCCGGCCCCGGCTGCGCCGGCGGTCGAGGAGGCCGCCGCGCTGCGGGCCCGGCGCAGCAGCTTCGGCCGGTTCGACGCCACCCGGGCGGTGACGGCGGAGCAGCTGGCGGCGGCGCTGGCCGACTGCGCGGCGACCCGGCCGGGCAGCGAGGCGGAACGGCCCGGCGGGCCTTCGCTGACCTCCTTGTACGTCTTCGTCAACCACGTGGAGGGCATCGAGCCGGGCAGCTACGCCTATGACGCCGGGGCCCACGCGCTGCGGCTGGTGGTGCCGGGGCCGCCCGGGCCCTTCCTCCAGGAGAACTACTTCCTGTCCAACTACAACCTGGAGCAGGCGGGCGCCGTGCTGGTGCCGACCGTGCGGACCACGGCGGTCCTGGACGCGGTGGGCGACCGGGGCTACCGCCTCGTGGGGGCGGCCGTCGGCGCGATCGCGCAGACCTTCTACACCACGGCCGCCGCCCACGGGCTCGGCGCGGGCGTGGCGCTGGGCTTCGACAACGTCTCCTACGCCGAGCGGCTGGGGCTGACCGGCACCGACGAGGCACCGCTGCTGATCATGCTCCTCGGCCACGAGCGGCCGGGGCCCGCCGACTTCCGCCACGAGATCGCCTGACCGGGCGACGAGAGAAGCAGGAAGACCAGGATGAACACCACCACCGAATGGCACACCGGCGAGCGCTTCATGCTGCGCGTCGCCGGGCTGCCCCTGGCCGCCGCCGACGCGCTGCGCTGCGGGGACACCGGGCGCTGGGCGGCCGACGTGCTCGCGGCCGAGGACGCGCTGCGGGCGGACGCGCAGTGGCTGAGCGAGGTACTGCACCGGGCGGTCGGCGCGACCGATCCGGAGCCGGGCGGGCCGGGCGCCGCGCACCGGCGGGAACTGCTGCGGCTGCGCCGCCAGATCCACAACGGGCGCCTGCCCGCCGATCCCGGGGCCGCCCTGCGGGCGGTGGCGGATCTGGGGGAGGAGGCGGGCGACCGGCTCGCGCTCTGGCTGCGGCGGACCCGAGAGCTGGAGAAGCTGCTGGCCGAGGGGGAACCGCTGCTCGCCGGCGACCTCGTCCGGGGCCGGGCCGCGCTGCGCGGGCTGCTGGACGACGACCGGCTGCGGCACGGCCTGCTGCTGGCCTCCCCGGTGCTGGAGGGACAGCTCGACGCGTACGCGGCGGCCACCGCCGGGGGCGCGGAGCCGGCGGCCCGGGCGCGCAAGGCCGAACGCTCGGTGCTCTCGTACCTCTACCGCACCGCCTGCAAGACCAGTCCCTTCAGTACCTTCACCGGGGTGGCGACCGGCCGGTTCACCCCGGAGGCGGGGGCGGACGGGATCCGGGTGGAGGACACCTGGAGCAGCCATGTCCGGCTGAACGTGGTGGTTCTGGCGCGGCTCGCCGAGCTGATCCTCGCCGACCCGGTGCGCCGCCGGGACCTGCCGCTGCGCCCGGCCCCGGGCTGGGGCCGGGAGGACGACCGGATCCGGTACGTGCGCCGCTCGGTCACGGCCGGCGACGACACGGCCGCCGTGACCTTCGACGCGGTCAAGGACCGGCTGTTCTTCCTGCGCCGCAGCGGCACCCTGGACCGGCTGCTGGCCCTGTTCGCCGAGCGGGCGCGGCAGACGCGGGACCGGCCGGGCGGCGGTGGGCCGGAGCTGCGCCACCACGAGCTGGCCCACTGGCTGGCGGCGGAGCACGGGGCCTCCCCCGAGGAGTGCGAGGCGTACATCGGGGCGCTGCTCCAGCTCGGCATGGTGCGGGTGCCGTGCCTGGACACCGAGGTGCACGGCGGTGATCCGGTACGCGCCTTCCAGCGGGCCCTGTCCGGTCTGGAGCGGCCCTGGGCCGATGAGCTGGCGGCGCTGCTGGAGGAGCCGGCCCGGCTGCTGGAGCGCTATCCGCTCGCCGGGCGCGCCGAGCGCCGCGAGCTCCTGCACGGCCTGCGCGCGGCGCTGCGCCGGGCGCAGGTGGAGCTGGGCGCTCCGCCGGACGCGCCGCTGCCGCAGACGCTGGTGTACGAGGACACGAGCGCCGGCCGTGATCTGGCGGCGGCTCCCCCGGCCTGGGCGGAGCCGGGTGCGGGCGGCGGCTCGCTGCGCTCGGTCGAGCGGATCCTGCCGGCCTTCGACCTCACGGTGGCGCAGCGGATCACCTTCGAGGGGTTCTTCACGGCCCGCTACGGCCAGGGGGGCCGCTGCGAGGACCTGCTGGGTCTGGTCCACGACTTCCACGAGGACTTCTTCGACCAGTACCTGTCGTTCACGGCGCGGCGTACGCCCTTCGACGCGCGCGGCGAGTACGTGCCGGAGGAGAACTGGCTGGGCCTGCCCGGGATCCGGGCCCTGGACGCGGCGCGGCGGGCCTTCACGGGCCGGATGCGGGCGCACTGGGCGGCGTACCTGGAGCACGGCGGGGACGGTGAGGTGCGGCTCTCCGAGGAGGACGTCGAGGCCGTCGCCGGTGAACTGGAGCCGGTGGTGCCCGGGTTCGCACCGCGCTGCCACCACGTCCAGCTGGCGCGGGACCCGGAGACGGGTGCGGAGCTGACGGTCCTCAACCGCTCGTACGGCGGACTCTCCTTCCCCTTCAGCCGGTTCACGCACCTGTACCCGAAACCGGACGGGCTGGACGGACGGCTGCGCGCGACGGCCGCCGCGGTCACACCGCCCGGCGCGGTGTTCGCGGAGGTCACCGGCGGCGCGGTCACCACCAACCTGAACCTGCACGGCAGGCTCACCGAGTACGAGATCGTCTGCCCGGGCGAGAGCGGCACCCTGCCCGAGGACCGGCTGCTGCGCCTGGACGACCTGTACGCGGAGCACGTGCCCGGCACCGGGCGGGTGGTGCTGCGTTCCCGGCGCCTGGGCCTGGAGGTGATCCCGGTCTACCTGGGGTACCTGGTGCCGCTCGCGCTGCCCGCGGTACCGCGCACCCTGCTGCTGCTCTCGCCGTCCTCGATGTCGCCGCTGGACGTCTGGGCGGGGGTGCCGGAAGGCGTCCCGCAGGGCGGTGTGACCACCCGGCCGCGGGTGGTGCACGGGGACCTGGTGCTGAGCCGGCGCAGCTGGAGCACCACGGCGGGCGAACTGCCGGCGCGGGGTGCGCGGGAGGCCGGGCATTTCCTGGACTGGCAGCGGTGGCGCCGGGCGCACGGGCTGCCGGAGCGGGTGTTCGCGACCGTGTCGGCGGGCCCTTCCGCGCTCGGGGCGAAACCGCAGTACGTGGACTTCTCCAGTCTGCTGTCGCTGGCGGCCTTCGAGCCGCTGCTGCGGGAGGGCGGCCACCGGGTCGTGTTCCGGGAGATGCTCCCGGACCCGGGCGGCCTGCACACCCGTTCGGCGCGCGGCGAGCACGTCGCCGAGCTCGCCGTCGAGACCTTCACCACGACCACCCCGCCCCCGGAGGGAGCACCCCGATGCCAGAGCTGACCCCGACGCGTGGCGCGTGGCAGGCCATGCACGTCTTCTACGCCGCCAACCCGCAGCCGCTGCTGGTGCAGTGCGTGAGGCCGCTGATCGCCTCCCTCACGGCGGACGGGCTGCTGGCGGGACACTTCTTCATCAACTACTGGCTGGAGGGTCCGCACGTACGGCTGCGGCTGCGGCCGGTCAGCCCGGAGGCGGAGCCGGAGGTGCGCCGCCGTGCCGAGGAGGCCGTGTCGGCGTTCCTGAAGGCCCGGCCCGCGCTGTACGAGGTGGACTCCGGTTTCCTCAACGAGTTCTACAACACCCTGTTCGACATCGAGTTCCCCGAGGGGGACCGGGCCGCCTTCATGGGCGAGGACGGCCGGATGAACCTGCGGCCCAACAACTCCTTCTCCTACGAGCCGTACGAACCCGAGTACGGCAAGTACGGCGGCCCGGCCGGGGTGGAGCTCGCGGAGTGGCACTTCGCGCACTCCAGCGACCTCGTCATGGACGCCCTGGGCTCCATGAACCTGCACCTGCGGACGGTGCTGCTGGGCACTTCCGCGCAGCTGATGATGGTGATGGCGGGGGTGTTCCTGCCCGACCGGGAGGAGCTCGGCGACTACCTGGACAGCTACTACCAGTTCTGGCACCGCGCGTTCCCCGGCACCGGGTTCATCGGCTCCGTCGAGTACGACCGGACGTACGAGCAGACCGGCCCCGCCCTGGGACGGCGGTTCGGTGCGGTGCTGGAGGCGCTCGGCTCCGGGGAGACCGGCCGGCTGCCGGGCTTCCTCGCCGGCTGGGCGGAGCACTGCCGGGAGCTGCGGCGGCGCGCGGAGGCCCTGGCCGTGGGCGGGGAGCTGGTGTTCCGGTCCTGGGACGGGAGCCGCGACGAGCGGGTGACGGATCCGGCGGCGGCGCTGCCGCTGCTGCTGTCCCCGTACATGCACATGACCAACAACCGGCTGCACGTGACCATCCGGGACGAGGCCTACCTGGCGCACCTGCTGGGCCGGGTGCTGCGGGAGGGGGCCGCCGAGGGCGCGGAGGCGGCCGGGACGGTCGTGCCGTGACCGCCCCCTCGGGACTGCTGGAGCACCGGCCCGCGCTGCGGCCCGGGGTCCTGCTGTCACCGCCGCTGCTGAACGGCCCCGCCGTGGTCCACCTGGTCAAGGACCCGGTGTCGGGGGCGGCGTTCGAGATCGGGCCGAAGGAGTACTTCCTCGTCTCGCGCCTCGACGGCTCGCGCAGCCTCGCGGAGATCGGTGAGGCGTACGGGCACGCCTTCGGGCGCCGCCTGGGCGAGCGGAACTGGCAGCAGCTGCTGGGGCTGCTCGGGACCCGCCGGCTGCTGGCGGGCGGACCGGTCCCGCAGGCGGAGGCCGGTCCCGGGCCGCAGCGGACCGGGACCCTGCTGCGCGGGACCCTGCGCCTGGTCGCGGATGCCGATGCCACGACGGCGCGGCTGCACCGCTTCCTGCGGCCGGCGCTGCGGCCGGCGGTACTGGGGGCGCTGCTGGTGGTGTTCCTGGCGATGGAGGCCTGGCTGGCCGCTTCGGCGGGCGGGCTCCTCGCCGATCTGGGGTGGCTGCTGTCGCGTCCGGTGCCCCTGCTTGCCGTGGCGACGCTGCTGTGGCTCAGTACGGCCCTGCACGAGTTCGCCCACGGCATCGCCGCCCGGCACGTGGGCGGCACCGTCGGGGAGATCGGGCTGCGCTGGCGGCTGCCGATGGTGATCATGTACTGCCGGGTCGACAACTACCGCTACCTGCCGCGCCGCCGCGATCAGCTGGCCGTCGCCGGCGCGGGCGCCTTCGCCAACCTCCTGTTCCTGCTGCCCTTCTGCGCCTGGTGGGCGGCCCTGCCCGCGGGCGATCCCACCCGCCGGGTGCTGGGCGCGCTGCTGCTGCTCGGCAGCGCGCAGGCCCTGGTCAACCTCGTCCCGCTGCCGCCGCTCGACGGCTACACGCTGCTCGGGCACGCGCTGCGCGTGACCCGGCTGGCGCCCGCGAGCTCGGCGTACCTGCGGCTGCGGCTGCGGGACCGCGGCGCGGCGGCCGCCTACCCGGTACGGGCCCGGCGGCTCTACCTCGGCTACGGGATCGGCTCGGCCGTGCTGGTCCTGCTCCTGGCCGGGCTCCTCACGGCCGCCGGCGTCTTCGTCATCAGATCCTGAGCCCCCGTCAGCTGCCGGGGCGGCGGCGCTCTCCCGAGCACCGCCGGCCCCGGCAGCGCCCTTCGTCCCCCCACCCGATTCCGACACCGAGGGAACCGCACGCCCATGACAACTGACCGCACCTCACCGCCCGACGCGCCCGTGGCCGTCTCCGTCCGGGAGGTCCGCAAGCGCTACGGCGACCGGCAGGCCGTGGACGGCCTCTCGCTCGACGTGCGCCGCGGCGAGTTCTTCGGCCTGCTCGGCCCCAACGGCGCGGGGAAGACCACCTTCATCGAGATCGTCGAAGGCCTGCGCCGGCCGGACTCCGGCACGGTCGAGGTCCTCGGCCAGAGCTGCTGGCCGCGCAACACGGCCCTGCTGCCCAGGATCGGCGTCCAGACGCAGGCCTCGGCGTTCTTCGTCCGGCAGACGGCGCGCGAGCACCTCGCCACCGTGGCCGGGCTGTACCGCAAGGACGCTGCCGCCGCCGACCGCACGCTGGAGGTGGTCGGGCTGACCGAGCAGCGCGACGTCCTGGTGGAGAACCTCTCGGGCGGCCAGCGCCAGCGGCTCGCCATCGCCTCCGCCCTCGTCCACGACCCCGAGCTGATCTTCCTCGACGAGCCGACCGCCGCGCTGGACCCGCAGGCCCGCCGCGACCTGTGGCAGGTGCTGCGCGCCCTCAAGGGCGAGGGCCGCACCATCGTCTACACCACCCACCACCTCGACGAGGCCGAGGCCTTGTGCGACCGGGTGGCCATCCTCGTCGGCGGCCGCATCGCCGCCCTGGACTCCCCGCACCAGCTGATCACCGCCGCCGGCGCCCGGGCCCGGCTGCTGGTCCCCGAGGGGCGGATCGGCCGGGCCGAGGCCGCCGCGCTGGAAGGGGTGGAGCGGGTCAGCGAACAGGGCGGCTCGCTGGTCCTGGAGACCTCGGTCCCCGGCAAGGTGCTCCAGGCCGTCGACGCGCTCACCGGGCTCGACGGCGTGATGACCCGTACGGCCACCCTGGAGGACGTCTACCTGGAGCTGACCGGCCGCACCGAGGCCGCCGACCACGCCCCCGCTCACACCCTGGAGTCCCGCGCATGAGCGCCTACACGGCACTGACCGCCGCCGGCTACCGGGCCCAGGTCCGGGACAAGGCCACCCTCTTCTTCACCTTCGCCTTCCCGCTGCTCTTCCTCGTGGTCTTCGGCCTGATCTTCAGCGGCCAGGACGTGGAGCAGAGCGGCCGCCCGTACATCTCGTACATCGCGCCCGGCGTGATGTCCTGGGGCGTGGCCAACGCCGCCGTCTTCGGGATCGCCTTCACCCTGATGCAGTGGCGCCGGGACGACCTGCTGCGGCTGATCCGGCTCAGTCCCACACCGCTGACCACGGTGCTGGCCTCGCGCTACGTCCTGGCGCTCGTGGTCGGCGTGGTGCAGGCCGCGGTGTTCATCGCCGTCGCGATGCTCCCCGGGTTCGGGCTCGAACTGGACGGGCGCTGGCCGCTGGTGCTGCCCGCGCTGGTGCTCGGCATCACCGCCTTCATGGCGATCGGGGTGATCGTCGGCAACTACGCCAGGACGCCCGAGGCCGTCGCCGCGATCGCCAACTGCATGATGGTGCCGATGGCCTTCCTGTCGGGCTCCTTCCTGCCGCTCGACATGATGCCGTCCTGGCTGCGGTCGGTCTCCCGGGTGCTGCCGCTGCGCTACCTCAACGACGCCGCCTCCGGTGCCCTCACCGGCTCCGGTTCCCTCGCCGCCATCGGGACGGGCTGCGCGGCGCTGGCCGGCTTCGCCCTCCTGTTCGGCGGGATCGGGCTGAAGACCTTCCGCTGGAGCGACCAGTCATGACCGGTACCGCGACGCAGACCGTACGGGCGGCCGCGGCCCCCGACGGCACCGCACTGGAGACGGCCCGCCGGCAACTGGAGCGGGCGCTGGCCGCCGCCCCGGGCGCGGCGGCGCCGTACGTGGTCACGCTCGGGGTGCACGACGCCCTCGGGCCGCGTACCGCCGACCCCTTCGCCGCAGTCCGCCCGGCCGCCACCGTCCACCTCGGCGCCCAGGCCGTGCTGCTGGGGCCCTGGGGCGGCGACGGCACCGCCCCCGCCTGCGGGCAGTGCCTGGCGATGCGCTGGCAGCGGCTGCGCAGCAAGAGCGAGCGGGACGCTCTGGAGACGGGGAGCGGGCCGCGCACCCCCGTCTCGGCGCAGTGGCCCCTGCTGTCGCCGTACGTGCTGGACGCGGTGGCGGCCCTGCACGCGGCCGTGGCCGGCGGCGAGGCGCGGGCCCCGGGCGCGGTGGCCGCCGACCGGGCCCTGCCGCAGGTGTCCCGGCTGGACCTGGAGACCCTCCAGGTGCGCACGTACCCGCTGGCCGCCGACCCGCTCTGCCCCGACTGCGGGCCGCGGGCCGCCGCCGCGCCGCTGCCCTTCACCCCCGCGTCCCGGCCCAAGCCGGCCCCGGACGCGCAGCGGCTGCGCGAGGCTTCCTCGTACCCGGTGCCGCGGGAGGCACTGGCCAATCCGGTGACCGGGGTGCTGGGCGGGGGCACCTGGATCAACGTGACCTCGCCGACCACCGCCCCGGTCGCGGGCAGCGTGTTCATGCGCGGCTACGCGGGGCTGACGGACGTCACCTGGAGCGGGCAGGCCAACAGCTTCTCCGCCAGCCGGGACCTCGCCTTCCTGGAAGGCCTGGAGCGGTACGCGGGCACGCACCGGCGGACCGGCGCCGAGGCCCTCACCGCCTCCTACGCGGAGCTGGGCGAACGGGCCCTGAACCCGGCGGAGTGCGGCTTCTACCCGCCCGAGACCTACCGGGACGACCCGATGGTGTCGCCCTTCGACCCCGAGCGGCCCATCCCCTGGGTGTACGGGCATTCGCTGCGCGACGACCGGCCGGTGCTGGTCCCGGCGCGTCTGGCCTACTACAGCGCGGGTCTGGCCGCCGACAACTTCGTCTTCGAGTGCTCCAACGGCTGTGCGATCGGCGGCTGCCCGGAGGAAGCGCTGCTGGGCGCCCTGCTGGAGCTGATCGAGCGGGACGCCTTCCTGCTCGCCTGGTACGGCGGCCAGCGGCTGACGGAGATCGACCTGGACACCGTGCCCGGGCCGGCGGTGCGGATGATGGTGGACCGGGCGGCCCTCCAGGGGTACGACGTGCACGCCTTCGACAACCGGATCGACCTCGCGGTGCCCGTGGTGACGGGGCTGGCCGTCCGGCGCGACGGCGGTCCGGGGCTGTACTCCTTCGGCGCGGGCGCGGCGCTCGATCCGGCGTCGGCGGTGGAGGCCGCGCTGTCGGAGGTCCTCACCTACATCCCGCACCTGCCCCGGCAGGTGGCCGAGCGGCAGGACGAACTGGAGGAGATGTCCCGGGACTTCGGGCGGGTCAGGCACCTCAAGGACCATGCCCAGCTGTACGGGCTGCCGGCGATGGCCCCGCACGCGCGCACCTACCGCGAGCCGCTCGCCGTGCGGTCCATGGCGGAGCTGTACGCGGGGTGGGAGGCGGGAGGGCGTCCGAGGACGGGCGACCTGCGGGACGACCTGCTGCTGTGCGTGCGGGAGCTGACGGGCGCCGGACACGATGTGATCGTCGTCGACCAGACCACGCCGGAGCAGCGGCGGATGGGGTTGAGCACGGTGTGCGCGATCGTGCCGGGCCTGCTGCCGATCGACTTCGGCTGGTCGCGCCAGCGGGCCCCGTACATGTCCCGGCTGCGGACGGCGGCCGTGCGCGCGGGGCTGCGCGGGAGCCCGCTGACGGACGCGGAGATCCGGATGGTGCCGCACCCCTTCCCCTGACCCCCCGCCCCCTCCGGCCCCGGGCTGCGGCCCGGGGCCCCCTATTGCGGGCCACCACGCGTGCCGGATGCCCCGGACCCCTTCCTGCGGGGTCCGGGGCATCCGGTGTGTGCGGTGCCGCGCCGGGAGTGTCAGGCGCTGCAGGAGGTGGTGCTGGTGGTGGAGGAACAGGTCGAGGTGGAGCTGCAGCTCGTGGAACCGGCGAGCACGACCTCGCTGGCGTCCGAGTAGTCCGAGATCTCGAAGGTCTCCGACTCCAGCTCCAGGATCTCGTCGGCGAGCGAGGCGAGCGGCGACTTCTCCATGGGACTCTCCTTCATGGGTTCGGGCGGTTCAGCCGGCGTGGTCGGCGCAGCTGGTTCTGGTGGTTCCGGTGCTACCGGCGGTGTGCCGTCCGTGAGTTCCGGCCGGTTTCCTGTGGTGCCCTTCCAGGAAAACCGGTCGCACCTTCACTTCACCCGTCCATCTCCTGACACTCCCCTGACAGAAAGTGTCAGCGTTCTGACAGTCGGGCCGCCGGGCCGGTGGCCGAGCATGGCGTCATGACCGTCTCCGCCGCCGGGCTCCCCGGACTCCCGCCGCTCCTGCGGCCGTTGACGACCCTGTACCTGGACCTGCACCGCCACCCCGAGCTGTCGGGCGAGGAGGAGCGTACGGCCGCCCGGTTCGCCGACTGGCTGGAGTCCGCCGGGTACGCAACCACGCGCGGGATCGGCGGCCACGGCGTGGCCGGGGTGCTGCGCCGCGGCACGGGGCCGACGGTCGTGCTGCGCGCCGAGCTGGACGCGCTGCCGGTCCGGGAGAGCACGGGGCTGCCGTACGCGAGCGAGGGCCCCGCGGCGCACGCCTGCGGGCACGACCTCCACCTGGCCGCGGCCGCCGGGGCGGCCTCGCTGCTGGCGGGCGCCGGTCCCGGGGCCTGGCGGGGCACGCTGGTGGTGGTGGGACAGCCCGCGGAGGAAACCCTGGAGGGGGCGCGGGCGATGCTGGCCGACGGGCTGTACGAGCGCGTCGGACGCCCGGACGCCGTCCTCGCGCAGCACGCCGCCCCGCTGCCCGCCGGGATGGTCGCGCACGGGTACGGGCCCATGACCGCCGGGAGCGTCACCTTCCGCGTGGTCGTGCACGGGCGCGGCGGACACGCGGGCGCCCCTCACCTGACCGTGGACCCGGTGGTGACGGCGGCCCACGTCGTGACCCGGCTCCAGACCGTGGTGGCCCGGGAGGCGGCTCCCTCGGAGCAGGTCGCCGTCACCGTGGGCTCGCTGCGGGCCGGCGAGCGGGCCAACGTGGTGCCCGACCGGGCCGAGCTGGGGATCACCGTACGGGCGGCCGGCGAGGCCGCGCTCACCCGGGCCGCGGAGGCCGTCGAGCGGATCGTGCGCGCCGAGTGCGCCGCCTCGGGCTGCCCCCGGGAGCCGGAGATCGTCCGCACGGGCGCCTCCCCCGTCACCCATCCCGACCCGGCCACGACGGCCGCGGTGCGCGCCGCGCACACGGCGCGGCTGGGGGCGGAGCGGGTGGCGATGTGGCCGCCGTCCCTCGCCACGGAGGACTTCGGGCTGTTCGGCGACGCGGGGCGGCACGTGCACGGCGCGCGGGGGGTACGGCTCGCCTACTGGATGCTCGGGGTGATCGGGCCGGCCGCCTGGGCCGCGGCGCCCGGTGAGGGGGCGGCCGGGAAGCTGGCGGCCCTCCCCGCCAACCACGCCCCGGACTTCGCCCCGGACGTGCGCACGGCCCTCCCCGCCGGGGTCGACTCGCTGACGGCGGCGGCCCTGGCCTGCCTGGCGCCCGGCACGGGCGGCGGTGACGGGGCCCGGCGGGCGGGGGCGGACGGGGCCCGGAGTCCCGCTACTTGATGTCGTAGCGGCACATGCCGGTCTTGCCGCCGCCGTTGTCGGCGACCTTCTTGCCGTCGACGGTGATCACGCACTCCGCGGCGTGCAGCAGCCCGTCGGCGCCGGTCACCGAACCGGGGACGACGGAGACCGTGGTGCCGACGCGCTTCTCGGCGGCGGTGGTGAGGGTGACCGTGCCGGTCTTCTTCCAGGGCAGGGTGACCTGTTCCATCTTGTTGGTCTCGAGGTTGTAGTACACCTGCGTGGAGCCGGTGCCGAGGACCTCCAGGGTGACCTCGTGCTTGACCGCCGCGTCCTCGGCGGACGGCTTCGGCTTGCCGGCGGACGGCGCCGCGGCGGACGCGGCGGCCGGCTTGCCCTCGGCTCCCCCGTCCCCGGCCGCGCCGCCGCCGCAGCCGGTGAGCAGAAGGGCCGTCAGCGCCGTCAGGACGGAACCGGTGGTGATCTTGCGCATGTTTCTCCCTCACGAATGAGTAAGCGATCTTAGTGCGCGTGCCGGGCGGCCTCCCGACCGGTCAAGGCCCTGAGCACGGCCTGACCTGGTTTCATAGCGCATACGCACCCTGAACCATGACTTCCATCGATGCCATCTATAGTGGTCCCCATGGCCCTCGAACTGCGTCACCTGCGCTACCTGCTCGCGGTCGCCGAGCACCACAGCTTCACGCGCGCGGCGGAGGACTTGCACATCTCCCAGCCCACCCTGTCGCAGCAGATCAAGCAGCTGGAGCGGACGGTGGGCGTGCGGCTGCTGGACCGCGGCGGGCGCACGGTGCGGCTGACCGACGCCGGAGAGGCGTACGCCCACCACGCGCGCCGCGCGCTGCGGGACCTCGCGGCCGCCGAGCGGGCTGTCCACGACGTCGCCGGCCTCTCGCGCGGCCACCTCCGCCTGGCGCTGGCCCCCGTCTTCACCGCGTACCTCCTCGGGCCGCTGCTGGGCACCCTGCACACGGCACACCCCGGTATCACCGTGGAGGTGCGGGAGATGACCCAGGACCGCATCGAGTCGGCCCTGCTCGCGGACGGGGCCGACCTCGGGATCGCGTTCGCCGGGCCCCACCTGCCGGGGATCGCGGCCACCGCGCTCTTCACCGAGACCCTCTCCCTGGTCGTCCGCGCCACCCCGGCGGCGCCGGCCGCAGCGGCGGCGCTGCCAGTGACCGACCTGGCGGACCGTCCGCTGGCGCTGCTGAACGGGGACTTCCCGACCCGGCGGCACGTGGACGCCTACTGCGCGGCCCACGGGGTGCGCCCCCGCGTCGCGGTCGAGGCCGACTCCGTCCAGGCACTGACCGAGCTCGTACGGCGCACCGGGCTGGCCACCCTCCTGCCCGAAGCCGTCGTCCGCGAGCAGCCCGGCCTGGCCCGGATCCCCCTGGACCCGGCCCCGCCCGCGCGTACGGTCACCCTGCTCCGGCGGGACACCCCTTACCAGAGCGCCGCCGCCCGCGCGTTCACCACCCTGGCCCGGGGCTACGCCCCGGCCGGGCAGGAGGAGTAGCCCCCGTCGGGCGGGCGCCGCGGAAGGGGCCCGGCGTACCGGGCAAAGTGAAGGCAAAGTCGAAAGGCGGGGCGGGCTCGCCCGGCCCACGATGGACTCATGAGCGTCCGACGGTACGAGCTGACGTTTCCCGGCAGCGACGGGACGGGCGAGGACACCGTGGTCCTGGAGCGCACCGATGCCGCGGGACCGGGCGGCCACCCGGTCTACGCCGACGCCACGGGCATCGTCCGCGCCGAGATCAGCGACCGCGGCGAGGTCCGCATGCTCCCCTCGGGGGGCCACCAGGCCCTCGCGCACCCCACCTCGACGCGCCGGCTGCCCGACGCCGACGGCTGACCGTCCCGGTCCCGGCGTCGCGCCTGCCCCGGCGCCGCGGTACGCGCGAGCCCCCTGCCGGGCCGCGTCACCGCGGCGGCAGGGGGCTCGGGGGGTGTCCGGTGGGTCAGGCCGCCGCGGGCTCCGCCGGCGTGCTCGGCACCGGGCGCTGACGCGGAGCCGGGTACACCGCCTCCTCCGGCAGCCTCGGCTCCAGCCGCAGGACGCCCAGGGCGGAGACCGTCGCGCCCGCCGCGAGGACCAGCCACATCGCCGTCGGCGACAGCGTGAGCAGGGCCGTCAGGACGGCCGGGGCCAGGGCGCTGGGCACCGCCCAGGAGAGCTGGTAGACGGCCAGGTGCCGGCCCCGCGTCTCCTCGGGCGCGGCCTGCGCGCACAGGGCCGACGCCGTGGCGCCGTGCATCAGCTCACCCGCCGTGAACAGGGCCGTCGCCGCGAAGATGCCGATCAGGATGACGGTCTTGTCCCCCACCGCGGCGAGTACGGCGAACACCACGAACGACGCCGCGAACACCGCCGCGCCCAGGGACACCGCACGGGAACGCCGGTAGGCGACGAGCGCCCGGGTGACCGGGATCTGGAGCAGCGCGATCCCGACCGTGTTGACCGCGTACAGGACGCCCACCAGTGAGGTGGACGCGCCCAGGTCCTGCGTGACGTACGCCGGGATGCCGATGGCGAGCACCGTGTAGCCGAACGCCGTCGGCACGTTGAGCAGGGTCAGCGCCAGGAACGGCCGGTTCCGCGCCACCAGCCGGTAGCCGCCCTTGCGGGAGGTCCGGACCAGCGGGACGGCCGCCTTCGCGATCGGGATCGAGCCGAAGCAGGCGGCGGCCAGCAGGTACCCGGCGGCGGTACCGAACACGATCACGTAGTAGAAGGCGTCGCTGCCGAGGGCCAGGACCCCGCCCGCGACCAGACCGCCCACGCCCAGACCGGCGTTGCGCAGGCTGCGCTGCGCGGCGAGCAGCTTGTCCCGCTCGGTGCCCTGGACGAACTCGGCGATGAACGACTGGATCGCCGGCGGGTACGAGGTGTCGCCGAGCGCGACCAGCAGGATCACGGCGAACATCGTGTAGCCGTTGTCCACCAGCGGGTACGTACAGAATCCCGCCGCCCGCAGCAGGTACCCGCCGGTGACGACGGCCTTGGCCCCGAAGCGGTCGATGAGGACGCCCGCCGCCGGGTTGCTGATCAGGCCGATCACGGCGGCAGCCGTCATCAGGGTGCCCACCTGGGTGAGCGGCAGCCCCGTCACGTGGTGGAAGTAGAGCAGGGACAGGGGCAGGTACATGCCGGCGCCGGTGGCATCGACGACCATGCCCAGCATGTACCGCGTCTTCGCCGACAGGCGGGCCCCCGTCATGACCCGTCGCCGATCACGCTGTGTTCGCGGACCCACTCGCCCAGCTCGCGCAGCCGACGCTCGACCTCGGCGCGGGTCGGGGCGGTGCCCACGGCCGCGGCGAGGAAGTCGGAGGAACCCGAGGCGGGCGCGATGACCTGGCCCTCCTCCGCGTAGAGCCAGAAACCGGCAAGCCAGTCGTGCTCGGGCACCGCGGGCAGCTCGCGCACCAGTCCGGGCCGCTTCATCATGAGCAGCTGCCCCGCCATGTGCCGCGGCTTCGGCAGCCCGGCCGCGTCACCGCCGCGCCGTACCTCGGGGTGCAGTTCGTGGCCGGCGTCGGCGCGGACGGCGTACCCGCCGAGGTGCACGCCGAACAGGCTGTGGAAGACCTCGCGGATCTTGGCGCCGCCGGGCCGGCAGGCGATCTCGCACATGACGAGGCGGTCGTCCGGGGTGTGGAAGACCTCCATGTGGAAGGCGTGGTCGCGCAGCCGGGAGCCTGCGGGGGCCAGCGAGGCGAGGACCCGCTCGGCGAGGTCGAGCAGCCGCGGGGTGATCGGGTCGTCCTCGTCGAGGGTGAGGTCGATGCGCGGGCCGGGGTCGGAGGCGAAGGAGGAGAGGTCGTACTGGTACTGCGAGGGCCAGGCCATGGCCACCCGGCCGTCGCGCACCACGCCGTCGACGTGGCACATGCGGCCCGGGACGAAGTCCTCCAGCAGGACGTCGTCCCGCTCGCCGGCCCCGTACACCTCCGTCAGGCACTCCTCGAAGGAGGCCTCGTCCTGGAGGATGCGCAGACCGACCGCGTTGAAGCCGCTGCGCTCCTTGAACACCACCGGGAAGCCCTCGGCGGCGGCGAACTCGCGCGCCTCGTCGGCGGTGCGGGCCTGGACCCAGGCCGCCACGTCGATGCCGGAGGCCTGTGCGCGGGTCTTCATCAGCGCCTTGTCGCGGAACGGCATCACGTCGTCGTGCCAGGCGCCGCGCAGCCCGAACCGCTCGCGCAGCCGAGCCGCCCGCAGCATGTCCGCCTCGTGCAGCGCGGTCACGCCGGTGATGTTGTGCTCGGCGATGAGTTCGAGGGCGCGGGCGTCGACCTCTTCGGCGTCGAAGTCGTCGAAGATCTCCAGGCGGGTGTAGCCGAGGGTGCCGTCCGGCACCTTCTCACCGGCCAGTTCGATCTTGTCCCGGGCGGCGAGGACGACGATGTCGCCGGTGTGGTCCGGCAGCCAGGAGCGGTACGGGAACGGCTCCAGCGGGTTGCGGTGCAGGATCAGCAGGTTCTCGCGCGGGGCGATCTCGGACGGCTGCGCGAGCACGGTCTCCCCGTTGGGACGGGTCAGGGTGATCCGGATGTCGTCGCGGATCACCTCGGCCCCGCGGCGGATCGCCGCGGTGGTGTCCTCGGCGGCGACCGCGATCAGGCCGAGCCGGTCCCAGTTGTCCTGGAGCACCCGGACGTCGTCGCCGGGCTTGGCGCTGATGGTGACGGAGATGACGCCCTCGGCGGCCCGGGCCTCCTCGATCCCGGCGATGGACTCCACCCGGCTCCCCGGCGTCCCGATCAGGGCGCGCACGCTGGCACCGCCGTGCGCCTGCGGCCGGTCGGGGAGCTCCTCGAGCAGGCCGAAGGGGTGGGCCACCGCGAGCGTGACCAGGTCGACGCCGAAGGCGCTGCGCACCAGCTCGGGGATGGAGTCGCCGCCGATCCGGTTGTGGCCCTCGATCACGCGCGGGCCCTTGGCGGTGAGGCGGACCTCGGTGTGGCAGACGCCGTCGCGCAGGCCCATCACGTCGAGGAAGCCGCGTATGCCGTCGCGTATCGCTTCCTCGTCGGCGTCGGACAGCCGGGCCGGGACCGCGTGGCCGAGCTCCGCGAAGTGGCCGTCGGCGGTGAACTTCTCGGTGACCGTGACGATCACGTGGCGGCCGCCGAAGCTGAAGGACTCGACGCTGTACTCGGGTCCGTCCAGGAACTCCTCCATCAGGAAGTCCTTCAGGACGAACAGCGAGGAGACCCGGTCGGTGCGGGTGCCGGAGAGCCGGGTGACCTCGGCCCACACGCGGTCGGCGTCGTGCGGGCCCTCGACCCGCATGACCCCGATGCTCGCGGTGGCGTCGACGGGCTTGACGATGAACGGGAAGCCGTAGGCGGCGCCGAAGGCGTCCAGGTCCTCACGGGTCTTCAGGGACTGGGCCCCGACGGCGTGCTCCGGGTCGTGCTCGGCGACGTACCGCCGCATGGCGGCCTTGTCCCGGATGCGGGCGGTGACCTCGTAGCCGGTCCCGCCCAGTCCGTACAGGTCGTTGATCCGGCCCGCGTTCTCGAGTCCCGGCTCGGTCAGGGAGACGCACGCGGCGAAGCCGGGGCTCTCGTGCCAGGCGCGTACCAGGGGCTCGATCAGCTCCCACTGGGTGAAGTCCACGACCTCGACGGCCGCGGCGAGCCGGTTCTGCTCCTCGCTGACCTTGGTCGGGTGCTGGAGCAGCAGCACGCTCAGTCCCAGGTCGTGGGCCTTCCGCACGGTCTCGTCGGTCGCACCGACGAGCAGCAGGGTGCGCTCGGGGTTCATTCGCTCTCATCTCCCCCTGCGGCGGCAGGGATATCTTTCCGGGCTCGTACTCGGGTAGGGGCGGGGGGTGGGGCGGGCTCCGGCCTCACCGCGGGCCGGCGGGGTCCTCTTCCGGCCACCAGCTGAGGTAGCGTTCGCCGCTGTCGGGGAACACCGTCGCCACGACCGCGTCCGACAGGTCGTGCCGGCGGGCCAGTTCGAGGCAGCCGTACGCGGCGGCGCCCGAGGAGATCCCGACGAGGAGCCCGGAGCGTGCGGCGATGGCGCGCGTGGTGGCCGCGGCGTCGGAGTCCTTGACGGCGATCACCTCGTCGATGAGGTGCAGGTCGGTGACGGGGCTGATGAAGCCGCCGTTGAGGCCGGGGATGCGGTGCGGGCCGGGGTCGCCGCCGGAGAGCAGCGCGGAGCCCGCCGGTTCGACGGCGATCACCTTCAGGTCGGGGTTGCGCTCGCGCAGGTAGCGGGCGCAGCCGGTGAGGGTGCCGCCGGTGCCGATCCCGCACAGCAGGTAGTCGACGCGGCCTCCGGCGTCGCGCCAGATCTCGGGGCCGGTGGTCTCGTAGTGGGCGCGGACGTTGTCGGGGTTCTCGTGCTGGCGCGCGTACCAGGAGCCGGGCATCTCGGCGTGCAGTTTCGCGGCGTGCTCGACGCAGGCGGCGAAGCCCAGGGCGTGGTCGGTGAACTCCACCTCGGCGCCGAGCATCCGCAGGGTCAGCACGCGTTCGCGGGAGGAGTTGGAGGGGAGGACGATCAGACAGCGGTAGCCGCGGGCGGCGGCGAGGGCGGCCAGGGCGATGCCGGTGTTGCCGGAGGTGGACTCGATGACGGTGGCGCCGGGCCGGAGCGCGCCGGATTCCTCGGCGGCCCGCAGCATGAACAGGGCGGCCCGGTCCTTGATGCTGGACAGCGGGTTGGCCGCCTCCAGCTTGGCGAGGACGCGGGTGGTCTCGGGCAGGCCGTCGAGCTGGAGGCGGAACAGCGGGGTGTCGCCGACGAGGTCCTCGAATGATGCCGCGATGCGGCGGGTGGTGCGCGCGTGGTTCACGTGCCAACCCCTTTGGTGCTGTGCGTGCGGTCGGTCTCCGAAAAGTAGCCAGAGGCGGTAGCGCGCGATTGGTGCCCGGCTCGGGCCGGACTCGAGTGCCGCTCGCGCGCCCGCGATCGCGGAACGGGCCCGAACGGCCAGCGGAGCACGGGCCGTTGTCGTACCCCGCCGCTAGCCTGGACGCATGGACGAGATCAACGGTGTGGAGGTCGTCACCTTCGCGGATGCCGGTGCCTTCGAGAGCTGGCTGTCGCGGCACCACACGCGTACGGAGGGCGTGTGGATCAAGGTGGCCAAGAAGAAGTCCGGCATCCCGACGGTCACCGACGACGAACTGGTGGACGTCGGGCTCTGCTACGGCTGGATCTCCGGCCAGCGGCGTTCCCACGACGAGCGGTACTACCTCCAGAAGTACGTACCGCGCCGCCCCCGGAGCCTGTGGTCGCAGGTGAACGTGGAGAAGGTCGCGGCGCTCACGGCGGCCGGCCGGATGCGTGAACCGGGCCTCGCGGAGGTACGCCGGGCGCAGGCCGACGGGCGGTGGGCCGCGGCGTACGAGTCCCAGCGCACGGCGGCGGTCCCGCCGGACCTGGCGGCCTCCCTGGAGGCGGACCCCCGGGCCCGGACGGCGTTCGAGGCCCTCGACCGGTCCGGCCGCTACCAGCTGGCGCTGCCACTGCTCCAGGCCCTCACCCCCGAGACCCGCCGGGCCCGCCTCGACCGGGCCCTCGACACGCTGCGGCGCGCCGGAGGCCCGGCCGGGGCTTAGGCCCTGTCGCCGGACGGCGCGTCACGTCGCAGGCCCGCCAGCTTGTCGGGGTTGACCTGGATGCGGATGTTGCGGAGCAGCCCGCCCTCCAGGTCGTAGGTGCACGAGCCGATCGGCTCCTCCCCCGCCAGGACGAGGAGGCCGAGCTCGCCGTTGATGACCGCAGGGGTGACGGTGACCCCGGCCATGGCGGGCTTGGCCAGCACGCCGAGCAGGAAGCGCGCCACGCGGTCGGCGCCGTACACGGGCCGGCGGCCGGCGGTGACCTTGCCTCCGCCGTCGGACCAGGCGGTGACGTCGGGGGCGAGCATCTCCAGGACGGCGTTGAGGTCTCCCCCGGCACAGGCGCTGAGGAAGCGCTGCGTGACCTCCTCGCGCTGCGCGCTGTCGGAGTCGTAGCGGTGGCGGCGCTCCGCGACGTGTTTGCGGGCGCGGTGGGAGATCTGCCGGACGGCCGGCTCCGGGCGCTCCAGGAAGCCGGCGATCTCGGCGTGCGAGTAGCCGAAGACCTCCCGCAGCACGAAGACGGCACGCTCCACGGGGGTGAGCGTCTCCAGGACGACGAGCATGGCCGTGGAGACGCTCTCGGCCAGCTCCCGCTCCTGCGCCACGTCGGGCTCGGTGAGGAGCGGTTCCGGCAGCCAGGGGCCGACGTATTCCTCCCGCGTGGCCCGGGCCGAGGTGAGCCGGTTCAGGGACAGGTTGGTGACCGTCCGCACGAGGTACGCCTTGGGGTGCCGGACCTCCGACCGGTCGGCCTTGTGCCAGGTCAGCCAGGCGTCCTGGACGATGTCCTCGGCGTCGCTGACGGTCCCCAGCATGCGGTAGGCGGTGGCGAACAACAGCCGTCGGTGTTCGTTGAAGGGATCCGCTTCGGGTTCGCTCGTGATCACCGTCCGATTCTGCCCGGCGTACGACGGCCCGGCCACCCCGCCCCCGCCGCGGCTCAGTCGGAGGGCGACGGCGAGGGGTCCGCGCGCAGCCGTACGCCCACGACGGCCAGTCGTCCGTCGGTGCGGATCACGCAGTCCACGGGGTGCGCGGTCAAGGCCGCGTCGTGAAGGCCGAGTTCGACGTCGCCGTCCGGGTGCCCGGGCCGGTGGAGGACCGCCCGCCCCTCCAGGGCGGCCACGAGCAGGGTCTCGTCCGGCCGGGCGGCGAGGGCGAGTTCGCCGCGCACGACGGCGGTGCGGGCGCGGACCTGGTCCCGGCGGTACATCACGTTGAAGTTGACGACCGGGCCGGCCAGCAGCCGGCAGTCGGTCGCCCGGTCCCCGGGGAAGTGCCGGGGCGCGTGGCGCTCGTCGAGGAGGCGCCGTTCGCCCCCGACCGTGAGGTCCATGCCCGCGCCCTCGGCCAGGGTGAGGATCCGGTCGACGCCGGGGAAGTACGAGAAGGGCCCGTCGGCCTCCACCTCCGCGAGGCTGACCCGCCAGGCGAAGCCGGCGGTCCCCGCGCCCTCGGGCCAGGCCGCGCTCTCGCGGGTGACACCGCCGCGGTTCTTCCACGGCACGGCCGAACGGTCGGCGGCGCGCAGGATCCGGATCTCGGCGGGGCCGGGCATGACGGGGGCTTCCTTCCCTCGGGTGCGTACCGCCTCGAGCCTAGGTCCTGTCGTCAAAGTAGCGCCGGTCAGGACTGCGGCGTCCGGTGCCGTGCGTCGCAAGGCGGAGGGGCGCCCGAGTACTGGACGTACTTGGGCGCCCCGACAACGCGGCGAGGTGCGGTGCCGGGGGCCGCGGGCCAGGCGGGACTTTGACGACAGGGCCCGGGCGGTGGGTGCGGGAGGGGGCGCGGGCGGGTCAGCGCAGGATTCCCGCCTGCCGGGCGGCCCGCAGCCAGGAGGGGAACTCCGACAGGAGCCGGTCGTACAGGTCCTGGTCCGAGACCTTGTCGATGTCGTCGACGGCGAAGAAGCCGACGTTGTCGACGCGGCGCCCGGGCATGGTGTCGAAGCGTTCCAGTACGCCGAACCCGGCGCGGCCGAGGCCGACGAACTGCCAGAACACCGGCTCCTCGACGGCCGCCCGCAGTTCCCGCTCGATCTCGTCGTTGCGGTACACCCCGCCGTCGGAGAAGAAGAGGACCAGGGTCGGGGCGGGCACGGGGTGGGAGCGCACGAAGTCCCGTACCTCGGCGATGACCTTCTGCTCCTCGTTCTGGAAGCCGACCTGCCGCATGTCGACCTGGCCCGGGAGCAGCCCCTTGGCCGGCTTCTTGCGGCCGAAGAGGCTCATCTGGCCGATGCGTACGTGCAGCCGCAGCCACTCGGGCAGGTCGCCGATGGCGAGGTCCGGCAGCCGGGCGGGGTTGGTGGCGAAGGTCCAGGCCTGCATTTCGCCGTCGTCGTCGAGCTGCGCGGCGACGGCCGCCATCCGCTCGACCACGCTCGCGACGGTGCCGCGCGTGTAGAGGGCGCTCATCGACCCGGAGGCGTCGAGGACCAGGATCACGCGGGCGGTGACACCCTGGGCGCCGGCCTTGCTCAGGCTGACGGCCACCTGTTTCTTGCGCAGTGACAGGCGCCCCCGCATGTCCTCCGGAAGCCACTCCTCGCCCTTGACGAGCCGTACGACCGCCTCACCCGCACCGGTGGCGGGCGCGGGAGGGCGGGGCGCGGGCGCGGGAGCCGGGCGGGCCGCAGGCGCGGAGGCCCGGCGGGGAGCCGGCGCGGGCGCAGGCGCGGGGGCACGCCGAGGCGCGGGCGCGGGGGCCGGCGCGTCGTCCACGGTGATGCCGTAGTCGGTGGCGAGTCCCGCGAGGCCGCTCGCGTACCCCTGGCCGACGGCGCGGAACTTCCACGCGCCGGCCCGCCGGTAGAGCTCGCCGCTCACGAAGGCGGTCTCCGGCCCGGCCTCCATGTCGAAGCGGGCCAGTTCGGCGCCGGAGGCGGCGTCCAGCAGGCGCAGGTGCAGGCCCGGGACCCGGCCGAAGGTGCCGCCGTCGGCGGAGGCGCAGAGGACGACCCGCTCGATGTCCCCTTCCAGGGCGGCGAGGTCGACGTCGAGGGTGTCGGAGCCCGGCTGCTTGCCGAGGTGGCGTACGGCTCCGGAGGCGTGCCGGGGCTGGTTGTAGAAGACGAAGTCTCCGTCGGAGCGGACCCGTCCGGTGGCTGCCAGGAGCAGCGCTGAGGCGTCGACGTCGGGCACTCCGGGCCCGGCGGACCAGCCGAGCACGGCTCTGACCGAGGGGGCGGCGACCGGGAGGTTGGCGCCTTTGCTCATTGTCGTCACATCGGACAGTCTGCCCGGTGGTCCGGCTCCGCGGGGCCGAATGGGAACGGAAGCGGTGCTCGGACGCGGCCGGGGCCCGCACCTTCGGTGCGGGCCCCGGCGTCGCTCGGGTCGAGCGGGTCGATCAGCTCAGGCGGGAACGATGTTCTCGGCCTGCGGGCCCTTCTGGCCCTGGGTGACGTCGAAGTTCACCTTCTGGCCCTCCTGGAGCTCACGGTAGCCCTGGGTGGCGATGTTCGAGTAGTGGGCGAACACGTCGGCGCCGCCGCCGTCCTGCTCGATGAAGCCGAAGCCCTTTTCCGCGTTGAACCACTTCACGGTGCCGGACGCCATATCGATTCTCCTTCGGGGCCGTACCCGGAGCCGCACTGTGCGGACCCGGCGTCGCCGGGTTGATTGACCCCGTTCGAAGAACTCTGGGAACCACACCTGCAACTGTCCCGACCGTAGCACAAGGCGCCCGCCTCATTGCGGAGCGTTACGTCGATCGGGCGTACGGGCCTCAGCCGCGGAAGTCGGCCGTGCGCTCGGGCGAGGCCTCGGCCAGGGCCCGGGTGACCGCCTCGACGCCGCCCCGGAGCCCGTAGACGGGCGTGTCGGGCTGCTGTCGCCAGGACTCGTCGAGACCGCCCGCGTCGACGGTGTCGAAGCCGAGCTCGTCGATGAGCGCGCGGACCGTCTTCTTGGCCGCTTCGTCGTCACCGGCGACGGGGAGCGCGATCCGCTCGGGGTGTCCGGCCGGCCGCGGCCGGTCGATGATGTCGGCGGCGTAGGTGCCGTTGAAGGCCTTGACGACGGGGTGGCCCAGGTGGCGCTCGGTCCAGCGGCTCTCGGTCAGGCCCTCGTCCTCGACGGCGGCGATCCGGCCGTCGCGCTGCCGCGGGTAGTAGTTGCCGGTGTCGATGACGGTGAAGCCGTCGGCCGCCCCGTCGAAGAGCCCGGCGGGCAGGTCGGGGATGTTCTTGAAGGGGATGGTGACCACCACGATCTCGGCGCCGTGCGCCGCCTCGGCGACGGTGACGGCGGTGGCGCCGGTCTCCTCCGCGAGGGCCGCGAGGGTCTGCGGTCCGCGGGAGTTGGCGACCCGGACCTGGTGTCCGAGCGAGGTGAGTCGGCGGGTGAGGTTGCCGCCGATGTTGCCGGCGCCGATGATGCCGATCTTCATGAGCCCTCCATTGCGTACGGAAATGGGTGCGACCCCTGCCCCAACCCTTCGCCCGGCCGCCGCATTCCGCGCCGGCACGCCATGGCTCCGCGATGGCCCGTACGGGTGGAATCCCGCCATTTCCCCCTTCGGTGACAACCGACCGGTGAGCGGGACCCGTCCTTCCCTGCGGGGCCGGGGACCGTACCGGCCCGCACCCAGCACGGGGAAAGGTACCGATCGATGCCCAAGCTCCCGACCAAGCGCACCCTCTCCATCGCCCTCGCGGCCACCGCGGGCGCCGCAGCCCTCTCCTTGGCCCTCGTCTCCACCACCTCGGCGACCGCCGCCGCGCCGCCGTCCGTCTCCGGCAGCCCGGAGGGGGCCTTCACCCGGATCGCCGATTTCTACGGCTCGTACGTCGACGCGATGTACGACGGGGACGGCGCGACGGCCGACCGGCTGCGCTCCTTCTACCTCTCCGAGCCCCTCCGGCGGGAGCTGAGGCAGTGGGAGGACACCCACCACGCCAACGGCGTGCTCCGCGCGCAGAACGTCCCGGTCGAGTGGAAGGTGACCTCCACGGGCAGCGGGGCGGGCAAGACCAACGCCACGGTCACCCTGACCTGGAGCGGAAGTTCCACGACCCAGATCCGGGTGCAGGCCGACCTGCGGACGAAGAAGATCACGGCCATCACGGACTGACCCGGTCCCCGTGACGAGAGCGGGGCCCGCCACCCGGCGGGCCCCGCTCGACCGTCTTCCGCTCGCGGCGGGGCGCCCTTACGCGCCGCTCGCCCCGAGCATCTCCTCGCGCTCCACGATCTTCACGCGCTCACGGCCCTGCGGCTCGCCCAGCGCCTTCTCGGCGGCGTCCAGCCGGTACCAGCCCTCCCAGGTGGTGTACCGGACCTGCCGCTCGGCGAGGAAGGCCTCGACCGCCTCCGGCTCGGGGGTCGCGGGGGTGAGCAGGCGCCCCTCGGCGTGGTCGGCCAGCAGGTTGGCGACGGTCTCGTTCGCGTCGCCCTTGGTGTGGCCGATCAGGCCGATGGGGCCGCGCCGGATCCAGCCGGTGACGTACGTCGAGGCGAGGTGCTCGCCGTTCTCGATGACCCGGCCGCCCTCGTCGGGCACCGTGCCGGACTCCACGTCCCAGGGCAGCTTGGACAGTTCGTCGGAGAGGTAGCCGACGGCGCGGTAGACGGACTGGACGTCCCAGGTGGTGAACTGTCCGGTGCCCCTGACGTTGCCGGTGCCGTCCAGCTCGGTGCGCTCGGTGCGCAGGCCGACGACCTTGCCGTCCTCGCCGAGGATCTCGGCGGGGGACTCGAAGAAGTGCAGGAACAGCTTGTGGGGGCGGTCGCCGATGTCGCGGATCGCCCAGTTCTCGAGGGTCTTGGCGACCATGTCCGCCTGCTTGTTGGAGCGGCGGGTGGTGATCGAACCCTCGTCGTAGTCGATGTCCTCGGGGTTGACGATGACCTCGATGTTCGGCGAGTGGTCGAGCTCGCGCAGCTCCATCGGGCTGAACTTGGCCTGCGCCGGACCGCGGCGGCCGAAGACGTGGACCTCCAGGGCCTTGTTGGCCTTGAGGCCGTCGTAGACGTTCGGCGGGATCTCGGTCGGGAGCAGCTCGTCGGCGGTCTTGGCGAGGATGCGGGCGACGTCGAGGGCGACGTTGCCGACGCCGAGGACCGCGACCTTCTCGGCCTCCAGCGGCCAGGTGCGCGGCACGTCGGGGTGGCCGTCGTACCAGGAGACGAAGTCGGCGGCGCCGTAGGAGCCGTCGAGGTCGACGCCGGGGATGCTGAGCGTCCGGTCCGCGGTGGCGCCGGTGGAGAAGATGACGGCGTCGTAGAAGGCGTGGAGCTCGTCGAGCGAGATGTCGTTCGGGTAGTCGACGTTGCCGAAGAGGCGGACCTGCGGTTTGTCGAGCACCTGGTGCAGGGCCGTGATGATGCCCTTGATGCGGGGGTGGTCGGGGGCGACCCCGTAGCGGATGAGGCCGAAGGGCGCGGGCATCCGTTCGAAGAGGTCGATGGACACGCCGGGGTCGGCCGCCGCCTCGGACTTCAGCAGCGCGTCGGCCGCGTAAATACCGGCGGGGCCGGCACCGACGATTGCTACCCGCAGAGAGCGAGGCATGACTGGGTTCCCTTCGACCGACAATCTGACTGATCAAGGAAACCCTAAACTAAGGCCACCCTAACCCGGCACCCGCCCCCGGGTTATGACCCCATAATCGAATCTTATGGCTTGCCAAAGGCTGACTTTTGGCTGACCGTGGCCTCCCCGCCGGGCCCTCCGCTGACGTGCGACGACGCCCGCGGCTCAGGCCTCGTACTGGGTGAGGTCGATGCTGTGGAGGCTGAGCCGGTCCCCGGTCCGCGGGTCGGAGGCCTGCCCGTCCTCCTCCATGCCGAGCTTGCGGATCACGTTCGCGGACTCGTCGTTGCCGAGCCGGTTGACGGCGACGACGCGGTCGAGGCCCCGGTCCTGAAGGGCGAACTCCAGGACCGTCTGGGCCGCTTCGGAGGCGTAGCCCTGGCCCCAGAAGGGCCGGCCCAGCCGCCAGGTGATCTGTACCTGGTGCCGCGTCTCGGGCAGGTCGTCCGCGGCCGACAGCCCCACGGCCCCGATCAGCTCGCCGGAGGCCAGGAGCTCGACGGCGAACACGCCGAAGCCCTCGTCGTCCCACTCCTCCTCCCAGCGCTCGATGGCTTCGGCCGTCTCATCCAGGTCGAGGGCGGAGCCGTCACCGATCCAGCGCATCACTTCCGGATCTGAGTTGATCTCCGAGAGGGGGACGAGGTCGTCGTCGGTCCAGCGGCGGAGGAGGAGGCGGGGGGTGCGGATCTCAGTCATGCGCACATCCTGCCGAACGGGGTCCGACCAGGGGTAATCGGCCCACCGCCCGCGCCCCGCTCCGGGCGCGGTGACCGCGTCGGGCCCCCGGGGTCAGTCCGGCAGGCCGGTGCCGCAGCGGGAGCAGTAGCGGGCCCCGGAATCGGTGGCGAGCCGGCCGCAGTCCGGGCAGACCCGGTGCAGCAGGCAGGCCGTCTCGCCGCCCTCGGCGGCGTCGGCCGGCCGCCCGGCGGTGCCGATGCCGAGCCCGGGGCGCCGGGTGTGGACGGTGAGGTACGTCAGCCCCTGCGGGCCCGCGGTCAGGGAGCGCCGGGCGCCGCGCGCGAGCCAGCAGGCGGTGTGGGGGCGCAGCGGGTGCGGGCCGTCCTCGGTGTCGATCCGCCCGCCGCCCTCCACCACGACGAGCAGGACGTCGAGGGCGGGCTCGGCGTGCTCCGCGATCGCCGCGCCCGGACGCAGCCGGATCAGGTTGGAGTCCAGGCCGCGACCGGTTCCGGTCAGCCGCCACAGGGCGCCGGTCGCGTCGGCGGGGGCTCCGGCGATCACCTCGTCGAGGTCCGTCAGGATCCCGGTGAGCTGGGGATGCGTGGTCATTGCTGGTCCTTCCCTGCCTGGAGCACGTGCCTCCGCAGTCATACACGATCGCGGGCGGCCATTTCCGGCCGATCCGCTCTTTGCACTCCGACTGCCCGGGGTCCCGGCGGCCGTACCCCGGCTGCCGCCTCCGTCCGTACGGCCGATAAGGTCGTGTCCGGATTGCGCCGGCCCCACCCGGTTCGGACGCGAGGCCCGGCCGGCGGTCGATCACCGCCCGGGCACGGCCGCTCCCGCCTCCCTGCCCCGCCCGTACCGGAAACCTGCCCCGCATGCACCCCAGCACCACCACCGCCGCTCCCGCCCCCGGCCCCGCCCCGCGCAGGCGCCTGATCACGCCCCGGGCCCCGGCCCGCCCGAGCGCGGTCGCCGCCTTCCACAGCGTCAGCGCCGCGACCACCGTGCTGCTGGGCCTCGTCGCGATCGGCGCGGCGATCCACGAGCCGGTACTGATACCCCCGCTGGCCGCGAGCGCGGCGCTGGTGCACAGCGCGCCCACCCTGCCCCTGGCCCAGCCGCGCGGAGTGGTCATCGGGCACCTCCTGGGCGCGGCGGCCGGCTTCGCGGTCCTGGCCGTGGCGGGCAGCAGCGCCTGGGCGGCGGCCCTGGCCGCCGGGCTCACCCTGGCCCTGCTGACGCTGGCCCGCACCCCGCACTCCCCGGCGGTGGCGACCGCCGTGGTGACGGTGCTCCAGACCCCCGATCCGGCCCGGTTCCTCCCCCTGCTCCTCGGGTCCACCGTGCTGCTGGTCCTGACCGGATACGCCGGTTCGCGCATCCGCCGTACCGCGCCGAGGTACCCCGCGTACTGGTGGTGATCCGCTGGCGCGCCTGCGCCGCGGCGAGGGGGCGCGGGCGCTACTCCTTGAGGTGTGGACATTTCTACGAAGGACGTCTTCGGGGCCCCCTGCTGGGTGAGTCTGATGGCCCGTGACCTGGAGGCGTCCCAGCGCTTCTACGGGGCGGTCGTCGGCTGGAGCTTCCGGCGGGCCAGGCTCGGCTCCGCCTTCTCGGTCGCCGTGATGGACGGCGTGCCCGTCGCCGGCATCGGGGCGCTCGCCACGGATCTGGCGGTGGCGGTGGCCTGGACCCCGTACTTCGCGGTCGACGACGTCGACGTGGCGACGGCCCGGATCCGCGAGCGCAGCGGCACGGTCGGGGTGGGCCCGGTCTCCTTCCCCGGGGGCGGGCGGGCGGCGCTGGTCGCCGATGTGGACGGCGCGGCCTTCGGGGTCTGGCAGGGGCCCGTCTCGGCGGGCTGGCGCGTGGGGGTGGGCCCCGCCCCGGCGTGGCTGGAGCTGCGGACCAGGAACGCGTTCGACGCCGCGTTGTTCTACGGCGAGGTGCTGGAGTGGGCCTCGGGCCGTGAGGGGTGCTGCGAGGTCTCGTACGAGGACGAGCGGGTCGTCCTGCGGCAGGGCGGGGAGCCGGTGGCCCGGCTGGACAGCGGCCCCGTGGAGCAGGGCGCCTACACCCCGCACACCCGGCCCCGCTGGCACGTCCACTTCCGGGTGGCGGACCTGGACTCCGCCGTCGAGTGGGCCGTCGACCTCGGCGGACGGGCCGTTTCGGTGGTCACCACGGACGGCGCCGTGCGCTCGATCGCGCTCCGCGACCCGGACGGCGCCCTCTTCACGCTCACGGAGCGGGTCACGCCGCCCGGACCGCAGGACGGCGCGCGCTGACGGGGTCCGCTCGCCGGTCCCCGGGCCCACGGGGACACTGGGTCCTGGAGGAGGTACGCGATGGACCCGGTGGCGGCGCTGGACCGGATCGCCTTCCTGCTGGAGCGCGCTCAGGCCCCGACCTACCGCGTACGGGCCTTCCGTACCGCTTCGGCGGCCGTGGCGCACCTGGGCGAGCGGGAGACAGCCGAGCGGGCGGCGGCGGGCTCGCTGGAAGCGGTGAAGGGCATCGGGCCCAAGACGGCCAAGGTGGTGCGCGAGGCGCTGGCCGGGGGGATCCCCGAGTACCTGGGCGTCCTGGAGGAGGCCGCGGCGATGCCGCACGGGCCGCCCGCCTCCCCCGCCGCAACCGCGCTGCGCGCCGCTCTGCGCGGGGACTGCCATCTGCACTCGGACTGGTCGGACGGCGGCAGTCCCATCGAGGCAATGGGACGGGCGGCGGCGGAACTGGGCCACGAGTGGGCGGTGCTGACGGACCACTCGCCGAGCCTGAAGGTGGCCCGGGGCCTGTCGCCGGACCGGTTGCGCGAACAGCTGCGGGTGGTGGCCGAGCTGAACGAGGCGTGGGCCCCTTTCCGGCTGCTCACCGGCATCGAGTGCGACATCCTCCTCGACGGCTCGCTCGACCAGGAGCCGGAACTGCTGGAAGGGCTCGACCTGGTGGTGGGCTCCGTCCACTCGAAGCTGCGGATGGAGTCGCCCGCGATGACACGGCGGCTGCTCAAGGCCGTGCGCAACCCCCTGATGGACGTCCTCGGGCACTGCACGGGGCGGCTGGTGACCGGCCGGACCCGCCCCGAGTCCACCTTCGACGCCGAGGCCGTCTTCGCCGCCTGCGCGGAGTCCGGCACGGCCGTGGAGATCAACAGCCGTCCCGAGCGGCTCGACCCGCCCCGGCGGCTGCTGCGCCTGGCCGTCGGGGCGGGCACCCTCTTCGCGATCGACACCGACGCGCACGCCCCCGGCCAGCTGGACTGGCAGATCCTGGGCTGTGAGCGGGCGGCCGAGTGCGGGGTGCCCGCCGAACGCGTGGTCAACACCTGGCCCGCGGACCGGCTGCTCGCCTGGACGCGCTCCGCGTAGTCCCGGCCCGGCGGGGAGGAGAACGGCACGGGACGGGGCCCTGGCCGCGCCGTGCACCGCCGGGGCCCGTCGGGTCCGTCGGGTCCGTCGGGGCCCGTCGGGTCCGTCAGGGGCAGCCTTCCGCGCCGGGCGGCGGGCGACCGTACGTGAGGTCCAGGCCGCCCTGGACCGCCGCGGCGCCGGCGCAGAGCACGGCCGTGACCCCGGACCAGGCGTACGGGCGCCCGAGCGCCCCGTCCAGCGGGTCGAAGAACACCGGGCCGCCCACGATGTGCAGGGTGACCGCGGCGAGCGCGGCCACCGCCGCGGTACGCCAGACCGCCGGGGTGCCGCGTACCGCCGGCAGGGCGCCGAGCACCGGGCAGAGCAGGGACCCCGCGAGCGGCGCAAGGCTCTCGGGGGCCGGTGGCCGCGCCAGGTCGCCGGGCAGGTGCAGGACCCCGCACAGGAACAGCGCGGCGGCGGCCGGCCAGCGCGGTAGGTTACGCAGCGCGCTCCCGCCCCGGGCGGGGGCGGGCACCGTCTCCGCCCCGGAGGGCGCCTGCGCGGAGACGGCCGCGGGCGGCGGAGCGGCGGGGGCCCGCACGGGCTCCGGCGCGGGGGCCGGCGGTTCCTGCGGCGGCGGCAGGGACGTCCGCGCGGGGGGCCGCTCCGCGGGCGGAGCCCCGTCGGGACCGAGGACGCGGGCGAGCGGGGCCACGTCCTCGATGGGCCGGCCGACGGCCGCCGCCCGCAGGGTGATGACGGCCTCGGCCTCCTCGAGCGGGTGCTCGCCGAGCAGGGTGACCATGTGCCGGACGCCGTCGACGGGACGGGTGACGGCGGCGGTGCGGAGCGCGTCGTGTCCGGGGCTGGCCAGCCCGCCGGTCTCCTTGAGGAGGCTCACCGGCGCGGTGACCTCCTCGACGGGGCGGCAGGCGGACGCGGTCTCCAGCAGGGTGCGGATCGGCTCGGGGCACGGTTCGGGACGCGTGGCGGGCCGGGGTTCACGGTCGGATCCGGTGGGGGCCGGGCCGGCGGGCGCCGGGTCCGGGGCGGCGGGCGGGGACATGGGGGGTGGGGCCGTCGAGGGGGTGCGGGGTGACGGGGAGCCCGTCGCGGTCGCCTTGGTCCGTCGCCGCGAGGGTGCCGGGGCATTCGTGGAAAGCTCCGTCCGCCGACGCGCGGGTCCACACATCGCGCGGCCGGCCGTGGTGCGTCAGGGGAATCGCACGTTCTGTCACATTCAGCGGCACCCGTCCCCACTGCGCCGTTCGAGGCGGGCAAACGGGGGCCGCCCCGGCGTGTCCGCGCCCCGTGCCGGACACGCCGGGGGCCAAGACGGCCCGGGACGGCGCGGCCGCGTCACAGTGGCCCGACCGACCCGTCGAGGAGGGGGCAGCCGTGCCGGATCCCCGACCCGCCCGCGGCGCGCGCGTCCGCCGCCGGCCGCTGGGCGCGCCGCTGGCCGCGCTGGTCCTGCTCTGCGCGGCCGGCTCGGGGCCGCCCGCCGCCGTGGCCGTGGCCGGCGAGGGCGAGCGGCCCGTGGTCCGGACCGCCGAGGGACCCGTACGGGGGCGCGCGCACGGGGCGTACGACACGTTCCAGGGGATCCCGTACGCGGCCCCGCCGACCGGCCCGCTGCGCTGGCGGCCGCCGCGGCCCGCGCCGCACCGGACGGAGGTGCTCGACGCGGGGGCGCCGGGGGCTCCCTGCGCGCAGTTGCCGCCGCTCGGCCCGGGCGGGCCGTCCGGCTCGGAGGACTGCCTCTTCCTGAACGTCACCGCCCCGGCGGGGCGGGGACGCGGCCGGCCGGTGATGGTGTGGTTCCACGGCGGCGGCTTCCGCGTCGGCTCGGCGGACACGTACCGGCCGGAGCCGCTGGCGGTGCGGGGCGACGCCGTGGTGGTCACGGTCAACTACCGGCTCGGCGTCTTCGGCTTCTTCGGCCACCCGGAGCTGGGCGGCGCGCCGGACTTCGGGCTCGCCGACCAGCAGGCGGCGCTGCGCTGGGTACGGGCGAACGCGGCCCGCTTCGGCGGCGATCCGGAGCGGGTCACCGTGTTCGGGGAGTCCGCGGGCGGGCTCAGCGTCTGCGCGCACCTGGTCTCCCCCGGCTCGGCGGGCCTGTTCCAGCGGGCGATCGTGCAGAGCGGATCCTGCTCGACGACCATCCCGCCGTACTCCTTGCTGCCGACGCTGGGGACGTACGAGCCGTTCGTGCCCGAGGAGCGCACGGTCTCGGCCGGCGCGGCCGCGGCCGGCGCGCTCGGCTGCGGCGGCCGGCCGGCGGGCCGGGTGCTCGACTGCCTGCGCGGGCTGGAGACGGGGCGGCTGCTGACGGCGGAGCTGATGGAGCGGTTCTCCGGGGTCGCGTACGGCAATGCCCTGCTGCCGGCCGAGCCGGCGCGGGCGTTGGTCTCGGGGCGTTTCCACCGGGTGCCGGTGATGCAGGGCAGCAACCTCGACGAGATGCGGATCTTCCTCGGGCAGACCCTGGCCGCGTATCCGGTGGAGGGGGCGGAGGGCTACCGGGAGCGGCTGCGGGTCTCCTTCGGTGCGGCGGCCCCCGCCGTGGAAGCGGCCTATCCGCCGGGCCACTTCGCGACGCCCGCGCTGGCCTGGGCCGCGGTGCTCTCCGACGCGTCCTTCACCTGCCCCACGCTGCGGGACGGCCGTGCGCTGGCCCGGCACGTGCCGGTGTACGGCTACCTCTTCAGTGACAGGACGGCGCCCAATTTCACCGGCCTGCCCGAGCCGGCCGGCTTTCCGTACGGCGCGGCGCACGGCTTCGAACTGCCCTACCTGTTCACGATGGCGGAGCTGACGGAGCCCCAGCGCGCCCTGTCCGGCCGGATGACGGACTACTGGACGCGCTTCGCCCGCACCGGTTCGCCGAACGCGCCGGACTCCCCCGTCTGGCCCCGGTTCGCGCCGCCCGCCCCTTCCGTGCTGAGCCTGGCGCCGGGCACGGGCGGTATCCGGCGGATCGACCCGGCGGCCGCACACCACTGCGCCCTCTGGGACGGCCTGCCCGTCCCCGCGTCCCCCGCCTCCGGGGCGGGCCGGTGACGGCCGGACCGGCCGGGGCGCCGCCCCCGGGCGGTCGCCCGGGGGCGGGGGTTCAGAGCCGGACGTCCCAGGCGACCGTGGAGACCAGGGCGCGCGCGATCTCCGGGTCGCGGACCGAGGGGGTGCGGTCCCGCACGCTGACCGACAGCCTGTGGCCGCGCAGGTCGAGCAGCCACAGCTCGGCCACCCGGACCTCGCTGCGGCCCGCGAACCTCTTGAGCTCCCGGCCGTCGAGGTACCAGCGCACCTCCGGCTCGCGCCCGTCGGCCCCGTACAGGCGCGGGACGGCCACCTCGGCGGCGTCCCCCAGACGCAGGGTGCGGTCGGTGGGGGTGAGCGGGGTCGCCAGGCGGGCGTGCCGGTGGAAGCCGGCGATCATCGCCTCGACGCCGGGGAGGTTGAAGGGCTTGCCCAGGATCCGCATCAGGGAGTTGTCCGTGGGCCGGTAGAGGCCGGTGACGTAGTAGCCGCCGCCCTCGTACGCGCCGACCGTGCCGCCGTCGGGGGAGGTCTCGCCGAGCCAGCGGTGCCACTTGGCCCGCTCCCGGGCCATCCGGGAGGCGTCCAGGGTGGAGGTGTTGATGTCGGCGGGCTCGCGGCCGGTGTACTTCTCGTAGCCGGGGACGCCCGGGTAGAAGTACTCGTCGGCGAGCTTCCCGAGGGAGTGGCCGGTCTCGTGGATGGCGACCTGCCCGGACTTGGGGTGACCGGCGGACGCGGTGGAGATGCCCTCGTAGCCGAGGGTGGCGCTCGGCTCGTTGTATCCCGCGCCGCCGTACTTGGCGCTGTTGGCGAGGACGATCACCAGGTCGGCGGCGGGCGCCTTGGCGACGTACGCGTCGACCTTGGGCTGGTCCACGCAGAGCAGCCGCTCGATGGACTCGCACCAGAAAGAGGAGCCGAGCGCGGTGTCCCGGACGGTGTCCTGGGCCGGGTCGCCGGAGACCCCTGACTGGGCGGACACCGCGTCCACGGTCCACACGTTGAAGAGGTCGCGGTAGGTGGTGTACGGCTCGACGGCCGTGACCTCGGCCCATTTGGCCCGGGCGTCGGTGTGGAAGCGGTCCAGCTCGCCCTCGGTGTAGCCGTCGCCGATCACGACCACGTCCAGCCGGTCCGCGGTGGGGCCGTTGTCGATCATTTTGGTGACCCGGCCGTCGGCGGCGCGTGCGGCCTCGGAGAGCCGGGGCGCGGCCTTCGCCGGTCCGGCCGCCGGCACCAGGACGTGGCCGGATCCGGCGTCGCCCCCGTGTTCCGGCCCGGGTATCTCGACCTCCACACCGGTCCGGCGGGGCGGGTCGGCGGCTGCCGGGGGCGCGGGGGCGGCGGCCAGGAGCGCGGCGCTCGCGCAGGCCGCGGCGAGCGCCGTGCGCAGGGCCGGCCGGACGGTTCGCCTCATGAAGTCCTCCGTGGGGGAAGGGAGTCGGGGGCACGGTTAAGTGAGCGGTTAAGTCTGCTGAACCGGCTGCTTAAACTAGGTGGCGGTCGAGGCGGTGCGCAATGGCCGACCGCCGTTGAATACTGGGGAGTTGAGACACCCAGGGTGACAACAGGGGGAGTTCATGGACGAACCGGCCGAGATCGGGCGCCGGGTGCAGCGGCTCCGCGCCGAACGCGGTCTGACCCAGCGGCAGTTGGCGGAACCGGCGTACACCCCGGCGTACGTGTCCACCCTGGAGGCCGGCAAGGTGCGGCCCTCGGAAACCGCGCTGCGCTTCCTCGCGGAACGGCTCGGCACCTCGTACGAGGAGCTCGCCACGGGGCGCCCCGCGCACCTGGCCACCGAACTGCGGCTCGCCCTCACCGACGCCCAGCGCATCCTGGCCACCGGCTCGGCGCAGGAGGCCGCCGCGCACTTCCGGCGGCTGCTGGCCGAGGCCGAGCGGCTGGGCCTGGCCGACGAGCGGGCCGAGGCGCTGCTCGGGCTCGGCGACTGCGCACTGGAGTCCGGTGAACTGGCCGGGGCGGCGGGTCACTTCGAGGCGGCGGAGCTGCTGCTGGCGGACGAGCCGCTGCCCCGCCGGGCCCGGGCGGTCCGGGGGCGCGCCGTCGCGCACCTGCTGGCCGGGGAGCTGCGGTACGCCTGCTACCTGCTGGAGTCGGCGATCGACGCGCTGAACTCCGGCGGACTCGGGGACCCGGAGGCGCTGGTGCTGCTGTACTCGGCGGTCATCGGCCCGTACATCGACATGGGCGCGCACGCCCGCGCGGCCCATGCCGCGGAACTCGCGCTGGCGCTGGCTCCGCAGGTCGGGGATCCGGCGCTGGTGGCGGGGATGCACCGGCAGGTCGCGCGGACCTTCCTGACCGAGGGCCGGGTGGCCGATGCCGACGCCTCCCTGGCGAAGGCCCAGGCCGTCTACCGGCAGCTGCGGCTGCGCACCGATCTGGCGCACTGCCACTGGATGCGCGGCTACGTCCAGGCGCAGCACGGGGAACTGGGCGCGGCGGAGCGGGAGCTGCGGATCGCCCGGGAGATGCTGACGGCGCGGCGGGCGGCGCTGTACACCGCGCAGGTGGAGGTGGAGCTGGCCGATGTGCTGCGCCGTCTGGGCCGGTACGAGGAAGCCGCGGAGCTGGTGTCGGGGCTGCTGGAGGAGGGGTCGGACCCGGGGGCGGTGCACGCGGGCGGCGCGCACCGGCTGCTGGGGCTGATCGCGCAGGAACGGGGGGACCCCGAGGGCGCCGAGGAGCACTTCGTCCGGGCGCTGGCCCTGCTGGAGCGCAGCGGGGCGGGCGGTGACCTCGCAGACCTGTGCCGGCTGCTGGGCGACCTGCTGCGCCGGTCGGGGCGTACGGAGGCGGCGATGGACGCCTACCGCACCGGGCTCGGGTACCGCTCGGCGCCCGGCACGACCACCCTGGGTCCGGCTCCGGCCGCCCCGGCGCACACGGCACCGCTCCCGGCGCCGCGCTGAGGCGGTGCGGGAGCGGTGCGGGCGTCACGCGGCCGCGGCGGTGCGGGCGTGCCGCGGGGGCGTGACCCCGTCGCGGCGGGGCGGGCGGGTCAGTGGTTCTCGGTGGGCTCCAGGTCGCGCGGGATCAGCGCCCAGGTCGTGGCCGCGGCGGCGACGGCCAGGGCTCCGGCCATCAGGAAGGCCGGGGTGATCGCCAGGGTGTAGGCCTGCGAGGCGGTCTCCAGCAGGGCCTGGCCGACGGCGCCACCGAGCCGTTCGGCGGTGTGCGCCGCCTCGCCGACCGAGTCCCGTACGGCGCTCGCGGCCGGGCCGTCCAGGTCGAGCACCGGCAGGTTGCCCCGGTAGAGGGCGGCGGCCGTGCTGCCGAGGATGGCGACGCCCATCGCGGAGCCCAGTTCGTAGCAGGTCTCCTCGATGGCGGCCGCGCTGGAGACCTGGTCGGCGGGCGCGGCGGAGACCAGGGTCACGGAGGCCACGGTGGTCGCGATGCCGGCGCCCAGCCCCATCACGGTCAGCCCCGCCGCGAAGGCCGGATATCCGGGCTCGGTGAACCGCTGCACGGTCCAGGGCATCGCCATTCCGGCCGCGAGGACCACCAGCCCGGCGCCCAGGACGTGCCGGATCGGGTAGCGGTGCATCAGCGCCGGCGCCACCAGCGAGGCGCAGATCAGCGCCAGCGGGGCGGGCAGCAGGCGCAGCCCGGCCTCCAGCGGGGTGTAGCCCTGGCCGTACTGGAACCACTGGGTGACGAGGAAGAGGATCGCGCCCATGCCGACCATCGGCAGGAAGATCGCGGTGGCCGCGACGCTGAAGGCGGGCCTGGTGAACAGCCGCACCTGGAGCAGCGGCTCGTCCAGGCGCAGCTGGCGGCGGACGAACACGGTGAGCGCGAGGGCGGCGACGGCGAGCAGGACCCAGGGCAGCGGGTCGGCGACGCCGCTCTTGCCGAGCTGCTTGATGCCGCCCGCGAGGGCGAGCATGCCGACGATCGACTGGCCGACGCCCCACCAGTCCCACCGGCCGGTGCCGCGCGGGGCGCGCGATTCGGGCAGGTAGCGCAGGCCCACCGCGACGATGAGGGCGGCGACGGGGAGGTTGAGGAGGAAGGCGGAGTGCCAGCCGTGGTCCTGGACGAGGAGCCCGCCGACGACGGGGCCGAAGGCCATGCCGCCGCCGAACACGGCGGCCCAGACGGCGAGTGCGAAGGCGCGCTCCTTGGCGTCGGTGAAGACGCTGCGCAGGATCGACAGGGTGGCCGGCATGATCGCCGCGCCGCCGACGCCGAGGAGGGCGCGGGCGGCGATCACGTGCCAGGCCTCGGTGGAGAACACGGCGATCAGCGAGGCGGCGGAGAAGATGCCGAAGCCCGCCATGAGCAGCCGCTTGCGGCCCCAGCGGTCACCGAGGGCCCCGGCGGTGACCAGCAGCCCGGACAGGGCGAGGGCGTAGACGTCGATGATCCACAGCTGTTGCACGGCGCCGGGCCGGAGGTCCGCGACGAGCGAGGGGAAGGCCACGTTGAGGATCGTGGTGTCCATCGAGATGAGCAGGAGACTGCCGGAGAGGATCGCGAGGACGATCCAGCGGCGCGGGTCCTGCGTGGGGGTGTGCATGGAGTTCCGTTCGGGGTAGCGCACGGGAGGGAGCCGCCCGGCGGCGCCGGCGGTGGCCTCGGGGAGGCCGGCGGCGTCGAGCAGTTCTTAATTCGGGCACCATGATGAGCCTCCTTCGCCTCGAATGATACAAATCTGTCTCACTGGACGCAAGAATGACTCACCTGGCGGGCGCGGGCGCGCCCCATCCGGCTCTATTGAAAATGGGAACCGTTGTCATATACTGAGGTCATGGCTCGCAATGACATACGCCCGATCGTCAAGCTCCGCTCCACCGCGGGGACCGGCTACACCTACGTCACCCGCAAGAACCGGCGCAACGACCCCGATCGGATGGGTGCTGCGCAAGTTCGACCCGGTGCTGCGCCGGCACGTCGACTTCCGAGAAGAACGCTGACCCCTTGACCCCGCGCGCCTTCGCCGGCGCCGATTCGCGGCGGACCGGGTTTCACCGCCCCGCCGCAGGGCACAAACCCACTGCCGCCCCGCGCATTCGCGGGGCGGACCAGTTTCCGGGGGGAACCCGTGCTCAGCCCTCGCCCGAGGTGCGGGCGCGTGCACCGGAGCGGGTACGGGCCGCACTGGGGGCGCGCTCCGGGTGGCGGCGCACGTACTCCTCCTCCAGCTCCTTGAGCCGTTGGGTGTGCGTGGCCAGCGCGTCGTCAGAGCCGTGCAGCAGGGTCTCGTGGCGCGTGCGGTGGATGGTCTCCAGCTCCTTGAGCAGTCGGCCGTCCTCCAGATCCCGCGCGGACGCACCTGCGGCGTGCTGCTCCGCCATGGCAACCACCTCCACGTCCTACGGTAAACGGGTCGGGTCCGATCAGCCGTCCGGGCCGCACCCCGGCTCCCGCACGCCCGGCCGAGCCCCGCCGGCCGCCGCGGCGGGCCTCCCCGGGCGCCCGAACGGCGGTCCCCGCGGTGCGCGGGCCGGCCGGTGCCGGGAGGGTGACGGCATGGGCGACTGGTGGTACCGCAACATCCTGGAGCCGGGGAAACTGCCGCTGCTCCTGGCGTTGTCGGCGTTCGTCGTCACCTTCGCGGTGACACGCGTCATCACGCGGATGATCCGGGCCGGGAAGGGCCCCTTCCGCAATGTCGCGCCGGGCGGTCTGCACGTGCACCACTGCGTCCCCGGGGTGGTCCTGATGACCGTCGGCGGGTTCACCGCGATCGCCGGCGGCCGGACGGGGTGGGGCTCCTGGGTGGCGGCCGTGCTGTTCGGGGCGGGCACGGGCCTGGTCCTGGACGAGTTCGCCCTGATCCTGCACCTGAGCGACGTCTACTGGAGCAAGGAGGGCACCCTCAGCGTCGAGGCCGTGATCATGACGTCGGCCCTGGCGGGACTGCTGCTGTGCGGGTTCCTGCCGCTGGGCGTCGACGGCCTGACCGAGGACCAGCAGACGAACCGTCTGCTCCTCGGGGGCACGGTGCTGTTCAACCTGCTGCTGGCCGCCGTGGCACTGCTGAAGGGCAAACCGCGCCTCGCGATGCTCGGGGCGATCGTGCCGCTCATCGCCCTGATCGCCGCGGTACGGCTGGCCCGGCCGGCGTCACCGTGGGCGCGCCGCTTCTACGTCCACCGGCCCGGGGCCCGGGCCCGGACCGTCAAGCGGGCGTACCGGCACGACCGGCGCTGGAGCGGACTCCAGCGCCGGATCGACAACCTGATCGGGGGCGCCCCCACCCCTTAGTTCCGGGAACCGGACGCCCGGTTCACCGTCCACGGAGTCCGGCGGGTCAGGCGGAGGCGGTGGAGGGCGTTCCGTCGAGCTCCCACGCGTGGCGCTTGAACTCCCGGCGGAAGTCGGCGTGGTCCTCCCACTGGCGGGCGATGCCGCGCAGCACGTCCCAGTGGTGCTCCACCGACTGGTCGATCACCTTGCGCAGCAGCGGATCGGCCGTCGCACGGGTCTCGATGAGCCCCTTGACGGCGGAGGCCTCCAGCACGCTGTTGCGCAGGGCGCGCAGGGCGCGGGAGGTGTCGTCCATCGCGAAGCCGCGCTCGCTTCCCGTCTCCGCGTCGAACAACGGGGTCAGCCGGGCCTCGATGAACGCGGTGATCCGCTCGAAGTGCTGCACGTCCATCAGGTTCTCCCGCTCCCGCCGGTCGGCGCGCGGGGCGCGACACGGCTCATCGATGCTGCTGCTCACAGGTGTGCTGAGGGCAGGATACGAGGTCACCGCGGACGGCCGGGGCGGGAGGGCGCCGGGGGCTTCGCTCCGGGGGGCGGCGCGGTCGTCAGGGGCTGAGGGGGGCGGGCGGGGTGACGGCCAGGACGGGCGGGGCCGGGGAGGCCCAGCGGTGGCCGCAGGGGTCGAAGAGCAGGTCGACCGGTTCGCCCGGGCGCTGGCGCCAGGAGATCCGTTCCGGCGCGCCCGCGCACCGCGGGCAGACGGGCAGCGGGGACGCCGGCGGGGCGGGGCGGGGACCGGTCCGGCACTCGGGCGCCGCGGCGAGTACCGGCGGCGCGGTGTGCGGATCACGCATGGGGGCTCCCTGGTCCGGCGGTTGTGCTCCTGGCACTGTGCCATGCGCGGAGCTCCCCGCGCACCGGCGGATCATCCAGTGTTCCGGCTGGTCAGGCGTACGAGTTCCAGGGGGTTCCGGTGTTCCCGCGGGCACCGGGTGATCAAGCGCCCCCGCGCTCGGGCTGGACCAGCCCCGTCTCGTAGGCGGCGATGACCGCCTGGGCCCGGTCGCGTACGCCCAGCTTGCCGAAGACGGCCGTGATGTGGTTCTTGACCGTGGAAACACTGATGTCCAGCTCCGCGGAGATGCCGGCGTTGTCCAGGCCGGTCGCGAGCAGCCGCCAGATCTCCAGCTCGCGCGGGGTGAGCCCGACGGGGGCCTCCGGGGCGGGCCGGGGCTCGCGCGGGGTGGTGCGTACGTAGGCGGAGAGCAGCCGGGTCAGCAGCCTCGGCGCGACGGCGGCCTCCCCGGTGTGGACGGTGCGGACGGCGGCGATCAGCTCCTCCGGGGAGATGTCCTTGGGCAGGAAGCCGTAGGCGCCGGCGCGCAGGGCGGCGACCACGTACTCGTCCATGTCGAAGGTGCTCAGGGCGAGCACCCGGGACTCGGGCCGGACCTCGGCCAGCCGTCCGGTGGCGGCGACGCCGTCGAGCACCGGCATCCGGATGTCCATGACCACCACGTCGGGGCGCAGCCGCTGGGCCAGGTCCACGGCTTCGGCCCCGTCGGCCGCCTCGCCGACCACCTCGATGTCCGGGTCGGGCGCCAGTATCAGGGCCAGGCCGCGCCGTACCAGCGGCTGGTCGTCGGCGATGAGCACGCGGATCATCGGTGGTGTTCCTCTCGTGGCGGGTGGAGCGGGGGTCAGGCGTGTCCGGGGTGCGGTGTCCCGTCGGGGGGCACCGGGAGGCGGGCCGCGACGCGGAAGCCGCCGTCGTCGCGGGGCGCGGCCTCCAGGGTGCCGCCGTGCAGGGCCACGCGTTCCCGCATGCCGATCAGACCGTACCCGCCGTGCCGGGGCGGCCGGCCGGGCGTGCGCCGGGCGGCGCCGTCGCCGGGGCCCTCGTCGCAGACCTCCACGGCGACCTCGTCCGGCCGGTACGTCAGCCGCACCCTGGCCGGGGCGTTCCCCGCGTGCTTGCGGGCGTTGGTCAGGGCCTCCTGCACGACCCGGAACACGGTGAGGCCGACGGTGGGCGGCAGCGGGCGGGCGGGGCCGCTGACGGTGAACTCCGTGTCCATCCCGGCGAGCCGGGACTCGGTGACAATCCGCTCCAGGTCCGCGGCCCCGGGCTGCGGGGCGGGCGGGCCGGTCTCCGGTTCCTCCCCGGCCCGCAGGACGTCCAGCAGTTGGCGCATCTCGCCGAGGGCCATCCGGCCCGAGTCCTCCAGGATGACCAGCGCCTCGCGGGCGGCCCCGGGGTCATGGGCGAGGTTGGCGCGGGCGCCGCCGGCCATGAGCTGCATGGTGGTGATGTGGTGGGCGACGATGTCGTGCAGCTCGCGCGCGATGCGACGGCGCTCCTCGGCCACCGCCCGCTCGGCGAGCAGGATCCGCTTGGCCTCGGTCTCCCGCTGCCACCGCTTGGCCATGAGCCCCGTGGTGACGACGAGGAGGCTGGCGCCCGTGTTGGCGATGAGCCCGAGGCCCGGGTCGAAGGGCAGGCCGCCCTGCCCGAGGCTGGTGAGGGGGGCCGTCGCGAGGACGGCGCACACCACCACGGAGGGCCGGCAGGCCACGGCGACCGAGTACAGGGCGACGGCCGGGGTGAGGCCGAAGTGCGGGGAGACCGAAGCCGTGAGGTTCACGGCCGCGCCGAGCAGCAGGACCGCCGCCAGTGTCACCGCCGGGTGACGGCGCCGGGCCAGCAGGGCCAGCGACGAGGCCACCACGAAGAACGCCGCGGTGACCTCCAGCGAGGCGTCCTCGAACTGGGTGTCGAAGGCGAAGCCCGTCAGGTCCACGGCCGCCGCGCCGACCGCCACCAGTGCGTCGTTGCGCGTCCACGTCAACCCCTCGGCACGCGTGCCCATCCTTCGGCTCCTCCGCCACGGACCGCCGGCGGGCCGTCCTCGTAGATCCATTCTCCCATCGGGCCGTCCCCGGGACACCGGCCCCGGGGACGGGGTGCTACCAGGACCCAGGTCCTGGTCGCAGCGGTGTCCCGGACCCTGGTCCCGGCGGCGTTCTCCTTCTCCACCAGGACGTTTTCCCGTCCGGACGCTGATGTTCTGGGTACCGGCCGGTCGCCCCGGCCGGTACCCGCACGCACCACCGGAGGAGAACAGTGATCCGCGCCCTGACGGGATGCTCGACGAGGAACCCATGGAAGGTGATCGCCCTCTGGGCGGTGCTGGGCATTGCCGTGGCGATCCTGGGCCAGGTGTTCGTCTTCCGCGCCACCCAGCCCGGCAACGACGGCTTCCTGCCCGCCTCCTACGATTCGGCGGCCGCGCTGCGGATCGCCGAGGAGAGCTTCGGGGCCCGGCCGGACTCCGACCCGCTGACGGTCCTGGTGGCCCGTACGGACGGTGCGGCGCTCGCCGCGCCCGACGAGCGCCGGATCGAGGAGGTGTCGCGGCGGCTGGCCCGGACGAAGGTCACCATGCCGAGGACGGAGGACGATCCGCCGTTCACGCAGGACCACTCCCAGGTCCCGCGCATCGGCGCCGGGATGACGGCCCCGGACCGGTCCTTCCGGCTGCTGTCCGTGGAGCTGAAGGGCAATCCGGAGGACCCCGGGGTGCAGGGCACCTACAAGGCCTTCCGCGAGCAGACGCGGGCCGCGTTCCAGGAGGCGGGACTGCGGACGGGGTTCACGGGCGGCCTGGCCGCCACGGTGGACACCGCCGATGCCGAGAAGACCCGGTCGACGGTGGTCGGCGCGGTGGTGACGGGGCTGATCGTGCTGCTCCACGTCCTGGTGTTCCGCAGTGTGTTCGCGGCGCTGCTGCCCCTGGTCTCGGTGGCCGTCATCGGCGGTGCCGCGGTCGGGGCGGTGGTCATGGCGTCGATGGCGAGCGGCATCCGGCTGGCGCCCTCCACTCCCGGCCTGATCAACGTGGTGCTCATGGGCATCGGGATCGACTACTTCCTCTTCCTTCTGTTCCGCTTCCGTGAGCAGCTGCGGCGCCACCCGGCGCAGAGCGGGCGCGCCGCGGCCGCGGAGGTCGCGGGCCGGGTGGGCACGGCCGTCACTTCGGCGGCCCTGACGATCGTGGCCGCGTTCGCCACCCTCGGGATCGCCTCCTTCGGCCAGTTCCGGGTGCTGGGCCCGGCGATCGCGGTGTCGGTGCTGGTGATGCTGCTGGGCAGCCTCACGCTGATGCCGGCGCTGCTGGCCGTGACCGGCCGGAGGATGTTCTGGCCCTCGAAGGCCCTGCGGCGCGAGCCCCGCGAGGGTGTGGCGGGCGCGCTCGGCCGGCTGACCGCCCGGCGTCCGGTGGCGCTGGTCCTCGCGTCGCTGGTGCTGCTCGGCGCCCTGACGGCGGGTCTGGCCGGCATCCGCATGGACTACGGGTCCGGCGCGGACGGCGAGCGGACCGCCGCGGTGGAGACGGCCGCGGAGATCTCCCGCGCCCTGCCCGCCGGTGTCTCGGACCCGGCGAGCGTGCTCGTCGCCGCGAAGGACGGCGCTCCGCTCGGCCCGGAGCGCGTGGCCGCGCTGGCCGGGGCGCTGGCCAAGGTCCCCGGGGTGGGCGGAGTCGCCCCGACGGTGGTGAGCGAGGACCGGAAGGCGGCCCGGATCGATCTGCTGCTGACCGTGGATTCCGGCGGGCAGCAGGCCCGCGACCTGGTCTCCGGGCCGGTGCGGGACACCATCCGGGTGCACCTGCCGGCCGGGACCGAGGCCCATGTCGGCGGTACGGCCTCGGTGTTCGCGGACATAGCGGTCGCCGTCGACGAGGACCTGAAGGTCATCTTCCCGGTGGCGGCGGTGCTGATCGCGGTGATCCTGCTGGTGCTGCTGCGGAGCCTGCTCGCGCCGGTGGTGCTGATGATCGCCGTCGGGCTGGGCTTCGCGGCCACCCTGGGGGCGTCGGCGCTGGTCTTCCAGCACGGGCTGGGGCGGCCGGGCGTGGACTTCACGCTGCCGCTGGTGCTGTTCCTGTTCGTGGTGGCGCTGGGCACCGACTACAACATCCTGATCAGCGACCGGCTGCGGGAGGAGATGGAACGGCCCGGACCGGCCCGCGCGGCGGTGGCCCGCGCCGTACGGCACACCGCGCCGGCGATCGCGACGGCCGGACTGGTGCTCGCCGCGTCCTTCGGCAGCCTCGCCGTGAGCCCGCACGCCGGGACCCAGCAGACGGGCTTCGCGACGGCGGTAGGGATCCTGCTGTCCGCCTTCGTCCTGTCCGTCGTCCTGGTGCCCGCGCTGGCCGCGCTGCTGGGCCGCTCCCTGTGGTGGCCGGTGCGGCCGCGGGTGCGGGGCGGGGAGGGGCACCGGGCGGCCCGGCCCGAGACCGAGCGGGTGCTGCTGGGCTGAGCCGCGCACGCGAAGGCCGGGGCGCCCGGGACCGCTGGGTTCCCGGGCGCCCCGGCCGCGTCGTGTCGTGTCGGACGGGCCCGGGCGCCGCGGCCCGGCCGTGTCAGACGAGCCCCGCCACCTCCGGGTGGCCGGTCAGCCAGGTGCGGACGGCCTGTTGTTCCTTGCCCTTGCCCATCTCCTGGATCTTCGCCTCCAGGCTGGTGAGCTGGGCCTCGTTCAGCTTGAAGGAACGCAGCCAGGCGGCGACCTCCGGCTCGTCGGCGGCGAAGCCCTTGCGGGCGAGGGTGTGGATGCCGTCGCCGCGGCCCCAGACGCCCTTCGGGTCGGCCAGCTTGGTCAGCCCGTAGGTGGAGTAGGCCCAGTGCGGGGACCACAGGACGCTCACCACCGGCTCCTTCTTGGCGTAGGCCCGCTGGAGTTCGGCGAGCATGCCCGGGGTGGAGCCGTCGACGACCTGGTACTCCCCTTCGAGGCCGTACTCCTTGAGGACCTTGTCCTTCAGTACGGACATGGCGCCCGCGCTCGGTTCGATGCCGATGATCCGGCCCTTGAACCGTGCCCCCTTGCCCTTGAGGTCCTCCAGGGAGCGCACGTCCTCGACGTACGAGGGGACCGACAGCTCGATGGAGGTGGGCCCGTACCAGGCGCCCAGGTCGTCCAGCCGGTTCCCGTACTTCTCCCAGTACTGGGCCTGGGTGACGGGCAGCCAGGCGTCGGTCTGGAAGTCGACCTGCCCCCCGGCGAGTCCGGTGAACAGCGCGCCCAGTTCCAGCTGCCGGGCGTCCACCCGGAAGCCGCGGCGTTCCAGCAGCTCCTTCCACAGGAAGGTGGAGGCGGTGCCCTCGTCCCAGGGGATGTAGCCGATGCTGATCTTGCGGCCCTTGCCGGTGTTCTCGGCGCCGGTCGCGGCCGCCGGCGCCGTGGAGCCGCCGAAGGTGCTCAGTCCGCCCGCGACGAGGGCGAGGACGACGGCCGCGGTGACGGCGTACGCGGGCTGGGGGCGGTGGCGCCACAGCCGGGCCGTGCCGCTCGCGGCGGACCGGGCCAGGGCCTGGGCGCGGCGGCCGACCGGGGAGACCTGCCGGCCGAGGGCCCCCGTCATGCGGTCCAGGTACATGGCGAGGACGACGATGGACAGACCGGCCTCGAAGCCGAGGCCGATGTCGACGCTGCCGATGGCCCGGTAGACGGCGCCGCCGAGGCCGCCGCCGCCGACCATGCCGGCGATCACGACCATGGAGAGGCCGAGCATGATGACCTGGTTGACGCCCGCCATGATCGTGGGCAGGGCGAGGGGCAGCTGGACGCGTACGAGGGTGTCGCGCGGGGCGGTGCCGAAGGCGTCGGCCGCCTCGACCAGTTCGGCGTCGACCTGGCGGATGCCGAGCTCGGTCATCCGTACGCCGGGCGGCAGCGAGAAGACGATCGTGGCGATGATCCCGGGGACCACGCCCACGCCGAAGAAGATGATGCCGGGAATGAGGTAGACCATGGCGGGCATGGTCTGCATGAAGTCCAGCAGGGGCCGCAGGGCGGCGCTGACCTTGTCGGAGCGCGCGGCCCAGACGCCCAGCGGGAGGGCGAACACCAGCGTGACGAGGGTGGCGACCAGGACCAGGGACAGGGTGGACATGGCCTCGTCCCACAGGGCGACGGAGTCCACGAGCGCGAAGGCGCCGAAGGCCAGGAGGCCGGCGAGCAGACCGCGCAGCCACCAGGCGGCGAGGGCGAGGAGGCCGGCGAAGAGCAGCGGTGCGGGGGCGGACAGGACGGCGTCGATGCCGTCGTAGAGGCCGCCGACCAGGGCGCTGACCGTGTCGAAGAGCCAGGACAGGTGGCGCTGGAGGAAGCCGACCGCGCTGTCGGCCCAGGCTCCGAGGTGCAGGCGGGGCATCAGGCGGCCACCTCCGCGCAGGCCATCGGGGGCCGTTGCTCGTCACCGATGAAGGCGACGAGCCGGTCCTTGGGCACGGAGCCGACGACGGCGCCGTCCGCGCCGGTGACGGCGACGGGGTGGGGGACGCGGGCGCTCACGGAGCAGAGGTCGGCGAGCGGGGTGTCGGCGCTGACGGTGGGGCAGGCGCAGGCGTGCTCGGTCCCGGTGGGCTCGTCCATGACGGCGTCGGCGGTGAGGACGCGGGAGCGGTCCACGTCCTGGACGAAGGAGGCGACGTAGCGGTCGGCCGGACGGGTCAGGATGTCCTCGGCGGTGCCCTGCTGGACGATGCGGCCGTCGCGCATGACGGCGACCCGGTCGCCGAGGCGCATGGCCTCGTTGAGGTCGTGGGTGATGAAGACGATGGTCTTCTTCAGGGTCCGCTGGAGTTCGAGGAGCTGGTCCTGCATGTCGCGGCGGATGAGCGGGTCCAGGGCGCTGAAGGACTCGTCCATCAGGAGCAGGTCGGCGTCGGTGGCCAGGGCGCGGGCGAGGCCGACGCGCTGCTGCATGCCGCCGGAGAGCTCGTCGGGCCAGGACTTCTCCCAGCCGCCGAGCCCGCACAGTGCCAGCGCCTCGGCGCCGCGCCGTTCGCGCTCGGCCCGGGGGACGCCCTGGACCTCCAGGCCGTAGGCGGCGTTGGCCAGGACGTCGCGGTGCGGGAACAGCGCGAAGTGCTGGAAGACCATGGAGATCCGGGTGGAGCGCACGCGGCGCAGCTCGCGCGGGGTCAGTGCGGTGAGGTCCTGGCCGTCGAAGAGGATGCGGCCGGAGGTCGGTTCGAGGAGTCCGTTGAGCATCCGCAGGAGGGTGGACTTGCCGGAGCCCGACAGGCCCATGACGACGAAGATCTCGCCGGGCTCGACCCGGAAGGAGGCGTCGATCACCGCTGCCGTGGTGCCGTCGGCGCGCAGCTCGTCGCGGTCGGCGCCGGCTTCGAGCGCGCGGACCGCGGCCGCCTGGCGGTCGGGGCGTCTGGCGAACACCTTGTAGACGTGCTCGGCCTGGAGCGTGGACACATACACCTCGCGGGTCGTACCGGGGCCGGCCCGCCGCCGGGGGCGCGGGCCGGGGAGCGGGGCGGGATCGGCCCGCGCGGTCCGCGGCCCGGCCCAACGTCCGGAGCACGCGGTTCCGCTCCAGCGGCCCGCGTGCCCGGCCTTCGCTGCGGCAAACGGTGTAGTGATCCAACTCACGCCGGCCCGTCGCGCCCACGGGGCGCCGGCCTCAGCGGCTTCCGGGAACCGGCTCGGCGGCGGGGCCGGGATCGGGGTCGGCCAGCATGGAGGTCCGCAGATGGGTGAGGAGCCGGGTCAGGAGCCGGGAGACCTGCATCTGTGAGATGCCGAGGGCGGCGCCGATCTGAGCCTGGGTCAGCTCCTCCCCGAAGCGCATCCGGAGCATGGTGCGTTCACGGTCGCTGAGCCGTTCGAGCAGGGGCGCCAGGGTCTGGATGTCCTCGACGAGCTCCAGGGCCGGCTCCTCCTCCCCCAGCACCTCGGCGAGGGTGTGGCCTTCGGCGGGGCCGTCGCCGTGTTCGGCGTGCGGGGCGTCGAGGGAGCCGCTGGTGTGTCCGTTGGCGGCGACCAGGCCCTCTATGACCTGCTCCTCGGTGAGGTCGAGGTGTGCGGCGAGGTCGTGGACGGTGGGCGAGCGGTCGAGCCGGACCGTCAGCTCCTCCTTCGCCTTGGCGATGTCGATGCGCAGCTCCTGGAGCCGGCGCGGGACGTGGACGGCCCAGGCGGTGTCGCGGAAGTGACGCTTGATCTCGCCCGTGATGTACGGCATGGCGAGGGTGGCGAACTCGTTCTCGCGGGCCGGGTCGAACCGGTCGATGGCCTTGATCAGGCCGATGGTGCCGACCTGCACGAGGTCTTCGACGTCGCCGGCGGCGCCGTCGGCGCGGCCGCGGAAGCGGCGGACCGCGTACTGGACGAGCGAGGCGTTCATCTCGATCAGGGTGTTGCGGACGTACTGCCGCTCAGGAGTGCCCTCGGGGAGTTCGCGGAGCCGCGCGAAGAAGACCTTCGACAGCTCCCGCGCGTCCGCCGGGGCCACCTCCCTGGGCTCGTCGATCCGGGGCAGGCCGGCCTCGCGGGCCGCCGCCCGGCCGCTGCGGGGGCCGGGCAGAAGGGGTCCGGCGGTGTCGGCCGCGGCGGGGGCGGCGAGAGGGGACTGATGGGCGGGTACCGGCATGGGGGTTCGCTCCTTGGGCTGGTCGGCTTGCGGCGCGGGACCGTGACTGCCCTCGACTCTGGACCGGATCCACTCACACGTCAAGAAATACCGGAAAAGCTTTTCGCGTCTTTCACGTCTTGTTTCACGGGAAACATGTGCCGCATCATGACGGGATGGGGAGCATGACACGCCGAGAGAACTGGACATTTCTCACAAATCACGCACGCGTCCTGGTGACCATCGCCCGGGATCCCGGAGCGCGGGTGAGGGACGTGGCCCTGGTGTGCGCACTCACCGAGCGCACGGTCCAGGCGATCGTGACCGACCTTGAGTCGGACGGCTACCTGCGCCGGGTACGGGACGGCCGGCGCAACCGCTACGAGATCTCGCCGGGCGCCATGTTCCGGCATCCCGCCGAGGCGGGCGTGCGGGTGGCCGGTCTCCTCTCCCTGCTCACCGGCGCACCCGCCGCCGAAGGCCCCGAAGCCGCCGAAGTCCGGCCGGCCCCGCAGAACCTGCCCGCCCCGGCCGCCGTGGAGTAGAGGACGCCCGACGGCTCACTCGGATCACATCCGGGCCCCATCCGCCGGACCCCCCTGGCCGGCACCGGTCGGCGGTGTGGGTCACGTCACCCGGCCCCGGGCCGGCGCCGGTCCGCCGTGTGGGTCATGTCACCCGGAACGCGATGGCCTCGGGCTCGCGGTGGAAGGTGAGCCGGTCCCAGCCGGCGAACGCCAGGTCCGTCACGGCGAGGAGCCGCCCGGAGCCGTCGTGAAGGGTGCGGCGTACGGACAGCCCGCAGGCCGGCGCGGCCGCGGGGTGGCTGGTGCGGGTCATCGTGATGGTCTCGGAGGTCCGGCCGCGCGCGGCGGCCCGTTCCAGCCAGCGGTGCAGCGGCCGCAGGTCCCCGTTCCGGACCTCGTCCGGCCCGTCGAGGTAGGCGGCGAGCTCCGGGGTGCGGGCGACGGCGCGCGGGCAGAGGTACGTCACCGCGTGCCGCACCGCCTGCCCGCCCGGGCCGTACACGTGGTGGTGGTGGACCAGAGTGCTCTCGCCGCCGCTCATCCCGAGCAGCGCGGCCAGCGAGGGCGGCACGGTGACCAGGGCGAGCCGGGTCCGGGTGACGGGGGCGCCCGCCCGCCGGGGCGGTGCCACGTGCGACCCGGCACGGGCGGGCGGGGCCGCGTACCCCGGGCCGGGCGCCTCCCGGTGCGCCGCCGCGGCGGCGGCCCGGGTGCCCCGGCGTCCGGTGACGACCAGTCCGTCGGCGCGCAGCTCCTGGAGGGCGGCCCGGACGGTCTGCCGGTTGACCTCGTACCGGGCGGCCAGGGTGCGTTCGGAGGGCAGCCTGCCGCCGGAGGTCCGGGCGGCGCGGTCGAGTTCGTCCCGCAGTTGTGCGGCGATCCGCTGGTACTTGGGCATGGCGGCCGGGCGGCCGCCCCGCGAAGGGGAGGGCATGGCTTCTCCTCTGACGGGTGGTCAAGGACTGCGCGGTCTGCCCGGCCAACCTAGCATTGGTCTATACCTTTCGGTACGGGAGTTCAGGCGGTCCCGCCACCTTGGCCGAATCCCACGCCTCGGCCCGTCCCCGCTCACGCACCCCGCAGGGGGTTGGGCAGCGCCAGGTAGCGCGCGTCGGCGCCGTCCGCCCGGGTCCAGCGCAGCAGCAGGTTCGTCTTGGCCGGAAGCGAGGGGGCCGTCAGGAGCCCGGCGATCTCCGGCAGGCCGTACGCGGTGTCGTAGCGCACCAGCTCCGCGCGGACCGCGGGCCACACCGCGTCGGCCACCCCGGGGTGCCGCTCGGCCAGTGCTCCGCCCACCTCCGCGAGGTGGTTGACGACCAGGCAGTACACGAGCCGCTGCCAGGCGGCCTCGCGCGGCATGTCCTGAGGGAGTTTCACTCCCTCCGCGTCGCGGAAGAGGGCCTGCACCGGCACGCCCCGGCCGTCCACCGCGACCAGGCAGTTCTGGAGGTGGGCCTCCAGCACGATCCCGTGCCGGGCGAACAGGTCCAGGACGGGGGGCACGACATGGCGCAGGTACGCCCGCCACCAGCCGGCCGGGTCGGGCGCGTCGTCGAGCGGGCTCCCGGGGAATCCCTCGGCGAGCGCGGCGGCCAGCAGCGGTACCGCCCCGGCCGTCACGCCCGCGCGCAGCCCGTCGCGGACGAGGACGGCCAGCTCCTCGAAGGCGAAGGCGGCCGTGCGGTACCCGCGGTCGCTCAGCCACACCGCGGCCGATCCCGTCCGGCGGCGCAGAGCGGCGAACCCCTCCTCGACGGCGGAGTCGGTGCGGCGCAGCTTCAGCAGGTCGTGGCGCCACAGCCGGCGCACGTCGTTGGTGATGCGGACGTCGAGGCTGAACTTGGCGAACAGGTCGGCCGCCGGATCCGGGGCGTAGACGGTCCGCACGGAGGCGGTGGGCCAGACCGGCAGCCGGGTCGGGCCGAGCCGCAGCAGGCGGCCGTCGGCGAAGGCCTCCTCCAGCTCCCGGCGGCCCGCGAGCAGCTCCAGCTGCCAGGGGTGCGCGGGCAGCGCCCGGTAACCGGCGGGCGGGCGGGGGCCGTCGAGGATCCCGGCCAGCGCGTCGACCGCACCGGCGGCGGCCGGGCCGCCCTCCTCGGCCACCTGGTCCTCGCGCAGCCCCAGCATCACCAGCGGGAAGCGGGCGTGCGCCTCGGGGGCGTACGGCAGCCAGCTCGCGGCGGGCGCGCCGCCCCTGGCCTTGGGGGCGGGGTGGTGCGGATGGCCCGTCACCAGGGCCTGTTCGGACAGGACGTACGGGTCCCCGGGCGCCTCGGCGGCCGCCCGGGCGGCCAGCAGCGCCGCCACGGCCCCGCGGCTGTCGCCGATCTCGCCGGGGAGTTCGTCGTTGGGGACGCCGGTGTACCGGAGCAGTTCGTCGGAGGTGAGCTTGACCAGTTCCGCGTGGCTGAGCGGATGCCAGCCGTCCGCCGTGCGCAGCTCGGGGCCGGTCGGGCGGCGTCCGCCGCCGACGCGCAGCAGCCGGCCGCTGCCCCGCAGCCGGTGGACCCGCCCGCCCTCGGCTTCGCCCACCTCCCGGAGCAGGCAGTTCAGCAGCGGTGCGGCGCTGTAGGCGTCGGCGGCGGTGTTGAGGTCCACTGGTTCCATTCGGTCCGTCTCCGGTGTGCCGGGGGTTCGCGGGAGGGACCACCGGCGGTGATCTTCAGTATCCGCGATGATGACGTGATCATCGATGGACGGACTCGAAAGGACCGGACCCCTGGACCGCAGTAGGCACGTTCCCCCGCCCCACTCCGGGCACTCCCCCGCCACCGCGGCCGAGGAGGCCGTCGCGGTCGCACTGGCCGGCCTACGGCCCGGACTGGCAGGCGCGTACGAGGCCTCGCTGGCCGGTGCGCGCGCCGCCGTGCTGACCCGGCTGTGGCGGGCACTGGCGTTCGAGCCGCTGCCGTGGGTGGTGGGCCGGGAGCACGGAGCGGACTCGCTCACGCTGCTGCTGGCCGGCGGCCGGCGGCTGGAGGGGCCGCCCGCCGACCCCTACGCGACGGACTCCCGGGTCGGCGAGGTGCGGCTGGACGGGCGGCCCTGCCGGCAGGCGGCCCGGCTGGTCCGGTCGCTGCGGGTGCCGCACGGCGCCGCCTTCGCCGCCGAACTGGACGACAGCACCGCCTCCCTGGCCCTGTCCCGGGCCGGGCGGCCGGACGGGGCGGAAGCCGGGCCGCGGGCCGGGTGGGAATGGGAGCAGCGGGTGGTGGACGGGCACCCCTACCACCCCAACTGCCGGTCCCGGCCGGGTTTCACGGTGGCCGAGCAGCTGGCGTACGCGCCGGAGCACCGGCCGCTGGTGGAGCTCGGGCTGGTCCCCGTGCGGGCGGCGGAGTGCCTGGTGGCCGGGGAGTGGCCGGAGCACCTGCGCGACGGGGACCGGATCCTGGTGCCGGTGCACCCCTGGCAGGCCGAGCACGTCCTGAAGGGCGAGACGGTCCTTCCCGGGCCCGCGGCACATCCGCTGATGGCGCTGCGGACGCTCGCCCCGGCGGCGGGCGGCCCCCATGTGAAGACGGCACTGAGCACGCGGCTGACCTCCTCCGTCCGCGACATCTCCGCGTACTCGGTGGAGACGGCCGCCGTGCTCTCGGCCTTCGCCCACGCGCTGACCGAGCGGCTCGACGGCCGCCTGCACATCACCCGGACGCTGGGCGCGGCCACCGCCTACAGCCCGGATCTGGCCGCGGTGCTCCGCGAGCCCCCGGAGGCGTACGCGCGGCCCGGCGAGCGGGTCGTCCCGGTGGCGGCGCTGGCGGACACGGAGCTGGGGCGGTCACCCGCCTGGCGGGCGGCGTTCGCCCGGCTCGCGCTGTCGGTGTGCCTGCGGGTGCTGGACCTCGGGGTGGCGCTGGAGGCCCACGGGCAGAACCTGCTGGTGGTGCTGGCGCCCGACGGGAGCCCGCTGCGGCTGGTCTACCGCGACCTGGCCGACATCCGGATCAGCCCGGCCCGTCTCGCCCGGCACGGCCTGCCGGTGCCGGCCCTTTCGGGGCGGCTCGTGACGGACGACGAGACGGTGCTGCGGCGCAAGCTCTTCGGCTCCCTGGTGGCCGGGGCGCTCGCCTCGACGGCGGGCTCGGCCGGGGCGTTCGCGGAGTGCCTCGCGGCCGGGCTCGACGGCCTGGCGCCCACCGCCGACTCGGCGGCGCTGCGGAGCGGGCCGCTGCCGGTGAAGGCGCTCACGCTGATGCGGCTGAGTCCGGGGGTGCCGGGCGACCAGTGGGCAGAGCTGCCCCTGCCGTCGGCCGGGGGCCGAGGGAGGCGGCCGGAGGCGGCTGGGGGCTGACGGAGGCCGGCCGGAGGAGGGGGTGAGCGGGGCGGCCGGGCGGGCTACTGTTCAGGGGCATGACACAGACCTCGCGCCTCAGTGCCGTCCGGGCGTCGTACGACGCCGTCGCGGTCGACCACGCCCGGCTGCTGGGCGACGCCCTGGACGCCCGGCCCCTGGACCGGGCCCTGCTCAACGCCTTCGCCGAGTGCGTGCGCGGCGGGGCCGTCGCCGACCTGGGCTGCGGTACGGGCCGCGTCACGGCGTACCTGGACGGCCTCGGCGTACGGGCCTTCGGCGTCGACCTCTCCCCCGCGATGGTGGCGGTGGCCCGGCGCAGCTATCCGGGCCTGCGCTTCGACGTGGGCCGGATGGCCGGGCTGGACATGGCCGACGGGGTGCTGGGCGGGGTCCTGGCCTGGTACTCCACCGTGCACACTCCGCCGGACGAACTGCCCGCCCTCTTTGCGGAGTTCGCCCGGGTACTGGCGCCCGGGGGCCACGCGCTCGTCGCGTTCGAGGCCGGGGACGAGCGGCGCCGGCTGGAGCACGCCTACGGGCATCCGGTCGACCTCGAGGTGTACGGGACCCCGCCGGATCTGGTCGCCTCGCTGCTGGCCGGGGCGGGGCTGGCGGAAGTCGCCCGGATGGTACGGGAACCGGACGCCGGGGAGCACGGCCCGCAGGGGTTCCTGCTGGCCCGCCGGGAGCCGGACGCCTGAGGCGGACACCGGGGCCGTGGCGCCGGGGGCCGCGCGCCGGGCCGGCGTGGCGCGGGCCGGGCACGACCGGGCGGAGGCGGCCGCATCGGCGACGCGACGCCCGGCGGGGGGGGCCGCCGGGCACGACCGCGCGGCGCGCGGGCCGGAAGCCCGGCCCGCGCGCCGCGCGAGGGGGGCCGGGCGGGCATCGCGGAGGTGCAGCACCGCTACGTCCGCCCGGGCCCTCGGGGAGGGGTCAGCTCTGCCAGCCGGTCCAGGTGCCGCTGGTCAGGCGGTGGCGGTACCAGCGGTCGCCGTCCATGCCCACGACGGAGATCGTGGGGGTCCAGGTGTTGTTGCCCTCGATCCGGACGCCGCTGCGGGCCTTGCCGCTCAGCGACTGCCAGCTGGACCAATCGCCGTTCGTGTAGTTGTAGCGGGTCCACACCGCGAAGTCGGAGCCGACGATGAAGACCTGGCGCTGACCGTTCGGGAAGGTCTGCCAGGCCTCCCCGTACTCGCAGATGTAGTCGCCGCCGAGGCCGGGCACGTGACAGTACGCGGCCGCCGCGGACGGGGCCCGGTCCTGCGCCGGGGCGGCCGAGGCCACACCGGTCAGGGCCACGCCGGCCAGGGCGAGGGTGGAGGCCGCCAGGGCCGAGGCGCGGACGATGGATAAAGCCATGAAGTGACTCCCTGTTCCCGCTGGTCTTCTGAGGTTGCCGGCCGGTCCGCCCGGGGACCCGTCCCCCACGGGGCCGGGAGGGCGGGACCGTCGTGCGGACCGCCCGGCGGACAAGAGACTTCCAGCGGCCGCCAACGCACTCCTAACGCCCGGCTAACGGGGTTTCGCCGATCCTTGCGCCACGAGGCCCTTCCGGGTGCCCGCCGGCGCGTCGCCGCAGGTGCGCGCGGTGCGGGGCGGCATTGGCGGGCCGGAGCGATTGGCCGGGATCCCCCTCATGGACCGAAATGCGGAGACATATGCTCGGGTGGGGGAAAACGGATGGAAGGGGCATGCATGGAGTTCCGCGTGCTGGGGACGGTCACCTTGGTTGCGGAGTGCGGAAGGCCCGTGCAGCTGGGCCCCGCCAAGCGGCGGAGCCTGCTGGCGATGCTCCTGCTGCGGCCCAACGCGGCCGTCGGGGTGGACCGGCTGACGCGGGCGCTGTGGGACGAGGACCCTCCCCGGCACTCCCGAACGGTACTGCAGGGTCACGTCTCCCGGTTGCGCGCCCTGTTCGCCGAGCACGGGGCACCGGCCCACGGTGTGGAACTCCTCACCCAGGGACCGGCGTACGCACTGCGGCTGCCCGAATCCCTGGTGGACGCCCACCGCTTCGAGCGACTGCACCGGCTCGCCCGGGAACAGCGCGAACCGGCCCGGGCGGTACGGCTGCTGCGGGAGGCTCTCGCGCTGTGGGAGGGGCCCGCGCTGGGCGGGACCGTGGGCGGGCCGCTGCTGGAGGCCGCCGCGCACGGGCTGGACGAGATGCGGCTGACGGCCGTGGAGGAGCTGGCCGGGGCGCATGCGCTCCTCGGTGAGCACTCGGCCGCGGCGGCCATGCTGCGGGCGGAGGCCGTACTGCACCCGCTGCGGGAACCGCTGGTCGCGGCGCTGATGCTGGCGCTGGGCCGGTCCGGCCGGCAGTCGGACGCCCTGGACTGGTACCACCGCACGCGGGAGCTGCTCGCCGACCAGCTCGGTGTCGATCCCGGAGCGGTGCTCTCCGACGCGTACACCGCTCTGCTCCGGGCCGACGCACCCGCGCGGGCCGTCCCCGCACCCGTACCGGCTGCCGCCGTGCCCACGGCCGCCGTCCGACTGCCCGCCACCCCCTCCCCGGCCGCCTGGGGGCCGGACGGGGAACCCGCCGGGCCGGGCTCGGGATCGGCCGCACCGGACGGCGGACCGGCCGAGCCGGACGGGGGATCGGCCGCACCGGGCGCGGGATCCGCCGAGCCGGCCCCGCCCGCCCGCACGCCCGCGGTACCCCAGCTCCTCCCGCGCCGCCCCGGCGGCTTCACGGGCCGTACCGCCGAACTGGCGGCGCTCGACCGGGCCACGGCCGCCCACCCCGACGCCGTCGTCATGCTCACCGGCAGCGCCGGCGTCGGGAAGACCGCGCTCGCCCTGCACTGGGCGCACCGGCGGCGCGCGGACTTCCCCGACGGCCGGCTCTTCGCCGACCTCCACGGCTACAGCCCCGTCCCGGCCCGGGACACCACCTCCGTGCTGCGCGAGTTCCTGCTCGCGCTCGGCGTCCCGGCCGAGCGGATGCCGGACACCGCGCAGGCCCTCGGCGCCCGCTACCGGGAGCTGACCTGCGGGCGCCGGATGCTGGTCGTGCTCGACAACGCCCGTGACTCCGCACAGGTGCGGCCCCTGCTGCCCGGCGGCGACGGCTGCGTCACCCTGGTCACCAGCCGCAGCCGGCTCGGGGAACTGGTGGTCTCCGACGCCGCCCGCCCCGTACCGGTGCGCGAACTGCCCGCCGCGCAGTCCACGGAGCTGCTCGCCGCCGTCCTGGGCCCGGACCTGGTCGCGGCCGAGCCGGAGGCCGCGGCGCGCCTGGCCGGGCTGTGCGACGGCCTGCCGCTTGCCCTGCGCGTGGCCGCCGCCCGGCTCGCCACCCGCCCGCACCGGGGACTCGCCGCCTTCGCCGGTGAACTCGCCGACGAGCACAGCCGGCTGGACCTGCTGAACGTGGGGAACACCGGCGTCGCCGCCGCTCTGGGCCTCACGGTGCAGCACCTGCCGGAGCCCGCCCGGCGGATGTTCCACCACCTCGGACCGCATACCGGCGCCACGCTCGACCTCCGCACGGCCGCCGCGCTCGCCGGCTGCCTGCCCAGCCAGGCAGCCGCCGCCCTGGACCAGCTGGCGGCCGCCCAGCTGGTCGTGGAGGCGGGCCCGCAGTCGTACGTACTGCACGACCTGGTGCGGCTCTACGCCCGCAGCCTGTCGCCGGGTTACGACCCGGAGGCGCTGCTGCGGCTGCTCGACCACTGGCTGCGCACCCTCCTCGCGGCCTGCGCCGCCGCCGAGCCGGGCAGCGAGCCCTGCTGCGCCCTGCCCGCGGGGGTCCGGCGGGCCGCACCGGTGCGGCCGTTCGCCGGCCGCGCGGACGCCCTGGCCTGGTTCGCCGCCGAACGGGACGCGCTGCGCGGCGCGGTGGAGTCGGCCGTCGCCGCCGGGCTGCACGACCGCGCCTGGCGGCTGGTGCTGCTCCAGTGGCCGCTGATCGTGTGGCAGGTCCGCGACGGCTGGGTGTCCCTGCTGGAACGGGCGCTGGTCTGCGCCGAGGCCGACGGCGACCCCGGTGCCCAGTCGCGGACCCGGGCGCTGCTGGGCTGGGTGCTGTCCGAGGAAGGGCGGCCGCAGGAGGCCCTCGCGCAGCTCGAACGGGCGCCCGGCCTGGCCGCCCTGGCGGGTGACACGGCCGGGGAGGCCATCGCCCGGATCAACCTCGCCGTCGCGCTCACCCGGACGGGCGAACGCGCCCGGCCCGGGGAGCTGCTGTCCTCGGCCCTCCGCCTGGCGGAACGGGCGGGCCGCACCGACACGGTCGCCCTGGCCCACCAGCACCTGACGGAGCACCTGCTGACCGTGGGCGCGCCCGAGGCGGCCGCCGATCACGCGGTCCGCGGCCTGGCCCTGGCCGCCCCGCCCGCGGCGGCGCCCCGGCGGGTGGTGCTGCGCACCCTGTACGGCGAGGCGCTCGCCGCGACGGGCCGCAGGGTCGAGGCGGTACGCCAGCTCGGCGACGCGGCCCGGGAGGCGCGGGCCCACGCGTACGAGGAGGGCGAGAGCGCGGCCCGCGCCGCGCTGGAGGCCCTGGCGGAACGCTGAGCCGGGGCGCGGCGGCCGGGCCCCCGCCGTCCCGCGCGGCCCTGGTCCGTTCGGGCGGGAAGCGGCGGCGGGCGGGCCCGCCTGCTCGGCGATCGGGCCCGGCGGTGGCAGGAAGGGGGGATGAGCCTTCCACGCCGCCGGGCCCTCGCGGCCGCGGCCGCCGCCGTCCTCGCCGCCACCGGGGCGAGCGCGCGGGCGGACGGGATGGGGGACGGCGGGGCGCGGCGGGGCCCGCGTGCGGCGGCCGGGGCGGGCCCCGGCTTCGGGGCGCTGGGCCGCGCGATGGACGGGCGGCTGGTGCTTCCGGGGGACGCCGACTACGCCGAGGCCCGGCAGCTGTTCCAGCCCCGCTACGACGCCGTGGCGCCCGGCGCCGTGGCCTACCCCGCGCACGCCGGGGACGTGGCCGTGTGCCTGGACTTCGCGCGCCGCTCCGCCGCGGCGGTGGTGCCGCGCGGCGGCGGCCACGGCTACGCGGGGTGGTCCACGGTCGCCGGGGGGCTGGTGGTGGACACCGGGGCGATGGCCGCCGTGACGGTCGAGGGGGACGTGGTGCGGGTCGGTGCCGGGGCCCGGCTCGCCGAGGTGCACGCGGCCCTCGCCGCGCGCGGCCTCGGCGTCCCCGCCGGGCTGTGCCCCTCCGTCGGCATCGCCGGGCTCACCCTCGGCGGCGGGCTGGGGCTGGGTTCGCGGGCGTACGGGACCACCTCCGACCGGCTCTCGGGGGCCCGCGTGGTGACCCCGGACGGGGTGGTGCGCGAGGTCGGCGCCGACCGGGACCCCGATCTGTACTGGGCGCTGCGCGGGGGCGGGGGCGGGAACTTCGGCGTGGTCACCGAGTTCCGGCTGCGCACCCATCCGGTGGGTGACGCCGCGTTCGCCGAACTGCACTGGCCTGCCGGGGACTCCGCGGCGGTGGTACGGGGCTGGCAGCGCTGGCTGGGCGCGCTGCCGGACCCGTTCTGGAGCCAGGTGGAGTTCACCGTGGGGGCGGGCCGGGACGCCGTGCCCGCCGTCAGGGTGGTGTGCCTCGACGGGCGGGCGGAGCTTGAGCGGGAGCTGACCCGGCTGACCGGCCTGGTGGGCCCGGAGCCGCGGGACAGCTGGATCCGCGTACGCGGCTACGGGGACACCGTGCGGGCCATGGCGGGCTGCGCGGACCTCGCTGCCGCGGGGTGCAGGCTGCGGGGCCGGCTGCCCGGCCGGGATCCGCGGGGGCGCCTGGGCCGGGACTCGTACGCGGCCCGTTCCGACTTCTGGGGCGGTGCGGGGCTCCCGGAGGGCGCGCTGGCGGCGGTGCTGGACGCGGTCCGGCGCTACGGGCGGCAGGCTCCGGGGGGCGGCTTCGGAGTGGTCCAGTTCGACGGGGTGTGCGGCGGGGCCGTGAACCGGGTGCCCGCCGTCGGCACCGCCTTCGTCCACCGGGACAGCGCCTTCCTCGCCCAGTACCTCGCGTACTGGCCGGAGTCCGCGACGGCGGCCGAGGTCTCACGGCACCAGGGCTGGCTCGACGGGCTGTGGCGGGACCTGCGCCCCTGGGCGGGCGGGCGCGCCTACCAGAACTACGCCGATCCGAAACTCGCCGACTGGCGCGAGGCCTACTACGGGTCCAACCTCCCCCGCCTGGAGGAGGTCAGGCGCGCCTACGACCCGGGCAGGCTGTTCCGTTTCCCCCAGGCTGTCTAGGGCAGTCACGACAGGAACGAGCGAGACATGCGACGTTTGTTGACGGTGGTGACGGCCGCGGCCGCCGCGGCCGCCGCCCTGATCCTGCCGGGCGGGGTCCTGCCCGTGGCACGGACGGAGCGGGCGGAGGCGGCTTCCGAGCACTGGTCGGCGCGGGAGGCCGCGGCCTTCTGGACGGAGGACCGGATGGCCGCCGCCCTGCCCGTGCCCGAACCGGACCCCGCCGCCGGTACGGTCCCGCATGCCGTCGCACCCGCCCGGCCCGCGGCCGGTTCGGCGGCACCGGCCCCGTCCCCGGCGGCACCGGCGGACCCCGCCCAGCCGGACGGACCGGTCTCCCCCGAAGCCGGGGCCGATGCCGGAGCCGGCGTCGATGCCGGAGCCGGTGATCCCGCCGCCACGGCCCCCTCCGCCGCCGGCCCCGGCACCACCGGCCCGGGGGGCGACACACCCGCGCCCCCGCCGGCTCCGGAGCCGGCGACCGGGCCCGCCTCACCGGCGCCCGTGTCCGACCCGGAGCCGGCACGGTCCGCCGCGTCCGCGAAGCCCGCCGCGGCGGTCCTGCCGGCCACCCCCGGTGTCGGGCAGGACTTCAACGGCATCCCGGTGGTGGGCCGGATGTTCGTCATGCAGGGCGGCGGCGCCTACTTCTGCACCGCCAGCGTGGTCTCCTCCCCCGGCCGCGACATGGTGCTCAGCGCGGCGCACTGCCTGCTCGGCACCGACACCCGCCAGGTGGCCTTCGTCCCGCAGTACACGCGCGCCAACCCGCGCCCGTACGGGCTCTTCCCGGTGCTGCGCGACGCGGCCGGGCGCTCGAAGGTGTGGATCGCCCCCCGCTACCGCACCGAGGGGCCCGACCGGGCGGCCACCCTGGACGTGGCCTTCGCCCAGGTCGGGCCCGGCGCCGACGGCCTCCCGGTGGAGGACGTCGTGGGCGGGAACCGGCTCGTCACCGGCGCCGCCTTCAACCACTCCAAGGTCACGCTGGTCGGCCATCCGGCGCCGGCCGCGCGCCCGCGCGTCTGCGTGAACCGTACGACCAGGTTCACCAGCCGCGACCCGAAGAGCCCCGGATCGTTCCTGAGGATCGACTGCACCGGCTATCCGGGCGGGACCAGCGGCGGCCCCTTCCTCGCGCACTACGACACGCGGACCCAGACGGGCGACGTCATCGGCGTGATCGGCGGCTGGAAGACGGGCGGGCCCACCGCGGACACCTCGTACAGCTCCTACTTCGGCGCGGAGATCAGGAAGCTGTACCGGACGGCGGTTGCCGGGGCACGGGCGCGGTGAGCACCCGCACCCAGCGGGTACGGCGCGGGTTGCCGACGGTCCGGGGCGTCGCCGGGACCCCCTCGGCGGTCAGCGGGTCGGCCGGGGCGAGCGCGAGCTGGCGGCGCAGGTCGGCCAGGGCCGCGTGCACCGGCGCGAGGATCACCTCGGCGCGCGGGTGGATGGACGCGAGGGCGTGCGCGGTGGTCTCGATGGTCTCGGCGGCGTCCTCGGCGGCGGTCCGGCTCCAGCCGCCGGGCCCCGCACCGGTGGCGGGCGCGACGGCGTCGTAGAGGTGGCAGGCGGCATCGGCCGCGGCGTCGGCCCGTTCACCGACGCCCGGCGCCGCGATGGTCGGCAGCAGCTCCATGCCCGCTCAACGAGCGGGACCCGCCGGGGGAACGAGACGGCGCCGTCGGATCCCGGGACGCCTGTCTCGTGCCCCGGCGGGGGGTGCGGGCGCATAGGCTGGTCGGATCATGAGCCTTCGAGTGCGCAGGCCGGCCCGCGCGGACGGGGACGGCGCCGACAGCGGGACGACCGGCGGAACGGCCGAATCCCGCAAGCCCCGCACGTCCCGCACGTCCCGCAAGACGCAAGCGCCGCGTACGCCCGGCGCCTTCTCCCAGCTCGCCGTGGCGCTGCGTACGCCCGCCCGGCCGGGCGAGCCGCTGTGCGCGCGGGCGCCCCGGCGGTGGCAGCGGATGCTGCCCTTCGCCGTGGCGGGCGTCTTCGTGGCGTCGCTGCTGCCGTCGACCATCTCGGTGCTGACCGACGACTACGGCATGGGCGGCGGCTGGGCCGGGGCCCTCGGCGTGGCCCAGACGGTACCGCTGCTCCTGGCGCTGTCGCGCCCGCTGGCGGCCTGGGGCCTGATGCTGCTCGCGGACGTCGTCGGGGCGGCGCTGCTGATCGGAACCGACCGGATGGCCGGGCACGCCTGGCCGTGGACGCCGATGGTGGTGGTCGGGTACCTGGCGCTGATGGTCTGCCTGGGGCTGCGCGAGCCGGTGCGGACCCTGGTGGGGGTGTGGCTGGCGACGGGCGCGGCGGGGGTGGTGCTCGGCTTCTTCCAGCCGGCGGGGGTGACGACCACCGTCGCGCTGCTGTTCGTGCTGAGCGGGACCGTGCTGGCGCTGTCGGGCGCGCTGCGCGGGCTGGGTGACGCGCGGCAGCGGATCGCCGAGCAGGAGAGCATCAGCGAGGCGGAGCGGGCGCGGCGCACCCTGCTGGAGGAACGCGCCCGGATCGCCCGGGAGTTGCACGACGTGGTGGCCCACCACATGTCGGTGATCACCGTGCAGGCGGATTCCGCCCCCTACCGGCTGCCCGGCATGGCGGAGCCGGTGCGGGAGGAGTTCGCGGCCATCGCCTCCAGTGCGCGCGAGTCGCTGGGCGAGATGCGGCGGCTGCTGACGGTGCTGCGGGGCGACGGCACCAACGGCTCCGGCGGTGAGGGCGGCGGCCTGGCACCGCAGCCGGGAATCGCAAGGATCCAGCAGCTGGTGGAGGCGACCGTACGGGCCGGGCAGCCCGTGGAGTTCTCCCTGGCGACGGGGCTGGCCGCGACGGCCGTACCCCCGGCGGTGGACCTGTCGGCGTACCGCATCGTGCAGGAGGCCCTCGCCAACGTGGTGCGCCATGCCCCGGGCGCGCGGACACGGGTGTCCGTGACGTGTAACACCGAGGAGGACGAGGTGCTCGTCCTGGTGGTCAACGGTCCGGCCCGGGACACGGCGGCGGAGGTGGAGGTCTCCGGAACGGGCACGGGGCACGGCCTGGTGGGGATGCGCGAGCGCGTACGGTTGACCGGCGGGACGCTGGACGCGGGCCCGCTGCCCGAGGGCGGTTTCCGGGTCGCCGCCCGGCTCCCTCTCGACTCCAGGACCGAGGAACCCAGTTGACCATCCGCGTGATCATCGTCGACGACCAGGCCATGGTGCGGGCGGGATTCGCCGCGCTGCTGTCGGCACAGCCCGACATCGACGTGGTGGGCGAGGCCCCCGACGGCCGCCAGGGGGTGCGGGTCTCGCGCACGGTCCACCCCGACGTGGTGCTGATGGACGTACGGATGCCCGAGCTGGACGGGCTGTCGGCGGCCCGCGAGCTGCTGGACCCGCCGCGGGGGGTGACGCACCGGCCGAAGGTGCTGATGCTGACCACCTTCGACATCGACGACTACGTGTACGAGGCGCTGCGCGCGGGCGCGTCGGGCTTCCTGCTGAAGGACGCCCCGCCGGCCGACCTGATCGCGGCGGTCCGGGTGGTCGCCTCCGGCGAGGCCCTGCTGGCGCCGTCGGTGACGCGCAGGCTGATCGCGGACTTCGTCCGGCAGCGGCCGGCCCCGCGCAAGGACCCGGCGCTGCGGCTGAACGGCCTGACCCCGCGCGAGACGGAGGTGCTGGAGCTGATCGCGCGGGGGCTGTCGAACCAGGAGATCGCCGCCCACCTGGTCCTGGCGGAGCAGACGGTGAAGACGCACATCGGCCGGGTCCTGGGCAAGCTGGACCTCCGCGACCGGGCGCAGGCGGTGGTCTTCGCCTACGAGGCGGGTCTGGTCCGCCCGGGCGACTCGGCCTCGTGACCGGTCAGTAGCAGTCCATGCGCGATCCGTCGGTCGACGCCTCGGTGTACACGTGGATCCAGGTCCGGGGCGCGGAGCCGGCCGGCTCGGGGCCGGGGTCCACCCGGTAGAACTCGCGGAGGTCGGCGGGTGACTCGAAGGTGACGACGACGCTGGGCCGGTCCGGGGATTCGAAGCAGGACACGGGGTTCCCGCCCGCCGGCACCGGTCCGCTCCGCGGAACCGGATGCCAGCCCGCCGCGGGGAGCTCCCGCGCGTAGTACGCCAGTACGTCCGCGGCGCTCCCGTCGTACACGTACAGCCGGTCCGCGCTCAGCCAGGCGTCCCCGCTGTCATCGGTGCAGGTGGCCCCGTCCGTCGCGCCGCCGTGGAGGGGCCTGGACCCTGGCGGGTGCAGGTCCAGGGCCGGCAACTCGTCGAGGGCGGCCACTTGCGGACCGGTGCCCTCACATGTCGTGAAGGGCGAGAGGTAGGAGCATCCGCTGAGCGCGGCCGCGGCGAGTACGGCCACGAGCAACAGCCGCAACCCAGTCATGTTCATGGCGGAATTATGCCTACCGGCCGGCTCGGTCGACGCGGGGCTCCTCAGGCGTGCTGCATCGACGTGTGCCGGCAGTATTCCCGCTGACACCGGGCGTCGAGGCCGCCGTCGTCGTCAGGCGCGAGGAACTGACTGCACGTGCAGACATAGCAGTACAGAGGACCACCGGGATCGTAGCCCGCCTCCCGCAGACGGGCCGCGGCGGCCTCGCGCACCGAACGGCTGTGGTTCTCCAGTTCGGCGAATTCGGACCCATTGCGCGTGAACGCCTCGCGTTGGGCGTCGGTGAGGTGCGGCGGGTCCTCGTCGCTGGGCGTGTGCACCACCCAGCGGGCCGTGTGGGGTGGGGTGAACTCGACGTTGTGTTCGCCCGCCGCCTGGGTGGCGGCCTCTTTCGTGGGGAACAGCATGTGGACGTTGAGGTCTTCCTCCGGGCAGTACACGTCCCACGCGGTGCGGGAGCGGGATCCCGTCGGGGTGGGCTGCTCACTGGGATTCGTCATCGGAAAAGCCTCCGTGCAGGGGCCGTGCCGAGGTGCCGGGCCGAACGGAAGCAGCGGCGGAGGTGCCCGGTTCTCAGGGAATCGCGAAGGCGACGGACGGGTTGCCCGGGCACGCCGGCCTCGGCTGAGCGCAACTCCATTGTCCGGCCGGTGACACGGGCCTGCCACTGGAGAAGTCCTCCCGCTTCACCTCCCCCTTTCGCCGCGGCACCCGTCCACGGGCCATCAGATGATCGGAAGGATACGGCCCGGCGGGCCGCCCGGACTGGGGGAGACCCGCAATCCCCCGGAGGAGCCCACCGCCATGACGGACGCCACCCAGGACAAGCGCGCCGCGACGGAGCACGAGAAGTGGAAGGCCAAGGGCGTCGCCCTGCGCGCCTTCTTCTACATCGCCGGTACGCACGGGTTCGCCGGTTTCATCATGATGCTCTTCTACCTGGGCGAGCACGCCCAGAAGTAGCCGGCCCGCGCGGGACGGCCGGGTCCGCGGATCCGCCACCGGGGAACGCCCGTGCCGTGCCGGCCGGTACCGGCGCGGCGCGGGTCCCACCACGGCGGTTAGGGTGACCGCGTGAACCTTTCTTCCGCTCTTCCGCGTTCCTTCCGGCTGCTCGTCACGGGTGGGGGGACCGGCGGCCACACCTATCCCGCCCTGACGGCGATCCGTACGTTGCAGAGCCGCCTCGCGGCCGCCGGCAGCACCCTGGACGTGCTGTGGATCGGGACCGCCGACGGTCTCGAGGCGCGGGTCGCCCCCGCCGAGGGGATCGCGTTCCGGACCGTCGCCACGGGGAAGATCCGCCGCTCGGCGAACCCGTTGAAGATGCTGTCCGCGGCGAACATGAAGGACATGGCGAAGGTGCCGCTCGGCGTGGCGCAGGCCCGCACCATCGTCTCCGAGTTCGCTCCGGACGTCGTGCTGGCCACCGGCGGATACGTCGCGGTGCCGGCCGGTCTCGCCGCGCGGATGTGCAAGCGTCCGCTGGTGCTGCACGAGCAGACTGTGCGCCTGGGTCTGGCCAACCGGAAGCTGGCCGGATCGGCCACGCGCATCGCCGTCTCCTCGGAGTCCTCGCTGCCGCTGCTCCCCGCCGAGGTGCGCGGGCGCGCCGTCGTCACCGGCAACCCCGTCCGCCCGGAAGTGCTCTCCGGGCACCCCGACAAGGCCGTGCACGCGCTGAACCTCACCGGGTTCGACCGCCGGCTGCCGACCGTCTACGTCACCGGCGGCGCGCAGGGCGCCCAGCAGATCAACGGCGTGGTGCGCGAGGTGCTGCCGTGGCTGCTGAGCCACGCGAACGTGATCCACCAGTGCGGCCCGGCCAACGTCGACGAGCTCCGCTTCGCCGCCTCGGGCCTGGACCCGGTCCTGGCGGGCCGTTACCACGTGACCGGGTTCGTCGGCCCGGAACTGCCGGACGTACTGGCGCTCGCCGACGTGGTGCTGTCCCGGTCCGGGGCGGGCACGCTGGCGGAACTCACCGCGCTGGGCAAGCCGGCGGTGTTCGTCCCCCTGGCGACCTCCGCCGGCAACGAGCAGGCCCACAACGCCCAGCACCTGGCCGACGCGGGCGCCGCCGTCGCCCTGCTCGGCGAGGTGACCGGCCAGAGCCTCGCGGACGCGGTCGGCCCGCTCCTGACCGACCCGGGCCGACGGGCACAGATGGCGGAGCGCGCCCGCGCGTACGGACGGCCGGACGCCGCCGAACGGCTCGTGGACGTACTGCTGGCCGCGGCCGCCGGCTGACCGGCCGCACACGGGCTCCGGGCCCGGCGGTCGGTGACGCCCCGCCCGCCGGGTTCTCCCCCGCCCGCCGGGTTCTCCTCCACCCCCTACCCGGGTATGACATCCGGCTTGGCTCTCCGGTCCGACGTGCCGCCGGGTACCTCCTTCCTACCTTCCTCCTCGTCAACGGCCCCTCCTCGGGGGCCGCCACGAGGAGAGGGGGAAGGGCATGCGCCGCTTCGGCAGGACGGCCCTCGCGGCCGCGCTGGCGTTGGCCGTCGTCGCGGGAACCGCGGGATGGGCCACCGGTGACGGCCGGCCGGCCGTCACCGGGCCGCCGCCCGGCAGCGCCGCCTGGCGGGCGGCATCGGTGGGCGGGCGGGCGCTGCCCGATCCGGCGGGGGCCTCCCCGGGCGAGGTGGCCCGGTTCTTCGCCGCCCTGGACGGGGACGCGCGCCGGGAGCTGGTACGGGCGCATCCGCTCGTGGTCGGCAATCTGGAGGGGGCGCCGCTCCCCCTGCGGTACGAGGCCAACCGGATGGCCGTCCTCGCCACGGGTGAGGCCCGCTACGCCTCCCTCGCCGGACCGGACCGGCAGATCCTGGCCTTCGACCCGCGCGGGCGGGGTCAGGTCGCCGAGGTGTTCGGGGACCTGGAGCGGGCGGCGCACGTCTCGGTGATCGTGCCGGGCTCGGACAACGACGCCTCCACCCATGACGCGCCGCGCGCCCCGCACACCGGGCCGGCCGGGATGGGGCGTGCGCTGCGGGCGGCCGCCGGCGGGACGACCGCCGTCGTCGCGTGGACGGGCTACACCACTCCGGTGGGGGTGGGTCCGGACGCGGCGACCGGGCGGCTCGCCGAGGCGGGCGCGGTCCGCCTGGCCCGTTTCACCGCCGGGCTGGACGCGGTCGGCGCGCCCGACCCGGTGCTGTTCTGCCACAGCTACGGCTCGGTGGTGTGCGGGCTGGCGGCCCGCCACACGGACGCCACCGACGTCGTGGTCCTCGGCTCCCCCGGCATGCGCGCGGACAGCGCCGCGGGCCTGGGCACCCGGGCCCGCGTCTGGGCGGCCCGCGGGCCCTCCGACTGGATCGCGGACGTGCCGAACGTCGCGTTCGCGGGTCTCGGGCACGGCGCCGACCCGGTCTCACCCGCCTTCGGCGCGCGCCGGGTGCCGGCGTCCGACGTCCTCGGCCACGCCGGCTACTTCGCGCCCGGCACCCGGTCCCTGGCGGCGTTCGCCACGATCGCGGCAGGGGAGGTCCGGTGAGCGCGCCGACCAGGCTGCGGGACGCGGCGCACCGGATCGACGGGCAGACCCCCGCCCACCGGGACCGGGCGCTCGACGGCCTGCGCGCCCTGGCCCTGCTGGCGGTGCCGGCCGGGCACTGGCTGCTCGGCGGGTTCACCCTCGACGCGGACGGCGGCCTGCACAACGCGAGCCCGCTGTCGGCCTTCGGCGCTCTCGCCCCGGCGAGCTGGGTGCTCCAGATGCTCGGCGTCTTCTTCCTGGTCGGGGGCCACGCCTCGGCGCTCTCCTTCCGCCGTCGCACCGGTTCGACGGGGGCCTGGCTGAAGGGGCGGATGGTCCGCCTGGGACGGCCGGTGCTCGGGGTGACGGCGGTGTGGGCGCTGGCCGCGCCCGCGCTGTACGCGGCGGGCGTGCCCGAGGCCACCCTGCGGACGGGGGCCACGCTGGTGGTGCAACCGCTGTGGTTCGTCGGGGTGTACGCGGTGGTGACGGCCCTGACCCCGTACTGCGTGCGCGCCGCGCACCGGCTCGGCGGGTGGGCGGCGGCTCCGCTGCTCGGGTCGGTCGCGGTGGTGGACTTCCTGCGGTACGGGCCGTTCGCCGGCTCGGTGCCGTCCTGGCTGTCCGTGCTGAACGTCCTGCCGGGCTGGCTCTTCGCGTACCAGCTGGGCGTCGGCTGGGGCGAGCGGCGGATCGGGCGGCGCGGGGCGTGGCTGCTGCTGGCGGGCGGGGCCGTGCTGTTCGCGGCGCTGCTGCTGGTGTTCGGCTATCCGGCGTCGATGGTCGGGGTGCCCGGTGCGGAACGGACCAACTCGCATCCGCCGTCGCTGCTGGTGCTGGCGCTGGCCGCGGCGCAGTCCGGGGCGGCGATCCTGCTGCGGGACCGGCTGGCGGGGCTGCTGGCCCGGCCGGCGCTGTGGGCGCCGGTGGTGGTGGTCAACCTGTCCGCGATGACGATCCTGTGCTGGCACCAGACCGCGATGCTGGCGGCGGCCGTTCCGGGGGCGCTCGCGGGCGAGGTGGCGGGACTGACGACGGCGCCCGACACCCTCGGCTGGATCGCGGCGCGGGCGGCGTGGCTGCCGCTGTTCGCGGTGCTGCTGGTGGGCATCGCCCGTTACGCGCGCCGCTTCGAGGCGCCCCCGGCCCGGGGCCGCCGGGCCCCGGCGGTACGCCGTACCGTGGCGGGGCTGCTGGCGGCGGGCTTCGCGGTGTTCGCGCTGGGCCTGGCGTGACGGGGGCCAGGGGGACGGGGGCCGGGGGGAGGAGGGAGGAGGGCCGGGGGGAGGAGGGCCCCGGGGCGGCCCCTCCCCGGGTCAGTGCCCGCGCAGCGCGTCGGCGGCGGGCCCTTCGCCGGCCACCTCGAGCCGGCCCTCCTCGACGGCCCGTGCCACGGTGAGCGTCCCCTCGCCCAGTTCCCGGCAGGTGTCGGCGTCGAGCACCAGGCGGGCGTCCGGCGCCTCCGCGGGCCCGTCGCCGTACGCGGGTCCGGCCCCGTCCGCCGGGCCGTCGCCGCCGATGCGGACGTGGAACACGCCCTCGTCCAGGACCACGTCGACGACGGCCGGGACCCCGGGCGCCGGGAGGCGGCGCAGCAGGGGCAGGGCGTACCAGTGCGCGCGCAGCGCGTCGGTGGGGCGGCGTTCGGCGAGTTCGGGGGCGCCCCATTCGGCGAGCGCCGTGAGCACGGGCAGCAGTCCCGCGCCGCGCGCGGTCAGTTCGTACACCGTCGCGGCCGCCGGCGGGGGGAGCTTGCGGCGCGTCGCGAGGCCCTGCGCCTCCATGTCCTTGAGCCGGCCGGCCAGTACGTCCGTGGAGACTCCGGGCAGGTCGGCGTGGAGGTCGGTGTACCGGCGGGGGCCGGCCAGCAGTTCCCGGACGATCAACAGGGTCCAGCGGTCCCCGACCGCGTCCAGGGCGCGGGCCGAGGCGCAGTACTGGTCGTAGCTTCGACGGCGTGGCTGACGTGGTGACATGCAGCGCAGTCTAGACAACATGTTGGACTTTCCAAGCTCTTGCTTGGTAAAACCAAGCAAGAAGTGCGGAGTACGGGAACAGGGAGGGCACGGCATGGAGTTCCGGCAGTCGAGCAAGCTCAGCGAGGTCTGCTACGAGATCCGGGGACCGGTGATCGAGCACGCCAACGCGCTCGAGGAGGCGGGCCACAGCGTGCTGCGCCTCAACACCGGCAACCCGGCCCTGTTCGGCTTCGAGGCGCCCGAGGAGATCGTCCAGGACATGATCCGGATGCTCCCCAAGGCCCACGGGTACACCGACTCGCGCGGGGTGCTCTCCGCCCGCCGGGCCGTCGTCCAGCGCTACCAGGCCATCGGCCTCACCGACGTGACGGTGGACGACGTCTTCCTGGGCAACGGAGTCTCCGAGCTGGTCTCCATGGCCGTCCAGGCGCTCCTGGAGGACGGGGACGAGGTGCTCATCCCGGCCCCGGACTTCCCGCTCTGGACCGCCGTCACCACCCTGGCGGGCGGCAGGGCCGTGCACTACGTCTGCGACGAGGCCGCCGACTGGTACCCGGACCTCGACGACATGGCGTCCAAGATCACGGACCGCACCAAGGCCGTGGTCATCATCAACCCCAACAATCCCACGGGCGCCGTATATCCCAGGGAAGTCCTGGAGGGCATCCTCGAACTCGCCCGCCGCCACGGGCTGATGGTCTTCGCCGACGAGATCTACGACCAGATCCTGTACGACGACGCCGTCCACCACAGCACCGCGGCCCTCGCCCCCGACCTGGTCGTCCTCACCTTCTGCGGGCTGTCGAAGACGCACCGGGTGGCGGGGTTCCGCTCCGGCTGGCTGGTGGTGAGCGGTCCCCGACAGCACGCGCGCAGTTACCTGGAGGGCCTGACCATGCTCGCCTCCATGCGGCTGTGCGCCAACGCCCCGGCCCAGTACGCCATCCAGGCCGCCCTCGGCGGGCGCCAGTCCATCAAGGAGCTGACCGGCCCGGGCGGCCGTCTCCTGGAACAGCGCGACCGGGCCTGGGAGAAGCTGAACGAGATCCCCGGGGTGTCCTGCGTGAAGCCGAAGGGCGCGCTGTACGCCTTCCCGCGCATCGATCCGAAGGTGCACCCGATCCACGACGACGAGCGGTTCGTGCTCGATCTGCTGCTGCGGGAGAAGATCCAGGTCGTCCAGGGCACCGGCTTCAACTGGCCCCGCCCCGACCACTTCCGGATCCTGACCCTGCCGTACGCCGACGACCTGGACGCCGCGATCAGCCGGATCGGCCGCTTCCTGAGCGGCTACCGCCAGTAGGAGCGGGCGGGCGAGGCGCACCACCACGAGCGAGAGCACCGTTCCCGATGGGGAGCGGTGCTCTCGTCATGTCCTCGTTCCGCTGCCGTCAGGCGATGGAGGCCGCCACGACGGCGGCTACGGCGAGGTTGCAGGAAGCGGTGACCCAGACGGCCGGGTGCGGCTCCGGATCCACGACGATGGCGCCGAGCTTGCCCGGCGTCACCAGGTCCAGCACCAGGAAGGCCACGGCCATCAGGACGAGACCGAGGACACCGAAGGCGGCCGTGGACACCAGGCCCTTGCCGAAGTCCTCGTAGGTCGTCCAGATCGAGGTGAAGACGATGCCGCCGATACCGAGGAGCGCCGAGCTGAGCAGGAGGGCCGCGTTGCGGTTGCGCTCCTCCCAGATCTGCTTCGGGAGCTTCCCGGGCGTCAGCACGTCCACGAGGACGATGCCGAGGATCAGCAGCACCAGACCGAGGGCGCCGTAGGCGCTCGTACGGCCAAGTCCGTTGACGATGTCGCTCATTGAGAAGCCTGTCTCCGCGTGGGTGGGAAATGATGGGCCAGGGCGTGCCGTGGGGAGGCCGAATCTATCGCACGGCCCCCGCCCCGGACCATGGGGAGGTCAGGAAATGGCAAAGGTCAGGGCCGCGCGGACCCGGGAGGCGGCGGCGCCGACGGCGCTGGTGATGCGGTCGGAGGCGTCCTCGGGGCGCGGCGCCGGATCCTCGCCGCGTGCGCGCCGCGGCTGCGCGTACGGGAGGCGGAGCCGCCCGCCCGCCGGATCGCGGTGGCCGAAAACCCGCGCGGGGAGGCAGTGGCGGGGCGATGAAATCCCGTCAGGGCCCGCGCCGTTGGATCCGGCGGAGTGAGCGCACGCGATTCCTTGACCCGAAGTTTGGTTGAGGTTCTAGCGTGGGGGTATGGACATGGAAGTCACCGCCTGGCATTCGCTGCACAGCGCGATCAACGCCCAGCAGGACCGCCGCCCGCTCTCCCGGGCGAGCCTGCGGCGGATCGCATCCTTCGCCCGCCCGCACCGGCGGGGGCTGACCCTCTTCCTGCTGCTCAGCGTGGTGGGCGCGCTGCTGGCGGTGGCCACTCCGCTGCTGGCCAGCCGGATCGTCGACACGATCGTGGGGCACGGGGACGACGGCGATGTCATCCGCCTCGCGCTGCTCATCGCGGTGATCGCGGTGGCCGAGGCGGGGCTGGGCCTGCTGACCCGGAAGCTGTCCGCGACCCTCGGCGAGGGGCTGATCCTCGATCTGCGCCGGGCGGTCTTCGACCACGTCCAGCGGATGCCGGTCGCCTTCTTCACCCGTACCCGGACGGGCGCGCTGGTCAGCCGCCTCAACAACGACGTGATCGGCGCCCAGCGGGCCTTCAGCAACACCCTCTCCGGGGTGGTCTCCAATCTCGTGACCCTGCTCCTGACGCTGGGCGTGATGCTGACCATCTCCTGGCAGATCACCCTGCTGGCCCTGGTGCTGCTGCCGGTGTTCGTGCTGCCGGCCCGCCGGATGGGGGCCCGGATGGCGGGGATGCAGCGGGAGGCGGCGGCGCTGAACGCGGCGATGGGAACCCAGATGACGGAACGGTTCTCCGCCCCCGGCGCGACCCTCGTCAAGCTGTTCGGGCGGCCCTCCGACGAGTCCGCCGAATTCGCGGCCCGCGCCGCCCGGGTCCGGGACATCGGGATCCGGACGGCGATGGCCCAGTCGGCCTTCATCACCGCCCTGACCCTGGTCTCCGCGCTGGCCCTCGCCCTGGTGTACGGCCTGGGCGGGTACTTCGCCCTGCGCGGCACCCTGGAGGCCGGCTCCGTGGTCGCCCTGGCCCTGCTCCTGACCCGGCTGTACGCCCCGCTGACCGCGCTGGCCGGGGCGCGGGTCGAGGTGATGAGCGCCATGGTCAGCTTCGAGCGGGTCTTCGAGATCCTCGACCTGGAGCCGCTGATCGCCCAGAAGCCCGACGCCGTCGCGGTGCCCGAGGGCCCGGTCGCGGTGGAGTTCGACAAGGTCTCCTTCGGCTACCCCTCCGCCGACAAGGTCTCGCTCGCCTCCCTCGAGGAGGTGGCCGCGCTCGACGCCCGCGGCGGCACCCAAGTGCTCCACGAGGTGTCCTTCCGCGCCGAGCCCGGTCAGATGGTCGCCCTCGTCGGTTCCTCCGGCGCCGGCAAGTCGACCATCGCCCAGCTGCTGCCGCGGCTGTACGACGCCGACGCGGGCGCGGTCCGCCTGGGCGGCGTCGACGTACGGGACCTCACGGCCGACTCCATCCGCGACACCCTCGGCATGGTCACCCAGGACGGGCACCTCTTCCACGAGTCGGTACGGTCCAACCTGCTGCTGGCCCGGCCGGAGGCGGGCGAGGACGAGCTGTGGGACGCCCTGCGCCGCTCCCGCCTGGACGGACTGGTCGCCTCCCTCCCGGACGGCCTGGACACCGTCGTCGGCGAGCGCGGCTACCGGCTGTCCGGCGGGGAGCGCCAGCGGCTGACCATCGCCCGGCTGCTGCTGGCCCGGCAGCGGGTGGTGATCCTCGACGAGGCCACCGCCCACCTGGACTCCACCTCGGAGGCGGCCGTGCAGGAGGCCCTGGCCGAGGCCCTCTCCGGCCGGACCGCCGTGGTGATCGCGCACCGGCTGTCGACGGTCCGGGCCGCCGACCTGATCCTGGTGGTGGAGGCCGGCCGGATCGTGGAACGCGGCACGCATCCCGAACTGCTCGCGGCGGGCGGCCGGTACGCCGAGCTGTACCGGACCCAGTTCGCCGCACACGGCGCGGCCGCGGCCGGCTGAAGCACACCAGGCCCCTCTTGCCGCCGGGCGCCGCCTCAGGGGGCGAGTACGTCGAGTTCGTCCAGGGCGCCGAGGGCGATCCGGCGGGTCAGGGTCTCGGCGGCGGCCGCGTCGCCCTCGCGCACCGCTTCGGCGACCCGTACGTGGAGGGTGACGGCGGCCGGGTCGGGGTCGTGGAACATCACGGCGTGCCGGGTGCGGCCGGTGAGGACCTCGGCGACGATGTCGCCGAGCCGGGCGAACATCTCGTTGCCGGAGGCGTCGAGAACGGTCCGGTGGAAGGCGATGTCGTGGTGGAGGTAGCCCTCCAGCTGGTGGCCGCGGGAGGTGCGGACCATGCCGAGGGCCGCCTCGGTGAGCCGCGCGCACTGCTCCGGGGTGGCGTGGGAGGCCGCGAGACCGGCGGCGACGGGTTCGACGGCGGAGCGCAGGACGGTCAGAGACCGCAGCTGGCGGGGACGGTCGGCGCCGGCGAGGCGCCAGCGGATGACCTGCGGGTCGTAGACGTTCCACTCCTCGGCGGGGCGGACGGTGACCCCGACCCGGCGCCGGGACTCGACGAGCCGCATCGACTCCAGGACGCGGACCACCTCCCGGACCACGGTGCGGGAGGCGTCGAACCGCCCGGCGATCCCGTCCGTGCGCAGGACGCTGCCGGGTGGGTACTCGCCCGCCGTGATCGCGAGGCCGAGGGTGTCCAGCACCTCGGAGTGGAGTCCTCGGCCCGGACTGCCTTCGGTGGTCATGGCGTAAGCGTACGGTGACGCCCCGACGGGCAAAAGATACGACGTTTTCCCGCCCAGCCCTTGAATAAGTACTACTTAATGGGCTTCAGTGGTGCTCCCACTCCTGACGACGAGGACAGCGAGGTACGACGTGGGCCCCCAGCGCGTCATTGTGGTGATGGGCGTCGCCGGCACCGGCAAGACGACCGTCGGCCGGCTGCTGGCGGAGGCGCTCGGCCTTCCGTACGCGGAGGGCGACGCCTTCCATCCGGCGGCCAACGTGGCGAAGATGTCGGCCGGCACCCCGCTGGACGACGCCGACCGGTGGCCCTGGCTGGACGCCGTCGGCGAGTGGATCCGCAACCGGGCCGCGCAGGACGGCGGCGTGGTCGCCGCCTCCTGCCTCAAGCGCTCCTACCGCGACCGGCTGCGCTTGGCCGCTCCGGACGCCGTGTTCGTCCACCTCACCGGGGACCGGCCGCTCATCGAGAAGCGGATGGCGGACCGCAGGGGGCACTTCATGCCGCCCTCCCTGCTGGCCTCCCAGTTCGCCGCGCTCGAACCGCTCGGCGCGGACGAGCGCGGGATCGCCGTCGACGTCTCCGGCACGCCCGAGGAGATCACCGAACGGGCGCTGGCCGCCCTCCGGCCGCCCCGTCACCAGAGCTGACCGCTCCCCGAGAGAGACAGAGGAACCCCACCGTGACCGGTCTCGGCGTCGAGACGCTGGCAGCGGCCGCCCCCGCACCCATCACCTCGGCCGGCGACGCCCAGCTGGGTGTCGCCGTCCTCGCGGGCATCGCCGTCATCGTCCTGCTCATCACCCGCCTCAAGATGCACGCCTTCCTCGCCCTGACGGTCGGTTCGCTCGCCCTCGGATCCTTCGCGGGCGCCCCGCTGGACAAGACGATCGCGAGCTTCACCACGGGCCTCGGCTCCACGGTCGCGGGCGTCGGCGTCCTCATCGCCCTCGGCGCGGTCCTCGGCAAACTCCTCGCCGACTCCGGCGGGGCGGACGAGATCGTGGACACCATCCTCGCCCGCGCGCGGGGCCGGGCCATGCCGTGGGCCATGGTGCTGATCGCCTCGGTGATCGGGCTGCCGCTCTTCTTCGAGGTCGGCATCGTGCTGCTGATCCCGGTGGTGCTGCTGGTCGTCCGGCGCGGCGGCTACTCGCTCATGCGGATCGGCGTCCCCGCGCTGGCCGGCCTGTCGGTGATGCACGGGCTGATCCCCCCGCACCCCGGCCCGCTGGTCGCCATCGACGCCCTGCACGCGGACCTGGGCGTCACCCTCGCCCTGGGCGTCCTCGTCGCGGTACCCACCGTGGTCATCGCCGGGCCGCTGTTCTCCCGGTACGCGGCGCGCTGGGTGGACGTCCCGGCGCCGGAACACATGGTCCCGCAGCGCCCCTCGGCCGGGCTCGAACAGCGCCCCCGGTTCGGGGCGACGGTCTCCACGGTGCTGCTGCCGGTCGCGCTGATGCTGGTCAAGGCGCTGGTCGACATCGTCGTCGACGACCCGGACCACGCCGTCCAGAAGGTCACCGACGTCGCGGGCTCCCCGCTCATCGCCCTCCTCGCCGCCGTACTGGTGGGGATGGTGACCCTCGGCCGGGCCGCCGGGTTCAGCCGGGCGGCCCTGTCGTCCACGGTGGAGAAGTCACTCGCCCCGATCGCCGGGATCCTGCTGATCGTGGGCGCGGGCGGCGGTTTCAAGCAGACGCTGATCGACGCGGGGGTGGGCCGGATGGTCCTGGACCTCTCGCAGGACTGGGCCGTCCCGGCCCTGCTGCTGGCCTGGCTGATCGCGGTCGCCATCCGGCTGGCCACCGGCTCGGCGACGGTCGCCACCATCTCGGCGGCCGGCCTGGTCGCGCCGCTGGCGGCGGGCATGCCGGCGACGGAGACCGCCCTGCTGGTCCTGGCGATCGGGGCGGGCTCGCTCTTCTTCAGCCATGTCAACGACGCCGGGTTCTGGCTGGTCAAGGAGTACTTCGGGATGAGCGTCGGACAAACCCTCAAGACCTGGTCGGTGATGGAGACCATCATCTCGGTGACCGGGCTGGGCTTCGTCCTGCTGCTGTCACTGGCCCTCTGACAAGCCGTTCCGTACGAGCGACCGCGCCCGCCCGTTCCGTACGAGCGACCGTGCCGGTCCGTTCAGCCCAGCGGGCCCCGTCCGCGCCGCAGGTGGGCACCCTCCAGCTGGGCCGCCGCCAGCGCGAGGCCGGCTGCGGCGCGGGCGCAGCGGTCGGCGAGGACGGCGACCTCGGCGCGGAAGGCGTCGGCCTCCTCTCCGCGCCACTTCAGGGCGGCCGCCCCCGCCCGCAGCCTGCGGGCGTGGGAGCGCAGGGCGGCGGAGTGGGTGCGCAGGCCGTCCGCCGGGGCGGGCCGGCTCGGCCGGGGACAGTCGCTCACGGGCTCCTCCGGGGGTTCGCGGGGGCGGCCGGTCCGGGGCCGCGGGCGCAGAGGGCCCGCAGGGCGGCGCCGAGGCCCAGCAGGGGCCGGGCGGGGGCGGCCCGGCCGGTGGCCACCTGCCAGCCCGCGTGGTCGTTGAAGGGGTTCCCGTCGGTCAGGGCGTCCCAGGCGAGGATGTCCGCGAAGGACGGGGACAGCAGGGCGAAGGCCTGCCCGGCCCCCCGCTCGCGCAGCAGGGTGCGGAAGCCGCGGGCGGCGTCGGCCTGCCGGTGCTCCGCGACGGCGCGCAGCACGGCGGCGCAGTCCGGGTCGGCGAGCATTTCGGGGCGGCCCTCGCCCGCGGCGCGGATCCGCCCCTTCAGCCCGCAGACGGCGGTGCTGACGGCGAGGTTCTCCCGGCGGCCCAGGATCCCGGCGAGCCATCCGGCCCGGGCCAGGCCGCGTCCGCGCGGGGCCCAGCCGAGCCCGGCCGGGTCGGTGAGGGTGCGCAGCAGGGTCCGCCAGGCGCGGCGCCTGCTTCCGCCGCGCCCCACGGGTGCCCCTGCCGTGAGGCGGACGCCGAACGCGAGCCCGGAGGCGTACCGGGCGGCCTCGCCCACGGCGTCGGCGGCCTCGGCCAGGTCCCGGCACAGGGCGTCGAGCGTGCCGGCGTCCGGGTCGGTCGCCTGGGCGGTCGCGGCATCGGACATGGGTTCCTCGCGGGGCTGCGTGCGGTGACTTCGGGATCACCGTACGTCGGCGCCGCGGGCGGCGCGCGCGGGAGCGGAACCGAACGCGGCCTCGCGGAACGCGGCGCGCGGCGGGCCGGCGGCAACCGCCCCGGCGCCGGGGACGAGGACCGCCCAGCGGCCCTGGCGAGGGGAGATCCACACGCCCGGGCCGGAGCCGGACGGGGGGTGGTGGGTCCAGACGCCGGCGGGCGCGGGGTGCCAGAGCAGGCCGCGCGAGGGGGTGAGTTCGCCGGTGCGGATCCTCAGGGACTCGGCGGTCCAGGCGCGGGGGACGGGCTCGTCGGCGCTGGAGAGCAGATGGCGCAGGAACCGGGCGAGATCGGCCGGACAGGTGCGCAGTGTGCCCGCGGCGAAGCCGGTGCGGGTCATGCCGAGGGGCTGCCAGACGTGGCTGTGGGCGTAGTCGGCCAACGGGGTGCCGGCGAGGTGTTCGGCGAGGCGGGTGAGGGCTGCCAGGGGAGCCGGGCCGTCGCCGCGGGTGAGCAGGTGGTGGGCGGTGGTGCCGGCGGGCAGTCCCGCCGAGGGGGCCGTCCCGTAGGCCGTGAGGGGGGTGTGCAGGGTGAGTTCGCCCTGGCCGACGAGGCGGCCGATGACGGGCCAGAGCGCGAGTACCGCGGTCAGGTCCCCGGCGTCGACCGGGGTGCCCCAGCCGTCCGGCGCGTCCGCGGCGTCCGCGTCGCCCTCCGGACCGGGGTGTGCGGCGTGGACGGCGTCCGCCGATCCCACCGCCCAGAACGCGCCCGGGCCGGCGGCGCGTGCGAGAGCCTCGATCTGCGGCGTCATGGTCGTCCACGCTACGTCGCCCCGCCGGGCGGGCCCGGCAGGTCCGCCGGGGAGTCCCGGCGCGGTCGCCGCCCGCCACCCGATTGCCGGGGGCGGGCGGCGCGCGTGGCTATGGCGCGTCGGGGCGGTCGGTCACCCGGAGGGTGTTGACCAGGGGCTTGCCTGCACCGTGGTGCGTCACGAAGCGGATGTTGAGCACGCCGTCCGTGACCTTGACGGTGTAGGTCCTGGTCAGGGCGGTGTAGGTGCCGGCCTCCAGGGAGATGTCGAGCGAGGGCAGGATCTGGGCTCCCTCGGCCAGGACGTCGAAGACGCGCTTGTCCGGCCTGGTGGGGGTGAGCTCGGCGAAGCCCAGTTCCACGGTGTAGGTGCCGTTGGGGACGTTGTCGAAGCGGTACTCGTACATGCCCTCGCGGGCGTTGCGGAAGAGCCGCTGGTCGTCGGTGCCGGCGATGGCGCGGCCGGTGGAGTGGACGCCGCCGTTGCCCTGGTAGCCGTAGGAGCCGGGGGTGTAGGCGCGGTCCGGGGACCAGGAGTCGCCCGCCGTGTCCGTGCCCGCGTAGTCGGAGCCGGCGTCCACGGCGCTCTGGTACCGCGGGACGACGATCTTGACGGGGACGGTGAGGACGGGGCTGCGGCCGCTGGCCGAGGTGATCCGCAGGCCGGTGCTCAGCACCGTGCCCGGGGCCAGCCCGGCGGTGTCGGCCGTCAGGGTGAGCGGGGCCTTGCCGCCGGCCGGCAGGTTCCCCTCCGCCGGGGACGCCGTCAGCCAGGGCGCGTCCTCGGCGACCGTGTAGGCCGTGGTGAGGCCGGGGTTGGTGAGCTCCAGGGTGCGGGTGCGCCGCTGGCCGGCGGGGAGGACCAGTTCCACGGCCGGCGCGGATGCGGTGACCCGGCCGGTGCGCAGCGAGCGGTCGACCCCGGTGACCTCGGCCGGCTTCACGTCGGCGGTGGTGGCGGCGGTTTCGTACGAGGGCGCGGCCATGGTGACCGTACGGACGCCCGACGGGCTCTGGACGACGTACCCGCCGTCGGCCGCGGTGGTGGCGGAGACGGCCGCGTCGCCGCTGCCGACGGTGACCGTGGCGCCGGGGACGCCGTTGCCGTCGTTGGCGTCGAGCACCCGGCCGGTGACGACGCCGCTGCGGGTGGTGCGGAAGCCGACGGAGAGGCCGTCGGTGAGGGCGGGGGTGTTGAAGGAGTACGTGAAGGCGTCGGTGCCGGCCGCGTTCTCCACGCCGACGGTGGCGGAGGAGCCGCCCTTGACGCCGGTACCGCCCGTCCCCTTGTAGGAGTAGGTGACCGTGCCGTCCTCGCCGATCGCCGCCGAGAAGGAGAAGGTGTCGGCCTGCGCGGACCAGTGGGAGACCTGCCGCCACTCGATGACGTAGCGGCGGTGCGGGGCCGTGCCGGTGACGGCGGTGAAGACGCCCGAGCCGCTGTCGGCGGCGCCGACGACGAGGTCGTCCCAGAAGGGGTAGAGGGCCGCGTTGGGGGTGGCGGAGCTCGGGAGGTCGCCGTTGACGTCGCCGGTGTGGTTGCCGCCGAGGCTGACCGTGCCGTTGGTGCCGATCCAGGCCTGGGCGTACGTCTTCCCGTACAGCGGCAGCGGGAAGGGCAGGTCGACGCGTTCGGTGGTGTTGTCGCCCGTCAGGGCGAGCCGCCGGTCGCCGGCGGGGTACGGGCGGCCGCCGTGGGCGGCGCAGGCGTAGCCGTAGGCGTCGGTGCGCTCGGGGAGGGTGACCGTGACGGCGGTGTCGCCGGTGACGGTGGACCGCGCCGTGCCCGTGGTGAGGCAGCGCGCCGGGTGGGTGGCGCTCACGTCGTAGGTTCCGTGGGGCACGGTGACCTCGAAGCGGCCCTGGGCGTCGGTGGTGGCCGTCACGGGGGTGCCCAGGAGGGTGACGGCCGCTCCGGCGGCGGGCCCGGTGGCGGAGCCGACGGTGCCGCTGAGCCTGGCGGTGGGCGCCCGGGTGAGGGTCAGGTCCGCGGTGGCGGTGGCCTGTTCGGTGACGGTCACCGTGGTGCCCCGCTGTCCGTGGCCGAACTTGGAGGCCGTGAGCTCGTAGGCACCGACGGACAGGACGCCGAAGCGGTAGGTGCCGTCGGCGGCCGTGGTGGCCGTCCGGTCGATCGGGCCGTGCGCGGTGACCTCGGCGCCCGCCACGGGCTCGCCGCCGTCGGTGCGGACGGTGCCGGCGAGCGCGCCGACCGCGCCGCGCGGAGCGGCGTTCACCGCGGCCAGGGCGTCGAGCCGGCCCTCGCCGAAGACGTTGTTGTCGGCGGGGGTGCCGCCGCACTGGCCGCTGTCCGTGTCCTGGGCGGTGCCGTCGAGCAGGGCTTCGGTCTGCGCCACGTCACCGGCGAGGGAGGGCGCGGCCGACCACAGCAGGGCCACGGTGGCGGCGGTGTGCGGTGAGGCCATGGAGGTGCCGGAGAAGGAGGCGTACTCGCCTCCGGGGACGGAGGAGCGGACGTTCACACCGGGGGCGGCGATGTTCGGTTTGACGATGCCGCCGGGGCCCGCGCCGCGCGAGGAGAAGGCGGCGACGGCGTTGTCGATGCCGAAGGCGCCGGAGCTGTAGGAGCGCGCGTAGTCGCCGGGCGAGCCGCTGGTGCCGCAGCCGGGGCCGGAGTTGCCGTTGGAGAAGGCGGGGAAGATGCCGGCGGCGCGCCAGGTGTCGACGACCTGCCGGTACCAGTCGTCGTGCGCCGTGCCGCCCCAGGAGTTGTTGACGACGTGCGGGGCGAGGTCGGGTCGCGGGTTCCGGCCGTTCAGGTCGGTGGGGGCGACGATCCACTGTCCGGCGGCGAGCAGGGAGGCCTCGGAGCAGGAGTTGGACTCGCAGCCCTTCGCGGCGATCCACCGGGCCCCGGGGGCCACGCCGATCTTGTTGGCTCCGCCGTCGTCGCCGACCATCGTGCCCATGGTGTGGGTGCCGTGGTCGTTGTTGTCGCAGGGCGCGGCGCCGGCGCAGACGCCCGCCGGGTCGAACCAGTTGTGGTCGTGGTCGTACGAGCCGTCCGCGTTCCTGCCGCGGTACTGGTGGCTGACGGCGGGGTGGGTGTGGTCCACGCCGCTGTCGATGTTGGCGACGACGATGCCCTCGCCGCGTACGCCGAGCCGGTCCCAGACCCGGGGGGCCTTGATCCGGTCGATGTTCCATTCGACGGCGTCGGCGGCGGTCGCCTCGCGGGTGCCTTCGGCTGGTTCGGCGAGCGCGACCACGTCGTCGGCGTCGATCCGGGCGACCTCGGGGCGCTCGGCGAGGGTTGCGGCGAGTTTGCGGCTGCCGACGACGCGGACCGCGTTGACGATCCAGTACGAGGTGTACTCCGCCCTGGCTCCTTCCAGCGCCTTGAGGACCTCGGCCTGGGTGCGCGCGGCGTGGTCCTGCTTGGTGCGCAGCACCGTTTCGGCCTTGGCGGCGCGGGTCCGCTGTTTCCCCGCGGCGGTCAGGTCGGCGGCGCTGTCGAGGTAGACCCAGAAGGCGGCCTTGTCGGAGCCGTCGAACTGGGCGCGGAGGGCGGGTTCGAGCTTGCGCTCGGCCGCGGAGGGTGCGGGGCCGGGCCGCGGGGCGGCGGTGGCGGCACCGGCGCCGGCCGGCAGGAGCAGGGCGGCGCTCAGAGCGGCGAGCGCCGCGCGTAAGGAACGTCGTGGGTTGCGTCGTGGCACGTGTCGTCTCCTCTTACGCCGTGTACGGCGTGTGCGGATCGTGCGGATCGTGTGGAAAGCCCGTGCGTGCTGTGCGCGGGTCATGCTCCGAGAGGTGCCATGTGCATTACAAGAGGGCCCCGTGCGCCACGCGGCGGGCGGCCGCGGCCCCGCCCGGTGGCCTTCCGGGCACCGCCGCGTCAGCCTGGAGGGATGAGTGCGCAACCCGGCGGACCCCCGCCCGAGAACGGCCCCCCGCCGGCGCCCCGGCCCGGCCCCGCGCCCGCCGCGGAGCCGGAGGTCGCACTGCGCTCCGCGCGGGGACGGTGGGTCCTGGCCGCCACCGTGCTCGGGTCGGCGATGGCACTGCTGGACTCGACCGTGGTCAACGTGGCCCTGCCCCGCATCGGGCGGGACCTCGGCGCCGACCTGGCCGTCCTCCAGTGGACGGTGAACGCCTACCTGCTGACCCTGGCGGGGCTGATCCTGGTGGGCGGGGCGCTCGGCGACCGCTTCGGGCGGCGCCGGATCTTCGTCCTCGGCGTGGTCTGGTTCGCGGTCGGCTCGCTGCTGTGCGGGCTCGCGCCGAACGCCGGGATCCTGATCGCCGCCCGCGCCCTCCAGGGCATCGGCGGCGCACTGCTGACACCCGGTTCGCTCGCGCTGATCCAGGGCTCGATCCGGCCCGCCGACCGGGCCCGCGCGGTGGGCCTGTGGTCGGGTTTCGGCGGGGTCGGAGCGGCCGTCGGACCGTTCCTCGGCGGCTGGCTGGTGGACGGGCCGGGCTGGCGGTGGGTGTTCCTGATCAACGTCCCGGTGGCCGCTCTGTGCGTGCCCGCCGCCCTGAAGCACATTCCGGAATCGCGGGATCCGCAGGCGGGCGGGCGGTTCGACGTGCTCGGCGCGGTGCTCGGCGCGGCCGCCCTGGCCCTGCTGACGTACGCGCTGATCGAAGCCCGGTCCGCGACGGCCCCGGTCGTCGGCGCGGCCGTGGGCGGGGTGCTGCTGGCGGTCCTCTTCGTGTACGTCGAGCGGCGCCGGCCGGATCCGATGCTCCCCCCGGGGATCTTCTCCTCCCGGCAGTTCACCGCCGTCAACCTGGTCACCCTCTTCGTCTACGCGGCCTTCGGCGGCTTCTTCTTCCTCGTCGTGCTCCAGCTCCAGGTGGTGGCCGGGTACTCCGCCCTCGGCGCCGGGGCCGCACTGCTGCCCACCACCGTCCTGATGCTGCTGCTGTCGTCCCGGGCGGGGGAGCTCGGGGAACGCATCGGGCCCCGCGTCCCGCTCACCCTCGGGCCGCTGCTGTGCGCCGCCGGGACGCTGCTGATGCTGCGCGCGGGCCCGGACGCCTCGTACGCACGGGACGTCCTGCCGGCCATGGTGGTGATGGGGGCCGGCATGGCCCTGCTGGTCGCCCCGCTGACCTCCACCGTCCTGGCCTCCGTGCCGACGGGCCGGGCGGGCCTCGCCAGCGGCATCAACAACGCCGCCGCGCGGGCCGCCGGGCTGCTCGCGGTGGCGGCGCTGCCGCTGCTGGCGGGGATGGGCCCGGACGCGTACCTGTCGGCCGGCGCCTTCGACGGGGCCTTCGGGCGGGCCATGCTCTGGTGCGCCGGGGCTCTGGTGGCGGGCGCGGCCACCGCCTGGGCGACCGTACGCGCCCCCGCGGCCGGGGCCTGCCACCCCCAGTGCCGTACGCACTGCGCGGTCGGCTCCCCGCCGCTCGAACACCCCGAGCCGGAAGCCGGGGCGGACCTCCCGGCCCGGCCCTGACGGCGCGGGCCGGCCGTGGGGGTGGTGGGGGTGGTGGCCTGGATGCGGCCGCTGGGGGCGGTGCCGGCTGCCGGGGCGGTGCTCTGCGCGGCGCTGCGGCGGGAGGGGGACTACTGGTTCTGGCCGCCCAGGACGAAGAGCAGGTAGACGAAGAAGGCGAAGAGGTGGCCGACGAACAGGTACGCGACGAGCCTGATGATCAGACCGCGCGGGAACTTGGACTCGAAGCGCCGACGGAAGGTCAACGGCGCCGCCGCCTCCCCGGAAGCGGTCCGGTCGGCCGTCTGACCGGCCTCACCGGCCTGACCGTCCTGATCAGCGGTCCGGTCGGCGTTCTGCTGTGCTGTGGTGGGCATCTGGTCTCCTCTGGAATGCGACTCGGACACGGGTACGGCTCCCCCTAGTGCTGGCGCGTGGTCTTGGCGTCGCCGAGGCACAGCCCGGCGAGGCTGCTCTGCAGCAGCGTGTGGACGAACAGCAGCTCGCACCCGCCCGGCCCGGCCGCGCCGATCCGGTGCGGGGTGAGCGAGTCGAAGTGCGCGCTGTCCCCCGGCTCCAGCAGGTGCTCGGTCTCCCCCAGGTGCAGCCGCAGGCGGCCACCGAGCACGTACAGCCACTCCTCCCCCGGGTGGACGCGGACCAGCTCGCCCTGGCTGCGCCCGTGCGGGACGTGGACGCGCAGCGCCTGCATCCCCCGCCCGGGGCCGCCCGCCTGCCAGTACGTCCACCCGTCGGCCTCGCGGGCCCCCGGACCGCCCGCCCGTACGATGGGATCGGCGACGGCGGGGGTCTCGCCGAGCAGCTCGGAGACGGTCGTACCGTAGGTGCGGGCCAGCCCGAGCAGCAGCGGCAGCGAGGGCTGGCGCCGGCCGGTCTCCAGCCGCGACAGGTGCGCGGGCGAGAGCCTGGCCCGCGCGGCTGCGGCCTCCAGCGTGAGCCCGGCGCGCCGGCGCAGCTCCCGCAGCTGCGGGGCCACGGCGGGCAGCTCGTCGGCGGTGCCGTCGGCGGCTTCGGGGGCCAGGGCGCCTCGGGCGCCTTCTGGTTCCTCGGAAGGGGGCGTCATACCCCCGATTGAGCCAGAGCCTTACCTGTCAGGCAAACTCCCTTGCCTCTGAGGCAAAAAGCTCCCGCCCGGGAGGCTCTTACTCCTCCCGGCGGCCCTGCTCCAGCACCGTTTCCACCGTGTCCGCCTCCCGCGCCTCCTTGTCCGGGCGGTGCCGCAGGACGCGGGCGAAGCGCAGGGCGACCCCGGCCGGGTAGCGCGGGGAGCGCTGGAGGCCGTCGTAGGCGATCTCCACCACCAGCTCGGGCCGGACCCGGACGGTGAAGCCGTCGTCCTCCACGGCCAGCTCGCGCAGCCGGCCCGTCTGCCAGCGCAGCATCTCGTCCGTCAGCCCCTTGAAGGTCTTGCCCAGCATGGCGTACGTGCCGTCGCCCGCCCGCGCGCCCAGGTGCAGGTTGGACAGCAGCCCGGTGCGGCGGCCGTGGCCCCATTCGGCGGCGAGCACGACCAGGTCGAGGGTGTGCACCGGTTTCACCTTCAGCCACTGCTTTCCGCGCCGGCCCGCCGCGTAGGGGGAGCCGAGGGCCTTGACCATGACCCCCTCGTGGCCCCGGCGCAGGGCCGCCGTCCAGAACTCCTCGGCCTCGGCCGCCTGCGCCACGGCGTCCTCCACCACCAGCCGCCGTACCCGCCGGGTTTCCGGGACCAGGCCGGCCAGGGCCGCGTACCGGTCGTGGACCGGCAGGTCCAGCAGGACGTCGTCACCGAGGGCCAGCACGTCGAAGAAGTACGCGGTCACCGGCAGCGCCTCGCGTGCCGCCGTCACGTCGAGCCGGGAGCCGACCCGGCCCGCGATCTCCTGGAAGGGCACCGGCCGGCCGTCGGCGCCCTGCCCGATGACTTCCCCGTCGAGGACGAACCGCTCCCCCGGCAGGCTCCGCGCCAGCTCGGCCACCTCCGGCAGCCGGCCGGTGATGTCGTCGAGGGAACGGGTGTGGATCCGTACCTCGTCCCCGTCGCGGTGGACCTGGACACGGATCCCGTCGAGCTTCTCCTCCACCGCGCAGGGTGCGAGCGCGGTCAGGGCGTCGGCGAGGGAGCGGGCGGTCCCGGCCAGCATGGGCTGTACGGGCTGCCCGATGCGCAGGGTGACGTCCCGCAGCGCCGGGGCGCCGCCGGCCAGGACCGCCGCCGCCATCCGGGGCAGCGAGCCGTCCAGCATCACGGCGCGGCGCAGCTCGGCGGCCGGTACCCCGGCGGCCGCGGCCACCCCTTCCAGGGCGACGGCGTCCAGCGCGCCCTGGCGCACCTCGCCGGACAGCAGGCTGCGCAGGAAGCGCTGTTCGCCCTCGGTGGCGGCGCCCAGCAGGCCGGCGACGATGCGGCGGCGCTCGGCCTGCGCCCCCGGCCCGGCCACGGCGGCCAGCTCGCTCACGGCGGCGTCGACGGCCGGCACGGTGAGCGTCGGCTCGGCGGCGGGGGCGGTGTGCTGGGCCAGCGTGCGCCAGCCGACGCCGGGCCGGCCCTGCGGGAGCCGCCCGGAGAGGTAGGCGATCACCAGGCCCGCCTCATCGGCGGGGGCGGCCGCGAAGAGCTCCGCGAGCAGGGCGGTCTTCCGGGACCGGGCGGAGGTCTCGGCGACCTCCCGGGACACGCGAGCGACCTCGGCCAGCAGCATGCCGTCCATCCTCCCGCCGCCGCCGCCGCGGCGCAGGTCGGGGCGGCGTACCGCGGGCGCGGTACGCCCGGCCGCCCGGGTAGTCCTGGAGAAGGGGCCGGGCTCCCCCTGAGGGAGCTCGGGGAAGGCGATCACGGGCTTTAGGGTGCCCGTATGAAGCTTCGACTGCCCCGGCGTCCCCGGGACCGCCTGCTCGCCGGTGCCGCCGCCCTCGTGGTCCTGGCGGGCGCCGGCACCTGGACGGCCGCCGCGTCCGGGGACGAGCCGGCCGTGCACCGCGAGGACCGGTTCGTGAGCGTGCCGGGAGTGGACACGCCCGCGCCGGGCGCGTCCGGAACGGGGATCGACACCTCCTTCTTCACCTCCGGGGACCCCTCGCGGGAACGCCCCGCAGTGCTCCTCGGCCACGGCTTCGGCGGCAGCAAGGACGACGTCCGGGCCCAGGCCGAACGCCTCGCCCGCGCCGGCTACGCCGTCATGACCTGGTCGGCGCGCGGCTTCGGCCGCTCCGGCGGGACGATCGGGCTGAACGACCCGGAGCACGAGGTCAAGGACGTCTCCGCGCTCGTCGACGCGCTGGCCCGCCGGCCCGGCGTACGGCTCGACGCGGACGGCGACCCGCGGGTGGGCGTGGCCGGGGCCTCGTACGGAGGGGCCGTGGCCCTGCTGGCCGCCGGGTACGACCGGCGGGTGGACGCGATCGCCCCGCAGATCACCTACTGGAACCTGGCCGACGCCCTCTTCCCGCAGGGCGTGTTCAAGAAGCTGTGGGCCGGGATCTTCTTCACCACCGGCGCGGCGGGCGGCTTCCAGCCGGCGCAGCCGCCCGCCGGCGGTGCGGCGGGCGCACCCGTCGGGACGGGCGGGCCGGGCTGCGGCCGGTTCGAGCCGCGGCTGTGCGCCATGTACGAGCGCGTCGCGGTGGCCGGGAAGCCCGACGCCGAGGCGCGCGAGCTGCTGGAGCGGCGCAGCCCCTCGGCCGTCGGTGACCGGATCAGGGTGCCGGCGCTGATCGTGCAGGGGCAGGACGACTCCCTCTTCCCGCTGGACCAGGCCGACGCGATGGCGAAGGCCATCTCCGCGAACGGCGCTCCCGTCGCCGTGGACTGGGCGGCCGGCGGGCACGACGGCGGCATGCGCGAGGCCGCCCGCGTCGAGGCCCGCGTGGCCGCCTGGTTCGACCGCTACCTGAAGGGCGACGAGGCGGTGGACACCGGCCCGGCCTTCCGCGTGACGCGGTCCGGCGGGATCGACTCCACCGACGGCCGGCTCACCCTGCGCGGCGCCACCGGGGAGCGCTACCCGGGGCTCGTCCCGGACCCGCGCGCCTTCGCCCTGTCGGGGCGGGAGCAGACCTTCGCCAACCCGGCGGGCGGAGCGCCGCCCGCGCTGTCCTCGCTGCCCGGGGTGGGCGGACAGCTCGCCTCCCTCGGAGCCGGGCTGTCGCTGGACTTCCCCGGGCAGAACGCCCGCTTCGAGTCGGAGCCGCTGCCCGGGGCGGTACGGGTCACCGGGACCCCGACCGTCACGCTGAAGGTGAGGTCGACGGCCGCCGACGGGTCGGCCGTACTGTTCGCCAAGGTGTACGACGTGGGGCCCGACGGCCGCCGGCAGGTGCTGCCGGCGCAGTTGGTCGCGCCCGTACGGGTGGAGGACGCCGGGCAGGGCCGGACCGTGGAGCTGCGGCTCCCGGCCGTGGACCACACCGTCCAGGCCGGGCACCGGCTGCGGCTGGTGGTCGCCGCCACCGACCTCGGCTACGCCTCTCCGGCCGCGCCGGCCGCGTACACCGTCTCCGCGGAGGGGCCGCTGCGGGTGCCCGTCGCGGACGGGGTGCGCACGGCGTCCGCCGGCCTGCCCGCCTGGACCTGGGGGCTGCCGCTGGCCGCGCTGGCGCTGGCCGCGGGGCTCCTCGGGATCCGGCGGACCGGCGGGGGCCGGGCGGCGACGCGGGCGGGGGCACCGCAGCCCGAACCCGCGCTGGCCGACGTACCGCTGGACATCACCGGGCTGACGAAGCGCTACGCCGGGGCCCGGGACCGCTACGCCGTGCGGGACCTGTCGTTCCGGGTGGAGAAGGGCCAGGTCCTGGGTCTGCTGGGGCCCAACGGGGCCGGGAAGACCACCACCCTGCGGATGCTGATGGGCCTGATCGCGCCGGACGCCGGTGAGGTCCGGGTGTTCGGGCACGCGGTCCGGCCCGGGGCTCCGGTGCTCTCACGGGTCGGGGCGTTCGTGGAGGGCGCCGGGTTCCTGCCGCACCTGACGGGCCGGGCCAATCTGGAGCTGTACTGGCAGGCCACGGGCCGTCCCCCCGAGGACGCGCACCTGGCGGAGGCCCTGGAGATCGCCGGGCTCGGCGACGCCCTGGAGCGGGCGGTGCGCACGTACTCCCAGGGCATGCGGCAGCGGCTCGCGATCGCGCAGGCCATGCTGGGGATGCCGGACCTGCTGATCCTCGACGAGCCGACGAACGGTCTGGACCCGCCGCAGATCCGGGAGATGCGGGACGTGATGATCCGCTACGCCGCCGGCGGACGGACGGTCATCGTCTCCAGCCACCTGCTGTCGGAGGTCGAGCAGTCGTGCACGCACCTCGTGGTCATGGACCGCGGGCGGCTCGTGCGGGCGGGCGAGGTCGCCGAGATCACCGGCGGCGGGGACACCCTGCTGGTGGCGCTGGCGGAGCCGGTGGACGAGGTGACCGTGGGGAAGGTCGCCGCCCTGGAAGGGGTGGCCTCCGCGGTGCGCTCCGAGGAGGGGCTGCTCGTACGGCTCGACGGTGCGACGCCCGCCGCGCTGATCGGCGAACTCGTCCGGCTGGAGCTGCCGGTCGCGGCCGTGGGGCCGCACCGGAGGCTCGAGGACGCCTTCCTGACCCTGATCGGAGGTGCGGCATGAGTGCCGTCCCGAACGAGCTCGTACGGGAGACCGTGCCGGGCCGGGAGACCGCGCCCGGCTACCGGGCGGGCCGGACGCTGCCGCTGCGCGTGGAGGCGCTGCGGCAGTGGCGGCGACGGCGGACGCTGGTGATGGGCGGGGTGCTGGCCGCGCTGCCGTTCGTCATGATCATCGCGTTCGCGGTGGGCGGCGGCCCGGACGACGACGGGCGCGGCGGCGGCAACGGCCGGGTCAGCCTGATCGACACGGCCACGGCGTCCGGCGCGAACTTCGCGGCGACCTGCCTGTTCGTGTCGGCCGGTTTCCTGCTGGTGGTGCCGGTGGCGCTGTTCTGCGGGGACACGGTGGCCTCGGAGGCGAGCTGGTCCTCGCTGCGCTACCTGCTGGCCTCGCCGGTGCCCCGGGCCCGGCTGCTGTGGAGCAAGCTCGTGGTGGCGCTGGGGTTCAGCCTGGCGGCGATCGTGCTGCTGCCGGTGGTGGCGCTGGCGGCGGGGACGGCCGCGTACGGGTGGGGGCCGCTCAGGCTCCCGACGGGCGGGGCGCTGCCCGCCGGGGACACCGTGCCGCGCCTCGCGCTGGCCGTCGCCTTCGTGTTCGTGTCGCAGCTGGTGACGGCCGGGCTGGCGTTCTGGCTGTCGACGCGGACGGACGCGCCGCTGGGCGCGGTGGGCGGTGCGGTCGGCCTGACGATCGTGGGGAACGTGCTCGACGCGGTGACGGCCCTGGGTTCGTGGCGCGAGTTCCTGCCCGCGCACTGGCAGTTCGCCTGGGCGGACGCCCTGCAGCCGCAGCTGGAGTGGGGCGGGATGGCCAAGGGCGCGGCGGTGTCCGTGTCGTACGCCGTGGTGCTGTTCGCGCTCGCGTTCCGGGGGTTCTCCCGCAAGGACATCACCTCCTGAGGCGGAGGGGCTCCGGGCGGGAGAACCGCCCGCCGGTTCAGCCGCCGCCCAGGACGCGCACGGGCGAGCCGTCGAGGAACGCCAGGATGTCCTCGACGGCCTCGCCGTAGTAGGTGGCGTAGTTGGCGCGGGTGACGTAGCCGAGGTGGGGGGTGGCGAGCAGCCCCGGGGCGGTGCGCAGCGGGTGCCCGGCGGGCAGCGGCTCGGTGTCGTAGACGTCGAGGCCGGCCCCCGCGATGCGGCCGGCGCGCAGGGCGTCGAGCAGCGCCTCCTGGTCCACGATGGCGGCGCGGGAGGTGTTGACGAGGTAGGCGGTCGGCCGCATCAGCTCCAGCTCCGCCGCGCCGATCAGGCCGCGGGTGCGCTCGCCGAGGGCGAGGTGGACGGAGACGAAGTCGCTGCCGGCCAGCAGTTCCTCCTTGGACGCGGCGAGCGTCACCCCTTCCGCGTCCGCCCGCTCCTTGGTGAGGTTCCGGCTCCAGGCCGTGACCTCCATGCCGAAGGCGAGCCCGATCCGGGCGACGCGGCTGCCGGTCTTGCCGAGGCCCAGCAGGCCCAGGCGCCGCCCGTGCAGGTCGGCGCCGACGGTCTGCTGCCAGGGGCCGCCCTCGCGCAGGGCGGTGTTCTCCTGGACGATCCCGCGGGCCAGGCCCAGCAGCAGGGCCCAGGTCAGCTCGACGGGCGGGGTGGAGGAGCTGGCGGTGCCGCAGACGGTGACCCCGGCGCGCCGGGCGGCGGCGTGGTCGATGACCGAGTGGCGCATGCCGCTGGCGACCAGGAGGCGCAGGCGCGGCAGCCGCTCCAGCAGGCCCGCCGGGAAGGCGACGCGTTCGCGCAGGGTGACGACGATGTCGAAGCCGGCCAGACGGGCGGCCAGTTCGTCCTCGTCGTCGAGGTGGTCGGCGTACGTGACCACCTCGACGCCCCGGCCGGTGACCGGGGACCAGTCGGCCAGGCTGGTGGCCACCCCCTGGAAGTCGTCGAGGACCGCGCAGCGCAGCGGACCGCTCATGCGTGGGCCTCCGCGACCTCGTCGATCTCGGCCAGCAGCTCCGCCTCCAGCGGGCGGTCGGCCACGGCCGCGTTGGCCCGTACCTGCTCGGGCGAGGTGGCGCCTGCGATGACGGAGGAGCAGCCGGGCTGGGCGGAGAGCCAGCCGATGGCCAGCTCCAGGACGCCTCGGCCGTGCTTCCCGGCGATCGCGGCCAGGGCCTCCACGGTGTCGAGGCGCTCCTCGGTGAGGTAGGCGTCGCGGCCTTCGAGGCGGGAGCCGGCCGGGACGGGGGCGCCCCGGCGGATCTTGCCGGTGAGGAGGCCGTTGGCCAGCGGGAAGTACGGGAGGACGCCGAGGCCGTAGTGGCGGGCGGCGGGGACCAGCTCCCGCTCGGCGGAGCGCTGGAGCAGCGACCACTCGTTCTGCGCGGAGACGAAGGGCACGGCGCCCGTCTCGCGGGCCACGTGCGCGGCTTCGGCGAGCTGCCAGCCGGTGAGGTTGGAGTGGCCGATGTAGCGGACCTTGCCCTCGGTGACGAGCTCGGTGAGGGCGGCGAGGGTTTCCGCGACGGGTGTGGCGGGGTCGGGGCTGTGCAGCTGGTAGAGGTCGATGTGGTCGGTGTCCAGGCGGCGCAGGGACTCCTCGACGGCGCGCCGGATGTAGGCGCGGCCGCCGCGGGCGCCGGCGGCGGGGCCGTACCCCATGTCGACGCCGTCGTAGCCGAACTTGGTGGCGAGGACCACCTGGTCGCGGCGGCCCTTGAGGGCCTGGCCGAGGTGGGTCTCGGAGCCGCCGCGGCCGCCGTAGATGTCGGCGGTGTCGAGGAGGGTGATCCCGCAGTCGAGGGCGGCGTCGACGACGGCGCGGGTGGCCTGGGCGTCGAGGCGGCCGCCGAAGTTGTTGCAGCCGAGGCCGACGGCGGAGACCTTCAGCCCTGAGGTGCCCAGGGGGAGATAGCGCATACGGGTCGTTCCTCCGTACTCGTGGGGTTCGCGCGGTCAGTGTGGTGGGGGTGGGCGGTGCGGTGGGGATGGGTGGCGGGGTTGGTGCGGTTCGCCGGTCCGCTCGGCTCCGGCCGGTGTGTGATCGGCGAAGTGGCAGTGTAGGCATACCGGTTGGTCTGTGGCCCGGGTGGCCGTCCGGACGATCGGCGGACCCCGAGCGGGAGGGGCCGGACCCCGGGCCCGCTCCGGCGCGAAAGGGGTGGACCGCACCCGGACGGGTGCTTAGGATCAAGGTGACGGCATCGCGTGCCGGTCACCGACCGGGTGAGGCATGGAGGTGCCGTGGCATGCCTTTCGGAGGCATTAACCCATGTCCGTCCAGCTGAACCACACGATCGTCCACTCCCTCGACAACAAGCGGTCCGCCGCCTTCCTCGCGGACATCCTCGGTCTTGAAGTCGGCCCCGAGTGGGGTCCCTTCGTCCCGGTGTCCACCGCCAACGGCGTGACCCTGGACTTCGCGGCCGTCCCGGCCGAGTCCATCACCCCGCAGCACTACGCGTTCCTGATCTCGGAGGAGGAGTTCGACTCCGCCTTCGAGAAGATCCGGGTGTCGGGGGTCGAGTACTTCGCCGATCCGCACGGCAAGCACCCCGGGGAGATCAACCACAACGACGGGGGCCGCGGGGTGTACTTCCTGGACCCCGCCGGGCACGGAATGGAGATCATCACCCGCCCGTACGGCGGCTAGCACGGCCCATGGAGGGGCCCCGGCGCCACGCGCCGGGGCCCCTCCATCTGTTCGGCCGCGGTGGCCTCATCCGGCGGCCGGCTCCGGCAGGTAGACGATGCTGGGGGCGCCCGTCGTCGGGTGGACCCCGACGCGGGTGCGGACGCCGTAGACCTCCGCCAGCAGGTCCTCGTCCAGCACCTCGGCCGGCGGGCCCGCCGCGACGACCCGGCCGGCCGACAGGACGTACAGCCGGTCGCAGAAGGAGGCGGCGAGGTTGAGGTCGTGCAGGACGAGCAGCCCGGTCGCGGGCAGGGCGCGGACCAGGCCGAGCACCTCCAGCTGGTAGCGGATGTCGAGGTGGTTCGTCGGCTCGTCCAGGGTGAGCAGGCCCGGTTCCTGGACGAGGGCGCGGGCGACGAGCGCGCGCTGGCGCTCACCGCCGGAGAGCTCCTCGAAGCGGCGCTCCGCGCAGGCGGCGGCGCCGACCCTGTCCAGGGCCTCGGCCACGCGCCGCCGGTCCTCCGGGCCGTCCTGCTCCCAGAACCGTTTGTGCGGGCTGCGGCCCATGGCGACGACCTCGCGGACCGTCAGCCCGAAGGTGCCGGTGGCGTCCTGCGGGACCACCGCCACCCGCCGGGCGCGCTCCTTGACGCCGAGCGCCGCGGCATCGGCCCCGTCGAGCAGCACCCGGCCGGCGGTGGGCCGCAGGGCGCCGTAGACGCAGCGCAGCAGGGTGGTCTTGCCGCTGCCGTTCGGCCCGACGACACCGACCGTCTCACCGGGGCGGGCGGTGAGGTCGACCCCGTGCAGCAGGGTGTGCCCGTCCACCTCGTAACGAAGGGCCTCGACGGCGAGTTCCGCCGGTCCGCCGGTCATCCGGCCACCGCCTCGGACCGGCCCGTCCGGCGCAGCATCCACAGGAAGAACGGGCCGCCCAGCAGTGCGGTGACCACCCCGACCGGGATCTCCTCGGGAGCCGCCGCCGTACGGGCGACCAGGTCGGCCAGGACCAGGAAGACCGCGCCGGCCAGCGCGGCGACCGGGAGCACGGCCCGGTGGCCGGCGCCGACCGCCATCCGGGCGGCGTGGGGGACCATCAGCCCGACGAAGCCGATCGCCCCGCTGTAGGCGACGAGCACCCCGATGACGAGGGAGGAGAGCACGAACACGGCGGCACGGAAGCGTCCGGTGTCCAGGCCGAGCGTGCGGGCTCCCTCCTCCCCCGCCAGCAGCAGGTCCAGCGGCCGGGCCAGCGCGAGGAGCAGGCCGGTGCCGGCGAGCAGCGCGGCGGCCGGCAGGGCCAGTTCCTCCCAGCGGGCCCCGCCGAGGCCGCCCAGGGTCCAGAACAGGGCGGTACGGATCTGGTCGGGGTGCGCGGACAGCACGAGGACCAGGCTGGTCAGCGCGGACAGGACGTACTGCACGGCGACCCCGGCCAGGATCAGCCGCCCGGTGCTCATGGTGCCGCCGCGCCCGGCCATGGCGTAGACGGCGACGAGCGCCACCGTCGAGCCCGCGAACGCGGCGGCCGGCAGCCCGAGCCCGCCCGCGAGTCCGGCTGCGCCCGCACCGGACACGATGACCAGCACCGCTCCCGCCGAGGCTCCGGAGGAGGCCCCGAGGAGGAACGGATCGGCGAGCGGGTTGCGTACGAGGGCCTGGAGCACGGCGCCGGAGACCGCGAGCCCGGCCCCGACGACGGCCCCGAGCAGCACGCGCGGCATCCGCACGTCCCACACGATGGAGGGGAAGGCGCCGGGCATCCCGGGGCCGCGGAGGACGATGCCGACGACCTCACCGGGGGCGATCCGTACGGGTCCCAGGGCGAGCCCCGCCACGGCCGCCGCGGCGAGCGCGGCGGCGAGGAGCACCAGGACACCGACGGTGCGGCGCCCCCTCACGCCCCGGCTCACGCGGCGTCGGGGTGCAGCTGGCGGCCCAGGGACTCGACGGCGTCGGCGACGCGGACCCCGAGCACGGCCGAGGAGAGCGGCAGGACGACGAACCGGCGGTCCCTGACGGCGGGAACCCGAGCGAGCGCCGGATCGTTCAGCAGGCGCTGCTTCTTGGCCTCCACGGTGGTGCCGCCGTAGTCGTAGATGAGGATGACCTCGGGACCGCGCTCGATGACCTTCTCCCACGGCACGTCGCCGAAGGTGTCCTTGAGGTCGGCGAACACGTTCGTCCCCCCGGCCAGGGAGACGATCTCGTTGCCTATGCCGTTGCCGCCGGAGGTGAAGGCGGAGGCCTCCCCGGAGTCGTAGACGAAGACGGACGGCCGGGGCCTGTCCTTCACACGGGCGGTGACGGCGTCGACGCGGCGCTGCTCGTCCTGGACGAGGGCCGCGCCGCGCTCGGGCACGCCGAAGGTCCGGGCGACTTCGGTGATCTCGGTCTTCAGCTGTTCGAGCCCGACCGGGCCCTGGGTGCAGTACTCCACGCTCAGCCGCGAGTTGATGCCGGCCTTGGCCAGCCCTTCGCGGTCCCGGCCCTGCCCCTTGTCGAAGGCGCTGGCGTAACCGCCGTAGACGAAGTCGGGGTTGGCCCCGAGGAGCACCTCCTTCGAGGGGTACTCCTTGGCCAGCACCTTGATCTTGTCGTAGGCGGGCCGGTAGGCGGGCAGCACGGAGTCGTCGAGATACGCGGTGCCGGCCATCCGGTCCTGGAGTCCGAGGGCCAGCATGATCTCGGTGGCGTGCTGGTTCATGGTGACGGCGCGTTCGGGCGGCGCCTGATAGGTGGTGCTGACGCCGCAGTTGGTCACGGCGTACGGGAACCCGGGCGCGGCGTGCGCACCGGGCCCGGGCCGCTCCGCCCCGGGCGGACCGCCGCAGGCGGTGAGCGGCACGACGAGAGCGAGCGGCAGGAAGGAGCGCACGGCGGCGCGGACACGCGACATGATGAGGCCTCTCCGGGGGATCCTCGTCCCCGGTCGAAGTGAAGAGGCGGTGCGTCAGTGTCTGACTCCCGGCCGTCGCGCGGACGCGGCGGCCGGTCACAGTGGCGGGACCGCACCGGATTCGCACCGGTTTCCTGTCCTGCACCGCCGGGACAACCGTGCCAGTCTGCCAGACGCGGTGTTCGCCCCCGGAAAGGGTCTCCGCGCAGCGCGCAATTGCCGGGCTCAGCGGCCGCGAACGGGAAATGGTTCCTGCCCACCGATTCTGGCGGTGAGCAGGAACCATTGAAGCATCGCCGTCAGGAGGAAGCGGCGGTGATCTGCCAGGCGACCATTCCCGTGGCTCCGGAAGCCGCAGTGATGTCGACGGGCAGTTCTTCCGGAGAATCCTCGACCCGTCGGCTCACCGATACTCCGTCACAGGGAATGGACTCCGCCCCCTTTTCACCGACTTTCATGTCGACGGCGCCTGTGCCGACACAGGCTACGGCGACCTTGTACGTCTTTCCCTTCGCGAGCGAAGAGCGAGAGTGAACGCCGTCCCGGACCCTTTCCATGCCGGATTCCACGAACTCGGGAGAATCGGGATGGATTTTCTCCAACAGGCCCTTGGCTCTACTGCCCTGGGCTTCCTCGGTCTCCCCCGCGGATGACCGCACGCTCGTCGGACTGCCCGACGGTGGCGCGCTCTCGCTACCGCAGCCGGCCGCCAGGAAGGATGCGACAGCGAGGGCCGCCGCCACGGTCAGCGGCCTGCGAGGAACGGTCACGAGCTCGTTTCCCAGTACTTCCAGCCGACCTCCGAGGTGGGCAGGTTCGCGGTGCCGCTCTTGATGAGCTTCTTGCCACACCGGTCCGCACTGGTCTCGTACTTGGCCCACTTCACGGCGTACCCCCAGGAGCCGTACTGGAGGTGGCCGTACTTGCCGCTGGTCACGTTCCTGCGGTACTCGTGCCCCACGGTGATCCCGACCTCGGTGCCGATCTTCGCCGTGATGGAGACCTTGGCCTTGGCGACGATGCCACTGACCTCGACCTCACCGCCCGCGCTGACCTCCCGGAGGACCTTGCCCGACCTCTCCACCCTGACCACCATGGTGCCTCCCGGACCGTCCTTGAAGGACGTGCCGGCGAACTTGGCCGGCATGTGGATTCCGGTCTTCGAGGGGATCTCGAACCATGTGCGGCGAGGGTTGTCACACGCCTGCGTGCCGGACTCCGAGTTGGTCGACGTCTCCGGCAGGTGCTCCAGCGAATTGTCCTCGGGGGCAGCCTCCTCCACGACCTCGACCGAGGTCACGGGCTGCGACTCATCGCCTGCCGCATGAGCCGGGGAGGCCATTCCCCCCAGTAGAGCCAAAGCGAAGACCGGTCCGACGGTCCCACGCACCGTAAAACGCATAATTCCCCCATGTCTAATTTTTCGTGGGGCCACCATCAGGTCAGCGAGGCGGCCCCTGCGCCAAGACCGTAGCCGCGCCGGTAGAGGAACGGGGAAACCGAAGCGTTCTTCTGAGGAAGAATTGAGGATCATCGACCTCAGTAGCCCCCAACTCGCCTGCGTTAGCGCCATGTTGAGGGACACATCGCCCGATTTCACGATCCGGCCTGCCGGGTGGGGGCGAGGGACGGGGGGCGTCGGGGTTCGACTGCCGCTTAACCCTCCACGCCGGTGGCCACGCCACACCAGCCGACGCCGGGGCTCGGCATCCCTGAACCACGGCTTGCCACAGTGCCACCGCGACCAGGGCGGCCGAGGCGGTCCAGGCCGGCGCGGCGTCCACCCCGAGCCCCCGGGGAAGGCGGATATCGGCGGGCACCCCCTGAGCGGCCCGCGCCGCACCGGGCTTCCCCCAGGCAACCCCCACGGGGAAGACAAAACGGACCCCGGGAGTGATCTCCCGGGGTCCGGCTCGGCAGGGGTAGCAGGATTCGAACCTACGACATCTGGTTTTGGAGACCAGCGCTCTGACCAGCTGAGCTATACCCCTTTGGTGGCGCCAAGCCTGCCACGAAGCGGGCGGAAGATCCAATCCATATTCCGTGTCGCCGGTGGCGGGAGCGGGGCCGGCGGAGGATCGTGGGCGGGGAGGGGGCGGGTACACGGAGTGGAGGAGGAGTCGTGCGCCACCGTGCGGGGCGGCTGCTGGGGCCCCTGCTCGTGCTCCTGCTGGTCGGCGCCGGGCCCGACGGGTCCGGGGAGACCGTCCCCCTCGACGGGAACCGGCCCGGGGAGCGGCTCGACGTCACGCTGACCCGGGTCGTCGACCCCGCGGGCCGTGTGGACGCGGACCGGCTGGTCGCCGTGGAGCTGCGCCTGGAGAACACCGGGACGGTGCCGTACGAGGACTCCCCCGCGCCGGCCGCGCACCTCCTCGACGCCGAAGGGCAGCGGTTCACCGGCTCCAGCACCGCGACCGGCGCCGGGCCGAGCCTTCCCGGCACCCTCACCCTGCCTCCCGGTGGTTCGGCCTCGGGGTTCGTCACCTTCCGGCTCCCCGAGGACGCCCGCCTCGCCGCGGTGCAGTTCGCACTGGACGCGGGGCTGGGCAACAACGTGGGCCACTGGAGCCTGCCCTGAGCCTCGGGGCGCCGCGGCCGCCAACGGGCCGGAACCGGCCGGAAGTTACCGCGACGCGTGTAGTGACTTAGCAGGCGTTCGCCAGTAGAACTTGTTCCCACTCCATCGAGAGTGAGGAACGTCACATGAGTGACAGAAGCCTGAACAGCAAGGTGTCCAGGGGTGTTTCCCGCCGCGGATTCATCGCTGGAACTGGTTCTATTCTCGGAGCGGCCGCCCTCGCGGTCAACACGCCCCCCGCCCATGCCGAACCGGCCACGGCCACCGCCCCCGTCCCCACGCCCCTCGCATCCGGGGCGCACCTCCCGGTCCTCGTGATCGGCACCGGTTACGGCGGCTCCGTCGCCGCGCTGCGGCTCGCCCAGGCCGGTGTCCCCGTGCACATGGCCGAGATGGGCATGGCCTGGGACACCCCCGGCAGCGACGGCAAGATCTTCGCCAACACCACCAGGCCCGACTACCGCTCGTACTGGCTGCGCACCAGGACCAAGGCACCGCTGAGTAATTTCCTCGGCTTCCCCATCGACAAGGACGTCCCCCGGTACACGGGCATCCTCGATGCCGAGGAGATGGGCGGGATCACCGTCTACCAGGGCCGTGGCGTCGGCGGCGGCTCGCTGGTCAACGGCGGCATGGCCGTGACCCCCAGGCGGCAGAACTTCGCCGCCGTCCTCCCCTCGGTGGACGCCGAGGAGATGTACCGCACCTACTATCCGCGGGCCAACGCCGGGCTCGGGGTGGGACTCATCGACCCGGACTGGTTCGAGACGGTCGCCTGCTACCAGTACGCCCGCGTCGGCCGCAAGCACGCCCAGCGCTCCGGCTTCCCCTTCGTCTTCGTCCCCGACGTCTACGACTGGGACTACATGGAGCGGGAGGTGGCCGGCACCGTTCCCAAGTCCGCCCTCGACGGGGAGATCCTCTACGGCAACAACGCGGGCAAGAAGTCCCTCCAGCAGACCTACCTGGCCGCCGCCAGGGCGACCGGGAGGGTCACCATCTCGCCCCTGCACCGGGTCACCACCGTCTCCCCCTCGGACGGTGGCGGCTACACGGTCGTCATGGAGCAGCTCGGCACCACCGGGGACGTCGTCGCCACCAAGACGGTCACCGCCGACCGGGTGTTCTTCGCGGCCGGCAGTGTCGGGACCAGCAAGCTGCTGGTCCGGCTGAAGGCCACGGGCGCCCTGCCGCACCTGAACGACGAGGTGGGCAGGGGATGGGGCGACAACGGGAACGTCATGTGCGGCCGCGCCAACCACATGTGGGACCCGACGGGGAAGGTGCAGGCCTCCATCCCCTGCGGCGGCATCGACAACTGGGACGCGGGCGGCGCCTTCGCCGAGGTGGCCCCGCTGCCGACGGGGATCGAGACGTACGCGTCCTTCTACCTCTCCATCACCAAGAACCCGCACCGCGCGCGGTTCTCGTGGAACGCGGCGGCCGGGAAGGTCGAGCTGGACTGGCAGACGGCCTGGAAGCAGCCGTCCATCGACATGGCCAGGAGCATCTTCGACCGGATCAACGCCAAGGAGGGGACGATCTACCGCACCGACCTCTTCGGCACCCACAGGGTCTGGGGCGACCACCTGACGTACCACCCGCTGGGCGGCGCGGTACTGAACAGGGCCACCGACAACTACGGCCGGCTGCACGGGCACCCGGGCCTGTACGTCATCGACGGAGCGCTGATCCCCGGCAACACCAGCGTCAACCCGTTCGTGACGATCACGGCCCTCGCCGAGCGGAACATCGAGAGGATCATCGCGACGGACCTCTGAGGAGGCCGCGCCCCGGGGCCGTCCGGATCCACCGGGCGGCCCCGGGCCGTGCGGTGGCCGGGGCGTCACCGTTCAGCCGCCCGGCAGCACGCAGACGCTGTCGAGGCCCAGTACGTGGTTGAGCCGGCCGAAGGCGAGCCAGGAGCCGATGCTCATGCTCAGTTCCACGATCTCCAGCTGGCTGTAGTGCGCGGTCATCCGCTCCCAGAACTCCTCGTCGAGGTTGTGGTGGTCCAGGGCGTAGCGTTCGGCGTATTCGGCGGCGAGGCGGGTGCGGTCGTCGAAGGCCTTGGTGGTGCGCCATGCGGTGACGGCGTCGGCGAACTCCTCCTCGACCTTCTGCCCGTCCCGCTCGGTGCGCCAGTCGAGGCAGAAGACGCACCCGTTGATCTGCGCGATGCGCAGCCGCGCCGCCTCGAACTCGCGCAGGCCCAGGGTGGTGTGGGCGTAGACGGAGAGGGAGAAATTGGCGGCGGCCATGCCGATGCCGGGGACCATGTCGCCCCAGACGTACTCGATCGGGTGCTGTCCCTCGGGTATGTCGATCCTCATGGCTGTTTCCTTCCGAGTCTGCCGACTGCGGGCCGCAGCGGGACGTCGAGGGCGTCGTAGAGTCCGGGTTCGGCGGCCACGAGCCAGTCGATGGCACCCACCAGCCGTCCGACGGCGGTGGCGTTCCCGCCCGCCGAGCGGTTCTCGCCCTCGTCGGTGGCCTCGACGGTCACCTCGATGCGCGGGCGGCCCTCGATGACCACCCGGTGGGCTCCGGCGCCGCCGTCGGGCGGGGCGGGCCAGTCGGGGGCGCAGGAGGCGTGGATGCGGGTGACGTGTTCGATGACGATGCGGGGTTCGCCGCCGACGATGCCCTGGACCTCGAAGCGGATGGCGCCCTGGGTTCCCGCCTCGAACTCGCCCATGGACGGGGTGCTCACCGTGGTGTCGAGGGCGCGGCGGTCGGAGGTCTCGCGTATCTCGTCGAGTTCGGCGCCGAGGGCGCGGGCCATCATCCGGATCTGGCCGCCCCAGATCATGGTCGGGACGGAGGGCACGAGCATCATCGGCTCGTAGTCCATCGGGTGGCCCATGCCGACGAGGTGGCGCACGGAGTCCGGCTGGTCGTACGTGGAGTAGTCGAAGATCTCCTGGCAGCGGATCGCGTCGACGGTGGTGCCCAGGCCGCTGAGCAGCAGCGGGAGTACGTCGTTGCCCCAGCCGGGGTCGACGCCCGAGGCGAAGAACGAGCCGCCTCCCGCGGCGATCGCGGCCAGCACCGGATCCCGGAACTCCGGCGGGGCGCCGCGGTGGTCGTAGAGCGGGTAGAGGGCCGGGCTGACCACGGCCGCGCCGGCCGCGATGGCGCGGGTGATGTCGGCGAGGGCGCCGTCGGGGCGGATGTCGCCGGACGCGGCGTAGACGACGGCCGCCGGGCGGGCGGCGAGCACCGCCTCGATGTCGTCGGTGGCGGCCACCCCCAGCCGGTGGCCGAGGCCGGCGAGTTCACCGGCGTCACGGCCGGCCTTCGCGGGGTTGTGGACGACGACCGCCATGAGTTCGAGCGCCGGATGGGCGTCGACGGCGCGGATCGCCGCGCGGCCGACGTTGCCGGTGCCCCAGACCACCGTGGGAATCATGCGCGGAGGGTAGCGAGGGCGCGTGGAGGTGCCCAGCGTCGTGAAGGAGGTTTTTCGGACGGTCGTCCGCGGGACGGGGCCGGGTGCCTACACCCCCTTGACCGTGGATGGTCCAGACCAATACGTTCCTGGGTGGGACGGGCGCCGCCGGTGCAGGGCCGCCCCGTCTCCGCACGGCTCAGGAGCACCACTTCCCGCATCCGCAAAGGAAGCCCATGCGTCCCAAGCGTCCTATGCACCCCATGCGCCCCATGCGCCGCAGCACGTTCGGCCGGCTGGCTGTCGCCGCCTGTTCCCTGTCCCTGCTGGCCGCCTTCGCGCCCGCCGCGGCCGCCGGGGACCGGGACGGAACGGGCACGCACGACCGCGCGTACCGGAAGGTCGGGTACTTCACCCAATGGGGCGTCTACGGGCGCGACTTCCAGGTCAAGGACCTCGACACGAGCGGCACGGCCGGGAAACTCACGCACGTCAACTACGCCTTCGGCAACATCGGCGCCGACGGCAAGTGCTTCACCGGCAGCGTCCCCGGCGAGGCCGACGCCTGGGCCGACTACGCGCGCCCGCTGGACGCGGCCGGGTCCGTGGACGGTGTGGCCGACACGCCGGAGCAGCCCCTGGCCGGGAACTTCAACCAGCTGAAGGAGCTCAAGGCCAAGCACCCCGGCCTGAAGGTACTGATCTCGCTGGGCGGCTGGAGCTGGTCCACACACTTCTCGGACGCGGCCCTCACCCCCGCCTCCCGCAAGGCCCTCGTACGCTCCTGCATCGACCTCTACCTCAAGGGCGACCTCCCGCGGGACGGCGCCCGGGGCGGGCCGGGCGCCGCGGCCGGGGTCTTCGACGGCATCGACCTCGACTGGGAGTGGCCGGGCTCGGCGGGCGACACGGACACGGTGTTCCGGCCGGAGGACCGGCGCAACTTCACGGAACTGGTGCGCGAGTTCCGCACCCAGCTCGACGCCTACGGACGCGGACGGAAGCGCTCGTACGAGCTGACGGCCTTCGTCCCGGCCTCCCCCGCCAAGATCGACGCGGGCTTCGACGTCCGCCGCGTCATGCGCGACCTCGACTTCGTCACGCTCCAGGGCTACGACTTCCACGTGTCCGGGGAGAGGACCACCGCCCAGCAGTCCGCGCTGTACGCCCGCGGCGACTTCAGCGTGGACGGCACGGTGGAGTCCTGGCTCCGGCGCGGGGCGCCCGCGCGCAAGCTGGTGGTCGGCATGCCGTTCTACGGGCAGGGCTGGACCGGGGTCACCGGCGGCGGGGACGGCATGGGCCGGCCGGCCGCGGGCCCGGCGCCGGCGAAGTGGGCAGCCGGGTACGAGGACTACGAGGAGCTGAGGAAGCTGGCCGCCTCCGGCACCTTCCAGGTGCACCGCGACCGGCGCGGGGGCCACGCCTGGCTCTTCGACGGCACCACCCTGTGGACGTACGACGACCCGCAGGTGCTGCGGACGAAGGCCCGGTACGTCCGCGAACGGGGTCTGGGCGGGGCCATGTTCTGGTCCCTGGACGCCGACACCGCGGACGGCGAGCTGACCACCGCCGTCGACGAGGGCCTGCGCGGCCGCTGAACCGGCGCCGCCGGGCTGAGAGCCCCGTCCGGCCCGGCGGCGGCCCCACCACGTACCGGCCCCGGGCCCGCGCGAGGCAGGGCTCTCCCTGTACGCCTCCCTGCCGGCCCCGGTTCGGGCGGCCTGGGACCCCCCGCCCGAAATCGCGCCTCCTAGAACGGCGCCGCGTACGGGCGGGCGTTCACCCGGTCGAAGACGGCGCGCAACCACGGTCGGCGGACGGCGGGCAGCCGGGCCAGGGTGTGGAGGAACACCTCCCCGTCGGGCCGGAACGGTCCGCGCGGGTGCATCGGCAGCGGGTCGTCCCGCAGTACGTCCACGGGCAGTCCGCCCGTCGCGGGGACGGGCAGCGCTTCGTACGGGAAGGCCAGGTGCGTCCACACGTCGAAGTCCACCGGCACGGTGTGCGCGGCCCGCGTCGCCGGCCGCCACGTCCGCCCGGTCTGCGGATGCAGTGGGACGAGGGCGATGTCGTGGGCCACGGCCGGGGATGGCAGCCCCGGTCCGGAGAGGACCGCCCGTTTCACGTGCGGGCCGGGCGGCAGCATCGCGTCGAGCGCACGGCCGACGGTGTCCGCGAACAGGCCGCCGGGGACGGCCACGCGTGCGCCGCCCGAGGCCGCGAGCAGGTGTGCCAGCACCACTCCGGCCGCAGCGGCCCAGCGGGGGCTCCACTCGCCGGGCGACTGGACGGGCGGCAGACCCGGGCGCTCCCGCGCCAGCGTCCGCCAGCCGGCCGGCCTGGGAGCTGCGCCGGGACCGGGGACGCGGCGGACGGCGTCCGGGGCCAGCCGGACCGCCTGCCAGTACGAGCAGTCGTCGATCCGCGTGCCTACCGCCCGTCCGCACTCCACGCAGGCCAGGTTCGGCCCGTCCCTGCCGTCCGGCCCCATGCAGTGGCCGTCGCAGCGCTCGGGGATCAGCACGGCGCCGCGGACGTCCCCAGGCGCGAGGACGACCGCTCCCGGTGCCCCGAAGGAGAGGCCGGCGAGCGCGGGGGCGAAGACGCCTCGTTCCGCCGCCTCCTCCGCTGCGATACCGCTCCACCGGCGCCACGGCGGCCCGAACGGCTCCGGGTCGACGGCATACGTACCCGGGTCCATGAGGGCGGGGAGGAACTGGTGCCCGTACTTCTGGTGGGCGTGGACGGGCAGCGCCACCTCGGACACAGAGGCCGTCAGCCCCGTTCCGCACTCCGCGCACACGAATACCGCCATGTGTCCTCCCCCTCCCGCGCAGAGCGCGGTCCGTTGGCGGCTCCGTCCGCCGGCTCCCCCGCGCGGCCGCCTGACCCTCCGTCATCGTGCCCGGCGGCCGAGCGCAGAAAAGATTCTTCCGGATAACTGTTATCCGGGTCCCACTCGACGGTCTCCCAGTTATCGGGCAACATCGACCGCCGGTACGGACAGGGACTTCACATGAGTACACAGCACACGGCAGAGCTGGTGGCAGCGGCCCGCGCGGGCGATCCCCGCGCGCAGGACGAGCTCGTCAGCGCCCACCTGCCGCTCGTCTACAACATCGTCGGGCGCGCTCTGAACGGCTCCCACGACGTGGACGACGTGGTGCAGGACACCATGCTGCGGGCGCTCGACGGGCTCGGCGGGCTGCGGGCGGACGAGAGCTTCCGGTCCTGGCTGGTGGCCATCGCGATGAACCGCGTACGGGCGCACTGGCAGGCCCGCAGCGGCGGTCCGGGGCAGAGCGGGCTGGAGGCCGCCCAGGACGTCGCCGATCCCGGCGCCGACTTCGCCGACCTGACGGTCGTACGGCTCCACCTGTCCGGGCAGCGCCGCGAGACGGCCCGCGCCACGCGCTGGCTGGAGCGCGAGGACCAGGCGCTGCTGTCGCTGTGGTGGCTGGAGTGCGCCGGTGAGCTGACCCGGGCCGACGTGGCCGCCGCCCTGGAGCTGACCCCGCAGCACACGGCGGTGCGCGTGCAGCGGATGAAGGCGCAGCTGGAGTCGGCCCGGGTGGTGGAGCGGGCGCTGGAGGCGCAGCCGCCCTGCGAGGGGCTGCGGGCGATGACGGGCACCTGGGACGGCCGGCCCTCCGCGCTGTGGCGCAAGCGAATAGCCCGGCACGCCCGTGAGTGCCTGCGCTGCTCGGGCCTGTGGAACGGACTGGTGCCGGCGGAGGGGCTGCTGGCGGGGCTGGCGCTGGTCCCGGTCGGGGCGGCGCTCCTGGAGGGGGTACGGGCCACCGTGGCCGCCGGCTACGCCCCGGCCGGCGCGGCCTTCGCCGACGCGGCGACGCAGCTGTCGCCGGTGGTGTCGGGCCCGGGCCGCGCCGCCCGCCGCAAGGGCGGGGACTCCGCCGCCGGCCCGGACGGCCCCGACGGCCCGGCGGGCCGCGCGGCGCAGCGCAAGCGGCGCCAGAACCGGCGCCGGGCCATCGGCGGGGCGGTGGTCGCCGCGTGCGTCGCGGGCGGCGGCCTGGTGTACCTGGGCCAGTTGCCCGGTTCGCGGGACGCCGGGGCGAGCGGGGCGTCCCCCTCCCCGCTGGCGGCCCTCTCCGCGCCGGACTCCGCCGCGCCGCAGCCGTCCGCCTCCGCCTCGGGCTCCCCCTCGCCTTCCGTTTCCGCGTCGGCCTCGCCGTCCCCCTCGGCGTCCGCTTCGTCCTCCCCCTCGGCCTCCGCGAGCACCGCGCAGACCTCGGCGGCTCCCGCGCCGACGAAGAGCACGGCGAAGCCCCCGGCTCCGCCCGCCCCCGGGCCGGCCCCGGCGGGAGTCGCGGGGCAGGTCGTCTCCCTGGTCAACTCCGAACGTGCGGCGGCCGGCTGCGGTCCGCTGAGGGAGGACGCGCAGCTGCGCGACGCCGCCCAGCGGCACTCCGACGACATGGCGCGGCGGGACTTCTTCTCGCACACCAACCCCGACGGCACCGACCCCGGGGCGCGGACGACGGCCGCGGGGTACCGGTGGTCGACGTACGGGGAGAACATCGCCAGGGGGCAGCAGACCGCGCAGGCCGTGATGGATTCCTGGATGAAGAGCCCGGGCCACCGCGCCAACATCCTCAACTGTTCCTTCAAGGACATCGGCGTGGGCATCCACTCCGGTTCCGGCGGGCCCTGGTGGACGCAGAACTTCGGCGCCCGGTGATCCTGCCGGTGTCGCTTCCCCCTCTTTGACTCAGAATCGAGGCAAGATAGGGCCTGGAGCCGAACGGGCAGATAAAAGCGGGCAGGGTGAGGTGCATGGCCAAGCAGGAGCTGCGCCCTCATCAGCGCGAGGCCGTCGACGCCGTCGTGCGCGCGCTGCAGCTGCCCGCCACCGGCCGGGTGCCCGAGCGGGGCCTGCGGACGCAGGTGATCATGGCCACCGGCTCCGGCAAGTCGCTGGTGGCCGTGCGCTCGGCCGAGGAGCTGCGGGCCGGCCGGGTCCTCGTACTGGTCCCCTCGCTCGATCTGCTCGTGCAGACCGTCGCCGCCTGGCGGGAGGGGGGCCGCACCGGCCGGGCGCTCGCGGTGTGCTCGCTGCGCGGGGAGGACGTGGGGGTGCCCACCACGACCGCCCCGGCGCAGCTGGCCCGGTGGGGCTCGCGGCCGGTGGAGCGGGTGACGGTGTTCGCCACGTACGCCTCGCTGGGGCTGGGCACCATCGAGCGGGCGCACCTGGAGGGTCTGCCGCCCTGGGACCTGGTCGTGGTCGACGAGGCGCACCGTACGTCCGGCCGGATCGGCAAGCCCTGGGCGGTGGTGCACGACAACGCGCGGATCCCCTCGGTCCGGCGGCTGTACATGACGGCCACGCCCCGGGTGTGGCGCGACGGCGAGGAGAGCGAGGAAGCCGAGGAAGCCGAGGAGGCGGAGGAGGCCGAGGAGGCGGGCGCGTACGCGGCGGAGACGGCCGGCGGCGCGGAGCCGCGGGGCCGGGGCGGGCTCGTCGCGTCCATGGAGGACGATCCGCAGGGGCCGTTCGGCGCCCGCTGCTACACCCTGTCGCTGTCGGAGGCCATCGACCGGGGCATCTGCGCCCCGTACCGGGTGGTGTGCGTGGACGTCAGTGATCCCGGCTTCCAGGCGGCGGTGCTGCTGGGCGCCGACGGCCGTTCCGACCGGGTGCGCGGGATGCGGCTCGCGGCGCTCCAGGCGGCGCTGGTGAAGGCCGCCGCGGACCAGGGCTTCCGGCGGACGCTGGTGTTCCACCACCTCACCAAGGAGGCCGAGGCGTTCGCGGCGGGGCTTCCGGCGGTCGCGGACCGGCTGCGGGCGGCGAGCCGGTCGGCGCTTCCGGTGTATCCGCGAACGGTCTGGGCGGACTGGCTGTGCGGGCAGCACACGGCGGCGCACCGGCGGCGGGTGCTGGAGGCGTTCGCCGCCGACCGGGTCGCGGACAAGGCGTTCCTGGGCAGCGTGCGCGTGCTGGGCGAGGGGGTGGACACGAAGGAGTGCGACTCCGTCTTCTGGGCGGACGTGCGCGGTTCCATGCCGGACCTGGTGCAGGCGGTGGGCCGGGCCCTGCGGATGCGGCCGGGCGAGGGCAAGGTGGCCTCCCTGGTGGTGCCGGTGCTGCTGGGGCCGGGGGAGTCGCCGGAGTCGATGCTGACGTCACGGGCGTACGGGGACCTCGCGCGGCTCCTGGAGGCGCTGAGGGCGCACGACTCGAGGCTGGTGGAGGCCCTGGCCCAGCCGCAGGCGCCGAGCGCGGCGGCGAAGGCCCCGGCGGCGGCCGGGGCCGGCACGGGTCCCGGGGCGGCGGCCCGGGCGCTGCTGAGCTTCTCCGTGCCCCGGGATCCGGCGCTGCTCGCGGCGTTCATCCGGCTGCGCGTGCTCAATCCGGAGCACACGCAGTGGCGGCGCGGGGTGGAGGCGGCGCGGATCTACGCGGCGTCGGCCGGGGACCTGAAGGTGCCGTTCGCCTTCAGGGTGCCGGCGGGCGGCGAGGCGTGGCCGGCGGCGCTGGCGGGTTTCCCGCTCGGCCAGTGGATCGCGGACGCGCGGCGTACGTACCGCAGGGGCGCCCTGGGCCGGGAGCGGACCCGGGAGCTGGAGGAACTCGGCATGGTGTGGAGCCATTTCGACGTGGCCTTCGAGGAGGGGCTCGCGGCGGCCCGCGCCTGGGCCGCCGAGCACGGCCACCTGCTGCCGCCGGTGGAGGCCACCTGGCACGGGATGCCGGTCGGGGTGTGGATGAAGAACAACCGGGCCGCCGCCCGGCGGGAGGGGCCGGGTGCGCTGCCGCAGGAGCGCCGGGAGGCCCTGGACGAGATCGACCCGTCCTGGTGCCCGGCCTGGGACATCGGCTGGCAGCGGGCGTTCCGGCTGACCCGCGCCCATCTGGACGCGGGCGGCGCCGTCCCGTCCGGTCCGGGCTCGCTGGTGGTCCAGGGCGAGGACCTGGGGCTGTGGGTGCGGAGCCAGCGACTGGGGTGGGAACGCCTGGCCTGGGCGCAGCGGTGGCTGCTGGAGCACGCGCTGGGGCTGACACCGGCCACGGAGGCGGAGCGCCCGCCGCCGCGGCGCAGTCATGCCGCCGCGTGGGCGGGGCACTTGGAGGCGGCCCGGCGGTTCCACGCCCGCGAGGGGCACCTGCGGGTGCCGCGTACGCACGTGGAGCCGGTCGGGGGGCAGGAGCTGCGGCTGGGCGCGTGGATCGCCAACCAGCGTTCCCGGGCGGCGAAGCTGGCCCCGGAGCGGGTGGCCGCGCTGACGGAGCTGGGGATGCGCTGGTCGGCGTCGGCCTGAGCGCCGCCGGGCCGGGGTCCGGGTCGCGGGAGGGGCGGCCCGCCAGGACACGGCTGAGGGCGGACGCCTCCTTCTTGGCGTCCCGGGCGCGGGCGTCGTTCGTACGACACAGCGCCATATCAGGACCATCGGGGCATACCGCCTTGCGGTGTGGCTACAGAAACCCTGGAAAACCGGTCGCGCGGGGCGCTTTCCGGCATGGCTTCCGGCCGAGTCTGCGATGTGACCCCCCGCATAGGGGCTCCGCCGGGCCGAAAAAATTACCGTCGAGTAGTATTTCTTCCGTAGATCTTCCCGTCCGGGCCACTGGAGCCGGTCCGGACGGGAAGATCATCCAACTGGTTCTACACAGAACTTATCCGCCGATGTCCGGATAGCGGTCAACTGTCGTACGGGCCCTGGTAGTTCTTCCGCCATGAACAAGATCACCCGCCGGCAGGCCTTGGGCACCACCGCCGGCGCACTCACCGTCCTCGGCATCGCGGGCGCCACCGCGCACGCCGCCGCCACCGACTCCCGTGCCGCCGCCACCCCGGCCGGCACCGTCGACGAGGTGTACCAGGGCCGCCGCATTCAGATATCGCCCGCGACCGGCGGCCACCACGGAGGCCACCACGGCGCCGGCATGCCGACCGTCCGGATAGACGGCCGCGAGCTCCACGTCATGCGCAACGCCGACGGCACCTGGATCAGCGTCGTCAACCACTACGAGACGTACGCCGATCCCACTTCGCTGGCCCGCGCCGCCGTGCGGGAGCTCCAGGGCTCGCAGCTCGCCCCGATGCAGACGGGCGGCATGTGATGGCCGTGCGCAAGAACCAGGCCGCGCTGACCGCCGAGGAGAAGCGCGCCTTCACCAACGCGCTGCTCGAACTGAAGCGGACCGGCCGCTACGACCGTTTCGTCACCACCCACAACGGCTTCATCATGAGCGACACCGACTCGGGCGACCGGGTGGGTCACCGCTCCCCCTCCTTCCTCCCCTGGCACCGCCGCTTTCTGCTCGAGTTCGAGGCGGCTCTTCAGGCGGTGGACAAGAGCGTTTCGCTGCCGTACTGGGACTGGACCGCCGACCGCACCGCCCGTTCCTCCCTGTGGGCCGCCGACTTCCTCGGCGGCACCGGCCGCGCCCGCGACGGGCAGGTCATGGACGGCCCCTTCGCCTACGCGACGGGCAAGTGGGAGATAGCGGTACGCGTGGACGGCCGCAACTACCTGCGGCGCGCGCTCGGCGAGGGCGTCGCCCAGCTGCCGACGCGGGCCGAGGTGGACGCCGTACTGGCCATGCCGGTCTACGACACGGCCCCCTGGAACAGCTCCTCGAACGGCTTCCGCAACCACCTCGAGGGGTGGCGCGGCGCCAACCTCCACAACCGGGTGCACGTGTGGGTCGGCGGCCAGATGGCCACCGGCGTCTCCCCCAACGACCCCGTCTTCTGGATGCACCACGCCTTCGTGGACAAGCTGTGGGCCGACTGGCAGGCGAAGAACCCGAACTCGACCTACCTGCCGGCCGCCGGCACCCCGAACGTGATCGACCTGCGCGACACGATGCGGCCGTGGAACGACGTCACCCCGGCGGACATGCTCGACCACCGGAAGTTCTACACGTTCGACACCGAACCGGCCGCCGCCAGCCAGCGGTAGTGCAGTTCGGGGCGGCCGACCTGGCCGTACCGGGGCGTACGGTCCGCGCGGCCGGTGTCCACCAGGTGCTCCAGGTACCGGCGGGCGGTGATCCTGGAGATCCCGGCCGCCTCGGCCGCCGCCGCGGCGGTCAGCCCCTCGGGCGCCGCCCGCAGCAGCGCCGCGACCCGGTCCAGGGTCGGGGCGCTGAGCCCTTTGGGCAGTTGGGCCGAAGCGGGCGCGCGCAGTGCGGCGAGGGCCCGGTCGACGTCGTCCTGGCCCGCCGCCTCGCCCGCGGCCGCGCGGAACTCCGCGTAGCGCAGCAGCCGTTCCCTCAGGGTGGGGAAGGCGAACGGCTTGAGCACGTACTGCACGACGCCGAGCGAGACGCTCTCGCGGACCATGGCCAGGTCCCGCGCGGAGGTCACCGCGATCACGTCGGCGGGGTGCCCGGCCGCCCGCAGTCCGCGCGCGAAGCGCAGCCCGTGGCCGTCGGGCAGGGTGAGGTCGAGCAGCAGCAGGTCGACGCGGGTGCGCTCCAGCACGCGGGTGGCCTCGGCCAGGGAGTGGACGGCGGCCACGGCGGTGAAGCCGGGCACCCGGCCGACGTAGAGCGCGTGGGCGTCGGCGGCGACGGGGTCGTCCTCGACGACGAGGACGCGTACGGGCCCGCTCATCGCGCACCTCCCCCGGCGGCCCGGCCGGGAGGCCCCCCGGCCGCAGCGTCCGTGTCGTGCCGTGGGGGCGGCGGGGCTCCGCCCGTCCGCGCCGGCCCGGTGGCCGCGGCCGCCGGAGGCACCGGCAGGCGCGCCGTGAACGCCGCTCCGCCGCCCGGGGCGCCCCCGGCCTCCACCGAGCCGCCGTGCCGGTGGGCGACCTGGCGCACCAGAGCCAGGCCCAGGCCCCGTCCCTCCCCCTTGCCCGACCAGCCGCGCCGGAAGACGTCCACCCCCTCGGGCAGGCCGGGCCCGTTGTCCGCGACCCGCAGCAGCAGCCCGTCCGGGTCCCGGCGGACGGTGACGGTGATCCGCCCGCCGGGCACCCCCGTCAGGGCGTCGAGGGCGTTGTCGACGAGGTTCCCGAGCACCGTCACGAGGTCGCGGGCGGGCGGTACCCCCGGGCCGGCCTCGATCGCCCCGCACTCCGGGGTGACGACCAGCTCTATGCCGCGTTCGTGCGCCTGCGCGGCCTTGCCGAGCAGCAGGGCGACCAGCACCGGCTCGCCGACGGCGGTGACGACCTCGTCGGTCAGGGCCTGGGCCAGCTCCAGTTCCGCGGTGGCGAAGTCCACCGCCTCCTCGCTGCGGCCCAGCTCGATCAGCGAGACGACGGTGTGGAGCCGGTTGGCCGCCTCGTGGGCCTGGGAGCGCAGCGCCTGGGTGAACCCGCGCTCGTGGTCCAGCTCCCCCGTGAGGGCCAGGAGTTCGGTGTGGTCCCGCAGGGTGACGACGGTGCCGCGGCGGCCGCCGCCGGCCACCGGCGAGCTGTTGACGACGAGCACCCGTTCGGACGTCAGGTGCACCTCGTCGACCCGGGGCCGGTCGGCGAGCAGCGCCCCGGTGAGCGGGGCGGGCAGGCCAAGGTCGGCGACTCCGCTGCCGGTGACCTCCCCGGACAGACCGAGCAGTTCGCGGCCCGCGTCGTTGATGAGGGTGATCCTGCGGTGGCCGTCGAGCATCAGCAGCCCCTCCCGGACCCCGTGCAGGGCCGCCTGGTGGTAGTCGTACATCCGGCTCAGCTCGGCGGCGTTCATGCCGTGGGTGTGGCGGCGCAGCCGGGCGTTGACCACGTACGTACCCACCGCGCCGAGGGCCAGTGCCCCGGCCGCCACCCAGGCGAGGGCGGTGAGCTGCTCCGCGAGGCGGGCGCTGATGGCGCGGACGGTGATCCCGGCGCTGACCAGGCCGATGACGGTGCCGTCCGTGTCCCTGAGCGGGGTGACGACGCGGATGGAGGGGCCCAGGGTGCCGGTGTACGTCTCGCTGAAGGTCGCGCCGCGCAGGGCCGGGGCGGTGTTGCCGAGGAAGCGCTCGCCTATGCGGCGCGGGTCGGGGTGGGTCCAGCGCCTGCCGTCCGGGGCCATGATCGTCACGAAGTCCACGCCGGAGTCGGTGCGCACCCGCTCGGCGTAGGGCTGGAGCGCGGTGGAGGGGTCCGCTCCGCCCGCACCGGTGCGTACGGCCTCGCGTACGGAGGGCGAGTCGGCGACGGCCCGGGCCACCGCCCCGGCCTGCCGCCGGGCGGCGTCCTCGGCCTGCTCGCGGGCGCTCGCGTACGCGAAGACCGCGCACCCGGCGACGACGAGCGCGACCAGCAGGACCTGCATGGCGAAGAGCTGGCCGGCGAGGCTGCGGGGCGGCCGGGGGAAGCGGAACATAACGCTCAGTGTGCACCGGCCCGTGAACTCAATGAACGCAAGGGTGACCGGGGTCACAGGCTGGGCGATGGTCTCCCGGAACGACCCCACCACCAGGAGACGCGACATGGCCGCCAGACGCGACAGAACCCACTACCTCTACATCGCGGTGATCGCCGCGGTGCTGCTCGGCATCGCCGTCGGCTTCGCCGCGCCCGGCGTGGCCGTGGAGCTGAAGCCCCTGGGCACGGGCTTCGTCAACCTCATCAAGATGATGATCTCGCCCGTGATCTTCTGCACGATCGTGCTGGGCATCGGCTCGGTCCGCAAGGCCGCCAAGGTCGGCGCGGTGGGCGGGCTGGCCCTCGGGTACTTCATGGTGATGTCCACGGTGGCGCTGGCCATCGGCCTGCTGGTGGGGAACCTGCTGGAGCCGGGCAGCGGACTGCAGCTGACCGAGGCCGCGGCGCGGGCCGGCGAGGCGCAGGCCAAGGCGGGCGGGGCGGAGACCACCCAGGAGTTCCTGCTGGGGATCATCCCGACCACCCTGGTCTCCGCCTTCACCGGCGGCGAGGTGCTGCAGACCCTGCTGGTGGCGTTGCTGTGCGGGTTCGCCCTCCAGGCGATGGGCCCGGCCGGCGAACCGGTGCTGCGCGGGATCGGGCACGTGCAGAAGCTGGTGTTCCGGGTACTGGCGATGATCATGTGGGTGGCGCCCGTCGGCTCCTTCGGGGCCATCGCGGCCGTGGTCGGAGCGACCGGGATGGACGCGCTGAAGTCCCTCGCGGTCATCATGATCGGCTTCTACACGACCTGCCTGCTCTTCGTCTTCGTGGTGCTCGGCACCCTGCTGCGGGTCTGTACGGGCATCAGCGTGTTCGCGCTGCTGCGCTACCTGGGCCGGGAGTTCCTGCTGATCCTGTCGACCTCCTCCTCGGAGTCGGCGCTGCCGCGGCTGATCGCGAAGATGGAGCACCTGGGCGTCTCCCGGCCGGTCACCGGCATCACCGTGCCCACGGGCTACTCCTTCAACCTTGACGGCACCGCCATCTACCTGACGATGTCCTCCCTCTTCGTCGCGGAGGCCATGGGCAAGCCGCTCGCCCTGGGCGAGCAGATCTCGCTGCTGCTCTTCATGATCGTGGCCTCGAAGGGCGCGGCCGGTGTCACCGGCGCCGGTCTCGCCACCCTGGCCGGCGGCCTCCAGTCGCACCGGCCCGAACTGGTCGACGGGGTGGGCCTGATCGTCGGGATCGACCGCTTCATGAGCGAGGCGCGGGCGCTGACGAACTTCGCGGGCAACGCCGTCGCGACCGTCCTGATCGGGACGTGGACCAAGGAGTTCGACCGCGGGCGGGCCGCCGAGGTCCTCGCGGGCCGGATGCCCTTCGACGAGGCCACGCTGGTCGACGACGGCCACGCGCCGGCCGCCGAAACCGCCCCGCCGGCCGTGCCCGGCCACACGGCCGGCGCCAAGGACGGTGTGCCGGTCTGACCGGCCCACCCGCGCGACCCGGCCGGGCAGGGCTCGCCCCCACGGTGCCCAGCCCGGCCGGCCCCCACGTCAAACCCCAACGAACAGCCGCGAACCGCCACTTTCGGCCATGTGATCTTCAACTCTGCCGCCGGGAAAGGTACTTCCCTACGGGGCGGCGCGTCTGACATCTTGCGTCCACCACTCGTTTCGTACGGCCCGGCAGGTGCCACCAGCACCACCGGGCCGTCATCGGAGGACGCATTGATACCCCACATATCCAGCCGACCTCGACGTGCACTCGTGCTGGCGGCAGCCATGGGCGCCGCCCTCACCTTCGGAGCCCCCGCCGCGCTCGCCGGCACCGCTCCCGTCGGTCCCTCCGGCTCCCCGGCCGCCGCCCCCGCGGCGGCCCCCAAGGCTGCGGCCCCGGCTTCCCAGAGTGCGACCTGGGCCGCCGGCACCCGCGCCTACCTCGTGATCACCGCCCCCGGTGGCAGCTCCGCGGTGCACTCGGCCGTGACCGCCAACGGCGGCACGGTCTTCGCGTCCTACGACGCGATCGGCGTGATCGTCGCCCACTCGGCCTCCAGCGGCTTCGCCACGGCGATGCGCGGGGTCAGCGGGGTCCAGAAGGTCGGCGCGACCCGTACCTCGGACGTCCCGGCCGACGCCTACAACCCGGCGCTGCCCGCCAACCCGACCCAGTCGACGACCCCGACCGGCGAGCCGGTCCGCGCCGACATGAGCCAGATCAAGGCGGACCAGGCCTGGGCCGTCAACGCCGGTTCCGCCGCCGTGAAGGTCGGCATCCTCGACACCGGCGTCGACGACCAGCACCAGGACCTGGCGCCCAACTTCAACGCCGCCGACTCGGTCTCCTGCGCCTACGGCAAGACCGACACCCGCGCCGGCGCCTGGCGCGACGTCGGCGACCACGGCACGCACGTCGCCGGCACGGTGGCCGCCGCCAAGAACGGCAAGGGCGTCATCGGCGTGGCCCCGAACGTGAAGATCTCCTCGGTCCGCATCGCAGAGCCGAACACCTCGCTCTTCTTCGCCGAGAACACCATCTGCGGGTTCGTGTGGGCCGGTGACCACGGCTTCAAGGTCACCAACAACAGTTACTACACCGACCCGTGGCAGTTCAACTGCCCGGACAACCTCGACCAGGCCGCCATCATCGAGGGCGTCAACCGCGCCCAGGCGTACGCCGAGGGCAAGGGCTCGCTCCAGATCGCCGCCGCGGGCAACGAGAACTACGACCTCGCCCACAAGACGACCGACACGGCGAGCCCCAACGACTCGACCCCGGTCACCCGCACCATCACCAACGCCTGCGTCGACATCCCGACCGAACTGCCAGGCGTGGTCACGGTCGCGGCGAACGGCACCGGCACCACCAAGGCCTCGTTCTCCAACTTCGGCCAGGGCGTCATCGACGTCTCGGCCCCCGGCCAGGACGTCTACTCGACCGTCCCGGGCGGCAAGTACGGCAGCAAGAGCGGCACGTCGATGGCCAGCCCGCACGTGGCGGGTGTCGCCGCGCTGATGGTGAGCGCCAACCCGGCCCTGACCCCGGCGCAGATCCGCGACCGGCTGGCCACCCAGGCCAACGACATCGCCTGCCCCTCGGACAGCCGCTGCACCGGCACCACGGCCAACAACGCCTTCTTCGGCGAGGGCCAGGTCGACGCGCTGAAGGCGGTCGGCGGCTCCACGCCTCCGGCCGGCAAGTACTTCGAGAACACCGCGGACTTCGCCATCGGCGACAACACCACGGTCGAGAGCCCGATCACCGTCTCCGGCGTGACCGGCAACGCCCCGGCCACCCTCAAGGTCGGCGTGAACATCGCGCACACCTACACCGGTGACCTGAAGGTCGACCTCATCGCCCCGGACGGCACCGTCTACACGGTCCACAACCGGGCCGGCGGCAGCGCGGACAACATCAACCAGACCTACACCGTAAACGCCTCCTCCGAGGTCGCGAACGGCACCTGGAAGCTGCGCGTCAACGACAACGCGGGCGGCGACACCGGCAAGATCGACTCCTGGAACCTGACCTTCTAGGAACGGTCCTCGGGAACGTCGCGGGGCCACTGCGGGGCCATCGGGGAGCGGGACGACCGCTCCCCGGTGGCCCCGCGCCGGTCTCACGCCCGCGCGGCCGCCAGCGAGACCAGGCGGTGCACGGCCGCCACCGGAACGGCCGGGTTGCGGGCGGTCTCCTCGGCACCGCGCTCGTCCAGGAGCAGGGGGATCAGGGCGTGCGGCGGCAGGACGGGGTTCTGCCGGGCCGAGCGGCGGACACCGCAGTCGGCGTCGGCCGCCAGCCGCACCGCCGACGCGGGTGACAGGCGGCGGTCCGCCGCGGCCCGGCTCCGTACCCGGGGGTCGGGGTCATGACCGAACCGTTCGACGAGGCCGGCGTCCGACGCCGGATCGTCGAGGGCGAGCAGGCGGGGGCGCGGCTCGGGATCCCCGGCGAAGCGCAGGAGGTCGCGGCGCCGGGGCAACGGCCGTAGGGGTTCCGCGTCCGCGTGCGCCGTTCGGCCGGTACTCGGGCCCGGCCCACGGAGCGCCTGCGTGCCCCGCGCGGCGCGGACCCCTTCTATGGATGCCTATCCCCCACCGGAACAGGCTGATCCATGACATCGACACCCCCCGCCCGCCTCTCCCGCCGGAACCTGGTCTCCGCCGCGCTCGCACTCGGAGCCTTCACCGTCCTGCCCTCCGCCACCGCCTCCGCGGCCCGGGTCTCCCCCGGCCGCGGGGCGCTCGGGGGCCGGGACGGCTCCGCGGTGCCGCAGATCACCGACTGCGCGGGCTGGGGAGCGCGGGAGGCGTCCGAGCCCGTGGTGGTCCTCGACTCGCGTCCCGAGCGGATCATCGTGCACCACACGGCCACGGCCAACGTCACGGACCACTCGCGGGAACGAGCCCACCGGCTGGCCCGCGCCGTCCAGACGTACCACATGGACATGCAGGGCTGGATCGACACCGGTCAGCACTTCACCATCAGCCGGGGCGCCTTCACGATGGAGGGCCGCCACGGCAGCCTGGCCGCGCTGACCTCCGGGAACCGGATGGTGCGGGCCGCCCACTGCGTGGGCCAGAACAGTGCGGCCATCGGCATCGAGAACGAGGGCACCTACACGGCGCAGGAGCCCCCCGCGGCGCAGTTCTCCGCCCTGGCCGACCTGTGCGCCCACGTCTGCCGCCAGTACGACGTGCCCGCCTCCGAGATCTACGGGCACCGGGACTTCAACAGCACCGCCTGCCCCGGCGACAGGCTCTACTCGATGCTGCCGAAGCTGCGCGATGCCGTGGGCCTCAGGCTCGGCGAGACCCAGCCCGTGCCGCTGCCGCGCTGGCCCGTGGGCCTGCCGCCGGGCTGGGCCCCGGACCCGGCGGCCCTCGCCGGTACGGAGTACCTGCCGGAGGGCCTGCTCGACCCGCTGCGGGCCCGCTGACGCCGCGGCCCGCCGGGCGGGGTGCCTACCGGCTCCGCAGTACGCAGTCCCCGCAGAGTCCGCCGCCGGGCACCCGGTAGTACAGGCAGCAGCTGCGCCGCACGAAGGCCACGCCCAGACCCGGCTCGTGGACGAAGGTGCCGGTGCCGGCGAGGGGACCGTCGTCGGCGAGGAGGGCAGCGGCCAGCTCCACCGCCACCCCGCCCGGCTCGGGCGGGACCCGGTCGAGCAGAACGCGCAGGGCGCCGGTCAGCCCGGAGGCGGCGTTGCCGCGCAGTACCTTCGCCGAGACCCCGTACCGCTCCCGCAGGGCGGCGTCCAGCCGGGCGAGGTTGCCGAGGACGCTCTCCCCGAGGGCCCGGGCGGGCAGGTCCGCGGGGTCCGGCAGCCACAGTTCCAGCGAGCCGCCGTCGGGCAGCCGCCACCACACCCTGCCGGGGTCCAGGTCCGGCAGGCGCCCGGACAGGGCGGCGCAGCCGAGGCCCAGCGACCACAGCCGGGAGGCGATCCCGAACTGGGCGGTGGAGGCCGCGACCCGTCCCGGACCGCTGCGGATCCTGCGGCCCACCTCGGTGACGTAGGGCCCGAGCGGTTCCCCGTACAGCTCCGCGAGCGGCCGGAAGCCCGGCGCGGGCGGCGGCCCGCCGCAGGGGACGGTGAAGAAGGGCCCGACGGCGGCCAGCCGGCGCAGTACGTCGTCCATGTCCATCCCCGGATGATCTCAGGCGGCGTCCGCCGCCGGAACCGGGGTCCGGGCCGACTCCGCCCAGCGGGCGGCGGGCCCCATCGCGTACGAGGCCGCCAGCAGCAGTCCGCCGAGCAGCAGCCAGCCGGGGATCCCCCACAGCAGGAGCAGCGTGGTCAGCAGCAGCGGCCCCAGGGTGCGGGCCACGGGCACGCCGGTGCCGAAGAAGCCCTGGTACTGCCCGGTCCGCCCGACGGGGGCCAGGGCGAAGCCGATCTGCCAGGACCCGGCCGACTGCCGCATCTCGGCGTCGGCCTGGAGCGCGGCGCCCGCCACGAGCAGCGCGGCCGCCGCCCATCCCGCGCGGGGCAGCGCGGAGACGGCGAACACCGCGCACGAGGCGGCCATGACCAGCCCCGACAGCCGCAGGGCCCGCCCGGCGCTGTCCAGGTCGGTGACGGGCCGGGCCAGCCGCACCTGGAACAGCATGACGGAGAGGGTGTTGAGCACGAACAGCGCCGACACCACCCAGCCCGGGGCCTGGGTGCGTTCCGCGATCCACAGCGGCACGGCCAGGCTCAGCAGCGGCATCCGCAGCAGCAGGACCGCGTTCAGCAGGGTGACCAGGGCGTACGGCCGGTCGCGCAGGACCGCCAGCCGGGGCTCCCCGGCCGGCCGCTCGGGGGCGGGCGCCACGGCGGGCAGGGTCAGCAGTACGGCGGCGCAGACGAGGAAGCCGGCCGCGTCGAGGGCGAAGACGACCAGGTAGGCGCGTTCGGTGCCGGCGCTCAGGGCCAGTCCGCCGAGGGCGGCGCCCAGGGCGAGTCCGGCGTTGAGGGTGGACTGGAGGTGGGCCAGGAGGCCGGTCCGTTCCCGGGGTGCGACCAGCCCGGAGAGCAGGGCCTGACGGGCGGCCGCGAGCCCGCACTGGGAGACGGCGTAGAGGACGACGGCGCACAGGAACGCCCCGAAGGAGCGGACGAACAGGAAGGAGGCCACCGAGACGGCGGTGGCCAGCGCCAGCAGCACCGAGGTGCCGCGCGGCCCGCGCCGGTCGGCGAGCGCCCCCAGCGGGACGCCCGCGACCGAGCCGACCGCCCAGGCAGCCGTCAGGCCGAGGCCGATCTGGGCCGGTGAGAGCCCCACGAAGCGGGTGAAGAAGAGCGCGGAGCACACGTAGTAGGCGCCGTCGCCGACGGAGTTGGCGAGCTGGGCGGCGGCCAGGCGGCGCGGGGCGCCGGGCGCGGGGAGGAACCGTGTCGTCACCGGCACATTGCACCAGCGGACCGGCCCTCCCCGGCGGGCCGGTCGGCGGTGGATCAGGTGGGCCACTCGGCGGGGCCGCACGTGGGTCAGAGGCCGGTGAGGAACTCCAGCAGGGCCCGGTTGAAGGCCTCCGGCTGCTCCACTCCCGGCAGGTGCCCGGCCCCCTCGATCACGGCCAGCCGGGCGTGCGGCGCGAGCCGGCACATCGCCTCGGCCTCGGCGACCGGGGTGTACACGTCGTCCGCGCCGACCAGCACCAGGCAGGGGACGTCCTCGGGCAGGGCGGCGAGCACGGGCCGGTAGTCGGGCCGCTCGGCCCGTCCGCGCAGGGCCGCCGCCGCTCCCCGTGGGTCGGTGGCGCGCATCATGGCGCTGACCCGGGCGGCGGTCTCCGGCTGGCCGGTGACGTTGTAGGGCGCCAGCATCTTGTCGATGACCTCTTCGGTGTACGGACACATGCCCTCCGCGAGGAGCCGCTCGGCGAGCTCCCGGCGGGACTTCCTGCCGTCCTCGGACTCCGGGACGGGGGAGGTGTCGGAGAGCACGAGGGCCCTCACCAGACCCGGGTGGCGCAACCGGAGCTCGAGCGCGATCTGCCCGCCCATGGAAACTCCTCCGACGACCGCCTGTTCGATACCCAGGCGCCGGAGCAGGGCGGCCAGGTCGTCGGCGAAGTCCGCGAACGGGGTCTTCTCGCCGACCGCCGGGTTCTCTCCGTATCCACGCAGGTCAGGGGCTATGACCCGGTAGCCGGCAGCGGTCAGCGCCGCCGCCTGGGGCGCCCACATGGACCGGTTGAACGGGTGCCCGTGGACCAGTAGGACGGCCTCCGCGCCGCGGGTGCCGAAGTCATCACAAAACGATGCCGCGCCATTGCCAGATTGGGGGTTCATGAGAGGACTTTAAGGGGCTACATTGAGCCACTCGCGTTCACCTGACCGCTCGTTGCCTTTCACCCGCGTTTTGCGCGGGGGGCGACGTCAGGAGCGCACACTGTGCAACCACCCCACCGCCCAGAAGGACCGAAGGCTCCGTGCCCGTACCCGTACTCCTCGCCGGCCGCTCCGTGCGGCTCGAGCCCCTCGCCCCCCAGCACACCGAGGCCCTGGCCGCGGCCGGGGCCGAGGATCGTACGACTTACGCCTTCACTCCCGTGCCGCACGGGTTGCAGGCGTCCCACGAGTACATCGACCGTGCCCTGTCCGATCAGGCAGCGGGTCGATCGCTCGCGTTCGCCGTCGTCAGAGCCACTGACGGCCGGGTGGTCGGTTCGACCCGCTTCCTGGATCTCGACTACTGGCAGGGTCCGCTGGTGTGGCCTGCCGTCCCCGGGGTCCCCTTCGGTGATCCGGCGACGGCGATCCCCGATGCCGCCGAGATCGGGAACACCTGGCTGTCCCCGGCCGCCCAGGGCACCGGCATCAACACCGAGGCGAAGCTGCTCATGCTGCGCCATGCCTTCGAGACCTGGGGCGTGCGGCGGATCTCGCTGCGCGCGGACGCCCGCAACGGGCGTTCCCGCGCCGCGATGGAACGTCTCGGCTTCACCTGCGAGGGGGTCCGCCGGGCCCATTCGCGGGGGCTGGACGGGGCGGTGCGCAGTACGGCCTTCTACTCGGTCCTCGACGAGGAGTGGCCCACCGTCCGCTCGGTCATCGAGCTGCGGCTCTCCAGCGCCGCTCCGCGCCGCCGCCCGCGCCGGACGCTGATCCCGGCGTAACGGTCCTGCTGCTGCGTTCCCGCGCGCCCCTCGCCCCGCCCCTCCCCCGGTGACCAGCCGGGGCGGGGCGGGGCGAGCGCGTTTCCCGCATCGGGGCCGGGTCCGGCCCGGCACACCGTACCCACCGGCATGTGCATGATCCACGGATGCTTGGATGACGGGAAGGGAACACCGGGGGCACCGTGGGTGACGGGTAATGAACTCCTCCTCGGAATCCCAAGAGAAGTAAAAATGAGGAACCCAGCAGCGCTTTCGTTCATCATTCGAACGGAAGCAGACCATCCCCGCACGGGGCAGCAACAGCCGGAGAGCCACCGCAGATGTCGTACGAACCCGACGGCCACGACCAGCCGCCGTACCGGCCGGAAGGGCAGCAGCCCTCCTCCGGCCGGCAGCAAGGCCGACAGCAGGGCCCGCCGCAGTACGCACCCCAGGGCGGCCGCCCCCAACCGCCTTACGCCCGGCCCCCGCAGGGCGCCGGACCCTACGGCGGCCCCCCGCAGGGACGGCCGCAGCCGCCCCGCGCCCCGCAGGGCCAGGACCAGTACCGCCCCGGCGGCTACGACGAGGCCACGCAGGCGCAGCCCCGCTACGAGCGGCCGGACTACGAGCAGCAGCGGCACGACCAGCCGTACCAGCAGCGCCACGACCAGCCTTCGTACGGATACGCCGAGCCGTACTACGAGGAGGAGCCCCGCCGCAAGTCCAAGGCGAAGCGCTGGATCATCGCGGGCGTCACGGTCCTGGCCCTCGGCGGCATCGCCGCGGGCACGATGACCTACTTCGAGATACCCCCGTTCACGGACAAGGGCAAGGAAGTCTCCTTCGGCCAGACCCCGGGCGGCGACAAGAACGGCGCGGTCAAGCAGGCGCCCAACTCGAAGATGTCGATGCCCACCGGCCCGAAGACCGACTTCAAGAACACCTCGACCCTGAGCGACGGCACGCAGATCGGCGTGGCCACCATCACCGGCAAGAAGTCCGGCTTCTCGGGCAAGGTCTGGGTCTGGGCGCCCAAGGAGTACAACGACCCGAAGTTCGCCAAGAGCGGCTTCCCGGTCATGATCGCCCTGCCCGGCGGCGCCGGCTACCCGAACAACTACTGGATGGGCACCGACCTCGGTCTCCAGACGAGCATCAGCAAGTGGTACCACGAGGGCAAGGGCAAGCCCTTCATCCTCGCCATGCCGGTGCTGAACCCGGGACCGGACGACAAGGGCGTCTACTGGGACGGCTCCGACATCCCCGGCCAGCCCAAGATGGGCACCTGGCTGACCGAGGACGTCCCGGACCTGATGCGGGAGAACTTCCGCACCATCAAGTCCCGTGACGGCTGGGCCTTCATGGGCTCCTCCACCGGCGGCTTCGCCGGCCTGAAGGCCGTGCTGAAGCACCCGGACAAGTTCAAGGCCGTGATCGCCTCCGGCCCGGACATCGTCCCGGACTCCTCCCTGTGGAAGGGCTACGACAAGGAGAAGGCCGAGAACAACCCGGAGGTCCTCGCCAAGCAGCTGATCGACAAGAAGGGCCCGGACGTCTACCTGGCCTTCCAGGTCGGTGACAACGAGAGCAACAAGAAGACGCTGCCGGACGTCCAGAAGTTCGTCCAGACCTACACCAAGGGCCCGATCCACACCAGCCTGAGGGTGATCCCGGGCGGCCAGCACAACGCCAAGACCTACGTGCCGAACATGGGCCTGGGCCCGATGGAGTTCATCAGCAAGGTCATGGAAGGACCCGTGGAGTAACGACCTCCGCGCCCCGTACTGCCTCCGGCTCCGGCCCGTCGAAGACCTTCGGCGGGCCGTTGCCGTCCCACGGCGCCCAGCCGGGGTCCCCCGTGGTGGCGAAGCGGACCCAGGCCCCGTGCATCTCGTCGGCCAGCGCCTGCGGGGCGCCCGCCCCGGCCAGCCAGGCCGACTCCGGCACGCGCAGCGTGTCGAAGACGAACCCCAGCTCCAGGGCGTGGCAGGCGCCGAGGCCCGGTACGCCGCTGGGCCAGCGGAACTCGTACAGGTGGCTCGGGGCCGGGCGCGCGGCCCCGGCGAGCCGCCGCAGCGGGTCGCGCAGCAGCCGGTCGGTGATCAGCTGCCCCGCGAGGTCGGCCGGGGACGCCCCGGGCAGTGCGGCCCGCAACGCCCGTACGGCGGCCCGGTCCTTGCCGCTGCGCAGCCTGCCCAGTGCCACGGCCGCCGGGCCGAGGCGGTCCAGCAACCGCGCCCCGCCGGTCGGCGCGAGCCACAGCCGGTGCTCCTCGGCGGTCCAGCCCAGCAGCAGCGGCACCTTCGAGGCGGTGGCCGCCTCCAGCGGGTCGGCGGGGAGCGAGTCCGGGTCGGTGACCAGCCCGAAGGCGGCGCCGCCCAGTACCGCGGAGGAGCGCCGCAGCACGGCCGCCTGGGCGGCGAGCAGCGCGGGCAGGCCCACCGCCCCGAAGGCCCGGGCGGTGGCGGGCACTCCCAGCCGCGAGGCCATCCGCCGCACCATGGTCCGCACCCCGTCGCGTGGCAGTGCCTCGGGGGCGCCGCTCTGCAGGACGGCCCGGGCGAAGAGGCCCTCGGCGCGGGGCGCGCCGAGCAGGGCGCCGACGCTGATGGCTCCGGCGGACTCCCCGAAGACGGTGACCCGGGCGGGGTCCCCGCCGAAGGCCGCGATGTTGTCCCGTACCCATTCGAGGGCGGCGATCTGGTCGAGCAGGCCGCGGTTGGCGGGCGCGTCGGGGAAGAGCCCGTAACCGAGGACGCCGAGCCGGAAGTTGACCGAGACGAGCACGACCCCGTCACGGGCGAAGGCGGAGCCGTCATAGACGGGGACGGCGGAGGAGCCGCGGGTGTGGGCGCCGCCGTGGAGGAACACCATCACCGGCAGGCCGGCGCCGGGGGCCGGGTCCGGAGTCCAGACGTTCAGGTTCAGGCAGTTCGCGCCGGGGACCTTCGGATCGGGCAGCAGGGCCGCGAAGGAGGGCGGGTAGGGGACCTTGGGCGCGGTGGGCCCGAACGCCCCGGCGTCGCGTACGCCGTCCCAGCCGGCCGGGGGCCGCGGGGCGGCGAACCGGCGGGGTCCGACGGGCGCGGCGGCGTAGGGGATGCCCCGGAAGACGGCGGTCCCGTCCGTCTCCCAGCGGCCCTCCACGATGCCGCCCGCGGTACCGGCCCTGGGCCGTCCGCCGCCCGCTGCGCTCATCCGTCTCTCCTCACCGGGGTGTCCTCCGGGGCACCGTCGCACAGGCGTCCACGGCGTGACAAGGCACGATCGGGTCGCGCGTGACGGATCGCGCGGGGGCCGGGAGTGTTGCTTGTGTTGGCCGGGAACGGTCACTCGGGCACGGTCGTACTCCGGCTCTGTCCGTTTTCGTGCCACCCGTTAGCCGAACCGGCCGTGACCACTCGGCTCCCGCCGCGTTGTACGCCATGTCACAAGCCGCAATGATGCGGCGCCCCACATCTCATGAGGAGATCTTGATGTCGCGTATCGCGAAGGCATTCGCCATCACCGCTGTGGCGGGCACCGCCGTGGCCGCCGGTGCGGGTCTGGCTGTCGCCGATGCCGGAGCGCACGGTGCGGCGGTCGGCTCCCCCGGTGTCGGGTCCGGCAACGTGGTGCAGGTCCCGATCCACGTCCCGGTCAACGTCTGCGGCAACACCGTCAACGTGATCGCCCTGCTGAACCCGGCCTTCGGCAACACCTGCGTCAACGCGTCGGGTGGCGGCGGCAACCACCACACCGAGGGCGGCAGCTACGGCGAGTGATCATCTCGCCCGCCTGACTGGCTGAAGGGCCCCCGCCGTGCGGCGGGGGCCCTTTCCGTACGTCCCGGGCCGCCCCGACGGGGGCCCGGCCGGTCACTCGTAGCGGTAGACGCCCCGGTGCCCCAGCATCTCGCGCGGGGTGACGTCCCAGGGGGGCATCGGCTCGTCGAGGGAGATCACCCGGCCGCGCTGGAGGTCGCCCAGCTCCAGAGGGGCCGCCGGCAGGTAGCCGGAGCGGGGGTGCCGCTGCTGCCACCGGTCCCAGAGCAGGTCCACGAAGGCGTGGTGCAGCCAGAAGGCCGGGTCGTTGGGGGCGGTGCCGCCCGTCATGTGGCCGCCGATCCACTGGTGGACCTTGTTGTGGTTGCGCCAGCGCTCGCTCTTGGGCGCGGCCCAGCCCTCCAGCTTGTTGCGGAAGCTGCCGCCGCGGGCGGTGGAGTCCCAGGGCGAGGAGTCGTAGACCGGGTCGTCGAGGGCCCACTGGAGTTCGGCGGCGGTCGGCAGGGTGATCGGGTTGGCCGGGCGGCCGAGGTTGCGGGTGAGGAAACGGGCCTCGCTGACGCCGACGGTGATCGTCCAGTTGCCCCGCTCGTAGGCGAAGGGGCCCGTCATCACCTGGCGGTCGCCCTCGCGGCCGGTGCCGCCGAGGAAATCCTCGGACCAGAGGGAGGAGGCGGGACTGTTGTCGCTGGTCCAGTCCCAGTACGGGATGGTGACCTGCGGGTCGACGGCCCGCAGCCGCTGCTCGAACTCCAGCAGGTAGCGCCGGTGCCAGGGGAAGAACGACGGCGACATGTGCCCGACGCGCCGCTTGCGCTCCCGGTCGGGCACGAAGTAGGTGCCGTGGGTACGGACGAACTCGTCGTAGGTGCCGTTGCGCTTGAGTTCCAGCAGCGCGGCCGTGAACCGCTTCTTCTGAGCACTGGTCAGGTTCTTCTGGTTCTGCCGGGTGTACAACGCGGGCTTCTCCTGTTCCGGTCCGTCAGCCGTGGTGCGGGGGCGTGACGGCCAGTTGGCTGGTGCCGAGCTCGTCGACGGCGGCGCGGGCGAGTTCCATCGGGGTCCCGTAGGACTCGAAGTGGTTGACCCCGCTGAGGTAGCTCCCGTCGGCACGCCGCATGACGTGCAGGGGGCGGCCGTCGATGCGCACCTGCGCCGAGGCGAGGTCGACGCTGATGTGGCGGCCCCGGTACGTCTCCTCGGCGAGCGGGGCCGGAGTGAGCGTCTGGCGGGGGCCGCGGGCGCGCAGTACGGGCGCCAGGGCCGCGGCCACGCCGCCGGCCACGGCCGCGACGAAGGCCGTACGCAGGACCGCGCGGCGGGTCGGTGGTGCGGCGGGTGCTGCGTACATACGGTCTCCCTCGCTCGGCGGTCCGTGTTCGCAGGTCCAACGAGGAGCGGCCGTGGGAGGTCACCTGTCAGCCGGTGCGCTCCGTGTGCCCGGGGTGCTCCGGGTGCTTGTAGAAGAGGGTGGTGGGACGCAGCGCGCCGGCCGGGTCGGCGGCGTAGTCGGGGATGGTGCCCGCCTCGGTCCAGCCGGCGGAGCGGTAGACGCGCTCGGCCCCGCTGCCGGTCTCGGTGTCGAGGAAGAGCAGGACGATCCCGGCGAGGGCGGCTTCCCGCTCGGCCGCGGCGAGGAGCGCGCGGGCGGTCCCGCGGCCCCGGGCGGCGGGGTGGACCATGAGCTTGCGCAGCTCGGCGCGGTGGCGGCCGTTGGGCTTGGACTCCCGGTACCAGCTGACGGTGCCCTCCAGGCGGCCGTCGGCGCCGCGGGCGGCCCAGAGGGCGAGGGATCCCTCGGCGACGGCGGGCAGCAGGGAGTCCCACCAGGCGGCGGCGTCCTCGTGGCCGAGGCCGGCGAGGAAGCCGAGGGAGGCGCCGTCGCCGACGGTGTCGACGAGCAGGGAGGCGAGTTCGTCGCGGTGGGCGCCGAGGGCGGTGGCGGTGAGCCGGGTGATCGTTGCCGTCATGCGGCGAGCATAGGAAGCGGTCCGCGGCGGGCCGGAGCCGGGGCGGGGGTGCCGTGGTGGGCGGCACCCCCGCCGCGGTCTCAGGGCGCCGGGAGTTCCGCGAAGTCCCCCACGAGGCCGCGGTGGTGGCCGGCGGTGCCCAGGGCGAGGGAGTCGGCCTTGGCCCGTTTGAGGTAGAGGTGGGCGGGGTGTTCCCAGGTCATGCCGATGCCGCCGTGGAGCTGGACGCACTCCTCGGCCGCGCGGACGGCGACCCCCGAGCAGTGGGCCTGGGCGACCGCGACCGTGAGCGGGGTGTCCGGGGCCCCGGTGGCCAGGGCGTCGGCGGCGGCGCGGGCCGCCGCGCGGGCGGAGGCCACGTCCAGCCACAGCCGCGCGAGGCGGTGCTTGAGGGCCTGGAAGGAGCCGACGGGGCGGTTGAACTGGTGGCGGCCCCGCACGTACGCGACGGTCTCGGTCAGGCACCATTCGGCGAGCCCGAGTTGCTCCGATGCCAGCAGTCCGGCGCCGGACAGCAGGGCTCCGGCGATGGCCGCACGGGCGGTGGCGGGGTCCGCGAGGCGGGTGCCGGGGGCGCCGTCGAGGGTGACGGTGGCGAGCGGCCGGGTCAGGTCGAGCGGGACCAGGGCGGTCAGGGCGGCGCGGTCCGCGGGGACGGCGTACAGCCCGGTGTCGGCCAGGACCAGCAGGGTGTCGGCCGCGTCCGCGTCCGCGACGGAGGTGACGGTGCCGCTGAGCACCCCGCCGCCGCTGTCGTGGACCGGAGCCGGCAGGGGCGCTCCGGGGGCCAGGGTGAGGGGGAGGGCGGGGACGCAGATCCGGCGTCCGGAGGCGGCCTCCGCCACCAGGGCGGCGGCTTCGGCGTTGTCGCAGGCGACGGCGAGCAGGATCTCCGTCGCGAGGACGGAGCCGGTGAGGTAGGGCACCGGTGCCACGGTCCGTCCGAGCTCCTCCAGGACGACGGCGGCCTCGCGGTGGCTCGCGCCCGCTCCTCCGAGCTTCTCGGGGACGAGCAGTCCGGCGGCGCCGATGCCGGTGGCGAGGGTCCGCCACAGCGCGGGGTCGTGTGGGCGGCCGCTCTCGGCGCGGGCGAGGACGCTCGCGGGGGCGCAGCGGTCGGCGAGCAGGGAGCGTACGGCCGCCCGCAGTTCCTCCTCGGTCTCCGAGTAGAGCAGGTCGTAGGGGGCGCCGGGGGCCGGCGGGCCGGGCTGCGGCGCCGGTGCTGGCTGCGTCGTCATCGGGAGAGGTCCTTCCAGGCGATGTCCTTGTCGTCGCGCGGTTCGGCGGGCAGTCCGAGGACGCGTTCGGCGACGATGTTGAGGAGGATCTCGCTGGTGCCGCCCTCGATGCTGTTGCCCTTGGCGCGCAGGTAGCGGTAGCCGGCGTCGCGGCCGGTGAAGTCGACGGTCTCGGGGCGGCGCATGGTCCAGTCCTCGTACAGGAGGCCCTGCTCGGCGAGGAGTTCCACCTCGAGGCCGCTGATCTCCTGGTTGAGGCGGGCGAAGGTGAGCTTCATCCCGCTGCCCTCGGGGCCGGGCTGGCCGGCGGCGAGCTGCTGGCGCAGCCGTTCACCGGTGAGGCGGGCCACCTCGGCCTCCACCCACAGTTCCAGCAGTCGCTGGTGCAGGGCGTGGGTGCGCAGGGCGGGCCGTTCGCGCCAGGCGGCGGCGACGGGGGCGATCATGCCGCCCTCGCGGGGGATCCGCATGCCGCCGATGGAGACGCGTTCGTTCATCAGGGTGGTGCGGGCGACGTCCCAGCCCTGGCCGACGGCGCCGAGACGGTGGGTGTCGGGGATGCGGACGCCGGTGAGGAAGACCTCGTTGAACTCGGCCTCCCCCGTGATCTGGCGCAGGGGGCGGACCTCGACGCCGGGGGCGTGCATGTCGCACAGGAAGTAGGTGATGCCCCGGTGCTTGGGGAGGGCGGGGTCGGTGCGGGCGAGGAGGATGGCCCAGCGGGCGGTGTGGGCGCTGGAGGTCCATACCTTCTGGCCGTCGACCACCCATTCGCCCGCCGCCTCGTCGAGGACGGCGCGGGTGCCGAGGGCGGCGAGGTCGGAGCCGGCTCCGGGCTCGCTGAAGAGCTGGCACCACACCTCCTCCCCCAGCCAGAGGGGGCGCAGGAAGCGGCGCTTCTGTTCCTCGGTGCCGTACGCGAGGATCGTGGGCGCGGCCATGCCGAGGCCGATGCCGATCCGGCGGGGGTCGTTGTCGGGGGCCGCGGCGGCTTCGAGTTCGGCGTCCACGACGGCTTGGAGGGTGCGGGGCGCGCCCAGTCCGCCGAGTCCCTCGGGGTAGTGGACCCAGGCGAGTCCGGCGTCGAAGCGGGCGCGCAGGAAGTCGGAGGGCGCGGTGGTGCCGGGCGGGTGCGCGGCGAGCAGTTCCCGGGTGCGGGCGAGGAGGTCCTCGGCGTCGGCGGTCATCGGGCGGCTCCGTCCGGGGTCGGCACGGACGGAGCGGACGGCACGGACGGAGCGGACGGCACGGACGGGAGGGACGGTACGACGACCAGCCGGCCGGTGGTGGTGCCGTCGGCGAGCCGCTGGACGGCGTCGGCGGCTCCGTCGAGCGGGACGCGTTCGCTGACGAGGGGTCTGATCGCGCCTTCGGCGGCGAGGCGGGTGAGTTCGGTGTGGCAGGCGGGGATGGCGGCGGGGTCCTTGGCGGCGTAGAGGCCCCAGTGCAGGCCGAGTACCGCGTAGTTCTTGACCAGGGCGTGGTTGAGGGCCGGGGCGGGGATGGTGCCGCTGGCGAAGCCGACGACGACGATGCGGCCCTCGAAGGCCACGCACTTGGCGGAGGCGGTGTAGGCGTCGCCGCCGACCGGGTCGTAGACGACGTCGGCGCCGCGTCCCCCGGTGGCCTCCTTGACGCGGGCGACGACGTCCTCGGCGGTGCGGTCGATGACGAGGTCGCAGCCGAGCTCCTCGGCGGTGCGGACCTTGGTCTTGCCGCCGACGACGCCGATGACGGTCGCTCCGGCGGCCTTGCCGAGCTGGACGGCGGCGCTGCCGACCCCGCCGGCGGCGGCGTGCACGAGCAGGGTCTCGCCGCTCCGGAGCCGGGCCCTGCGGTGGAGGCCGAACCAGCCGGTCTGGTAGCCGATGTGCAGGGCCGCCGCCTCGGCGTCGTCGAGGGTGTCGGGGGCGGGGAGCAGGGCGCGCTCGGGGGCGGTGACGTACTCGGCGAATCCGCCGTGGGGCAAGGAGGGGTTGGCGATGACGCGCCGGCCGTCCTCCGTCAGGCCGCAGATCTCGACGCCCGGGGTGAAGGGAAGGGGCGGGCGGATCTGGTACTGGCCGCGGACGAGGAGCGCGTCGGGGAAGTTGACGTTCGCCGCGAGGACCCGGAGTTTCACCTCGCCGTCGCCCGGCACGGGTTCGGGGACCGCTTCGAGGCGCATGGCCTCGCGGGGTTCACCGGTCGTGTGTACTCGCCATGCCTGCATCCGGGGCCTCCAGCCGCCGTCGAGGGACCACGCTCCCGCGCATACTAAGCGGTCGCTTGCCTCCTTGGGAACCCTGGACCGGCCCCTCCCGGCCGGGGTGGACCCGCCGCCCGCGCGGGACCGCACCCCGGCCGGCCGGACGCCTGCCCACGCGGGAACACCCCCCTCCGGAAACCGGACGTACGAACGACAGGTGAACGTCAGTCCCGGGCGTTAGCATCAACGGGCCGCTGTCACCGGGCATATGACGCACCAGGGGATCGCGCGTGCCCGGAGCCCGCCGCTCCGGACGGGCGCCGGTGCCGGCGCCACGAGCACACACCACAGGGGGAAACCGAACGATGAACAGCACACGCATGCGCGGCGCGGGCTCGGCGGCCACCGCCGCCCTCGTCCTCGCCGGCATCGTCACCGCCGCCGGACCCGCCGCGGCCGCGGCCTCCTGCACGCCCCGGATCCAGGTCCTCGGCTCCATCGGATCCGGCGGCTACAACGTGGGCAGCGAGCAGGCCGAGGGCGTCCTCGGACTCGGCCCGGGCAACCTGTCCGTCGGCCGCTCCGGCGGCAAGCCCGTCTACTGGACCGGCACCCGGCTGCACAGGGTCCCGCTGCCGGAGGCCGGCGCCTCGGGCGCGGTGCTCGGGGTGAACGCGAGCGGTCTGATGGTCGGCGCCGTCCACGGCGCCGACGGCTACGCCTTCACCTACCGGGCGGGCGACACCGCGGTCACCCGGCTGCCGGGGAGCGACTGGGCGTCGGACGACGCCGACGTCAACGACGCCGGCTACGTCGTCTCGCGGCTACGGACGGGCGTGGGCGTCGTCTGGAAGGACGGTCAGAAGGTCCGCGACCTGGCCCTGCCGGCGGACGCCCTGCCCGGCACCTCGGTCGAACTGGTCACCGCCATCAACAACGGCGGCGATGTCGTCGGCATGGCGCGGGAGAACTACGAGGACCCGGACACGGGCGCCCACCGGGAGGGGTCCTACCCGGTGCTCTGGCCCGCCGACGGCGGACCGGCCAGGGCTCTGGCCGCGACCGCGAACGACAGCTACGTACAGGACCTCGACGAGAGCGGCCGCGTCGTCGGCTACGACTGGTACGGCATGGGCTACCAGTACAGGCCCATGACCTGGACGCCGCCCCACACCGGGCCCGCCGCCTCCCCCGGGGTGCTGAACACCCACCCCTACGGCACCTTCGAGGCGATCAGCCCGACGACCGGCGTCTCGGCCGGCACCGCCAAGTTCCACCCGGACGAGCAGACCCACCCCGACCAGGCGCAGCTGTCGCCCGGTACGGGGCCGGTGCTCGCCCTGCCCCGGCTCGCCGCGCGGCAGGCCAGCGCCGCCGCGTCGGTCTCCGACGACGGCCGCGTCGGCGGCGCGGCCGTCAACGCGGGCGGCACGCTGAAGCCGGTGATCTGGACCTGCGCCACCAAGCAGGCGTACCTGCCCCAGTAGCCGGCGCCGTCGCGGGCATGGCGCTCTGTGCCCCGGCGCGCTATCGGTGCCCCATGACGGACGAGATCAGGCGCGGGCTGCCCGCGCCCCCGCCGCTCGGCGCCGCCGCCCTGCCCCCCGGCACGTACGGGGGGCAGGTGGTCCTGGTGACCGGCGGCGGCACCGGACTGGGCAAGGCCATCGCCGCCGAGTTCGCCCGGCTGGGCGCGGACCTGCTGATCGCGGGGCGCCGCGCCGGGCAGCTGGCCGCGGCGTGCGAGGAGCTGGCGGCCGTACCCGGCGCGGGCCGGGTGGCGGCCGCCGTCTGCGACATCCGGGACCCCGAGCGGGTCGCGGACGCCTTCGACGCCGCCGGGGCCGCGCTGGGACCGCCGGACGTACTGGTGAACAACGCCGCGGCGAACTTCCCCAGCCCCGCCGAGGACCTGTCCCCCAACGCCTGGCGGGCGGTGGTCGACACCACCCTGACCGGAACCTGGTTCATGACCCGCGAGTTCGGCCGGCGCCACCTCGCCGCCGGCACACCGGGGGCGATCGTCAGCGTGGGCGCCTCGTACGCCTGGACCGGGGGCCCGGGCTTCGCCCACAGCGCCGCCGCCAAGGCCGGGGTGAAGAACCTGGTGGAGACCCTCGCCGTGGAGTGGGGCCCGTACGGCATCCGGATCAACGGGCTCGTGCCGGGGCTGTTCCCGCACGCCGACATGACCGAGGACATCCGCGGCGGACTGGAACGCGCCGCCCCCGAATCGAAGGACACCCGGCAGCCCGCCCTGCGCGTCGGCGCCCCGCGTGAACTGGGCTGGGCCGCCACCTTCCTGGCCTCCCCCTACGCACGCTTCGTCACCGGCCACACGCTGGTGGTCGACGGGGCGAACTGGCAGCGCCGGGCCGTGGTCCAGCCGGAGGTGGTGCCGGTGCGCGAACAGCTGGGACGCGGACCGTTCCAGCCGTGACGGCGTACGGGCCGGAGGACGGGGACGCGGGGGTCTCGGTGCGGCCGGTGCTCACGCTCCCCTGAAGCGCGGGGGCCGGCGGGCGGCCTTGGCTCCGTAGCCCTCCCCGGCGTCCTCGGAGGTGAGGGTGAGGGCCGCCGTCATGGCGACCCGGTCCAGGGCGGCGGACAGGGCGGCGTCGGCGTAGGAGTCGATCGCCCGCTTGATGCCCTGGACGGCGAGCGGGGCGTTCGCGGCGATCTCGGCGGTCAGGGCGCGGGCGGCGGGCGCCAGTTCGGCCCGGGGGACGACCAGTTGGACCAGGCCCAGGCGCTCGGCCGTCACCGCGTCGATCCTGCGGCCGGTCAGCGCGAGGAGCTTCGCCCAGCCCGCGCCGGCCTCCCGGGCGATCCGCAGATCGCCGCCGGCGTCCACCGCCACGCCCAGCCGGGCCTCGGGCAGGGCGAAGACGGCGTCGTCGGCGGCGACACGGATGTCGGCCATCAGGGCCAGCTCGAAGCCGAAGCCCAGGCAGTAGCCCTGCACGGCGGCGACGACCGGCTGGGGCAGACGGGCCAGGACGGCGAAGCGCTCGTGGGCCCAGCGGATGCCCTCGTAGTAGTTCCGGGTCCGTTCGGCGGCGGAGTCGCCCGTGATGTCGCCGCCGGGGGCGGTCACGTCGATGCCGGCGCAGAAGGCCCGGCCCTGCGCGCGCAGCAGGACCGCGCGCACGCCGGGGTCGAAGCGGATCCGGTCGGCGAGCAGGCCCAGCTGGCGGGTGGATTCCCAGCTCCAGCCGTTGAGTTCGTCCGGGCGGCAGAGGGTGAGGAGCGCGATGCCGTCCTCTGCCTCCAGCCGGATGCGCTCCGCGCCCTCGCCGACCTCCCCGCCGACCGTGTCGATCACGTTCCGCACCCCCCACCTGACTGACGGGGCGTCAGCTTAAGGGGGTGCGGTCAGCGGGGGAAGACCTCGAACGGCACCGCCGGGCGGCCGCCGAAGCGTGCCGCCGCCTGCTGGACGTTGCCGGTGAGGAAGTTCCGTACGTACTCCTCGGGGTCCTGGTCCGTCAGCGCGCCGATGTACGCCTTGTGCTCCAGCAGGGACCGGATCGCGCGCTCCAGACCGGACCCGGCGTCGACGGCGTGGGTGGGCATGGTCGTGCCCGCCACCGCGACCCAGCGCACCCCGTCCCACGGCTCCAGGCCCTGCTCGGAGATGAGCTCGGGGAAGATCCACCGGTTGCCCGCGTCGCCGGCGGCGTCCAGCACGGCCCGGCCGACGGCCTTGTGGTCGGGGGTGTTCCAGGCGCCGCCGCCACCGGCCCCGCCCCAGGTGTCGCGGTGGTTGAGGGTGACCACCAGCTCGGGGCGGTGCCGCCGGATGGCCGCCGCGATGTCCCGGCGCAGGCCGAGGCCGTACTCGACGACCCCGTCGCGGTAGTCGAGGAACTCCACCGTGGACACCCCGACGACCGCCGCGCTCGCCCGCTGCTCGGCCTCGCGCAGCGGGCCGCACTCGTCGGGGGTGACCCCGTCGATGCCCGCCTCGCCGCGCGTGGCGAGGAGGTAGGTGACCTCGCGGCCGCCGTCGGTCCACTCGGCGATGGCCGCGGCGCAGCCGTATTCGAGGTCGTCGGGGTGGGCCACCACCGCGAGGGCGCGCCGCCAGTCGGCGGGCATGGGCTGCAAGGGGGGCTGCTGGTCAGCTTGTTCGGTCATACGCCGCACCCTAGTGCGGTGACCGCGAAGACCGGCGAACCTTTCCGGCGCAGCACCGGGCGAAACACCGGCCCGGCCCGGCCATATCTAGACCTCGTCGCGGACCAGGGACAGCAGCCGGTCGAGGACGCGGGGGCCGCCGGCGCGGACGCCGTCGTGCTCGAACTCGTCCGTCACCCAGGTCCGCAGGCCGCGGATCGCGCGGGCCGTGGTCAGCGAGTGCGCGGTGTCCACGTACATGTCGTCGTGGTAGACGGCGGCGGCCACCGGTACCTCGTTGGCCGCGAGGCGGGCCGGGTCGTACAGCGGCTGCCAGCCGGTGCGGGACGCCATGAGGTCGGCGGTCTCGCACAGGGGGATCAGGGCCGGGTCGGTGGTGAAGTGCCAGGGGTGGATGGTCTCGCCGGTGAACAGGAGCGGGTCGTCGCCGGCGAGGGCCTTCGCGGCGTCGAAGCGCGGCTGTCCGGCGCGGACGCGTTCGGCGGCCCAGGCGGTGGGCACCGCCGGGTCCTGGGCGTAGATCGCCTCGTGGAGGAGGGCGTAGAGGGGGTGGCCCGCGAAGGAGAGGTGGGTGCGGACCCGTTCCAGGAAGGCGTCCGAGAGGGCGGGCCCGGCGGGGGTGGTGACGAAGGCGTCCTCGAGGAGGTAGTGCAGCTGGTGGCTGCCGTCGCCGGCACCGAGGACCAGGCCGAGGGACTGGAAGGCCTCGACGGTGAGCCGGTGGCCGCCGGGGAGTTCGGCCGGGCGCTCGGCGAGGTGGGCGGCGATGCGGCGGGCGCGCTCGACGTCCATGGGGTAGCGGGTGTAGTGGGCCAGGTTCTTGCGCTCGATGCGGGGGTACGCCGCCTCGTACACCTCGGTAGCGGTCGCGTCGAGGGAGGGCAGTCCGCCGGTGATCAGGGCGGCGGTCAGGCCCTCGGGCGCGGTGGAGAGGTAGTGGGTGGCGCAGAACCCGCCGAAGCTCTGGCCGAGGACGGTCCAGGGGGCGCCACCGGTGAGGCCCGGGCGGATGGCCTCGGCGTCGCGCACGATGGAGTCGCCGCGGAAGTGGGCGAGGTGGTCCGCCTGCTGTTCCGGGGTGCCGAGCGCGGGCAGGGTCTGCCGGTTGAGCGGCGTGGAGCGGCCGGTGCCGCGCTGGTCGAGGAGCAGCACCCGGTAGTCGGCGAGGGCCCGTTCCAGCCAGGCCTGGCGGCCGGTGAACCGGCGCGCCCCGAAGCCGGGGCCGCCCTCCAGGTACAGCAGCCAGGGCAGCCGCTCGGGGTCCTTGTCGTTGGCGACGACCTCGCGCGCGTACAGCTCGATCCGTTCCCCGTCGGGGTGGTCGTGGTCGAGCGGCACGGTGAAGTGGTGGTCGGTCAGGACGACACCGGGCTGGCGGTAGCTGCGCGGGAGGGTCACGGACGGCCCCTGGGTCTGGGTACGGATGCCCTCCCCCGCGCCTTCGCCGGGTCGCGGCGGGGCCGGGGGGCCGGGGCTGACGTCCCGGCCGAGTCTAGGCCCCCCGTGGCCCCGGCCGGACGGTCAGGGCCACGGGGCCGGTGCCACGGGCCACCGCTCAGCCGGTCAGCCGGTCAGCCGGTCAGAACTGGACCACCGAGCGGAGCACCTCGCCGCGCTCCATGCGGGCGAAGGCCTCCTCGACCCCGTCGAGGGGAATGGTCTCGGAGACGAAGGCGTCGAGGTCGAGCCGGCCCTGGAGGTACAGGTCGATGAGGAACGGGAAGTCGCGCTCGGGCAGGCAGTCCCCGTACCAGGAGGACTTGAGCGCGCCGCCGCGTCCGAAGACGTCCAGGAGCGGGAGTTCGAGCTTCATGTCCGGCGTCGGTACGCCGACCAGGACCACGGTGCCGGCGAGGTCGCGGGCGTAGAAGGCCTGACGGTAGGTCTCGGGGCGGCCGACGGCCTCGATGACCACGTCCGCGCCGTTCCCGCCGGTCAGCTCCTGGATGGCCTTGACCACGTCCTCGGTACGCCCGTTGACGGTGTGGGTGGCGCCCAGCCCGCGCGCCCACTCCAGCTTCCGGTCGTCCAGGTCCACGGCGATGATCCGCGAGGCACCGGCCAGCCGGGCTCCCGCGACGGCGGCGTTGCCCACTCCGCCGCAGCCGATGACGGCGACCGAGTCGCCGCGCCCCACGTTGCCGGTGTTCAGGGCCGCGCCGAGGCCGGCCATGACGCCGCAGCCGAGCAGTCCGGCGGCGGCCGGCGAGGCGGCGGGGTCCACCTTGGTGCACTGTCCGGCGGCGACCAGGGTCTTCTCGGCGAAGGCTCCGATGCCCAGGGCCGGGGAGAGCGGGGTGCCGTCCTCGAGGGTCATGGGCTGGGCGGCGTTGTGGGTGCTGAAGCAGTACCAGGGCCGGCCGCGCTTGCAGGCCCGGCAGGTGCCGCACACCGCGCGCCAGTTGAGGACCACGAAGTCGCCGGGGGCGACGGAGGTGACGCCGGGGCCGACGGACTCGACGGTCCCGGCGGCCTCGTGGCCGAGGAGGAAGGGGAACTCGTCGTTGATGCCGCCCTCGCGGTAGTGCAGGTCGGTATGACAGACCCCGCAGGCCTGGACCTTGACGAGGACTTCACCGGGCCCCGGGTCGGGCACGAGGATCGTGGTCGTCTCCACCGGTGCGCCCTTGCCCCGCGCGATGACCCCTCGTACGCGATGTGTCACGTCGTACCCCGTTCTGTTCGGCTCGGTCTGGATCAACGAACGTACACGGGCGGGGCGCCCCAAGGGAGTTGTGCGGGCCCTCGCGTCATCCGCCCCCACCGGTTCCGGCCAGATCCGGCGGCACGGCCGCGCGCAGCGCCGCGGCGAAGGCGGCCACGGCGGGATGCGCGGCGGCGCCGTCGCGGAAGGCGATCTTGGTGCGGCGTTCCATGTGGAGGCGGGTGAGGGTGAGGCCGGGGTCCGGGGGTCCGGTCACTCCCAGCTGGGGGACGACGGCCACTCCCTGCCCGGCCGCGACCAGGGCGAGGACGGTGTCGAACTCGTCGACCTGGTGCCGGATCCGGGGCGCGAATCCGGCCGCCTGGCAGGCCCGCACGGTCATGGCGTGGCAGAGGGTGCCGGGTGTGGCGGTGATCCAGGGCGCGTCCTGGTGGGTACGCAGGACCGCTCCCTGGTCGGGTCCGGAGGCCGGGGAGAGGCCGGAGGCCGGGGGCGGGCCCTGGTCGGGGGCGGGGTCCGGGGGCGGGCCGGCGGGGGCGGCCAGGTACATCGTCTCCCCGTACAGCGGGCGGGTGGCGAGCCCCGGCTCCGGCGGCGCGGGGACGAAGTCGTACTCGTGGACCAGGGCCACGTCCAGGTCCCCGGCCCGCAGCGCGTGCGCGACCGCCGCCGGGTCGGTCTCGCGGACCCTCGGCTCCAGCCCGGGGTGGCGCCGGGCCAGGTGGAGGAGGGCCGCCGGGACGATGGCCCGGGTGGCGGTGGGGAAGGAGCCGACGCGCAGGACGCCGGCGAGGCCGCTGCGGGCCTCCGCGAGGTCGGCGTCCGCCTGTTCGAGGCGTTCCAGGACGGCTTCGGCGTGCCGGACGAGGTTCTGGGCGGCGGGGGTGAGGCGGACCCGGCGGCCGGTGCGTTCCAGCAGGGGCAGGCCGGCTTCCCGTTCGAGGACGGAGAGCTGCTGGGAGACGGCGGAGGGGCTGAAGGCGAGGGCCTCGGCCACGGCGGCGATGGTGCCCCGGCGGGCGAGTTCCCGCAGGAGGCGCAGGCGGCGTACGTCGAGCATCGGCTCAGCTTACGGGTCGGGTAAGGAACGCGAACTGGATTCGGCGCTCGGTCCGGGCGAAGCTCTTCGGTATGCGACAGGAAACGGCACGGGCCGGACAATTGACCGATGTCACCCCTTTCACCCTCGACGGGATCCACGTCCCGCTCGTCACCCCCTTCGCTCGTGACGGGGAGGTGGCCGCCGGGGCGCTGGAGGCCCTGGCCCACGAGGTGCTCGACGCGGGGGCGGCCGGGATCGTGGCCCTCGGCACGACGGGCGAGGCGGCCGCCCTCGACGAGGCGGAGCGCGACCTGGTCACCGGGGTCTGCGCCCGGGTCTGCGGCGAGCGGGGGGTGCCGCTCACGGTGGGGGCGGGAGCGAGCGGGACCAGGGCGAGCGAGGCGGCGCTGGCGCGGCTGGCGCGGTGGCCGCAGGCCCGGGCGGCGCTGGTGACCGTACCGTCCTTCGTACGGCCCTCGGCGGCGGGCGTGCTGGCGCACTTCACGCGGCTGGCCGAGGTCAGTCCGCTGCCGCTGATCGTCTATCACATCCCGTACCGGACGGGGCAGCCGCTGGACGCGGACGCGCTGCGCGCGCTGGGCTCGCTGCCCGGGGTGGCCGGGGTGAAGTACGCGGCGGGCGGGATCGACGCGGAGACGGTGGCGTTGCTGGGCCGGCTGCCGGAGGGGTTCTCCGTCCTGGCGGGGGACGACGCGTACGCGTCCCCGATGCTGGCGCTGGGCGCGTCGGGCGCGGTGCTCGCCTCGGCCCATCTGGCGACGGAGCGGTTCGTGGAGCTCGCGGCGGCCTGGCGGGAAGGCGACGTCGGGCGTGTCCGGGGGCTGGGGCACGGGCTGGCGCGGGTCTCGGCGGCGGCCTTCGCGGAGCCGAACCCGACGGTGGTCAAGGGGGTGCTGCACGCGCAGGGCCGGATCCCCACCCCGGACGTACGCCTGCCCCTGCTGCCCGCGTCCCGGGGAGCCGTGGACGCCACTCTGGAGGCGCTGGCCTCCCTCTAGCTCGTTCTTCAACCGGGCGATCTCAGCGCCGCGCCGGACGGTCGCGCGGTGGGGCGAATTCGGGTGCGCGTCCGGGGCGGACCGGCCAGACTCGCGGCATGACAGCGAAGATCAGCCGCATCAACCCCGATCAGTTGCACGCGACGCCGGGCTACCACCACATCACCGTGGTGGAGACCGGCCGAACGGCCCATCTGGCGGGGCAGTGCCCCCTCGACCAGGGCGGCTCCCTCGTCGGCCCGGGCTCCCTCGAGGCGCAAGTCGATCAGGTTGCCGCGAACGCGCTGGCCGCCCTCGCGGCGGTGGACGCCCAGCCGCAGCACGTGGTGCGTTCGGTGATCTACGTGCGCAGCGATGACAGGGACGACCTGGGCCTCGCCTGGCACCGGCTTGCCGCTTCCGCCCTCGGGCCGGCCTTCACGTCCGCCAGCACGCTCTTGGGGGTCGCGCAGCTGGGCTTCGCGGGGCAGCTGGTCGAGGTGGACCTCACCGTCGCGCTGCCCGACTGAGCGGCCCGCACGCCCCGAGTCGGGACGGGTCGCAGGCCCCCGGAGCGGCCACAGGCGGGATTGAATGTCCCATTGCGAGCGATTCGTCAGCCTCGGGCGGGTCGCCCGAATCGGCAGTATCGGGGCGCGAATTGACCGTATTGGACGAGGCGGCCTCAAACCTGCCCGGCCCGTGATGTGGGTCACGCGGGACCGCTCAACATCAATTCATCCGGAACGGCCGATTCCCTTTCCACGGAAAGGAAATCGGCCTTTCCGCGATCCGCCCGTCATGGTCATTTACCGGACAACGGACGGGAAGTCGATCTCCGGGCGGAATTCTCGTCTTGTTCCCGCCCCTCGCACTCGCCTACGGTCACCTCACTCCCCGCGGCCGACTGCCGAATCCGGCCGCCGCCGGGGCTCTCCCGTACCCCCACGTGAGGAACAGCGCCATGCCCCGACACGGTAAGCACCGTCGGCCGAAGCAGAACCGGATCGCCCGCGGACTCGCGGTCGCCGGCACGGGCGGAGCGGCTTTCGCCCTTCCGCTGATCAGCGCCACCACGGCCGGGGCGGCCGGCACGCAGCCGGCTCCGGCGTCGCTCGTCAAGGCGTCCGTGGAGAAGGCCGTGGCGGTGCAGAAGCCGGCCGTGGACAAGTCCGTCGCGAAAAAGGCGTCCGTGGAAAAGGCCGCGGCGGCCGTCACCTATTCCGTGGTCGGCGGTGACACGCTTTCGAAGATCGCGGCCGATCATTCCGTGAGCGGCGGCTGGCAGGCGCTCTACGCGGCCAACCGCAACGCCATCGGCCAGAACCCCTCGGTGATCCGCCCCGGCCTGAAGCTGAGCATCGGCGCGGCGGCACGGGCGGCCGCGGCGAAGCCCGCCGCCAAACCGGCCACCACGTACGCGAACAACCTCGACGGCTGGATCCGCCAGTCGCTGGCCGTCATGGCCAAGCACGGAATTCCCGGCACCTACAACGGAATCCACCGCAACGTGATGCGCGAGTCCTCGGGCAATCCCCGCGCCATCAACAACTGGGACTCCAACGCCGCGGCCGGCATCCCCTCCAAGGGCCTGCTCCAGGTCATCGACCCGACCTTCCGCGCCTACCACGTGCCCGGCACTTCCATGGACTCGTACGACCCGGTCGCGAACATCACCGCGGCCTGCAACTACGCCGCCGCCCGATACGGCTCGATCGACAACGTCAACGGCCCGTACTGACGGGTCCCGCCCGGCGGGGCGTCAGCGCGGCGCCGCCGTGGTCCGCCCGGGGTGCCTGCGGCGGCGCCGCGCGCGGACCAGGGTGGCCACGGGTGCCGTCAGGCCGTAGCCGACGTCCTTGCGCAGGGCGCCGGTGCCGGCCTTCTCCACCGCGGTCAGCTGGTGTCCCATGAGCTCCGTCATGGCCGCGACCACCGGCCGCAGTCCGGGCTCGGTGAGGCCGAGGACGCCTCCGGCGGCGCCGAGGGCGGTCCGCGCGCGGGCACACTCGGCGGCGAGGAGGGCGCGTACCTCCCGGGTGTCGCGGGCCCGTTCCAGGTCGGCGCGGGTGACGGAGTGCTCGTCGAGCCGGGAGCGCGGGACGCACAGCCGCCCGTCGGCGAGGTCGCCCGCGAGATCGGCGAGGAAGTCGACCCGCTGGGCGGCGTCCACGAAGCCGCGCCAGCCGGCGGCCTGGGCAGCGTCGGGTCCGCCCTCGTACTGGAGGCCGGTGAAGACCATGACCCCGGGCCAGGCGTAGGCGTCGAGGTAGGTCTGGAAGTCCTCCTCGGTGGCGAAGCCGTCGAAGCCGGCCTCGGCGGTGGCGGCTCCGTCGAGGAAGCGGGTGACCCAGTGCCCGGGCAGGCCCCGGGTGCTCACGGCGTGGGCGTAGGCGCGCAGCAGCGGGTCCGGGCTGTCGCCGCTCTCCAGGGCCGCTCCGGTGCGTCGCGCCAGCGTGGCGAGACCGGCGGCCCGGGCACTCGGGGTGCCGGTCTCGGCCACGTCGTCGACCAGGTTCATGAAGGCCAGCCCGGCCGCCAGCCAGGGCACCAGCGGCGGCGCGGCCAGCAGGCGCAGGGTGAGGTAGGGGGCCGGTTCGCGGCGCAGCACCCTGCGTGCGGCATGGGTGAAGTCGGCCCGCAGCCGGGGGTCGGTGATCCCGGCGCGGGTCAGGGTGGTGCGCCAGCTGGGCATGGTGGCCGTCTCCTCGGACCGTGTCCGCCCACCCGTACGCGCCCGGGCGCGTACGGGTGGGCGGGTCTGCGGGCATGTGCGGGTGTGGGGGTGTGCGGATACGCCTCGTCAGGACCGGTAGACCTTCTTCACGTTGCCCTGGGTGTCGGCGTACACGTAGCCGCCCCGTCCGTACTCGTCGGTGAGGTAGGGGCGCATGGAGGGGGTCGCGTCGAAGAGCCAGGGCTCGACGATGACGTAGCGGGAGGTGGGCTTGGTGACGCCCAGTTCCTGCTGGGCGCGGTCCAGGAGGGCGGGCAGGGCGTCCCACTTCACGCCCGCCATGTCGATGAGCGGCTCGTCCTGTTTGACGGTGCCGCCGGGGCCGGCGTGCGTCACCTGGCCGTCGCGGTACTGGTACCGGTCGAAGGTGTCCGCGCCGGGGGCGGTGGGGATGGAGGCCAGCACGTACCCCTCGTAGACGGTCATCTCCACGAAGGTGGTGGTACCGGTCCGCTGCTTGAACGCCTCGACGACGGTCCGGACCTGGTCGGGGGCGAGCAGGTTCCCCGTGGCCGCGGCCTGGCCGCCCTCGCCCCGCGGCGTGGCGCCCGTCCGGCCCGCGGGGGTCGCCGCGCCGGGGGTGACGGCGGCCGGGGTGGCCGTGGCGGTGGGGCCCGTGGCCTGCCGGCCGGAGGACTTGCCGTCGGGCAGCGCCTGGACGAGGCCGGCCACCCCGCCGGCGAGGGCCAGCGCCAGGGCGGCGCCGATCAGCGCCGCGCGGCCGCGCCCCCGGGCCGGGGCGGTACCGGGGACGGGCGTGGTGGGCGCGTACGGGGAGCCGCCGCCAGGGGTGAAGGAGCGGGCGTCCGACACCGTGGGCGGTGGGCCGTACGGGCCCGCGACCGGCGGGACCGGGGCGGTACCGGCGCCCGCCCCGAGAGCAGTGCTCGCACCCCGGAGCAGCGCTTCCAGCTCGCCGCCGTCGGGCCGCGCCGCGGGGTCCCGGACGAGCAGCCGTTCCAGTACGGGCCCCAGCGGGCCGGAGCGCACGGGAGCGGGGATCGGCTCGTCGAGGACGGCGACGACCGTGGCCAGGCTGGTGGCACGGCGCAGCGGGTGCGTCCCCTCGGCGGCCACGTACAGCAGCATGCCGAGCGACCACAGGTCGGAGGCCGCCAGGCCCTCCTCGCCCCGGCAGCGCTCGGGGGCGATGTACTCGGGCGAGCCGATGAGCACCCCGGTGGAGGTGAGGGCGGTCGCCCCGTGCACGGCGGCGATGCCGAAGTCGGTCAGTACGGCCGAGCCGTCGGGCCGCAGCAGGACGTTGGCCGGCTTCACGTCCCGGTGGAGCACGCCTTCCGCGTGTGCGGCGCGCAGCGCGGAGAGGATGTCGAGCCCGAGCCGCACCACCTCCGTGAGCGGCATCGGTCCGGTGGCGAGCCGGTCGTGCAGTGAACCGCCCCTGAGCAGCTCCATCACGATCCACGGGTGGCCGTCCGTCCCCGGCGCGGGCTCCACGATGTGGTGGATGGTCACCACGTTCGGGTGGGCGAGGCGGGCCAGGGCCCTGGCCTCCCGGATGGCCCGCTCGCGCAGCTGGACGGCGAGGTCCGGCTGCGCGGCGGCCGTGGCGGGGTCCGGCGGGCGCACCTCCTTCAGGGCGACCTCGCGGTGCAGTGCGATGTCGCGGGCGCGCCACACCGTGCCCATGCCTCCGGCGCCCAGGGGGCCGATCAGTTCGAAACGGCCGTCGACCAGCCGTCTGCCGGCCTCACTCATCTCCATGGGCGGTCATCGTAGGCCCCGCCACCGTCAGCAGCGGAAGCGGTCCTCCGTCACGGTGCCCTGCGCGGTGGACACCGTACGGTCGTAACAGCCGGCCCCGGCGTCCGTCCCGTACAGCCGGTAGCGCTCGGTGGACGTGCCGACCGCGTGCCGCTGGTCGCGCGGGACGTTCGCCGTGTACGTGGCGTCGCCCGTGTACCGGTGGTCGAGGAGGGAGCGGCCGGTCTGGCGGCCGCCGCGCAAGGTGACGGTGTCGGCCCGGTCCCCGAGGGACAGGACGGTGCGCAGCCGGTCGCCGGCGCCGAGGGTGGTCTCGCCGTCCATGGTGTACGTGCGGGCCGTGCGGGTGGCGGCGGCGCCGCGGGTGACGCTCTCCTCGTCGGTCCAGGAAGCCGTGAGGGCGTCCCGGTTCTCGCCGTCGGTCCAGAGGTGCGCGGAGGTGTGCGACACGGCCCGGGTGACGGTGGTGGTGACGCGGCCGTGGGAGGTGTCGAGGTACCCGGCGACGGTCAGGCGGTGGCCCCCGTCGGTGTCCAGGCGGTGTTCGCCGCCGGGGGCGGCGGGCGTCCAGCGGGAGGATCCGGTGGGGGCGCCCTCCTCGTGGCGGGTCAGGGCGCCGGTGACGACCTGGCGGCCGTGGTCCTGCCAGAGCAGCAGGTTGACGGGGGTGCTCCAGCCGCCCTGGCCGGCCGGCACGCCGGAGACGGAGACCTCGACGCGGTGCTCGCGGCCGTCGTTGAGGAGGGCCGCGTAGGGGGTGAGGTCGTACACGATCGGCTGGACGTCGAAGGCGCGGGGGCCGGGGGTGACGTACCAGAGGAAGGGGTTGGACCAGCCGCCGGTCCACACGGTCGGGAAGGGGGCGGCGAGGCCGGCGAGCCGTCCGTCGACGGATATCCGCACCTCGCGGTGGGGGCCGTCGGGGGCCTTGCAGGAGTAGGGCGCGGCGTCGGGGACGGTCATGTACCAGTACTCCTCGCAGCCGCCGCCGGAGCCGGTGGCGTACACCTCGGCGAGGAGCCGCTCGGTGTTGCGCGGGGTGGTGACGGCGGGGTTGGTGAGGGGCAGGACCCGGTCGGGGGTGTCGGGGGCCGGGTGGTGCCGGTCGGCGGCGTAGAGGGTCAGGGTGACCTTGACGTCGATGACGCCGGTGTAGGTGTCGTTGACGACGTTGCCGATCAGCATCTCGACGGGCTGCGGGCGGCCGAGGAGGTCGCTGTAGCGGGTGACGTCCTTCTCCACGGACCAGGTGATGCCGTCGGGCGAGGGCTGCGGGGTGGAGGTGCGCAGGATTTCGACGCCGCCGAGGGTGAGGTTGCCGAGGCGGTCGTACTGGCGGCCCTTGACCTTGCCGTCGAGGCGCAGGACGGCCTTGGCCCAGCCGGAGCGGCCGCAGCCGGCGGGCGGGGCGTAGGTCCCCCGGTAGGGGGTGAAGTCGCGGAACTGGGCCTCGGCCAGGGTCACTTCGCAGGAGCGGGTCGCGGGGCGCTCCACGGGCGGGGCGGCGGTGAGGGGGTCGTGCCAGTCGGTGCCGAACTCGGTGGGCGGGAGGGGCCCGTCGGCCCCGGGCCCGGCGGCGGTGGCGTCAGCGGCGGCGGGCGGTCCGGCGGCCGCGGGTCCGGCGGCGGTGGCGTCAGCGGCGGCGGGCGGTCCGGCGGCCGCGGGTCCGGCGGCGGGGGATCCGGCGGCGGCCGCGGGTCCGGCCAGGGCTCCGGCGGCGAGGGTGAGGGCGCCGAGCAGGCCCATGATCCTGTGTCGTCTCATGGGCCCGCAGTGAAACCCCCGCCGGACCGCCGCCGCCAGGCCCCCGGCCGCAGGGTGGCGGGAAACCGCCGTCCAGTGCCCGGCGGGCAGCACCACGACGCCGTCGTCGTCCACGTACACGTGTCGCCCGGGGGGGGGAAAGGTGACCCAACCGATGGTGACGGGCTCGTCGACCGCGCCCTCGCCGGTCTTGCCGCTCTTGCGGGGGCACGTGCCCAGGGCCTGGACCCCGAGGTCCAGGGCGCCGAGGGCGACGCTGTCGCTGATCGTGCCGTGGACGATCAGCCCGGCCCAGCGGAGCGGTGCGCCGCGCCGCCGCCGAGGTCGCCGACCAGGGCGGTGCGCGGGGACCCGCCGCCGTCGACGACGAGGACCGCTCCCCCGCCGGGGGTGTGGAGGAGTTCGCGCAGCAGGGCTTTGTCCTCGTGGCAGCGGACGGTGCGCACGGGTCCGGCGTACGGGTGGCGGCCGCCGATCCGGCGGAACGGGGTGGCCGCCCAGCCTGGTGCCGCGGCCTGAAAGGTCTGCCGGAAAGGGCTGCCGGGGCGTGGTGTCCGGCTCATCGATGAGCAGGACGAGGGAGCCCGCGATGGCCGAGCCCCGGGTGGCGAGGTCGAAGAACTGCGCTGCACCGGGCGCTCGAGGAGCGTGGCGGAGAGGACGCACACCGGGGGCGGAACGGTTCTCCCGCGCCGGCGGCTCAGGCCGTCACATGGCCGGCCGGCACCGGGCGGGGTCCGGCGGCCGGTGCGGCGGGCGCGGTACGGGTCAGCAGCAGCACCCCGCGCGTGGCCGCGAGGGCTCCGGCCGCCGCGAGCAGGATCCCGAGCGGGCCGCCCTGGAGGCGTTCACCGAGCAGGACCATGCCGATCGCGGCCGCGGCGAGCGGGTTGGCGAGGTTGACGACGGCGAGCGGGGCTCCGAGGCCGCCCCGGTAGGCCCGCTGCGAGAGCAGCATCCCGCCGACGGCGAACACCACCACGAGCAGGGCCACGGTGATCACCCGGCCGCTGAGCAGGGCGCCGCCCCGGCCGCCCGCCACGGCCACGGTCTGGGTCAGGGCGGAGGCGACGGCGGAGGCCAGTCCGGAGGCGGTGGCGTGGCGCAGCCCCGGGCCGGGGTCCTTACGGGCGGTGAGCAGGAGGATCGCCGCGACGGTGGCTCCGGACACGGCGAGTGCCTCGGCCAGGGTGAGGGTGTCGTCGGGGGCGGGGCCGGAGGCGGGCAGGAGCAGCAGTGCGAGCCCGGCGACGGTGGCCAGGGTGCCCCGCCACTCGGTGGCGGCGACCCGCCGTCCGGCGCCCCGGGCGCTCAGCGGGACGGCGGCCACCAGGGTGAGCGCTCCCAGCGGCTGGACGAGGGTCAGCGGTCCGTAGCGCAGCGCGGCGGCGTGCAGCAGCGCCGCGGCGGCGTTCAGTCCGGCCGACCACCACCAGGCCCCGTTCCCGAGCAGGGCGCGGGCGCTGCGGGCGACGGCCCGGCGGGCCAGGCGCTCCTGGGCGACGGCGGCGGCCGCGTAGGTGGCGGCCGAGGCCAGGCAGAGGGCGACGGCGAGGACGGTGGCGTTCACCGCCGGGCTCCCGCGGAGACGGCGGAGGGGACGCGCAGGGCGCCGCCGGAACCGGACGCCCCGGCACCGGCACCGGCACCCGCGACGCCCACGACCCCGGCCGGGCCGGTCCGCACCGCCGGACGCGGACGCGGACGCGGCAGGCTCCGTACCTCCGGGGCGGCCGCGCCGCCGGCGGCCGGGCGGGGGACCAGCAGGAGGGCCGCGCCCAGCAGCAGGGCGGCCACGATCGCGTCGAGCCAGTAGTGGTTGGCGGTGCCCACGATCACGAGCAGGGTCACCAGCGGGTGCAGCAGCCACAGGGCGCGCCACCGCGAGCCGGTCGCGGCGATCATGCCGAGGGCCAGCATCAGCGCCCAGCCGAAGTGCAGCGAGGGCATCGCGGCGAACTGGTTGGCCAGGGTGTCGGCTTCGGGCGCGGCCCCGTAGACGGTCGGCCCGTACACCTGACCGGTGTCCACCAGGTGCGCGGCGCCCAGCATCCGGGGCGGTGCGAGCGGGAAGGAGAGATGCAGGACGAGGGCGGCGCCGGTGAGGACGGCGAGCACCCGCCGGGTCCACAGGTAGTGCCGGGGGCGGCGCAGGTACAGCCAGACCAGGAACAGGGCGGTCGCCGGGAAGTGCACGGCCGCGTAGTAGGTGTTCGCGGTGTGGACGAGGGCGTCCCAGTGGAGGAGCAGCCCCTGTACGACGCCCTCACCGGGCAGGTGCAGGGCTCGCTCGGCGTCCCATATCCGGCCGGCGTTGCGGAAGGCCTCGTCGGTGCGGCCCGTCGAGAGCATCCGGCCGGCCTTGTAGGCGGCGAAGAGGCCCGCGACGAGCAGCAACTCGCGTATGAGCCGGCGGCGGGCGCCGAGGTGACCGGCGGGTGGCCGGTCCGGAGCGGTGTGGGAGGTCATCCCCCGGTCTCACTATCTTTCGGGTTCCATCGACACGCCAGTGTATCGATACATCAGCGTATCGATACGCTGGTGTCCCGATAAGCTCGGATGGCCGTACACTCGGAACACGGACCCACCGCCTGGATCCCGCGAGGAGAATCCCCACCCATGACGTCGACGCCGCAGGTCACCGCGCGCCGCTCCAAGATCAGCCCGGAGCGCGAGCAGGAGTTCTACGACGTCGTCCTCGACCAGCTGCGCGAGAACGGGTACGAGGCCCTCACCATGGAGGGCGTCGCCGCCCGGGCGTCCTGCGGGAAGTCCACGCTCTACCGGCAGTGGAAGACCAAGCCGCAGCTCGTCGCCGCGGCCCTGCGCGCGAGCCGTGCCCGCCGCGGCGAGCGGACCCTGGCGGACGTGGACACCGGCACGCTGGCGGGGGACCTCCGCGAGGCCGCCCGGATCGCGGCCGGCACCTCGGGCCGCGACACCCGCCTCACCCAGGCGCTGGGGGTGGCCGTGCTCAGCGACGAGGAGCTGCGGGCCGCGCTGCGCGAGGCGCTGGTCGAGCCCGAACTGTCGGCCTTCGGCGCCATCGTGGAGCGGGCCGTGACCCGCGGCGAGATCGCCCCGGACCATCCGGCAGTGGAGTTCCTGCCCGCGCAGCTGATGGGCGTCCTGCGCATCCGGCCCGTGCTGGAGGAGCGCTACGCGGACGCCGACTACCTGGTCAGGTTCGTCGACGCGGCCCTGCTGCCCGCGCTGGGCATCACGCCCCCGGCGGCGGACACGGCCACGGCCGGGCGCCCCTGACCCCCTGAACCGGCGGGCCGCCGTTCACGATGACCGGACGGCGGACCGCTCGCGCTGCCACGTGGGGACGGCGGCAGCGCGCCACCCGGACGGGGCGGCGGCCACTCCCGAGCAGAGTGGCCGCCGCCCCGCCCGTACGGAACTCCCGCACACGGGGCCTCAGCCGCGCGCGGCGCCCATCACCCGGGCGTACTCCTGCGGGTCCGCGTCGAAGCCGCGCGTGCGCGCGTCCATCGCCCAGCCGCCCGATGCGTCCCGGACGAACTCGGCCACGGTGGCCGCCGTGGCCCCGGGGATCTGCGAGAAGTCCGTGGTGGCGAGGTCGGTGTGGCCCTCCCGGATCCGCAGCCCCGTACCGCCGACGGCGGCGAAGGTCTTGCGCTCCGGCACCCCGGCGGGCCCCGCGTCCTGGATCACCACGCCGACCACCACCCGGCCCAGCTCCGGCGCCAGCCGGTCCAGTTCGAGGGTCATCACCTCGTCGTAACCGAAGCCCTGCCCGGTGCGGCTGTCCCGGCCCAGGGTGATGGTGCCGTCGGGGGCGCGGCTGCCGAAGTGGACGAGGTAGACGGGCTCCCCGTACGGGTCCGAGGTGCCGTAGACGGCGGCGACGATGTCCAGGTCGTTCGCGGGCGTGCCCGCCGGACTGGGGTCCCAGCGCAGCGCGATCTCCACCTTGGCCAGGCTCTTGCGTACTCCGCTCACCGAACTCCCCCTCAGCTTGGCCGCTTTGGCCGTGATGTCCACGGCCATGCTGTCACGCCTCGGTGATCACCGCCTGAACGACCGTAAACAACCGGCCAGTTCTCCCTCCGCCCGGCCGCCCGGTCAGGCCGCCGGATCGACGTGTACGGTCTCCACCCAGGCCGGCGGCCGCGGCGCGTCCGCGCCGATCAGGGGCCCGGTGCCGTGGCGGGCCGGCAGGACGCGCATCGGGGCGAGCGCGCTGCGGCCGCCCAGGACCCGGGGCAGGTGCCGGCGCAGCAGGTCGGGGGCGAAGCCGTGGAGGTCCGCTTCCACCGCCCCGGCGACGGCGGTGCCGTACCGCGAGGCGCGCGCGGTCAGGTCGACGGCCACCTCCACGCCGGCCGCGGCGCAGGCGGCGCGCCGGTCCCCGGCCGGCCGGTGCGCGGTGGCCCGGCGGATCATCCGGGCGGGCACCGCGTAGCGGCGGGCGCGCTGCCGGGCGGCCGCGTCCCCGGGCGGGAGTCCGCCGGGCGGCGCGGTGGGCGCGCTCACCGGTACACGCTCCCGATGGCCCGCAGGTCGGGGTGGGAGGCCCGGGCGGGGCGCAGCCGTTCGGCGAAGGAGCGCTTGAGGCGGCGGGGCGTGCCGGGGCCGAGGCCGACGTGCTCCAGCGGGGCGTCCTCGGGCAGGGCGGCGAGCAGGCTCCTGGCACCGCGCCCGGTGATGCCGGTGTGGCGCAGTTCCAGGCGGCGCAGCGGGCTGCCGGGCAGGGCGGCGGCCAGGGCGTCCGCGCCTTCGTCGCCGGTCACGTTGCCGGTGGCGCCGAGGCTCCGCTCGGATATGGCCCGTCCGAGGTCCAGGGCCTCGATGCCGCCGAGGGCGTCGGCGAGGGCGCGGGCTCCGGGTACGCCGATGCCGTTGCCGCCGAGGCCGAGGCGGACGGGGCGCCCGGGGCCGGCGTCGGCCGCCGCGGCGGCGATGACGGCGACGCCCTCGTCGCCGAGGTGGTTGGCCGGTACGTACAGTTCGCGGACTCCGGCGTCGCGGATGAGGGCGGCGAGCAGCGGGGCGGCTTCGGCGGTGAGGCCGTTGCCGCCGAGGAAGATCCGCTCCAGCGGCGTCGGGCGGGTGAGCAGGGCGTCGAGCAGGAGGCGTACGCCCTCGGCGCCGATGCCGGTGTTGACGAGGTCGAGGGTGCGCAGCGCGGTGTCGCGGCGCAGCAGTGCGGCGACCGTGCGGGCGCCGTCCTCGTGGAGGGGGTTCCGCTTGAGCCAGAGGGCGCGGACGGTGGTGTCCCCGGCGAGGGCTCCGGCGAGGGCGAGCACGCCGTCGGGGCCGATCCGGTTGCAGCCGAGGTAGAGGGTGTGCACGCCGTGGCGGCCGTCGGCGCCGGCGAGGGCGCTCGCGAGGGTGCGGGCGCCCTCGTCGGTCAGGGAGTTGGTGCCGAGGAGCAGGTGCGCGGCGTGCGGTGAGGTGAGCGCGGCGGGCAGCAGACGGGCGGTGCCGGCCGGGCCGAGGCCCTGCTTGCAGAGGTCGACGCGGCCGTCCGGGCGCAGGGTGCCGAGCGGGAAGGTCTCGTCGGACTCGACGGGCCGGTCCTGCGCGAGCCGGGCGAGCAGCGGGCCGAGTTCCGCCGGGTCGGCGAGCGGCAGGTCCGGGTGCTCGATAGCGGGGCACCGTACGGGCGTCGGCCGTGTCATCACCATTCCACCGGTTCCTTCGCCGGCGCCCGGCGAACCTGCGACTGCGCGGAGCAGCGGCATTCCGGTACGCCTCGCGCCCGCGATGCCGCCATTCCGACATGACGGGAGAAAAGGCGTGACCGGCCGGATTCGAACCGGCGTCCTCAGCTCGATGCCTGGGCGCGACGACCTCTGCGCTACGGCCTTGCCGCGGTGATCATAGCGGCCCGGCGGCCCGGAATCGATCACCAGTCTGACCGGTCGCGGGACCGGCGGACGGCGGCCGGGCGCCGTACCGGTGCCGGGCCGCCGTGCGCGCCGGTCCGGCTACCAGTCGCCGTCCTGGACCGGCTCGCCGGGGCGCGGGGCCGTGCCGAGCGGCAGGACCTGGCCGGGTGCCGGCGGCGTCCAGGGTGCGTGGTCGTCGCCGAGCCAGTCGCCGACGGGCTTCACCCCGGCGAGGGGGCCGGCGGCCGGGAGGTCGGTGCCGGTCTCGTCGTAGTAGTCGTACCAGGGCAGTCCGGCCCGGGTGTAGGCGGCGCGGTCCACGGGTGAGGGCGGCGCGTCCTCGCCCGTGATGCGGCGCCACTCGGGCGGGGTCACGAGGTGGACGAAGACCCGCGCGGCGGGCCGGTCGGCCCAGGCCGACGGCTCCCGGTCGTCCTTGTAGACCTCCTGGCGCATCGCACCGCCCACGCCGAGTCCCATGGCCGCGGCCGGTGCCGGACGCCCGGCCGGGTGCGCGGGGGCGGCGCCCGGGGCGGGCGCCGCCATCGGCATGGGGGGCCCGCCGGGGGCCGCGCCGTATCCGCCGCCGCCCGGACGGCCGCTCCGCAGGCTCGCGCGCTGCTCCTCGCGCCAGGCGGCGAGGGCCTCGGGGCCGAGCGGGAACGCCTGGAGCTGCACCCCGCCGGTCACCTCCTCGCCGGTGACCTGACCCTCGACCGTGGCGCCGAGGCCGAGCGGCACGGCGACGAACTGGCGCACCGTCCCGTCACCGGAGTTGATTCCGTCGAGCCAGGGCTGGCGGGGCAGCACCACGTAGTTCTGCGGCCCCCGCTCCAGCCGGCCGGTCCACCGCCTGCCCGAAACGGCGCACACCTTGCCGACGCCGACCTGGAGCGCGGCGGGCTCCCGCGAGCCGCCGAAGCTGAGCCACATCGCCTCGCGCAGGTACACCGGCAGCATCACGCCGCCCTTGGCGAGCCATTCCGGCGGCACGGTGTCCGGATGGTCCTCGACCCTGCGCAGCGGGAACTCCCCCAGCCCCGGCGGGAGTGCGTGCGTGCCCGACTCGGGCAGGCGCAATGTCCGGATGAACCGGATCCGTACCCCTTCGCCCAGCAGGAGCGTATTGCCCTCGACCCTCGCCGCGCCCATTTCCTCGTTCGCCACCCCGGACAGCCCCTTCTCCCGCCACTCACCGGAACCGCGGGAAGATCCACGGCTGAACCGGATTGTTATGCTCAAGTTTTCCTCAGATGTAGTGACGGTACGGCCGTCACCTTCCTAGCTTCCTCATACACGTGCCCTCGCGCCCCCGCGGTTCCGCACGTCTGCCCCCGTTCCCGCGACATCCCCCGGGATTCCGCGTTCCCGAGGAAAAGAGTTCAGCATGAAGGTTCCCAAGGCCGGTGCGGTCGCCACGGTGATCGCCCTCGCCGTCACCGCCTCCGGCTGTGGTGGTGAAGCCCCGAAGGAGCCCATCTCCATCGGCATCAAGTTCGACCAGCCCGGCATCGGGCTGCGCGAGAGCAACGGCACCTTCACCGGTTTCGACGTCGACGTGGCCACGTACATCGCCAAGGAACTCGGCTACAAGGCCAACGAGATCGAATTCAAGCAGGTGTACAGCTCGGACCGGGAACTGCTGATCCAGTACAACGAGGTCAAGTTCGTCGCAGCGAGCTACACGATCAACGACAAGCGCCGCGAGAAGGTCGAGTTCGCCGGGCCGTACTTCGTCGCCCACCAGGACCTGATGGTCCGCGCCGACGACAATTCGATCACCAAGCCCGAGGACCTCAACACCAAGCGGCTGTGCTCGGTGAGCGGTTCCACCTCCGCGGAGAACGTCCGCAAGACCCTCGCCCCGAAGGCGAGCATCCTGGAGCTCGGCGGTTACTCGGAGTGCCTCGTAGCCCTCCAGGACAACCTGGTCGACGCGATGACCACCGACAACTCCATCCTCGCCGGGTACGCGGCGCGGAAGGGCAACGCGGGCAAGTTCAAGCTGCTCGGGCTGAACCTGAGCAACGAGAACTACGGCATCGGCCTCAAGAAGGGCGACAACGACCTCCAGCGCAAGATCAACCTCGCGCTCACCAAGATGGTCTCCGACGGCTCCTGGGAAGCCGCCGTGAAGAAGAACTTCGGCCCGGCGAACTACAAGTACGAGCCGGCGCCCCAGGTCACCACCGGGAACTGACGGACCCCGGGGCGGGGTCCCCGTCCGGCCCCCGCCCCGGCCCCCCGGAACCCGCCCCGGCTTCCCGCCCCCGCCGCTACGCGAGCGGCGCCTTGCCGCGCAGCACGGTCAGGAACTCCCGCATCCAGGCGGGGTGGTCGGGCCAGGCGCGGGCCGAGACGAGGGTGCCGTCGACCACGGCCTCGGAGTCCCGGAACGCGGCCCCGGCCGCCCGCATGTCGGGCTCCAGCGCCGGATAGGCCGTCACCTGGCGGCCGGCGAGGGCGCCGCTCGCGGCGGTGATCAGCGGGCCGTGGCAGATCTGCGCGATCGGCTTGTCGTCGCCGGCGAAGGCGGCCAGGATCCGCCGTACCTCCGGGTCGTTGCGCAGGTACTCCGGCGCCCGTCCTCCCGGGACGACGACGGCCGCGTACTCACCGGGATCCACGTCCGCGAAGGCGACGTCGGCGGGCCAGGTGTAGCCGGGCTTCTCCGTGTAGGTGTCGAAGCCCTCCTCGAAGTCGTGCACCACGAAGCGCAGCTTCTTGCGGGAGGGCGCCGCGATGTGCACCTCGTAGCCCTCCTCCCGCAGGCGCTGGTACGGGTAGAGCACCTCCAGGGACTCCGCCGCGTCGCCGGTCACGATGAGGATCTTCACTGCCATGGGCCACTCCAGTGAGAGCTGTCAGCGGCCGCGTCGGAGCCGCCGTGGGCATCCGCTACCGTGCCCGTGCCCGGCAGCGGACAAACCCCAAGGTCCACGCGGCCGACATGTGGTTTTTACCTGATGGGCACATGACAATATGATCCTCGCTCTGCCACTTGATACCCCGCCAACTGCCATGGCGGGGACGGTGCTTGTGGAGAGGTATCCCCCACGTCATGAAGTTCTCCCGTACCGCCCCATGGGCCGCCGGGCTCGCCGCGGCCGCGCTGCTCCTCATACCGGCCAGCGCCAGCGCCGGCCAGCAGCGCACGACCGCCGATGTCGCCGAGGCCGCTCCCCAGGCCGCCGCGACCAGCGTGGACGCGTACTACGCGGCCGCCGAGGGCAAGACCGGCGCCGCGCTGAAGTCCGCGCTGCACGACATCATCAAGAACCAGTCCAGGGTCAGCTACGACGGCGTGTGGAACGCGCTGAAGGTCACCGACCAGGACCCCGCGAACCCCAACAACGTCATCCTGGTCTACTCGGGCCGCTCCCAGTCCAAGTACACCAACGGCGGCGGCGTCAACGACTGGAACCGCGAGCACGTCTGGGCCAAGAGCCACGGCGACTTCGGCACCGTCACCGGCCCGGGCACCGACCTGCACCACCTGCGGCCCGAGGACGTCACCGTCAACAGCACCCGCGGCAACAAGGACTTCGACATGGGCGGCAGCCCCGTGTCGGAGGCTCCCGGCAGCTACACCGACGCCGACTCCTTCGAGCCGCGGAACGCGGTCAAGGGCGATGTCGCGCGGATGCTGCTGTACATGGCGGTGCGCTACGACGGCGGGGACGGCTTCGCCGACCTGGAGATGAACGACCGGGTCAACAACGGGACCGCGCCGCTCTTCGGCAGGATCAGCCTGCTCAAGCAGTGGAACCAGATGGACCCGCCGGACGCCTTCGAGCAGCGCCGCAACCAGGTGATCTACGACACCTACCAGCACAACCGCAACCCGTTCATCGACCACCCGGAGTGGGTCAACTCCATCTGGTAGCGGGTCGCGGACCCCGCCCGCCGCTCCCCCGGCGCCGGCGCCTCCCGGGAGTCAGGGCCCGAGGCGGCCGGCGAGGGACCGGAAGTCGGCCCAGGACGCCTGCGGCGGGCGCGGGTCCCACACCTTCTGGGCGAGCGCGGCCAGCGGCAGCCGGATGCCCGCGGCCACCTGGGCCGGGGTCTGCGAGGCGGCCAGGTCGCACCAGACGGCGAGGCGGGCGCCGAGGACCTGCGCGTCGTAGCGTGCCGGGACGGCGGTGGTGCCGCGCAGGACGAGCGGGGTCCACTGCTCGTAGATCCGCTTGCCGGTGGGGTACGTGAACTGGTTGGGCTCGCCGAGCACGTAGTACAGGAACTCGTCGTTGAGGTTGACCACCTTGCGGCCCGCGTCCAGGTACTCCAGCGGCGGCCGGGCGCCGATCTCCTTGCCCGTCCAGTACTCGGCCTGGATGTCCGGGGCGGGCCGGGCGGCTCCGCCCGGGAAGAAGCCGTCGTTCCACGCCTTGAGGGCCTTGCCCGACGGCCTCACCACGTCCGCCCGGTCGTTCAGCCAGCCCGTCGCCAGGTCCTGCACCCGGGCGGACGGCCCGTAGCGGGCCCGCGCGGCGCTCGCGAGCCCGGGGAAGGAGGCCTGGGGGTCGCGGACCACCAGTGCCTGGTACTCGTCGGCGCCCAGGTGCCAGGCGCCGGCCGGGAACAGCGGCAGGAACTCGCGCAGCAGCTCGTCCACGAGCCGGGCGGACGCCGGGTTGGATATGTCCACGGCGCCCTTGACGGCCCGGCCCGCCGTGTCGCGCAGTTGCAGCTCCGGGTGGACGCGGAGCACGGCTCCGAGGTGTCCCGGCGAGTCGATCTCGGGGACGACCGCGATGTGCAGCCGGGCGGCGAGCGCGTTGATCCGGCGTACCTCGGCCTTGGTCAGGTGCGGGGTCGAGACGATCTCGGGGTGGGTGTCGGACTCGATCCGGAAGGCCTGGTCGTCGGAGAAGTGCAGGCCGAGCTGGTTGAGTTTGAGGTCGGCCATCTCGCGCAGCCGGCCCTCGATCCACTCGGCGGTGAAGTGCTTGCGGGCGATGTCGAGGTTGAGGCCGCGCTGGGGCTTGGCCGGGGCGTCCTCCACCTTGCCTTCGGGGGCCGAACCGGCCCCGCGTATCTCCTGTTTGAGGGTCCGGGTGCCGTAGAAGACGCCCGCCTCGTCGGGGCCGGTGATGCTGACCCGGCCGCCCTGGACGGTGAGTTCGTACGACTCCGCCGGGCCGGATCCCTTCGCGGCGAGGGCGAGGTGGACGTCGCCCGGCTTCGGCTGGTCGGATTCGGCGTACCCGAGGCGCAGTTCGCCGGCGAGCAGCCTGCCCTCGTCGGCCAGGGCGGCCCTGTCGGCGGGTGCGACCAGGACGCGGGCGCCGGGGGCGGGCTTCCAGCCGGGGCCCCGGGCGGGCACGTGTTCGCGTACGGAGGGCACGGTGCGCGGGGCGGTGGAGAGGGCGTACGCGGTCGCGGGCGGCCCGGTGGGCGTCGCGGACGCGGCGGTCGGCACGGGGGCCGGGGAGGCCGCGCCGGGGGTGGCGCGGGTGCCTTCCGCTCCGGCGGAGCAGGCGGGTACGGCGAAGGCGACCAGCGTGGCGGCCGCTGCCGTCGCGATGGCCCGACCTCTGCGGAACCGCCCGGTCGTCTGCCTCATCGTTGTACCCGTGTACCCGTGTACCCGTGTCCCCCGTACCAACCTGGCACGGAGGACACGGTCGCGCGACCCGGGGCGGGGGGCGCCCGTCGGGCCTATGCCGCCGAGTCCGCCCGGCGCAGGGCTTCGAGGGCGGTGGACCCGAAGCCGTGGTCCTCCTCGGGGGCTCCGCCGCCGACGCCGACGGCGCCGATCAGGTGGCCGTCGCGGTGGACCGGGAGGCCGCCCGCGATGAAGAGCAGCGGCCGGTCGAGTGCGGTGGGCAGGCTGTGGAAGGGTCCGCCGGGCAGCACGGCCTCGGTGAGCCCGGCGGTGGGCGCGTTCAGCTGGAGGGCGGTGTAGGCCTTGCGGGTGCTGGTCTCGCCGGAGATCAGGACGGCCCGGGCGTCACGGCGGAAGGCCAGCGGGTGACCGCCCGCGTCCAGGACGGTGACGCTGACCGCGACCCCGGCCGCCTCGGCGGCGGTGCGGGCGGCGGTGACGAGCAGCTCGGCGTCCTCGGTGGTCAGCGGGGAGAGGGTGGTGCGGGACATGGGGGTGCTCCTGTTGCGGTGGGGTGGGTGCGGCCGGGGGTGTCAGTGGTGGACGGGGGCGGGGGTGGCCGCGGCGGCTCCCGAGGCGATGACCCGGCTCCCGCCCGCCGCGCGGCGGTCCGTACGGCGCTCGAGCGCTCCCGAGACGAGGGCGAGGACGAGCGCGGACGCGGCCAGGACGGCGCCGACCCAGTTCGGGGCGGTCCAGCCGAGCCCGGCGGAGAGGACGAGCCCGCCGAGCCAGGCCGCGAGGGCGTTGCCGAGGTTGAAGGCGCCGATGTTGACGGCGGAGGCCAGCGTGGGGGCGCCGGCGGCCTGGTCGAGGACCCGCTTCTGCAGCGGCGGTACGGTCGCGAATCCGAGGGCGCCGATGAGGAAGACCGTGACGGCGGCTCCCGCCTTGTCGTGGGCGGTGAGGGTGAAGAGGGCCAGCACGACGGCGAGCGCCCCCAGGGAGACGTACAGCATCGGCATGAGCGCGCGGTCGGCGTAGCGGCCGCCGACGAGGTTGCCCGCGACCATGCCGAGCCCGAAGAGGACGAGCAGCCAGGTGACGGAGGTGGCGGCGAAGCCGGCGGCGTGGGTCAGCATCGGGGTGATGTAGGTGATCGCGGCGAAGACCCCGCCGAAGCCGAGGACGGTCATCGCCATGGCGAGCAGCACCTGGACGTTGCGGAAGGCGGCCAGCTCGTGGCGGACCCGCACGCCCTCGGGCCGGGGCAGGTCGGGGACCAGCCGGGCGATGCCGAGCAGGCCGAGCACGCCGAGGGCGGCGACGGCCAGGAAGGTGACGCGCCAGCCGAGGTGCTGGCCGACGAGGGTGCCGAGGGGGACGCCGACCACGTTGGCCACGGTCAGGCCGGTGAACATCATGGCGATGGCGCCGGCCTTCTTCTCGGGTGCCACGAGACCTGCGGCGACCACCGAGCCGATGCCGAAGAAGGCTCCGTGGGCGAGGGAGGCGACGACGCGTCCGGCCAGCATCAGGCCGAAGGCGGGTGCGAGCGCGGAGAGCAGGTTGCCCGCGATGAAGAGGCCCATGAGCAGCATCAGCATGCGCTTGCGGGGGACGCGGGTGCCGAGGACGGTCATCACGGGGGCGCCGAGGACCACGCCGAGGGCGTAGCCGGTGACGAGGAGGCCGGCGGTGGGGATCGAGACGCCGTAGCCGGCCGCGACCTCGGGGAGGAGGCCCATGATCACGAACTCGGTGGTGCCGATCCCGAAGGCTCCGATGGCGAGGGCGAGGAGCGCGAGAGGCATGACGGGGCTGCCCTTCAGGGTTCTGGGGGTGGGGGAAGCGAGGGCGGCGCACAAATGCGCTCGCCGGTAACGCTCGTCCACATTAATTGCAGACGCGGTATATTTGCAAGCGCGGGCTATTGCGCCCGTGACCTATCCTGGAGCCCAGAAAACGGAAGGCCGCAGGTTCGCGCGGCAGGCACACGACGGCGGAGGAGCCCCCATGACGGCCACGGACAGCGCACTGACCCGCCTCGCCCAGGGCTGGTGCGCCCTCTCCCTCCTCCACGGCCGCATCGAGGCGCACATCGAGCGCGCCCTCCAGGCCGGACACGGGCTGAGCGTGCGCGAGTACTCGCTGCTGGACGTCCTCAGCCGCCAGCACGGCGGCCCCGGCGGGCACCTGCGCATGCACCAGGTCGCGGACTCGGTGGTGCTCAGCCAGAGCGCGACCACCCGGCTGGTCAGCAGGCTGGAGGACCGGGGCCTGCTGAGCCGCTACATCTGCGACACCGACCGCCGGGGCATCTACACCGACGTGAGCGAGGCGGGCCTGGCCCTCCTGGACCAGGCCCGCCCCACGAACGCCGCCGCCCTGCGCGAGGCCCTCGACGAGGCCGCGCTCAACCCGGAGCTGGCCCCTCTGGTGGCGGCGGTGGAGAACACCACCGGGCAGGCGGAGAACGCCCCCGGGTAGGCGGCCAACACCCCCGGGTAGCCGGCGGTTCCTAGGTCCTGTCGTCAAAGTAGCGCCGGTCAGGCCTGCGGCGTCCGGTGCCGTGCATCGCAAGGCGGAGGGGCGCCCGAGTACTGGACGTACTC